>NZ_JBALNF010000019.1:0-285 GCF_036962465.1 Neobacillus vireti
GGATGGGGCTTTGGACGTCCGTTCTTTTGGCCGCCATTTGGCTTTGGCTTTGGAGTACCATTCGGCTTTGGTTATCCATTCTTCGGAGGCTTCCCATTCTTTATTTAACAAAAAAGGGTTATAAAACTGGCTAATGAGGAGAAGGAATAATGACAACTGAAATGTATGGAATAGATGCTGGCGATGAAAGACTTCATCACGGGTTCGGTCATTTTGGAGGCTTTGGCTTTGGCCGCCCGGGCTTCGGATTTGGCTTTGGCCGCCCAGGTTTTGGCTTTGGCAGAC
>NZ_JBALNF010000019.1:346-24805 GCF_036962465.1 Neobacillus vireti
GGTTTTGGCTTTGGCAGACCATTTGGTTTCGGTTTTGGCAGACCATTCGGTTTTGGCTTTGGCAGACCTTGGGGATGGGGATTTGGAGGTTTTGGACTGCCGTTTTTAGGAGGCTTGGCAGCAGGTGCCTTATTAACAGCACCATATTTATATGGATATGGATACCCTTATTACGGTTACCCATATCCATATTACCCATTTTACCCATATCCTTACTATTATTAGCAATAAAAAAGAAGAGGCGCGGGGCCTCTTCCTTTTACATAGGAAAACCAGCTTCACTAGAAAGCTGGTTTAATAAAACAATTATGTAGCCGCATTTGCCGTAGAGATATAAGAAAGTTTTAAACCACCACTCCTCAAAGTGGGTGTTCTCAGAAACGTTCCTGCGTGTCCTCCATGTCCTATAGACAGAGGCATGTCATTTCCGCTTCGATAGTTAAACTCCCTTTTACAGCTTAAAGGTTAAAACTTTATTATGATTACGTACAACGCAGCTTGTATTGTTATAATACATCAAATCTTAGCAGAGTTCAATGTAAAAAGGTCCCAAATTTTATTTAATAATTTGCAGCTCTTTTGGGAAATTAGTTAATACTTTTGCCCCACCTGCCGTAATATACACATCATCCTCAATCCGGACTCCAGCAACCTCTGGTACATAGATACCAGGTTCAATTGTATAAACCATTCCTTCTTCGATTATCAACTGATTGGTCTCTGTTAATGAAGGGTATTCATGGACACTAATCCCAAGACCATGCCCTAAGCGGTGTGGGAAAAACTCCCCGTAACCGGCATCTGAAATAATTCGTCGGGCGGTAAGGTCCACTTCTGCAGCGCTCACTCCGGGTTTACTAGCATCAATCGCAGCGAGTTGGGCTTTCAAGACCGTATCATAAATTTCTTTTTGTTTATCGTTAATATCCCCATACGCAACCGTTCTTGTAATATCGGAGCAATACCGGTCAACTACAACACCTAAATCAAACAAGACGAGATCGCCTTTTTTAATTTTAGTTCCTCCTGGTATACCATGAGGAGAGGCTGCATTGGCACCTGTTAGAACCATGGTTGAAAACGACATTTCGGTTACGCCCTTTTGTTTAAGTGCGTACTCCAATGCATTTAGTACATCGAGTTCTGTTTTTCCTTCTTTTATTTCACTAGCGCCGAACTGAACAGCGTAATCTGCCAGCGCACAAGCTTCTTCAATGATTTTTAATTCTTTTGCATCCTTAATCATGCGAAGCATCCGTAATTTTTCTTCTGCAGATACGAACGAAGCGTGCGGAAACAATTGTAAAAGCCGTTCATAGCGCTCAACGTTCATATGTTCTTTTTCAATAGCAGCCTTCGAAACTTTATCGATTCTTTTATTGATTGAGTTTAGTATCAGATCCCACGGATTTTCAATATCACTGTAACCAATGATATCATGGGCCCAGCCAGAACGTTTTGCATCATGTACTTCCATCGAAGGGCAAACCAAAAATGGCTCCTCTTCTTGGAATACTGCAAGTGCAAGAAGTCTTTCATGCGGGTCAGTAAAATAGCCGCTTAAATAAAATACATTTTCTGAAGAGGTCAAAAAACTGACTTCAATTTCATTTTCCTTCATCCAAGTTTGAAGCTTTACTAATCGTTGATTCATGTTAGGGGACCCCCTTGTTAAATATCAATTCCAACCTGAGCGTAACAAGATTATAGGTGAATGTAAACTATCATACCTTATCATGCTCTAAAAAGAAGCAGTTATGGGTATAAAGTAAGAAGGAATTCCTAATTTCTTAGGGAAATACTTAGAAAAGCGGAAGTGCCCTTTTAGACGCTGGGCACCGAGCTGGACAATTCTAATAAATAGGTTGTGTTAAAGGTTATTGTTGTTTTTTAGCCTGTTGATTGGAGCGAAGTCGCCTGGGCGGAAATCAACATTCAAGATTAACACAGCCTATAAATAAAAAGGAGTAGGTAAGAATGAGAGTATCTTATCATGGGCATTCAGTTGTTCAAATTAGTACAGAAGGAAAAAATATCATCATTGACCCGTTCATTACAGGCAATTCCTTAACGGACTTAAAGGCGCAAGATGTAAAAGTCGACGTAATTATATTATCACATGGCCATAATGACCATGTAGGAGACACTGTAGAACTGGCCAAAAGGAATGACGCGCTTGTAGTGGCAACGGATGAATTATCAACGTTCTTAAGCTGGCAGGGTGTAAAAACACATGGTATGCATATCGGAGGTTCTTATCAATTTGAGTTTGGCAGAATAAAGCTGACGCAGGCCTTCCATGGCTCAAGCTATACCACAAATGATAATCAAATCGTGTATTGCGGAATGCCTGCTGGAATCTTGTTTATGAGTGAAGGGAAAACCATTTACCATGCAGGTGATACAGCACTTTTCTCCGATATGAAATTAATTGGCGATCGTCATCCAATCGACCTTGCCTTCCTGCCAATAGGTGATAACTATACAATGGGTCCAGAGGATGCTGCCTATGCGGCCGAATTGTTAAGAGCTAAGACAGTGGTTCCTATCCATTACAATACCTTCCCGCCAATTAAACAAGACCCGAATCAATTTATTGAAATGCTTCCAAATAAAAATGGATTCGTACTGGCACCGGGTGAGGCATTAGAAATTTAATTGTTCTTTAGGTTTTCACATACTTTTTTTCCTTCCTCTAGCATAAAAATGAAACAAGCAGTCTTTTAGGGAGGAAATGAAAATGAAAAAGAACCGATATTTACTTTGCTTATTGCTTGCGGCCTTTATGCTCTATTTTGCAGTACCTAGATTGTCAATTAACTTTGACAACACACAAGGAATTTTTTCCTTAACATGGCTGGCTTTTGCATTAGTTGTGATTGCAGGAAATCTAACAGGTATCCTTTATAGTCCAAAGAGATCGATGCGAAAAATGCAGTCAGGACGTGTAAAGAAAAAGTCCCGTTCCTACCATTAATCCTTCAATAATTTCTATGGAGTTTTCAAAGCTCCCAGCAAGCAGCGCCTCAAAAAAGGCGCTTTTTGCATGATAAATTGTGAGAAACCGCATTGAATCAAGACTTTTAACACTCTATAATGGGAAATAGACATAATTCCGGTTTTAGACTGGATGAATTGGAATTCAAACAATAAAGGGTGAAGGTCTTGGCTACTAAGCATGAACAAATTTTGCAATACATTGATGGACTTCCAATTGGGGAAAAAATATCAGTGCGGCAAATCGCCAAGGCGATGACCGTAAGTGAAGGAACAGCCTACAGAGCGATAAAAGAAGCTGAAAATAAAGGATATGTCAGCACGATCGAACGGGTTGGCACGATACGGATTGAACGAAAAAAGAAAGAAAATATCGAAAAGCTTACCTTTGCCGAAGTCGTAAATATTGTGGACGGGCAGGTATTAGGCGGAAGAACTGGTTTGCATAAAACCCTTAATAAGTTCGTCATTGGTGCGATGAAATTAGAAGCCATGATGCGCTATACAGAGGCTGGTAATCTCCTCATTGTCGGAAACCGGACACAGGCACATGAGCTTGCCTTAAAAGAAGGAGCCGCTGTTTTAATTACTGGGGGATTTGATTGTGAAGAGCATGTGAAAAAGCTGGCCGATAAATTGGAATTACCGGTCATTTCAACTAGTTATGATACCTTCACGGTAGCAACGATGATTAACCGGGCCATTTATGACCAATTAATCAAAAAAGAAATCATTCTAGTAGAAGACATTTTAACATCGCTTGATGAAACCTATTATCTCAAAACTTCAGATAAGGTTTCCAAGTGGCATGAGTTAAATCAAAAAACTACTCATAGCCGCTACCCTGTTGTCGACCAAAATATGAAAATTCAAGGAATGGTCACGAGTAAAGATATACTAGGTCAAGATTTAGATACGTCGATTGATAAGATCATGACAAAAAATCCAATGACGGTGAACGGAAAAACAAGTGTCGCCTCAACAGCCCATACAATGGTTTGGGAAGGGATAGAGGTCTTGCCCGTTACAGACGATTCCAATCGTCTTGAGGGAATTATCAGTCGTCAGGATGTATTAAAGGCGCTGCAAATGAATCAACGCCAGCCGCAGGTTGGTGAAACAATTGACGATATCATTACCAACCAAATGGCTTTAGTCCAAGGGAAAGCTAAAGGGGAAGAAGTTTACTCCTGTGAAGTAACACCTCAAATGACTAATCATCTTGGAACGATTTCATACGGGGTATTTACCACAATTGTGTCTGAAGCGGCAAATCGGATCTTGCGCAGTTACAAAAAAGGTGATTTGGTTGTAGAGAATATGACTATTTACTTTCTAAAACCGGTTCAAATGGAAAGTACTTTAGAAATTATTCCAAAAGTACTGGAAGTTGGCCGTAAGTTTGGAAAAGTAGATGTAGAGGTTTTTAATGAAAGTGTGTTAGTGGGCAAAGCGATGATGATGTGTCAGTTAATCGATCGGAATTAATACCTTAAATAAATAAAAAGAAAGCCGCTTCCCTTTGAGAAGCGGCTCAACTTATTTTTGGGCTTCAAGACTGTTAGCCTCTTCAATGGCAAACGGAAGGTAGTGCTTATATTTTTTGAAGCCAATCCAGCTAAAGTAAGCACCATAAATAGTAAAGATGGATGCAATAATGTATGATGTGGTAGTCTCGGATATAAAAACAAGATGATTAATGCCAAATAAGCAGACAAAAAGGCCAAGTGCAATATTTGATTTTGCGGAAAGCCATTTCTTTTCTACCTGACGGTTGCTTCTAAAGTATTTTGTTTTATAAAATAAGTAGAAAGCAAATAAAACGACAATCAATACAACGAGTACAAACATTATTCAATCCTCCAAAATTCTTGAAATCATCTACTATTTTATCGTGGATTGAAAAAAAAAGCCATAATTGGTACATAAGGAGCAGTGTTATGATTGAGCAAATTTTAACAGCGATTAAACAATATGAAACCGTTATTGTTCACCGTCATATCCGTCCAGACCCGGATGCATACGGTTCACAAGGTGGATTAACCGCTATATTAAAGGAATCCTTTCCAGAGAAAAAAATCTTTGCCGTAGGTCAAGAAGAAGAAACGCTGAATTTCCTGCGCAGGCTTGATGTGATCGAGGATGAAGTTTATAAAGGGGCATTAGTGATTGTTTGTGATACAGCCAATCAGGAAAGAATCGATGATCAGCGCTATACGATGGGTGATAAATTAATTAAAATCGACCACCATCCTAACATGGAACCGTATGGGGACTTATTGTGGGTCGACACCACTGCTAGTTCTTGCAGTGAAATGATTTATGATTTTTATCTAAAGGGAAAAGAATCGGGCTTGAAAATGAATGACGAAGCGGCAAGGCTATTGTTTGCTGGTATTGTTGGAGATACGGGGAGATTTTTGTTCCCAAGTTCAACGGAGAAAACATTTGCTTATGCAGGTGAATTAATTCATTACAATTTTTCACGGACTGAACTTTTTGACCGAATGTACGAGCTAGATCCTAAGATTATTAAATTACAAGGTTATATCCTGCAGAATTTTGTCCTTCAGCCAAATGGTGTAGCTTCCGTTAAGATTACCAGGGATTTATTAAAAGAGTATGACGCGAGACCGGCTGAAGCATCTTTACTAGTTGGATCACTTGGGGATGTGAAAGGGATCAAAGCGTGGGTCTTTTTCATTGAGGAAGACAACCAAATCCGGGTAAGACTCCGCTCTAAGGGGCCTGTTATCAATGTGGTCGCTAGGAAATTTAACGGAGGCGGACATCCGCTTGCTTCAGGTGCAACGATTTATTCATGGGACGAAGTGGAACAAGTCGTTAAGGAATTAGGGAAAGTTTGCGAAGCATATTCCAAATAGTCTTAAAGCAAGAAAACGGCCCATTTTCAGGGCCGTATATTTAGCTGCAGCGCCTAATTAAGTCGCTGCAGCCTATCTTATTCAAAATGAATTTCTAATTGAATGGTTAAGTTTGTATAGATAACCATTTCTTTCACTTTTAACTTGTATCTTTTATCATTAATTTTTACTTGTTTGTTTTCAATAATTTTTTTGAGTAAGTCCTTACTTTTATATACTGTCTCGATATCTTTGGCCAGCATCATACTAATATCATCGTGAACCGAATCTTCTGTTTCTAGAACACTCAAAGAGTCTAGCTTATATTTTTCGGCGTTTGTGATTTTAATATTTATTTTCTGGACTGTAAGCTGTTCAATATTGCGCCGATTGATTTCTTTATATTCATCCTGCCAAATCTTTTTCTCGTTATTTAGGTCAACAATTTCCTGTTGCTGCTTCCGTATTAACTCCGTGTTTTCTTCCTGCCAAACACCGTAAATATATAGAAAGATACACCAGCTAATCGCTCCGCCAACAGCGGTTCCTGCAAAAAAGCGCTGCCAGCCGGGTTTACGGTATAATTGCGGTACTCTCATGACGAGATATGCTCCTGGGTTAACCAATTAATAATGAGCGCACCTGTTTGGGCACCGCCTAAGGCAGACAGGATGAGCAAGAGTTGTTTAAAAAGATCCTTTGTATCCGCGTTAAATAAGCCTCTTTCAAATGTGTAAACGGCATCGAATGTTCCGCCAATCGCCGAAACAATTGCCCATATCCTTAGTGCGGAGGATAAGCGGTAGACGGTCGTAAGTGGTGGCTGCCCTGTTAAGAATGAAGCAATTCCCCCAATTAAGGAACCGCCAAGCACGACTCCTAGCGCGATAAAGTAGCCCTCAATAAAAGCCGGAAAAAAACCAATCTCTTTCATGCGCAAACCGCCCTTACAAATTGTTATATTCATGTATATGGACAAAGGTTCTGGAATATGAGTTAGTGCCACGAAATAAAGCGATGTCTATCTGCTGCCCAAGGCGCTTCCGCTTTTCGTGCTGTCTGGCTCCAGCGCCCTAGCGGCTAGTGTCCTTCGCTCTCCGCCCTACGATAAGTCAACATCGAATCGCTAGCGCTCTTCGTGTTTCCTGGAGTGCTCCAGGCCATACGCCGCTGACCAGGGCGCTTCCGCTTTTCGTGTTGTCTGGCTCCAGCGCCTAGGGGCTCGGGGTCATAAGCCAATCCGTCAAGAAGGCTAAAGAGCAGCCTTCTCGCCGGCTCGTCTTATGCCTGTCGCCCCTGTTCAAGGCGCTTCCGCTTTTCTGTAAAACAGAACATATTTTCCTTTTTTCTCGTTAAGCTCTATAATTAAATTAATGAAATTTTTTTAAGGAACGGTGTGACATTATGTCTTTTATTCACCTTCATGTGTATAGTGCCTATAGCTTGTTGACAAGCACGGCATCTGTCCCGGATTTAATCGAAAATGCCAAAAGAAAAGGGTACAAAGCCCTTGCTCTGACGGACCGAAACGTAATGTACGGAACGATTGAATTTTATAAACTCTGTAAGAAAAATAAGATAAAACCAATCATTGGTCTAACGGTAGATGTTGAAAGCGAACGGTCAGAAAATGAAGCCTATCCACTTGTTTTACTTGCCGAAACGGAAGAAGGATTTAAAAACCTATTAAAAATATCGAGTGCAGTTCAAACTAAGTCTAAAAATGGTCTACCGTTTAAATGGCTTAAATCTTATTCACAAGGACTTATCGCCATTTCTCCTGGTTTAGAAGGGGAGATTGAACAGTCGCTTTTAAAAGGCAATGAGGAATATGCACGAAGATTAATTCGTAGAATGGTTCAGATTTTCGGGAACGGCAACTTCTTTTTATCTGTGCAGCAGCACCAGCTAGAAGATGAAAAAAGGATATATAAACAATTTCTTACGATTGCTAGCCAAGAAAACATTCCGCTGGTAGCTACAAACAGAGTCCATTATTTAGAAAAAGAAGATACGTTTGCGCACGAATGTTTACTGGCGATTAAAAATGGCGATAAACTTCAGGATGAGCATCGAGAAAAACTAGATAGCGACCAGTTTTATTTAAAAAGTGCCGAAGAAATGGTTGATTGCTTTTCAGAACATCCTCAGGTCATAGAAAATTCCTTGAACATCGCTGCACGTTGCACTGTAAACATCGAACTTAATAAAACCTTTTTACCGGCATTCCCAACCGAGCATGGTGTTCCCGCAGAGGAGTTTCTTGATCGTTTATGCGAAACGGGTTTGTATGAGCGGTTCTCAAACCCTAGTAAGGAATATTTAGACCGTTTGTCCTATGAACTTGCCGTAATTAAGCGGATGAAATTTAGTAACTACTTTTTAATTGTTTGGGATTTTATGAGATATGCACGCGAGCATGGTATTTTAACCGGACCAGGACGAGGTTCAGCGGCAGGTTCGCTTGTTGCGTATGTTCTGTATATCACAGACGTAGATCCGATTAAGCATGAGTTATTATTTGAACGTTTTTTAAATCCTGAACGGATATCGATGCCTGATATAGACATAGATTTTCCTGATCACCGCCGGGATGAGGTGATCAATTACGTCGCTAAAAAGTACGGGGAAATGCATGTTGCTCAAATTGTTACTTTTGGAACACTTGCAGCAAAAGCCGCTTTAAGAGATGTAGGCCGGGCGTTTGGTTTAAATGCAAAAGAATTGGAGTATTTATCAAAATTGGTTCCGTCCCGCTTAGGAATTAATCTGGACGCTGCTTATAAAGAATCAGAACCATTGAGAAAGTTTGTGAAGGAAACTCCGCTAAATCAAAGACTGTTTGAAACAGCTATGAAAATTGAAGGCCTGCCGCGCCATACTTCCACACATGCTGCCGGTGTGGTCATTAGTGAGAAGCAACTGGTCGAATTAGTCCCGATTCAACGAGGGTCCGGAGATGTTTTCTTGAGCCAATACTCAATGGAGTATCTTGAGGAGATTGGCTTGCTGAAAATGGACTTTCTCGGTCTCAGAAACCTTTCGCTAATTGAAACGATTATAACTTCTATTTATCGAGATACAGGCAGGAAGGTTGACATAAGGCAGGTACCGCTGCAAGACGCTAACACATTTGACTTACTTGCCAGGGGGGAAACTACAGGTATATTTCAGCTTGAATCAGAGGGAATGAGAAAGGTACTGACGCGATTAAAGCCCTCTCATTTTGAGGATATTGTGGCAGTTAATGCCTTATATCGTCCTGGCCCAATGGAAAACATTCCGCTCTATATCGACAGGAAGCATGGCAGGGCGGCCGTAGATTATCCGCACCCTGATTTGGAATCCATCTTAGCGAATACCTATGGAGTCATTGTTTACCAAGAGCAAATCATGCAGATTGCCTCTAAAATGGCCGGATTTTCACTTGGTGAAGCAGACTTATTACGCCGCGCGGTAGGGAAAAAACAAAAAGAAGTATTGGACAAAGAGCGCTATCACTTTGTTCAAGGGGCGTTAAAGAAAGGATATACAGAAGGGCTTGCGAATGAAATATACGATTTAATTGTCCGATTTGCCAACTATGGGTTTAATAGGAGTCATGCGGTCGCCTATAGTATGATTGCCTACCAACTAGCGTTTTTAAAAGCTAATTTTCCAGTTCATTTTATGGCGGGCCTTCTTACTTCTGCGATTGGGAATGATACCAAAATTGCTCAATATATCATGGAAACGCGGCAAAAGGAGATCAACGTCCTCCCTCCATCGATCAATCAAAGCAAATACTCCTTTCAGGCAGAAAGAAACGGTATCCGCTATAGCCTGGCAGCCATAAAAAATGTCGGCGCTGCAGCCCTGAAGGAAGTATTCAAGGTAAGAAAACGGAAGAGGTTTGATGACTTATTTGACTTTTGTATAAGAGTTTCTTCTAAGGCAGTAAACCGAAAAACACTTGAATATCTAGTTCATTCCGGTGCGTTTGATGAATTTGGCGAAGATCGTGCTGTTCTTTTAGCCAGTTTGGACGTGGCGATTGAACATGCACAAATATTCAAACCGGATGACGAAGAACAGTTTGCCTTATTTGAAGACGACATGATACCAAAGCCAAAATATGTCCAAGTGGATCCTATTAGTCTTGAAAATAAATTGACCTTTGAAAAAGAGGCGCTAGGTTTCTACTTATCGGACCATCCCATCTCCATTTATGAAAAAAGGCTTAAATTAAGTGGTGCCTTGCTGTTATATCAATTAAGCCCGGCAGTAAAAAGGGCTGCCTCAGGAGTCTATATATCAGCGCTGAAATCGATTCGTACAAAAAAAGGAGACTCGATGGCCTTCTTAACTATAAGTGATTCAAGCGGTGAGATGGAGGCTGTTGTATTTCCAAATGTATATAAAAGGTTTCAGGTACTATTGAAACAAGGAAACTTTGTGCTTCTTGAAGGTAAATTGGAAGAAAGAGAAGGTCAATTGCAATTTATTATTCAGCAGGTGTTTGATTTAGAAAATTGGTTACAAACCAATTCTAATAAGCAAGCTGTTTTATATTTAAAAGTTTCCGCTGGTATGAAGGATGAAGCATCATTAAAAAAAATAAATCAGCTATTGAAAGATAATAAAGGAAACGCCCCAGTAATTGTCCACTATGAAGATAACGGGAAAACATTTAGGTTAGGTGATGAGTACAGGGTGAAACCTGAACAAAATGTACTGCAGAAATTAAGAAATATCCTTGGTTCAGAAAACGTGGTCCTAAAGGAATAATTCTTTACAACTTCCCTAGATATGTTATAGTGGTAAAGAGACAGGTGTGGTCTGACCACTATGGCGGGCAATAAGTGAATGGGTATTATTAATTTTTATATAATTTTTTAGGGGTGACAGTTCTTGACTTTACGTGAAGAAGCATTACATATGCATCGAATTCATAAGGGAAAGTTAGAGTCAAAATCAAAAGTTCCAGTTCGAAATGCACATGATTTAAGTTTAGCCTATTCACCAGGTGTGGCAGAGCCATGTAAAGACATCTATGAAAAACCTGAAACGGTTTATGATTATACCATGAAAGGTAATATGGTTGCCGTTGTTTCTGACGGTACAGCTGTTTTAGGGTTAGGTAATATTGGACCTGAAGCAGCACTTCCAGTGATGGAGGGCAAAGCTGTTCTTTTTAAAAGCTTTGCCGGAGTGGATGCTTTTCCCATTTGTTTAAACACAACAGACGTTGATAAAATCGTTGAAACTGTGAAGTTGCTGGAGCCAACCTTCGGGGGAGTGAATCTTGAAGATATCGCCGCTCCTAACTGTTTTGTGATTGAAGAAAGATTGAAAAGGGAAGCCAATATTCCCATTTTTCATGATGACCAACATGGTACTGCGATTGTTACTGTAGCAGGACTTGTCAATGCCCTTAAAATTATTGGAAAGAAAATGACTGAAATAAAGGTAGTTGCTAGTGGAGCAGGTGCTGCTGGGATTGCAATTATCAAGTTGTTATATAACTACGGAGTCAGAGATATCATCATGTGTGATACAAAAGGCGCAATTTATGAAGGCCGGCCGCAGGGAATGAATTCTGTTAAAGCAGAAGTAGCGAAATTTACGAACCGCGATAATCAACAAGGAAGTCTCGCTGATGTGATTAAAGGTGCAGATGTCTTTATCGGAGTATCGGTTGCAGGAGCATTAACCAAGGATATGGTTGCTTCCATGAACCCAGACTCGATCATTTTTGCAATGGCGAATCCTGATCCAGAGATTATGCCGGAAGAAGCTAAAGCGGCGGGGGCAAAAGTCGTTGGGACAGGTCGTTCTGACTTTCCTAACCAAGTAAACAATGTCCTTGCATTTCCAGGAATTTTCCGCGGGGCCCTTGATGTTCGAGCAACCCATATAAATGAAAAAATGAAAGTGGCAGCAGTAGAGGCCATTGCTGGATTAATAAGCGAGGATGAACTTCATGCAGACTATGTTATCCCAGCACCCTTTGACCCAAGAGTAGCACCAAATGTTGCTGCTGCAGTGGCCAAGGCAGCTATGGAAACAGGTGTAGCCCGTCTAAAAGTTGATCCACAGGATGTAAAGGAAAGAACTCAGAGGCTCGCAATCATTGGTAAAAGTGAGTGATTCGTAAGTGACGAATACCAAAGTTTATTTAGAGATTGTGAAGCAATTAAGAGAAATGATTACGATTGACGGTCTTAAGACCGGCGATAAAATCCCATCTGAACGTGAATTGTCGGAGCGCCTGAATTTCGGGCGCTCTTCCGTTCGCGAAGCACTCAGAGCGTTAGAATTACTTGGTTTAATTGAGACAAGAAGAGGCGAGGGAACCTATATTAGAGACTTTCGCGGTCATCAGCTTGTCCAACTTCTTAGCACTTTTATTTTGCAGGATCAAAAAGCTAAGCGTGATGTGTTTGAAACAAAAAATTATATTGAAATGGATTGCTTGCATTTAGTAGTCCAAAAAGCAGATAATCAGGAAATCAATAAGATTAAGGATTGGTTTGAAGCCACCGATCATTTCTCTGATGATGAATTTTTCCAGAAATTTATGGAGCTGTCAGATAACCACTTATTCTTGCGATTATGGTCTATTTTAAAAGAGTATTATCATTCACAAGAGGAAAATTATCTAATCTATAAACGGGAACTTTATCTTAATTTATTAAACGCTATAGCTGAAAAGGATCTTGAAAAAACACTATCTGCGTATAAAAAACTTCGAAATTTGTCAAACTTTACCGACAAATACTAACAGATTTTGAACTATGTTTATTTTATAGTGAAAGTTATACAAGCCTGTTAGGAGGGCTATTTTTTAGTTTAATTCCAGTTAGACCACTTAAAATGGATTAGGTATGAAGTGGAGGCTGGATAGAAAGACTTTTATAATAGCAATAATTGGAGAATCTTGCCATAGGCAGGTCGCGTTACACAAGGGAGGTTTTAATTTGGCGCTTAAGGATCTTTTTACAAAAAATCAACCAAAAAAGAAAAAATATGCAACCATAACAAAAGAAACAACAAAGAGTGACGTTCCAGAAGGAATTATGTCTAAGTGTCCTTCATGTAAGAAAATTATGTATACCAAAGAGTTGGTGAAAAACGCAAAGGTATGCCTGCATTGCGGTTTTCATTTTCAAATGACGGCAAAAGAACGAATCGATAGTTTTATTGATGAAGGAAGTTTTGTGGAATTAAACGAGGAAATGGTCTCAATGAATCCCCTTAATTTTCCGGATTATCTGGAAAAGCTGGAAAAAGACCGGCAAAAAAGCAATTTAAACGAAGCCGTTGTAACCGGCATAGGGACGGTTAACGGCCATAAGATTGTTCTGGCCATAATGGATGCTTCATTCCGGATGGGAAGTATGGGTTCAGTAGTTGGTGAAAAAATAACCAGGGCCATTGAAAAAGCAGATGAGTTGTCGCTTCCATTTATTATTTTTACAGCATCAGGCGGGGCAAGAATGCAAGAGGGTGCCTTAAGTTTGATGCAAATGGCAAAGACTAGTGTTGCTTTAAAGAGATTTAGTAATAATGGCGGTCTTATTATCTCAATGATGACTCACCCGACAACAGGCGGTGTCTCTGCAAGCTTTGCCTCCTTGGGGGATTATAACTTTGCTGAACCAGGAGCATTAATTGCGTTTGCTGGCCGGAGAGTTATTGAACAATCGATTCGTGAGGAATTGCCGGAGGATTTTCAAACGGCAGAATTCCTATTAAAACATGGCCAGCTTGATGCCATTATTTCCCGAGAAGACTTAGTCGAAAAAATTACCAATATATTAGAAATTCATCAGCCTGGAGGTGAACTCGAATGGTAGGAGAATTAGAATTCGAACGCCCGATTGTGGAGTTAAGAAAGAAAATTACGGAACTAAAAGAGTTCACTAAAACAACAGATGTAGATTTAAGCTCAGAAATTAAAAAGTTAGAGGCGCGTCTTGAGAAGCTGGAGCAAGACATATATGAAAATATTAAGCCGTGGGACAGGGTTCAAATTGCTCGGCTTGCCAGTCGCCCGACCACTCTTGATTATATTTCTTATCTTTTTGATGGCTTTTTTGAATGCCATGGTGATCGTACCTTTGCCGATGATGAGGCCATTGTTGGTGGTGTAGCCAAGTTTAAGGGGTTACCTGTTACCGTTATCGGCCATCAGCGAGGGAAAGATACGAAAGAAAATATCCGCAGGAACTTTGGAATGCCACATCCTGAAGGCTATCGAAAAGCATTGCGATTAATGAAGCAGGCAGATAAATTTAACCGCCCGATTATTTGCTTTATTGATACAAAGGGAGCCTATCCAGGGAAAGCTGCTGAAGAACGAGGCCAGAGCGAAGCCATTGCTCGAAATCTATTTGAAATGGCGGGGCTGCGGGTCCCGGTTATTTGCGTTGTAATTGGAGAGGGCGGCAGCGGTGGTGCGCTGGCATTAGGTGTTGGAAACCGCATTTATATGCTCGAAAATTCAACTTACTCTGTTATATCTCCTGAAGGAGCAGCCGCTATTTTGTGGAAGGATGCGTCTCTTGCAAAAAATGCAGCGGAAACAATGAGAATTACCGCTCCTGACCTAAAGGAACTGGGAATTATTGATGATATTATTCCAGAGATTAAGGGTGGAGCTCAGAAGGATGTTAAAAAGCAGGCAGCGGAAATTGAGAAAATGCTAAAAGCTTCATTAGCGGAATTATTAAAACGGTCCGAAGAGGAATTAATAGCTGACCGTTATAACAGGTTTAGAACCATTGGTGAATACACAGTTGCGGAAGATTACATTAGTGTAAATTAACGAATCGTGCTCTCAATGGGCACGATTTTTTTTTTTTTAGAGTTCACATATTTTTCACGAAAAATCCCTAAAAATGTTAATGATAACGATTCCAACCCGATATAAAGCGCTATCAATTTACTAATTATTTCGTCTATTATAATTACTACTCTGAATCGGTTGTTAACGCGTTTTGTTCATGTTATTTTATAAATATTCGAGGATTTTATGTTAATAATAATAAAGTACTATGAAGTTTAGGCTTAATACATTCATTTACTAACGATGTGTACATACGGGTTCAAATTGATTATTGGGGTGATAAACATGAAAAAGATTGGCGTTTTAACAAGTGGTGGAGACTCTCCGGGAATGAATCCAGCTATTCGTGCTGTGGTTCGTAAAGCTATTTTTCATAATGTTGAGGTTTATGGTATTTACGGTGGTTATGCAGGATTAGTTAGTGGAAATATAAAAAAACTTGAGTTAGGTTCTGTTGGTGATATTATTCATCGTGGTGGTACGATGCTTCAGTCTGCGCGACTTCCAGAATTTGCGAACCCAGAAGTCCAACAAAAAGGAATTGAGCAACTTCGTGCACACGGTATTGAAGGGCTAGTTGTTATCGGCGGTGACGGTTCCTACCGCGGCGCGAGAGCCTTAACGCAGCAAGGATATCCTTGCGTTGGTGTACCTGGGACGATTGACAATGACATCCCTGGAACAGAATTAACGATTGGCTTCGATACGGCCCTTAATACAGTCATCGATGCGATTGATAAAATCCGTGATACAGCAACTTCTCATGAAAGAACATTTGTGATTGAAGTAATGGGTCGTAATGCTGGAGATATCGCATTATGGGCAGGACTAGCAGGCGGAGCGGAAACAATTTTAATTCCAGAAGAGAACTATGACATGAAAGAAGTGGCTGAAAGACTGCGCAGTGGTCACGAACGCGGTAAAAAGCATAGTATTATTGTTGTCGCCGAGGGAGTATGCAGTGGCTATGAATTTGCCCGCCAGCTTCAAGAAACAACCGAATTTGATACAAGAGTATCGGTATTGGGACATATTCAGCGAGGCGGATCACCGACCGTAGCGGATCGAGTGTTAGCCAGCAGGCTAGGAGCACGTGCGGTTGAATTGCTAATCGAAGGAAAAGGCGGACGTGCCGTAGGAATCGAAAATAATAAGCTTGTTGATTACGATATAATTGAAGCCTTAGAGAAAAAGCATACGCTCGACCTTGACTTATTTAAATTATCTAAGGAATTATCAATATAGGAATTGAGTTTGTCTTTTCTAAAAATAGGAGGAAAAAAGCATGCTACGAAAAACAAAAATTGTTTGTACGATTGGACCTGCAAGTGAATCCATTGAAAAATTAACACAGTTAATTAATGCGGGTATGAATGTTGCCCGATTAAATTTTTCTCATGGTGATTTTGAAGAACATGGGGCTCGAATTAAAAACATCCGGGAAGCTTCGGAGCAAACTGGCAAAACGGTAGCGATTCTGCTCGATACAAAGGGCCCAGAAATTCGTACGAATAACATGCAAAACGGAGCAATTGAGCTTGAAGCTGGCAAAAACATCATTATTTCCATGACAGAAGTAGAAGGAACCACAGAAAAATTTTCAGTTACATATCCTGGATTAATTGAAGATGTTCATGTAGGCTCTAGAATTCTTTTAGATGATGGATTAATCGGTCTCGAAGTTACAGACATCAATCAATCCGAAAAAGAAATTCATACGAAAATTTTAAACAGCGGTACATTAAAAAATAAAAAAGGTGTTAACGTTCCTGGTGTATCGGTAAATTTACCAGGAATTACAGAAAAAGATACCCAAGATATTTTATTTGGAATTGAGCAAGGCGTTGATTTTATCGCAGCATCGTTTGTCCGCCGTGCGAAAGATGTACTGGAAATTCGTCAACTGTTGGAAGAAAATAATGGAACCCACATTCAAATCATTCCAAAAATTGAAAATCAAGAAGGCGTAGATAACATCGATGAAATTCTTGAAATTTCTGACGGATTAATGGTTGCACGTGGTGACCTGGGCGTGGAAATTCCTGCAGAGGAAGTACCACTTGTACAAAAAATGCTTATTAAAAAGTGTAATGCGCTTGGAAAGCCAGTTATTACTGCTACGCAAATGCTTGATTCCATGCAGCGTAACCCTAGACCAACTCGTGCAGAAGCAAGTGACGTTGCCAATGCCATTTTTGATGGTACTGATGCCATTATGCTTTCCGGTGAAACAGCTGCAGGCCAATATCCGGTAGAAGCCGTACAAACCATGCATAATATTGCTTCAAGAGCTGAACAAGCCTTAGATCATAAAGAAATCTTATCTAGCCGCAGCAAGGATACAGAACACAATCTTACGGACGCAATCGGTCAATCTGTTGCACATACAGCTTTAAATCTCGAAGTAAAATCGATTATTACCCCAACTGAGAGCGGCCATACAGCTAGAATGATTTCTAAATATCGTCCAAAAGCTTCCATTGTAGCTGTCACTGCTAATGAACAAATTGTTCGTCGTTTACAGCTTGTTTGGGGTGTTTATCCACAGCTTGGCAGAACTTCAACAACTACTGACGAAATGCTCGATACTGCAGTAGAGGAAAGCTTAAACAGCGGAATTGTTAAACATGGTGAATTAGTGGTCATTACTGCTGGCGTACCTGTTGGGGAAGCAGGCACAACAAACCTAATGAAGATCCATGTGGTTGGCGATGTTATTACCAAGGCGCAGGGAATTGGACGCCGTTCTACATTCGGTAAAGTGGTTGTTGCCCATGATGCAAAAGAAGCATTGGACAAAGTAAAGCCAGGTTCGATACTTGTAACAATTGGAACGGACCGTGATATGATGCCAGCTATTGAAAAGTGTGCTGCGATTATTACGCAAGAAGGTGGTTTAACCAGCCATGCAGCGGTCGTTGGTCTTAACTTAAGCATTCCGGTCATTGTTGGTGTTGATCGTGCCCTTGAGCTATTTAGAGATGGTCAAGAAATCACAGTTGATGCAACTAGAGGAATTGTCTATAACGGACATGCAAGTGTACTATAATTTTTAGATAAGAAAAAAACGTCAGCATCCATTTGGGGCTGACGTTTTTTGTATCCTTTACTTTGCTTATGCTTCTCGGCCTTTGATAAACAGCCAGACATCATGGAAGACATTTGCTCTTTTTAGAGTAGTGATAATTACAAGGGTAACTGGACCAACAATTAAGCCTAGAAATCCTATTAATTTAAAGCCTGCGAATAAAGCTATAAGGGTGGCTAACGGATCGAGACCGATACTAGATGAAAGGATCTTCGGCTCCATGATCTGACGCTGCACAAGGACGATTATGTAGAGAACACCTAAACCAATAGCCAAGCCCATATCACCGCTAATAGAGGAATAAATAATCCATGGCACAAAGACAGCACCTGTACCTAAGTAAGGGATAATATCCACAATTCCTGTTGCTAAGGCAATCGTTATGGCATAATCTACTCTAAGAATGAGCAAACCAATCAAAATAATGACCGTGGTAATCGAAATGAGAGTCAGCTGTGCTTTAATAAAGCCAAATAATGCCTTCTTCAGGTCTGCAAAAACTGTTTTTCCACTTGTTTTCGCTTTTTGCGGCAATATTTTACCGCCCATTGCCGACAGGTGATACCAATCCTTGCTGATAAAGAAGGTGGCTAATAAAGAGAAAATGAGAACAGTTGCAGCATTCGGAAACCAAGAAATAATATTTGGTATATTACCAAAAAGATTCTTAATAAACGTCCCAACTGTTGAGCCGACTTTTGCTCCTACATTTTGAATATTGCCAATGATTGTGTCCTGTTGACCCGCATCCAGCTTGTTAAACACACTTGTTAATTGGTTGTATAAGGGAATAATCTGGGCAGTAAAATAATCCTCTAGATAATTAATCAGTGTATCTAGATGTTCCGGAACTACTGTAGCCAAATAGGCTGCACCAGAGACTATCTCAGCGACTAACAGCGTAATTAAACCGGCACATAAGGCAAATATCACGATTAAAGCAATGAGAACGGCAAGTACGCGAGGCATTTTTGCCTTTTTCTGAAGGAAGTCGACAAAGGGATTGATCAGAAAGGCGATGATTAGACCTATTAAAAATGGATAGGTGACCTTTGACAAGAAATAAAATAAATACAACGCCAAAAACACACCACCAGCGACCAGTAAAAATCGAATGGTCCGGTATATATATTTAAGCTCCAAAAGCAGCCCTCCTTTAGAATAAATGAGTAATTTCAGTTTAACATTTTAAGATGGAAACTGCATAATTTTCCAGAAAAATTTATTCTCTAAACATATTACGAACCATCAGAGAAAAAGTTTCACTCAGTTCTAAAAAAGAGAAATTATAAATAACGAAATCGGCTGTAAATAAATAGTATGGTACGATAATTTGGAAAGGATTGGTGATACCATGTTCAGCGAATCATTATTATTCCTCCTGCTTTTATTGGTAATCGGACTAATCGCAAAAAATAGTTCTTTAATGATCGCTATTGCCGTTCTGCTTTTATTGAAGGCGGGAGGTTTAGAGGCGAAGTCTTTTTCTTTTATACAGTCAAAAGGGATTAACTGGGGGGTAACGTTGATTACCATAGCAGTGCTTTCCCCAATTGCCAGCGGGGATATCGGCTTTAAAGATTTAACAGCGTCCTTTAAGTCGCCATATGCTTGGGTTGCTCTAATATCGGGGGTGCTGGTGGCCTTACTTGCCAAGGGCGGCGTTAAACTGCTGGCAGATGACCCGCAGATCACAACCGCTTTAGTACTTGGAACAATTCTGTCTGTTTCCATTTTTAAAGGTGTAGCAGTAGGACCTCTGATTGGTGCAGGTATTGCCTATACAGCGATGAAAGTATTTGGATTTTTTAGCTAGATTTTTTGTGAAATAATAATTTTTTTGATTTTTTGAGTGTCTTTTCATTCACAAAAATCTGATAATTGTTTATAATAAGCTTGTAAGCGTATCCTTATTTACATATTCCATATATAAATATTGAATTACTTGTAAATTATTTTTTAATGATTGATAAGAATACACTTTTCTTGGCTTGATTCCGAGCAATCGCTCAGTCAAAAGAATAAAAAGAAAAAGCAGGGCGTCATTAGACGAAGGCAACCGCCATAAATAAGCTTTTAACTCAACTGAAACTGATTAATGGCTTTCAGTTGTTATAAGATTTTTGCCAGATCAAAGATATAACGTTCTAATCCGGCATAAGAGTAAATGATGAGCTGACTAAATCTTTCAAGAGTAAATGTCAGCAGACAGTTTTTTTAGAAAGATGGGGAAATTCAGAATGTGAGGAGAGATTTTTCTATGACAGTAACACGAGGTCTTGAAGGGGTAGTGGCAACAACATCATCCATAAGCTCTATTATTGATGACACACTGACATATGTTGGCTATGACATTGATGACTTGGCAGTAAATGCTAGTTTTGAAGAGGTTATTTATTTATTATGGCATCGAAGATTACCGAATGCAGGGGAGTTAGCCGAGCTAAAGGGACAGTTAGCTGAAAACTCAGCCCTGCCGACGGAAGTCATCGAGCACTTTAAAATGTATCCAATTAAAAAAGTGCATCCAATGGCAGCCCTTCGTTCAGCCGTTTCCTTGTTAGGTTTGTATGATGACGAAGCAGACATAATGGACGAAGATGCCAACTATCGAAAAGCAGTTCGCCTGCAAGCGAAAATGCCTGCCATTGTAACCACGTTCGCCCGGATTAGAAAAGGACTTGAACCAGTGGCACCACGAAAAGATTTAAGCTTTGCAGCTAATTTCTTATATATGTTAACTGGGAAAGAACCGGAACCTATTGCGGTTGAAGCGATGAATAAAGCATTGGTGTTACATGCAGATCATGAGTTGAATGCATCTACCTTTACTGCCCGTGTGTGTGTCGCAACATTATCTGATGTTTATTCAGGTATTACATCAGCCATTGGCGCCTTAAAAGGACCACTTCATGGCGGTGCAAACGAAGCGGTAATGAAAATGTTATCCGAAATTGACACTCTTGAAAATGTTGAACCATACGTTCGCGGTAAACTTGCAAACAAAGAAAAAATTATGGGATTTGGTCACAGGGTGTATCGAAAAGGCGACCCTCGTGCAAAACATTTAAAAGAAATGTCCAAGAAATTGACTGAGTTGACTGGGGAACCACACTGGTACGATATGTCTGTTCAGATTGAAGCCATTGTAACAGGCGAAAAGAAATTACCGCCAAACGTGGATTTTTATTCAGCTTCTGTGTACCATAGCTTAGGAATTGACCATGATTTAATGACACCAATCTTTGCGGTAAGCCGTGTATCAGGCTGGTTAGCTCATATCTTAGAACAATATGAAAATAATCGTTTGATTCGTCCACGTGCCGAATATACAGGCCCAGGCATGCAAAAATATGTGCCAGTGGAGCAAAGAGGTTAATATTTTACTTTTTTTCAAAAAATTGATTCAATAGAATTGAATTAATAAAAGGTTAGAGGATTTTCACTCTAACCTTTGATTCAGTCTTTTGATAGATCACGAACAAAGTTAAAGGTTTATACATACCAGGAGGGAGATCAACTAATGCAAGGCGAAAAAATTTCAGTTACAAACGGTGTATTAAACGTACCAAACAATCCTATTATTCCATTTATTGAAGGGGACGGAATTGGACCGGATATCTGGGCTGCTTCCGAGAGAGTTTTAAATGCAGCTGTAGAAAAGGCCTATAAAGGCGAGCGTAAAATTGTATGGAAGGAAGTACTAGCTGGTGAAAAGGCATTTAACCAAACTGGTGAGTGGCTTCCTAAAGAAACACTTGATGTAATCAATGAATATCTGATTGCAATCAAAGGTCCATTAACGACTCCTGTTGGCGGTGGAATTCGTTCATTAAACGTTGCGCTGCGTCAAGAGTTAGATTTGTTTGTATGCTTGCGTCCAGTAAGATGGTTTGAAGGTGTTCCTTCACCAGTTAAGCGTCCAGAAGATACTGATATGGTAATCTTCCGTGAAAATACTGAAGATATCTATGCCGGTATTGAATATGAAAAAGGAACTGATGCGGCAAAGAAGGTTATCGACTTCTTGCAAAATGAAATGGGTGTTAACAAAATTAGATTCCCTGAAACATCGGGTATTGGTATTAAGCCAGTTTCTGAAGAGGGAACAAATCGTCTAGTTCGTGCAGCCATCAATTATGCCATTAAAGAAGGCCGTAAGTCAGTTACACTTGTACACAAAGGGAATATCATGAAGTTCACTGAAGGTGCATTTAAAAACTGGGGCTATGCTCTTGCAGAAAAAGAATTTGGAGATAAAGTGTTCACTTGGGCACAATATGACCGCATTAAAGCAGAACAAGGCTCAGATGCTGCGAACAAAGCACAAGCAGATGCTGAAGCTGCTGGCAAGATCATCGTAAAAGATGCGATTGCTGATATTTTCTTACAACAAATCCTTACTCGTCCACGTGAGTTTGATGTCGTTGCAACATTAAACTTAAACGGTGACTACATCTCTGATGCGCTTGCAGCTCAAGTTGGCGGTATTGGTATCGCACCAGGAGCTAACATCAACTATGAAACTGGTCATGCGATTTTTGAAGCAACACACGGTACTGCACCAAAATATGCAGGTCTAGATAAAGTAAATCCATCATCTGTTATTTTATCCGGTGTGTTACTACTTGAACACTTAGGCTGGAATGAAGCGGCAACTATGGTCATAAAATCAGTTGAAAAAACAATTGCTTCTAAAGTTGTAACTTACGACTTTGCTCGTTTAATGGATGGGGCAACTGAAGTAAAAACATCAGAGTTTGGTGACGAGCTTATCAAGAACATGGAATAATCATACGCTGGTAAAAGGCGGCATGAACTATTAAGGAACCTTGTTCTCTAAATGCTTTTATCAGGAACAGGGGCTGTTATTAACAGCCCCTTCCTATATGTAGGCCTTTAAAAACTAATACGTTCAAAGGGAGAGCTTAAAATGTCATTAAAACGTAAAAAGATTTCTGTAATCGGCGGCGGTTTTACTGGTGCAACAACAGCATTTTTACTAGCTCAAAAAGAACTTGGTGATGTCGTTTTAGTGGATATTGCTCCAATGGAAAACCCTACAAAAGGTAAAGCGTTAGATATGCTTGAAGCGAGTCCGGTTCAAGGTTTTGATGCCAATATTACTGGTACATCTAACTATGAGGATACACGTGATTCTGATATTGTTGTCATTACAGCTGGTATTGCACGTAAGCCAGGCATGAGCCGTGACGATTTAGTGCAAACAAACCAAAAAGTTATGAAAAGCGTTACCCAAGAGATCGTCAAATTTTCTCCAAACTGCACCATTGTAGTCTTAACTAACCCAGTTGATGCCATGACTTACACGGTATTCAAGGAATCTGGTTTCCCTAAAAATCGTGTTATTGGTCAATCTGGTGTTCTTGATACTGCGCGGTTCCGTACCTTTGTTGCTCAAGAATTAAACGTTTCTGTAAAGGATGTTACAGGTTTTGTTCTCGGGGGTCATGGTGACGATATGGTTCCACTTGTACGGTACTCCTATGCTGGTGGTATTCCATTAGAAACATTAATTCCTAAAGATCGTTTAGAGGCAATTGTTGAGCGTACGAGAAAGGGCGGAGGCGAAATTGTTAACCTTCTTGGAAATGGAAGTGCTTACTATGCGCCGGCTGCATCTTTAGTTGAAATGTGTGAAGCGATTCTTAAAGATCAGCGCCGTGTATTACCATCAATTGCCTATCTAGAAGGCGAGTTTGGCTATGAAGGTATTTATCTTGGCGTACCAACAATCCTTGGAGCGAATGGGATTGAAAAGGTCATTGAATTGGATTTAACTGCCGAAGAAAAGGCTGCATTAGATAAATCAGTCGAATCTGTCCGCAATGTAATGCAAGTATTGATCTAAATAAAGCTGGATTCGGGGATCACTGTCGGTCTCCGAATTTTCTCTATCTTATGTGTAACCGCTTACAAGAAAGGTGTGATTTGATGCTGTTAGGAAAAAAAAGAAGGCTTGGTCGCCGAATTGATGAGATAAGTGTTGGTGAAAAGTTATCATTAACAGAAAAGATGGAAGACAAGGATCTCCTTTTATATCTTGGGCTGACGGATGATGCTAATCCCCTTTACATTCAACATGATTATGCTTCGCAAACTCCCTTTGAAAAGCCAATTGTCCCAAGTATTATGCTGATAGGAATTATGACTTCAGCCGTATCTAAATATTTGCCGGGACCAGGAAGTCATCTTTTAAAACAGGAGATTGAGTTTCTTAAGCCGGTTTATCATTATGGGACGGTTGAGTTTCTGCTTGAGGTGATTGAGGTAAATCCGGCCGACCATGTGGTGGTGATTCGTGTCACAGGGATGAATGAAGCTAATGAGAAGGTGATTGAAGGAAAGTTAATGGTCTGCCCGCCGCATCGGTTAGAGGATATTCATGGGAAAGTGTTGGATAATTTTTGATTGTGTTTTTTTGAGGAAATGTGTGGATGTGGGGCTGGGCTAAATATGTGCGAATGGAGAGGCCATGAGGACAAAAAAAGCCGGAGCGAAGGCGAAAATGTCCGCATGGAGGTGTCATGAGGACCAAAAGAGCTGGAGCAAAGGCAAAAATGTCCGCATGGAGTAGTCATGAAGACAAAAAAAGCTGGCGCAAAGGCGAAGATGTCCGCATAGAGGGAGCATGAGGACCAAAAGAGCTGGAGCGAAGG
>NZ_JBALNF010000019.1:24876-25031 GCF_036962465.1 Neobacillus vireti
AAGATGTCCGCATAGAGAGTTCATGAGGACAAAAGGAGCTGGAGCAAAGGCAAAAATGTCCGCATGGAGGTGTCATGAGGACGAAAAGAGCTGGAGCAAAGGCAAAGATGTCCGCATGGAGTGGTCATGAGGACAAAAAAAGCCGGAGCGAAGGC
>NZ_JBALNF010000020.1:0-41726 GCF_036962465.1 Neobacillus vireti
CGTTGCCAGGCACGGAAAAGGACAGCTAAATGTAGCTGCCCTTTTTTGTCTTTTAAAAAAGCTTTAAAAGGGGTCTATACCATTCTTTTTTATAATGCTCGAGGGCTTGAGCTACATCTTTTCTTTTTGAGGAAAATTCCAACAAACTCATGTTTCTTTATTACGATTTCCAGAAGGATTGTTTGATTGAAAAATAAACCTTTGCCCATGAACCGTTGATATACATACGATTTTTGATCATTATCACGACGAAAGACAGTCAGATGATTGTCTACTTTTTTCCTAGGGAAAATCTGGAGAGTAATCTGCTCCATTGTTTCTAATTTAAATAAGAGCACCTTGTTAGATTTATATTCCTCACGGGTGCAGAGCTTTTCTCAGTCGACGCGCTCCAGTCCTGTCGTGCGCTAAACGGACGCTTCCGCTTTGGAAAAATAAAATAGTAAAGGACGTTAACTTTAGTAACCGTCTAGCTCCAGCGTCCAGCGGCTAGTGGACTTCGCACTTCTCCCTACGATAAGTCAACATCGGATCGCTGGCGCTCTCCGTGTTTCCTTTATCTCAGTCGACGCGCTCCAGTCCATACGCCGCTAAACGGACGCTTCCGCTTTTGTGTGAAATTCATATCCATTTTCAATATATTTCTTATAATACTTTTCTCCATTGCGGTAAAACATAAGATCTTTTAGGGTAAAGCCTGCCATGAGGGTGAGCTTCTCAATCCCACTTGATTTCTTTTCATGGGCACAGCCGACCTTCCATTGCATCCCAAGATCTTTGTCCATGGCAAATCGCAGAAATTGGCTGTTAAAATCGCCAAAGTAATACTTTTCTTCATAACGGTTCGTTTGGGTGTAGTTGAACACTTCAATATGGATGGACGAACTTTCGTCCAATCGACGATATAACTTTTGAAACAATTCCTCTTTAGAGAGAATCTCCCTGTTCTCATAATCAGTTATCACATTAGCTCTTTCTAGCAGTTCATCTTCAAAGGTGCGGTGGAATTCTTCATGGGTTAGGATCTCCCGGTCGCAGACAACCAACAGCCGCTCCAAAAGGATTTCAGGTTGATCGTCTTCTAGATAACCATAAAGGTTTTTAAAAAACCGTTCATTCAAAAAGAAATGAGGCCCTCGTTTTTCCTTTAGCTTTATGCTAATCAAATCATTCACTCTTGAATAATATTGGGCAATATTCTTGTCTAAATCATCATCGGAATCAAACAAACTATCCGCCGCGGTCTTTTTCAGGAAGGTATCTACCTTGTTCATCAGTCTAATCTTAGGCTGCAATGTGCGGTGCAGTCCTTTGAGGACCGTTCGGTATTGATTTAAAATCTCCAATTTCACGTCAAGCCTTAACAGTTCGTATTTGGTCCCATAGATTTCCTCGAAAAAGTATTCCAGGAAACTGGTCAGGTTTTTCTTGCTTGAAAATGGCAGAAGGCTTTTTTTAAACTCACAATGATCCACAATTTGCTGATAAGTAAGTTCCAAATGTTCTTTAAGTCTAAGCTGTTCTTCTTTTGTTTCTTCTAAAATATGGCTAATCGCAGCCATAACATTTGACTCAGAGTGAACATTGTCCGCTGTCCAACTATAGGCGCAATAAATTCCGTACTGTTCATGATTAATGATATTTTCATAAAAGCACCATTCAATTTGCTCCCTTAGGTCCAAAACCTGTAAAAACTCATGTACGGGTTCTTCGAAGTTCTGGTAAAAGAACGTCTCCGTGCCACCTTCGTAAAGGAATTCTTCTGTTTCGTTCAGTGACAGTTTACGTACGGCCCGATAGGAATTGCAGACCCTCATTAATTCATGCATATCATAAAGCCGGTCTGCTGGAGGAAGGAAGTGCTCATAATATTTTTGAAAAGAAGACTCAGATAAATCGAAGAGCTGTAGGACTTTCTCTCTAGGTTGTTTGCTTTGTTTTTTTAGGGTCTTTAAAAACTCTTGGAAAAATTGACTCGCAACGTGCAGTAAAATGGCTTTATTGGGCCTTGTTACCTTCGCAAATCCGGCAGATGCATAAACAGGATCGCCTGCATTCCCCTTCATTGCCCGCTTAAAGGATTGGTGGGAATAACTATTCATTTTTTCATGATGCTCGGTCCATATTTTGCGATTCTTTAACAGGTTCAGATGACTGATTAGTTCATAGTTTTGTTGAAGGGTTTCATCCCCTATTAAGCCATTCTCATTTTTATCACTTAATAAATAGACCATGTCAAAGAGCGGGGAGGGGGGATGGCAAACAGGCAATCTTAAATGATCCTCTGTCAGCTGAAGGTCCTTTTCGAAATGATAATCATTCTTTTGGTAATCATCTACCTCTTTTAGGAGGCTGATTCCAAGCGAAGTGGTTAGGGCAAAGTTTTCGCCGTCCTGTTTTTCCATTAACAGCCCATATAAATCCACCTCCACGATTCGAAACGATTCTTGCAGAATGCTTTTTAGAAGAAGGGTGAATTCTTGGATTAGGATATTTGCCGGGTCATGAATGGCTGTTACCACGCAAAGGTTTACTTTCTGGAGCGAAGAAAAGGCCCTTCCATAGTCAGCTAGCTTTGATGTAAGCTTCCGAAAGGTTTTATTCAATTCGATCAGCATCGTTTCATCCTGGTAAAAAGTCTCTGCCAGCTCTTTCCGTTGTGATTGGCGATCGAACCCATTAGTGGCCAGCTGGATTGAAAAAAGATTATCAGCGAGGATGGTTTCGGTTTGATAGGCATGAAAATATAAGATTCCATTACTGTTATGCCATTTTTCCTTATTCATCTTTTTGATCGCTAATAAGGCATCCTTAACGAGGTCGCCCAAAAATAAAAAGACAATCGGATAATTAACACTGCGCTGTACATTTTCGGATTGACTGATTCTCTCGAGTTTGATAGAGAAGGAATCGGCATATTTTTGTAATAGATCTCGCACAGGTGTATCCCTCCTTGAAAACATGAAATGAGGCGGGGCCACATACATCGAAATGCGTGCGGCCTTCTAAAATTACTTTGAGAATTGTCTAGCTCCGCGCCTAGGGGCTCTTAGGTCTAAGCCAATCCGTCAAGAAGGCTAAAGGGCAGCCTTCTCGCCGGCTCGTCTGTAGCCTCGCGCCCCTGGTCAAGGCGCTTCCGCTTTTCTTACGACTTAAGCTGTCTAAGCATTTCCTGCACCTTTATCATCATCTCTTTATAGAAGCTGTACACTTCCTCGCCATTGACCAAATCCTTGTATTCATAATCAAGATCTTCTTTTTCTCTTTGAAAGGTGTCTGCCATTTGTTCGAAGGCAAAGATTAACTGTGCCGCGCTTTCTTGTTCGATTAACTCATGGCTCCGCTGATCCGATCTTTTTTCAAGCTGGGCTATTTCTTTTGGGGTTAATGCCTTGAATACCTGAAAGATCTCATAGTCGACGAATTTTGTGGTCTTCATTAGATTCACCAGCGGCTCCCACGCATCTTCTTCCAATCCATGATCGTAAACGTAAAGGGCCCCGCGTTTTTTAATCGTATGGGTGTAAATGGCCTGAATATACAAGTTTTTAAGCTTTTCATTCTCTTTTTGTAAGGAGATGAATTTTTCAATTTCCGTGATCATGTCTTGTATAAATTGGTATTTTCGAACCTCTAGTTTTATTTTTTCAATCAACTTAGGGGAACGAATAAAGTTTTCTTTTGCCATTTCTAAGTTTGTGCTTCCAAAAATGTCGCAGCTGCCATCAGGATCCATGCCGCCTGCAGACCATTCTTTTAGCTTTCTTAACACTTGATTTAAGTTTCCAAGACTGGCTCTATCCAGCTTGTTTAGGTCAATCTCATACTTGGTAAAAAATGCTCTTCTGTTTAACTCCTTTGTAAAATGGCAACGGTATTTGGCGCTGGTATTCCGTTTGTCTTCTTTTACCGTGATACAGCCGAATACCAATGCTTGATCGAATAAAGCCCGTATCCCGGCATTGTATTCTTCCACACGAAGGTTTTGATACGTATCTCCCCAGGATTTTTCCGGGATGGGTGAGGGAAGGTAGAGCCAGTTTTCTTTCTCTGTCTGCACCAGGTGCCGGCCCACTCCCTCTTTTTCTAATATCGTCTTTTCATAGGATGCCTCGTAAATTTTTAAAGGCGAGTAGGCAAATAGGGGAATCCCATTTTTTGTATTTAACCAGAAAATTCGATTTCTTAGCTCGCTTTCTTTAATAGTGAAGCGGGAATGGCTTAACGAGTGTTTTTCAAAATTTTTAATCCCGTTATAAATATTTGGAGCTTTTACTGGCACGCTCACAAACCCCCATTGCGGGAAGTGGAGCTGGCCATTGCTATTAGCAAGGTGGAAGACTGGCAGGGCATCGCGGTCCAAGCGGGCAGCGATTTTTTCTTCAATAATTTTATCAATTGGTTTATCCTCGCCGTACTTCAGACGCAGAAAGTCTTCCATCGATTTCGTGATTAAATCTCCGAACTGGTCGGTGAGAAACTCAGACACAGTGCCGACCACATCAACATCTTGTTCTTTAATCCAGTAGGCTGATTTTTCAAGGAGCATTTCTGACCATTTCTGAAGCAGTAATTCGCCATCCTTCGAATCAAACATTCGCTGAATCTCTGGGGAGGTATCAGGAATACTGACCAAATGCCAATAATAGGTGAGGGGGGCATCCTGATTGATTTCCTCTTTTTCTATTAATATACCGGCATTTTTTTCAAAGATATTTTTCAAGGTTAATAAGATTTCTTGATAGACTTCATATATTTTGTTGTTCTGGTTGTAAAGTAGCTGGTACAGCTCCTCATAAAATTCCATCATTTCTTCGAGTCTTGCTTTTTCTGCCCTAGCAGCGAATTCGTTTAATTTTGCTTCGATATAGGCATTCTTCTTGCGGTCTTTGGAGAGGAATGCACTCCTTGCCTCCTCGAGCTTGCTATAGGCGTAATCTTGTTCCGATTGAATGGCACGCGGGAGGTGTTCCAACCGATCCCGCAATCGCACGATATAGGTCTTTAAGGTTTTTAACAAACTGGTACTGTCATTGGCGTAGATTAACCTCGATGCATAGATCGGACCCTTTTCAGGACTCAGAAAGATTCGCTCCATATGGCGCCGGAATTCCTCAAGGCTCTCATTTGGCAGCTGCTTTTTACATTTCCGGTATTGTTCTTTCGCCTTTCCTAAATAGTCTCTCTCTAGCTCTTCATCAAGATTAATCACGGCTGATTTAATAACGTTGTTATAGGAAAAACGTTCACTGTGCTCGTGCCCTGAGAGGGGCTCCGGTACACGTTCATTGAACCGCTGATGGATGGAGTCAGGGTCAATCCGCAGCTTTTCCGCAAACCTTTCCACATCATTTTGGTCCGGTTCCGCCTCAAACATCTTTTTCATTTTTTCAAATAGTTTAAAGCCGATATACGTGGTCATTTCTTCAACTGGTATTTCAGCCATTGAGGCACCGATAATATTGTATTGGTAGTTGGCAGCATAGGGCTTTGGCATTTGGGCGATATTGGTGCGGATATTGCTGATATAGTCATGGATTGCAAATTCTTCACTTGATTTCTTATCTTCGTTGGCCATGAAGTTGGTAATATTTTCAGCGGTGACATTCATGCAGTAATCATAGGCATTTTCCAGCCATTTCCCCTCCAGATTCGTTCCTGAGATGAAATGGCAAAGATTAAACGGCGGCATAGGGGAGTTGACGTCTAAAATGCTGCCATATTTCATTTTGAAACGTTCATTTCGTTCATCACAATTCATCCAGTAATCAAGTTCTTTTAGGGCTGCATAGCCATTTTTCTCGATATATTCGACTGTGTGGGAACTAAGGCCGCGTTTGGACAGATTTACATCCGGCATGAATAGATAGCCAAGCATGCTGACTTTATCGATACCGGTCGGACCAAACTTTCGCTCCATGATCCCGCGCGTGATGTAGGCAATATCAAGAAAACATCCGCTGCCAGTGCCTCCTGAGACACCGGTCAAAATGAACACATATAGCCGTTTATTGGTTCCTTCGAGGACCGACTCGATTTTTCGTTCCATCGTTTGGACCACTTGGTTGATCTTTGTAAATAGAAGCAGCCGGCCGGCCTGGCGGACACCAGAGGCTCCGCTGATTCCATCGGTGATCGATAATTCCGGTGACAGCCACTCCTTAATGCAGGGCTCGAGTGTGCTGCGGTTTTGGAGCAGGCCGCCAATCTCAGGGTTAGAGAGTAGGACGAACTCCTTATTGGGATCAAGACCAATCCCTTTGTATGTTTTGTAGCGGTCGTATTCATTGGTTTCAAAGGCCAGGAACTCAATATTGTTGGGTTTTTCCTTCTTCTTCTTCGATAAAGGATCCTGAGGCAGCTTAAAGCGGCGGTTCACCTGATATTTGAGCCTGAGTAAGGCATCAATCCCTGTTCCCCCAAGACCGATGACAAGCATGGGATTCTCGATCGTAGCGACACGGATCTTCTCCGAAATAATCCCTCCGCCTAACGAAACATCCAACTGCTGAATATGCTCTCTTACACTAGCTTTCATCATTATTCCTCCCTCGGTGTTAGAAACGGTGCCTGTCACCTTATGAAATATACTCAATGTAGATAGATTTATTGACTTTCTTTGGTATGATGCGCAGGCGGTCGTTTCGTTTGATCGTGAGGCCTTTTTGGGCATTGATCGCCCGGCCGTTTTTTTCTATGGTGCAATTAGAGTGATTGATCAGTAATAAAGAGTCATTGGCGAGTGGTTTAAAGCTGATTTTTTCCGTTTCCGCAAACTCCGGTGTTAGGGATAAGAGTTGATGGAGACGGAACTTCCCCTTAAAGAATTTCAATTTTTTATATTGCGGGCTGATCCGTTCCCCGGTTTCTTCGTCCTTGACTTCAATGACCATCTGCCCGCTGAACCTGCGGTTTCTGCTCTTTAATTTTGACCAAAGGAGGGAAGCGAGTCCAGCAAGCACGAGGACACCCGCGGCAACTCCGCCGATTGGAAGCCAGGGGAAGGATTTGCCATCATCGCCCGAAACGCTGCTCGGTTTCTCATTTACAGGGGCCTCGGGTGCTGTTTTCAACGTAATTTTCTGCGGGATCGTCTGCCGGAAGAAGCTGTTATCTTCAGCTTTCACGGTCACTTCATAGGCAGAAGCACTGCCAAGCTTAAACGCACCCGAAAATCCGCTAGTTCCAGGTTCTAACGAAAACTCCTCTGTTTTTCCTTTATCGAGATCCCTGACTAACAATGTACCTTTCATCGAGTGATAAAAAGCTTGATCCTTAAGGACTTCACTGTCGTCCTCAAAGAAGGCCTGAACTTGAACGGTGTCACCAGCTTTGTAGCTCTCCTTGGCAAGGGCCGCCAATTTCAACTGTAAATCATAGTTGAAGATAAGATTGATATCGATTTTATCGTGTGGGACGCCCTTGACCTTCAAGATCCAATCCCCCTGAACGGGTTTCAGCAGCTTGACCATCGAATAGGTTCTTGATTTCGTTAGCACGACCTGATCAGATGGAATCTCCACTACTTTTCCCGAAGGATTCATCAGTTGAATCTCCACAGTCTGATCAGACATAAGGGAGATATTGGCTTCCCGGACATTTTCATTTGGCACGGTAATCTTGATATCCTGATAGGCGCCAGTACCAATTAGTTGTGAAACCGGAACAATCTTTAATTTAAAATGCCGGGCAAAGATTTCACTTAAGATCTTAGGAAGCTGCTCCGCTGATGTGGCCTCAAAGAATTTCCCATTTGTACTGACCGCCACGTTCGTCAGGACTTCCTTATTGAGCTTCCCATCCGCGTTCAAGCCAATCGTATAAATGGGGAAGCCTTTGGCTTTAGCCTGACTGACCGCTGATTGGAGGTCTTGATCCGCCTGCGAAATCGTTTTGGACTTTCTCGGATTCAGTTCGTTATTTCCGTCCGCCAGCAGGACAATCAATGGGGTAAAATCCTTTTCATAGCTGGATTCCAGCATCTTAATCGCCTCAGAAACCCCAGTGGATAAGTCAGTGTAGGAGTATTTCTCAAGTGAATCGATGAACGACTTCAATTCTTTTTTATCTTGTTCCGAGCCGATTTTTACGAGCGACTTTTCTCGCATTACCTCGTCCGAGTAGGCAACGACCCCGATGTTATCTCCTTCGAGCGATGACATATCGATAAACATCTTCATCGCTTCCTTACTGATATTATTCGGATCGCTGTCTCTCATGGAATTACTTACGTCCACAACTAGCATTCCTTCCATTCGTGAGGTGGAATGTAACGGACTTGCCGCGCGTACATTAAGATAACTAATGCTGCAGACAATAACCGCCAGTATGATGAAACTACTAATTGTCTTTCTAAACATGTGGTAGCACCTCCATTAGCAGTATCGATCTCTAAAATGGAACAACCTCCAAGCCCATCCCAATTGTTGTCATTATATTCCCAAGCTGTACTCCCTAGAATGATAAAGTTGGACGTTTAGAAAGAAGTCTACAAGAGAGAAGTGCCCAGGGTTACGATTGGTAAATAAGGGGGAAATCCATGTATAGGCTGAAGTTACCACTATGCCAGTTCTCATCCTGATTTATTAAACCCAAAAATATGGGGAAGGGGTATGTATTAAGAAGAAGAGGCAAGAGGCAATGAAGGTGCTTGAATCATAAAACAATAGGATAACGAATGTAAGCTTGAACTACATCCAACTAAGACAGGAATTGTATATTGTAAAGATGAGCTAGGAAAGATAACCACGAAAATAAGCTGTGGGAGTTGATGGGTCGAGAAGTTCACGTTCGCTTCTGAGAGGGACTACTAGGAAGGTTCTAGTGGTCTATTTGCCATAAGATCTATGCCAAATTAAACTAAAATTAATTACTGTAGATAAGCAATTATTGGTAGGCTAAAAATGTAAGTTTCTCCCTAATGTTATATTTTTTCTGGTACAATTGAACTAAGCGTACTTAAATGTTAATGACTTTATATAATCTTTTGGGAGTGGGACAGCATAATGAAAAAACCTTTTTTGCCTATTTTAATGTATTTACCAGCTCTATTGTTATTTATTTATTATGTAAGTGGAGGGGTTTCAAAACTTGGCTCTAATGAATTTATAGTTCTGGCAGTCTATATTATACTTGGAACGATTGCTACCTTCTCCATCAACAGCAATAATTTCATATATGCCTATTTAAGAAATCAGGATCAATATTTAACTAAAGATCCAGAGTCAAATCAGTTAGCGTCAACGATTTGGAATACCTATATTGCTAAGAAAGATAAAACGAAAGCACAGCTAAGTATATCTTCTTTTATTGAAATGTTTATGTCCGAGCATCAAATAGGTGAAAATATTAATATAGTAAAAAGAATGAAATTAATCCATACGTATGCCTCTATCTCTATACTCGTAGGGGTTCTTGGAACATTTGTAGGTCTTGTTTTCTCTTTATCTGGTTTAAAACCGGATAACATTGACAGTTCTATCTTAGAAATATTAGCAGGGGTTCATACCGCCTTTTTCACTAGTATCGGAGGTATTCTATTCTCTATTGTAATAAATCTGCATTCAAAATATAGAAATTCAGAACAATTGTTTTTACAAGTCATCCTCAAAATAGAAAACTATATGCAGCAAAAGGACCAAAAGACGTCTGATTACTATGTTGTAGAAGCCCTTGGGGAAGTTAAAAATGCGGTCCATAACACAGGAAGGGCCTTTTTGGATGTGGCTCATTTTTCGAAAGATTTTAAAACAGCCACCGATAATTTAATTCAATTTAACAAAGATTTTCATGAAAATACGCTTGCTGTCAGCAGCATGTTTAAAGATATGAAAGCCATTACTGAAATGTTTAATCAAAAGGCAGCCCTTATACATGATGATTTTACTAATTTATTTACCTATTTTAATAATCAAACAGATTTATATAATGGAATGAAAGAGTCCTTTGAACAAACAGCTAATGAGATTCGAACCTTTGCAGGGTACCAATCAAGAAATATGGACGGTATTGTCAAAAACAATGAAAAGGTACAAAAGTCTTTTGAAACCTTATTTGCTAATGTTCAAAAAGAAGTTCAAAAGGGCTTTAATGATATGAATGATTTCCTCGAGACTACTTCAGCACAGATCTCTCTTATCGTAAGTCAGGGTGATTTACAAGTCGATGTAAACAAGGAACTTGCAGAATCCATTGATAAGCAAGTGAAAAAAAGCCATTCCAGCTTTTTAAAACAGCTGAAAGAGCTAAACGGACAAACTAATGAGGTTAAAGATTCTTTTGGTGCTATTTTAAAACAGATGGAAACCTATTTTACTACTAATCAAAAGCTCACTGAAATCACAGAGAAAATTGAAAAACTAATCGGTGCGAATGGCGAGACATACAAAAACCAAACGAAAGTACTAACTCAAGCCATCCAGCAATATGCCAAGGGTTCAGATAATGCATTACAAAAAAGTCTGGGGGAACTTACAGATCTGCTTAGAGGTACAAATGAATTGATCGGTAAATTAAATCCATCTGATTTTCCAACGGCTCAAAAGGACCTTCTCGTTAAAAGTTAATGGTTAAGACCTTCCCAATACACTATAAGACGATTAAACTATTAGGAAAAGGATTTGAAGGTTATGAAGGACAATTATAAAAGACTCATAAATGGCCGTGACGAGGAATCAAATTTCTGGCCTACTTTTACCGATTTGCTTTCAACCATCCTGTTGGTAATCTTAATTATATTTGTGGCTGTTATTATAAGTATTAATAAAGATACGAAGGCTATGCAGGAAAAGGTAAAGGAAAGTCAGTTGGAAATTAACAAGCAGGCTGAACAAATTGCTGAAAAAGAAAAGCAGATTGAGATGTTATCGTATATTCAAAAAGATATTGTAGATGACCTTGAAACAAAGTTTAAAGAAAAAAATCTTGGGATCTCGATTGATAAGGATACAGGTGCAATTAAATTTAAGGATGACTTGTTATTTGAAGAGGGAAAAGACGTTATAAAGCCTGAATTTCAGCAAAGACTACATGCGTTTATTCCTATCTATTTTAGTACTCTGTACGGTAAATACAAGGATAATATTGCAGAGGTTGTTGTTGAGGGTCATACAGACGATAAAGGCGATTATATGTATAATTTGGATTTATCTCAGCGTAGAGCATTTAGCGTGGTGAAATACATTTTAAGCGATGAATTCGGCGACTTTCCTTATAAATCACAGGTGACAAAGGATATAACCGCAAATGGCCGTTCAGAAAGCCAGCTTAAGTACGTTAATGGTAAGGTTGATCGTGAGCAGTCTAGACGGGTTGAATTTAAATTTAGATTGAAAAATAGTCAGACTGGGAAGTAATGCCCTTTTAAGTAAATAGGGAGCAGTGAAGATGGCTAATATTAAACAATATGAAATTATAAAAGATATTCAAACTGGCGGGGATTTAACTGTCCATTTTGTTGAAAATAAGGAAACAACAGAGACTGGAATCCTACGATTAATGAATTATGTCGAGTATCGAGATTCATGGAATGAGTTATATCGTAAGTATGGTACAACTATTACGAATTACAAGTATCTTCCTGCTTTAAAGCAGATAGATATTCTGGATGATAAACCCTTTGTCGTCATGGAAGGAATCGAAGGAAGTTTATTAGAAAAAGGACAAATTCTAATTGGCAGACAAATTGATCAGTTAATCGAGGCGATTGTTCATCTGCATCATCATAAGATTTATTTCGGGAAAATTACAAGGTTTAATATCTGGATAAAGGAAAGTGGAGATATTAGGCTTTATGGTGCGGGAGAGAGGTCAGTTTTTCATCCAGAAAAAAAGATGACCATTCAGGAAGAAATAAAGAGTGTTTTAACCATTTTAAAAAACCACTCGGAGATTCCTGCCGATTATTTTGACGGCTTAAGCTTTGATAGTATCGAAGAACTTAAGGAGTGGGTACTCTCTAGACTGGCCATACCTAAGCCGGGATTAGTTGATAATGGTGAATCCTCCAAGACTGTTTTTGGGGAACAGGTTAAAGAAAGTCAAGAGGAAGAAAATGTGGCTGCACCGATACCTGCCTCCGGAATTACTAAAGTTGTTCAAAACAGTGGCACTTTGAAGAAATGGTTTGTAGGAACTGCAATTCTGATGATCATTTTAACCCTAGGATGGATGTGGGGAGGATCTAAAGAATCTTCAAAAGAAATTAGCAAGACCGATAAGAAAGCTGTTGCTGTGGTAACTGATAAGGCAGCAGATAAAAAAGATCCTTTAAATAAAAAAGCTCACTTAAGCCAATTCGCACCTTTATTTTCTGGATGGGTGATAATTAAACAAGCTCCAATTAAGCTGTCAGGTACTGAATATACACTCATTGCTACAGCACAAAAACGAGACGAGTCTTCTGGCGCCGTAAAAATTGAAGTTATGTCCAAAGGCAAAACTGGTGAATGGACAAATGTTTGGGAATCTCCAGAATATAAAAGTAGTTTAACAGAAATAGACTCATATATTGATTCATTCTTTACGATTACATCGAATGATGGGCTACTCGCTCTGCTTGTTTTTAATTTGCCCGATGATGGAGCTCTAGGTATCTCAGAGGTTAAAGCGATATCCATCCAGCCAAATGGAAGTGCTAAAGAAGAATGGAGCGGCTATGGCAAAGGTGTCGAACAAAAAAATAATGTCATCAATGTGAAGGGTGTCCCTGAAACAAAACTTTCGATTATCAATGGAAAATTTACTCAGGAAGAACTACCGGCAAGTTAAGGGACTTCTAAAAATAAGGTGCTCCATCAAATAGCTGTATAGAAAAAAAAGCAACAATTAGCTGCTTTTTTTTTGCCTAGATGATATAAAAGCCCGTTAGGAGAGGAAAAAAACTGCCATCGTGAGTACCAAAGAATGCCGCCAAGGGCAAATAAAAGCATACCGCGCTAATTGCGGAAGTCTAAAGTAATCGTTACTAGGATAACAAAACGTAAAAAAGAGCATCCATATGGAATGCTCTCTTTCTTCTTATTATCTTCCTTAGAAGTGGTCTTACCAGCAGTATCTTTTCTATCGGTGCTGTTAACCACCTTAAACTTCCCATCCTTACTTAAAAAAGAAATCAATCCCGAACCAGGTTCCTCCGCCGGCTCCGCCAAGAATTACCACAGCAATCATTAGTTTCAAACCATTTTTCCTTAGGAATTTGACAACCGGACTAGCTGTTTCCATCTCAATTTCCTTTAGGAAATTTTTAAAACCGCTGTGTCGGATTCCTTCCAATTCTTTTCGATAGGCTTTATTTTTCCATGTGTTTTTTTGATTTGATATAATATAATCTTTTAGTGTATCTCGATAGCAGCTTTTCGTTCCTATTAAGTTCGGATTCAACTTAATATAGGACAATACCGTTTTGTCATCACTGTAGCGAATAAGATGTTTCAATATCTCATCATACTCAACATCACCATTATCAACTCCAAATGCAATGGACAGAAGGGGAAAATATACAGTTGAAAGGTCACTTTGCATTTTCTTCTGAAGGATATCCTTTACCAGATTACGACTAGACTTTGATAATGAATTCATATTAAAGAGTTCAGCCTGAGACGGATTGCTGAGTAATTGGTAAAGGGCATCTGAAATCAGATAATTCTCTTTTGCCTTACCGTCTTTCATATCTTTCACGTTTATAGGCTTAATAAAAATCTTACCAAAGTTCTTGATATCTTGGGTAGTAAGTTCATTCGGACGAATCGTATTTAACAAAGCTATAACAGACCGGTTAAACATCTTTTGTTTGAAATCAATATATCCCTGGCTGCCCAAATCCATCTTAAATTCCCTAACCGCGAGAACTTCCTTGAAAGAATTACTTTCACGTTTTATAGAATCTTCCACTTTTTTGAGTACAACAGATCTAAACTTTTCCATTTCTAATAAGTATTGTGACCCAAGCAGGACTTTTAGTTCTCGTAGGATATCTTCCGTGCGAACCACTTGTCTGAATCTTTCATCTAGATAAAGCTCTAGGAGTCTGTCATAAACGGCATGCTGATTAATAAAGTTTAAAATATCTTCATGGCAGCGCTTGTCCTGCTCAATATTTTTCCAAAGTTGATGAAAAAGCGGTTTGTTACTATGATACTCAAGCGTCCTTAGGATAAAAGAAAGCGCCTCTTCGCGTTTTACCATTTTGTTGATGGACAAGACTGCAAGAATATAATCCAGTGCAGAAGCCGAATCAGAAGCCACTTTTTCTTCGTTTAAAAGCTTTAGAAAAAGTTCAACCATCGTAGGTTTCTCATCTGTATTTACCTGCAAAAACTTTACCAATCCAGACAAAAATCCGATTTTGTTTTTACTGTAAATAGAAGTATCAATGCATTTCAGCGTTAAATAAAGATCGGTTAATTGATAGTAGCTAGTTATTTCCAGCTTCTGCTCTTCGGGTAATCCCGATAATGCCGCTTCCGCGAACTCAAAGAAATCATCGATTCTCTTAGATTGTGAAAAGTTGCTTACAGCAAAATCCAAATACTCATGCTTCTGACCTGTGATATCAACGCCTGAAATTCTGCTGTTTGTAAAATCGAAAATAAATTGCTTTTCAATCGAACGATCATCGGTATTTAAGGTACCTGGCTCATAAAATATTACATTGATGTAATTTTTGCTCTCTGGCTCGCTGGTAAATGTCAAAGCGCCTATTTTCCGTCGATGGGCGTATGGCAAGTAAAGTAATAGCATTTCTAACAGTTGAAGAGCATATTTTGTATAATCCTTTACTGGTACATTAAGAGAAATAAAGACCTTTTTCTTTCCTGCAATCGATGACATGACAGCAAATAACAACTGTATGAAAGATTCCTCGGAGAGTCCTAATTTTTCAAGGAGCTCATCTTTAATTGAAAGAATGTCCTTTTTATCATGAGTTACTGTATCCTTGTCGGGAAGAACCTTACCAAGTTCCGTATTATAGGAAGTAGAGAAGTCTGAAATTTGAAAAAGCTGCGACGGGGCTTTTATCCACTCTTCCTTCCGGCTCGGCGGAACGATATAGTTATGCATAAAATAGGCACTGCGCTGCCCGGTAAAATCAGCGGGTACAAATATGGCTTGACCAATGACCAGGTCGCCGGTTTCCGGTTGAAAGAGTGTCACAGCCTCTGGATAAAGGGACGCGTCTTTTTCCCCGCGAGTGGCTAAAGCTTTGGGTGAATGATAAATACAAAAGGGATGTAAGTACTTTTTCACATAGTCTTTTTCGACACCTTTTGAAATCGCAACAGTATCATACCCATCGGTAGAAAGAAAAATCCCACCACGTTCACGTGTATATATTTGTTGCTGTATGGCCTTTCCGCTCACTACTCATGTCTCCCTTCAATAACTCCCAATTTGTAAAGAAGCCAAATGAACGGTTCATCTACGCGAATCGGACTAATAATACCGCTAACCTGTTGTTCAATAGGATTGCTTCCAAGAGCCGAAACGGCAAAATAGGAAGTTTCTCTAAAATAGACATCAATTGCATTAACGAAAGGAATGTCAACTTTTGATAGAAATCTCTTCATTTCCCCGTTGATATTTTCAAATTCATCGAGGTTAAGGAATTCGCGGTGAACCACGTTATTGAACACATTACTATTGGTGCGGATGTATTCACCATCGTCAGACTTTAGCGCATTTAAAAGGTCACTCTTTGTCAAAACAATAGCAGTTGGTATATCAGTTTTGCTGTTTTCCTGATGAGCAATGAATTCATCATATAACGCTAGAACAATTTCGCGTGGCTCATCTGCTGTGTTCGTAATATCACCTGGATTATCACCTAGTTGATGAAGGAGCTTTTCGCGAATCGTACGGATTTGCATAGGATCTACTAAAAATAAAATACCAGCTGAATTTTTAATATGGCCTGCTTGCTTCTTAATATATTCTTTACTAGTCATGCCATCTCCAGCTACATCAAAAAAGACTAAGGTAAGTGGAGAGCGATTTTCGTCTTTAAATACAAATTGAAATATTAACGGCTCTTGACGTTTCGTAATTGCCGTAGCTTGTAGTAAATGATTGTTTTCAAACAATGGTGCTTCGTATTCCTGCCTGAATCTCCTGCTAATTCCATTATCAAGTGGAATACAGGCTGCATCAAAATTGTTCGCTGTTACATGCTGAAGAATATGAATGAGAGATGTTATATATACAGATTTACCAACAGCTGTAGCCCCAACTATAGAGATAATGTTACTTGGATACTTTCCTGCCGTTATTGGAAGATCATTGTGACATTCAGGGCAAAGTCGATTTTTGGTCACCTCTGAGTATTTATCAGATAGTCCGACGATTACACGGCCTGAGTATATTTTATTTTCTTCAGGAATTGAAGAAAGATCAATAACCGCTTCAAGTTCATCGATTGGGGCAAGGTCAAATTTCCCTCGGTATATATTCAATTTTTCATCTTCTTGGAGGGCGTAGGCCTCATCATCATCGCGATGGTGTGTCGCACGGAAAACAACATCCTCATGATGAAATTTTGCAAAACAATAAGGACAGACAATATCGTAATAAGGCAATTTTTCATTTTCTGGCGGTGCTTTTTCAAATATTTTTTTTAGTATTCCGAACATGTCAAGGTCTCTCCTTATTCTGGAATCAGCTCATAGATTTCTGCTGAATGTTTTCCTTTGCTAAAAAAAATTCGAATATATTCATCTTTCCCTATTTCCTGTTCCAGCAGCTCCGTCCTCCCAGCTGGGAAGTCGCGAATAAAAGGATACTTGATTCCATCTTCTATGGAACTGGGGACTCCACCATGTTTCCTGACATAAACCAAAAGGTCCTTATCAAGTGGAAGTTCAGTTTGTATTGACATTTTCAGTATCTTTTTTGCTTTTAAGAACTTATTTTTATAGTTTATCGAAAAATAGATCTTGGCTTTTGTTCCTGTGATGGTAATAAGGTTTTTATCGTTTTCCTGATTGAAGACGATAATTTTACCCTTACGTTTCTGGCAGGGGAATATCCGAAATAAATATCGGCCAACCCCATTCACGATCGTTTTATAGCCTTGGTTTGCTTTATATTCTTCACGAGTGTAGAACCGTAGTTCGTTCTCTTTTATTTCACTAACAGCATCAAGTGTGTCAGCCGATGTCTGATAAATGTAGACAAAATCGATTGCATTTGGCCAAAACCATGATAAATGAAGCTCCGAGTCCCTTATTGTACTTCTCATATCCCTTATTTCGTGATTAGGGGAAGGTATGGTCTCCCAGTTCACCAGTGTCACCCTCAATCTTATTATTGACTTTGATTACTTACCAAATTTGAAGCAGGTTAGTTCTGATATACTTGCAAGTTGTTATTCTTATACTAGTTTGTTTGTACTAATTTCGCATGAAACTCATAGCCATTTTGAATAAACGTATTGTAGTATTTCTCACCATTACGATAGTACATTAAATCTTTTAGGTGAAAACCACCCATAAGGGAAAGTTTTTCAATGCCACTTGATTTCTTTTCATGGGCACAGCCAACCTTAAAGAGCCTGGTCTCATTTTCCTTTTCTAGGGCAAAATTCATGAATTTGCTGTAAAAGTCGCCAAAGAAATATTTCTCATCATGGCGATGCTCCTGTGTATAGTTAAATACTTCAATGTGTATGGCAGAGTTTTGATGCAGGCGATTATATAATTGCTTGAACATATCCTCTTTGGTTAGAATGGCTTGATCTTCGTATCTTGTACGGATATTGGCCCTTTTTAAGAGTTCGTCTTCAAAGCTATGATGGAATTCTTCTTGGGTTAGAACCTCACGATTGCATATTTCGAGGAACCGCTCAATTAAGGGTTTGGGACCGTTTTCTAGCAAGGAAAGTAGGTTTCCGAAAAACCGCTCGCTTGATAAAAAATATAGTCCGTGTTTCTCTTTTAGTTTTTCTGTAATTGTACGGATGATTTCTCCATAGAATTCAGAAATATTTTTATCTAAATAATCATCGGAATCGTACAAACTCTCAGCTGCAGTTTGAGTAAACATCGACATTGCTTGTTCAATGTATTCCATTTTTGTTTGGAGAAACTGGTGATTTTCCTTAAGAACTTTTTGATATTCCTTCAAAACCGCTTCTCTTACTTCAAGTTTAAGTAATTCATACTTTGTTCCATAGATAGCTTCGAAAAAGTATTTTAAAAAACTTGTTAGGTTTTTCTTATCAGTAAAAGGGAGGAAAATTTTTTTGAAATCGCAATTATCAACCGTAATCTGATAATATTGTTCAAGTTTCGCCTCGGCCTCTAATCGTTCATTTTTCGTTTCACGGAGCATATTATGAATTTCATCCATCATACTTATTTCCGAATCAGTGGAATCCTTGGTCCATAAATAGGCACAGTGTAACCCATACTTTTCATTATTGATAATATTTTCATAGAGACAGTTTTCAATATGGTCTTTCATATTTAATTGCTGTAAATGTTCTTGAATGGGTTCTTCAAAGTTGCTAGCAAAGAAACGGGTCGCAGCACCTTCAAATAAATGCTCTTCAGCTTCTCGAACAGTCATTTTTTTCACCTGTTGATAGGAATTGGCTGCAACCATTATTCCGTTCATATCTTGAAGTTTATCAGGGGATGGTAGACTTTTATAAAAATATTTTTGAAATGCAGCCTCAGACAGATCGAATAAATGAAGGATTTTTTCACGTGAATGGGTACGTGAGGTTTCCTTTAAATTAGTTAACAGACCATTGAAAAAATGACTGGCAGCATGCAAGGCAATCGCCTTATTTGGACGGTTAACTTTTGCAAATCCGGCGGAAGCATAAAAGGGTACATTTGAGTTTCCTCTGATCGCCCGTTTAAAATCCTGATGATTGTAACTATCCATCCTTTCATGGTAATCCGTAATCATTTTTCGGTTTTTTAGTAAATTGAGATTACTGATAATTTCGTAGTTTTTCTGGTCTACATCATTTGAAATGATTCCATATTCATTTTTATCACTTAATAAATACACCAAATCAAATAGCGGGGAAGAGATATGTCTGACTGGCAAACTCATACCCTCTTCTATAAGATGGAGATTCTTTTCAAAAGTGTAATCATCCTGTTGAAATGAATCTAGTTCATTCAAAAAACTAATACCAAGTGAGGTGGATAGGGAATGAGTGTCTTCGTCCGGTTTTTCCTTTAACAATCCGTATAAATCCACTTCAATTGTTTTGCAGGACTCCTGCAGAATGCTCTTCAATAATAAGGTAAACTCTTGAATGAGGATATTTGCCGGGTCATGGGCGGCAGTGACTACACAAAGGTTTATTCTCTGCAGGGAGGAATAAACTTTCCCGTATTCTGCAATTTTCGTTAACAGCCTGCGGTAGGTTTTATTTAACCCAATTAGTATCCTTTCATCCCGATAAAAGGCCTCATAAATACCTCGTCGAATGTTCTTCCGGTCAAGACCATGTCCTGGAATCTGAATGGATAATACGTTTTCATTCGTAATAGTGTCTGTTTGATAAGCGTGAAAATAGAGGACTCCTGAACTGTTATGCCATTTTTCCTCATTTATATTAATAATGGACTTCAATGCATTTTTAACAGAGTCACCTAAGAATAAAAAGACTATTGGATGATTGACACTTCGCTGCTCGTTTTCTTCAAGCGTCATTTTTTCCAGCTGATTTGCAAATGTATTGGCGAACTTTTGTAAAAGTTCTTTCAAGCTGTTTCCCTCCCAAAAAGCATTGCTCAGGATGATAAGAGGCGGCCACAGGCATAGCTGCTTGTGGCCATCTTAGAAAGCATTAGTTGGACCTTTTAGTCCTGAGAAAAAACTTTTTCTTATGATTTTAATTGTCGCAGCATAGCTTGAACCTTAATCATGATTTCTTTATAGAAACCGTACAATTCTTCACCATTGACGAAATCCTTGTAGTCATAATCAAGGCTCTCCTTTTCCTTTTGATAGGTAGCAGCCATTTCCTCAAGTGCAGCAATTAACTCTGTGGCATTTTCCTGGCTGATTAGGTTATTGTTGCGAAGTTCGGATTTTCGTAGAAGCTGATCCTTGTGTTTTGAGCCTAGAGACTGAAAGGCTAGATAGATTTCATAATCTACAAACATGGTTGTGCGCATTAAATTGACAAATGGCTCCCAGGCATCCTCTTCAATCTCTTTATCGTAAACATAAAGAGCACCACGCTTACGAATTGTTTTCGTATACATCGCTTGAATGAAGGCATTCAAGGATTCTTCTTTATCTTTTTGCCCTGCTAAATAATTTTCAACTTCCTCAATTTTTTCTTTAATTAAGCTATATTTTTTAACCTCTTCCTTCACTTTGTCAATCAGCTTAGGTGAGCGAATAAAGTTTTCTTTAGCATGCTCAAGGTCTGTGCTGCTAAAAATATCGCTAGACTCAACCACTTCCATGCCACCGTTGAATAATTCCTTTAGCTCCCGAACAAGTGGTTTTAAATTACCTGGTGCTGCTTTATCTAAATTCTTGGTATCCACCTCGTAACGGGCAAAAAGCTCGGAAATATTGATTTCCTTTGTAAAATGGCAATTAAAATTTGAGTTAGTATTTTTGTCAGATTCTTTTTCTGTAATAATACTGAATTCCCGCGCTTGATCAAATAATGCTCGGATTTGATCGTTATATTTTTTGACACGATCATTAAAGTACGTTTGTCCCCATGATTTTTCTGGAATTGGAGATGGGAGATAGGTCCAGTTTACTTTATCCGTTTGGACAAGGTGGCGTCCAACCCCTTCTTTTTCAGAAATCGTTTTTTCATAGGATTTTTCGTAGTTCTTTAGCTGTCCATAGGCATATAACGGAATACCGTTTTTCGTGTTTAACCAGAAAATCCGGTTTTTCAATTCGCTTCGTTTAATTGTGAAATTCTCATGATGCAGGGCATGTTTTCTAAAATTGTCAATTCCGTTATAAATATGCGGAGCCTGAACCGGTACAGACACAAAACCCCAATTCGGGAAATTCAGTTGTCCTGCTGGGTTTTTCAAATCAAATACCGGGAGGGCATCTTTGTCCAACTTTCCAGCAATCTTTTGTTCAATAATCTGGTCGATGGCCATGTCCTCACCATGTTTCAACCTTAAGAAGTCTTCCATGGATTTTGTAATAAGGTCGCCAAACTGATCTGTCAAAAATTCAGAAATATTGCCAACAATATCTACATCGGTTTCATTAATCCAATTAACTGATTTATCAACTAGCATATTTGCCCATTGCTGAATTAATAAGTCACCATCTTTTGAGTCAAATATTTTTTGAATTTCTTTTTTTACATCTGGTACACTTACAAGATTCCAGTAATAAGAGGTATTGTTTCCTTTTTTAACTTCCTCGCCTTTGATGAGGATATCCCCATTCTTTTGGAAAATTCCTTTAAGTGTTTCTAAAATCTCCCGATAAACCTCATACATTTTAGAATTCTCATTGTTTAAGAGGTTTTTCAATTCCTCGTAGAAGTCGATCATTTCTTCTATTCTAGCCTTTTCGGCTTTTGCATAGTATTCATTTAACTTTGCTTCGATGTAGGCATTTTTTTTGCGGTCCTTTGAAAGGATTGCGCTTTTCGCTTCCGCATGCTTGCTGTAGGCATGCTCATTTTCCGATTTAATCTGTCTAGGTAATCGTTCTAGCTTAGCGTTGAGAGAATTAATATAAGAATCCAACGTTTTTAATAGGCAGAATCCATCCTTCGAAAAAATCAATCGAGAAGTATAAATGGGGCCTTTCTGCGGGTGAAGGAAAAGATGTTTCACTTGTTTTTTAAATTCTTCAAGCATTTCCTCAGGCAGCTTTATTTTGGCCCTGCGGTATTGCTCCTTTGCTTTTGCTAAATATTCGCGCTCTAATTCATCTTCGATGTTAATAATTGAATTTTTTATGACGTTGTTATAAGATAAACGGTCACTATTTTCATAGCCAGGTAAGGCATCTGGGACGCGTTCATTGAAGCGAAGGTGAATGGAATCTGGGTCCATTCCCAGTTTTTCAGTAAATCTTTCTACATCATTATGATCCGGAGCAGAATTAAACATCTTGTTCATTTTATCAAATAGTTTATAACCCACATACATGGTTATCTCTTCAATTGGAATTTCTGCCATTGAAGCCCCAATAATATTGTATTGGTAGTTGGCTGGGAATGGCTTATCCATTTGCGCAATATTAGTGTGGATATTGCTAATATAATCGTGGATGGCAAACTCTTCACCGGAACCTCTTTCTTCATTCGCCATAAAATTCGTTATATTTTCAGCTGTTACATTCATGCAATAATCATAGGCGTTTTCCAGCAGCTTTCCTTCTGTATTGGTAGAAGAAATTAAATGACATAAATTAAATGGCGGTGCAGGTGAGTTTACTGTGAGATGGCTGCCATATTGCATTTGGAACCTCTCTTTTCTTTCATCACAGTTCATCCAGTAATCGAGTTCTTTTAAGGCAGCAAAACCATTTTTTTGGATGTATTCCTCCGTGTGGGTGCTAAGTCCTCTTCTTGATAGATTCACATCAGGTGTGAAAAGATAGCCAAGCATGTTGACTCTATCGACCCCGTCTGGACCGAACCTGCGTTCAAGAATTCCTCTTGTGATATAGGCAATATCAAGGAAACAGCCGCTTCCGGTTCCGCCAGAAAGACCTGTCAAAATAAATACATTCAACTTTTTATTGGTTCCTTCAAGCAAACCGCCGATTTTTCTCTCAATGGTGCGAACTACATCAGTGATTTTCGTGAACAGCAATAATCTTCCTGCCTGGCGCACACCGGATGCTCCGTTGATTCCATCGGTAATTGAAAGCTCTGGTGATAACCAATCTGTAATATATGGCTCTAGTTTACTTCGATCTGACAATAATCCGCCAATTTCAGCATTTGAAAGAAGGACGAATTCTTTAAAAGGATCAAGTCCAATTCCATTCTCGGCTGGGTATTTTTTATTTTGTTCCGCCTCATTGGTTTCGAAAGCTAAAAATTCGATGTTCTTCGGCTTTTCTGCTTTTCTTTTCGTAACCGGATCCTCAGAAAGCTTAAACCGGCGGTTTACTTGGTACTTTAGCCTTAAAAGGGCATCGATACCAGTACCACCTAAACCAATGACCAGCATCGGATTATCTATTGTGTCAACACGGATTTTCTCTGAAACAATCCCTCCGCCTAAGGATACATCTAGTTGTTGAATATGCTCTCTTACACTTGCTCTCATGCAACATTTCCTCCCAGTATTTGAGTGTCAAACACACTGAACTTTAACTGATATATTCAATATAAATAGACTTACTTACCTGTTTTAAAACGATGCGCAGTCGGTCATTTCGTTTAACCTGGTGGCCTTTTTTTGCATCTATGGCCCTACCGCCTTTTTCAATGGTGCAGTTTGAATTATTGATGATAAGGAGTGAATCTCCTGCAATCGGCTTAATGATGATTTGATTTGTCTCTGCTAGTTCTTGCTGGAGACCTAATAGCTGATGAAGCTGAAATTTTCCTTTAAATACATTTAATTTTTTGAATTGCGGATTTGTCCGCTCACCTGTATCTTCATTTTTAATTTCAACAACGAATTGTCCGCTAAAGCGTTGTTTTGGTCTTTTCTTAATTAGGAAGAAAACAAGTGCTGCAAGAGCAGCAACAACAGCGGCGATTAAAACATAAAGCCATGTTGATGACTTTTCATCGGCTCTTTTATCCGGTTTAGAAGGTACAGGAGCCTTTTCTTCTTTTTGAATGGTTATTTTTTGCGGCTGCGTCTCACGGAAAAAGCTGTTGTCCTCTGCTTTTACCACTACTTCATAACCGCTGTCCTTTCCGACCTTGAACTGACCTATGAAGCTTTTATTACCAGTAGTTAAGGGGATGTTCTCTGTTTTTCCATTATCAAGGTCTTTAACAGAAAGAGTCGCCTTCATGGATTTATAAATCGATGTGTCGGTAATCGCTTTGCCATCATCCTCAAAATAGGAATTAATCTTAACCGTATCCCCGGACTTGTAGGTCTGTTTAGAAAATGGAGCCATCTTCAACTGCAGGTCATAGTTGAAAACAAGATTGATATCAATCTTATCTTGCGGAACCCCTTTTACTTTCAATGTCCAATCACCCTGAACAGGTTTAATCAGCTTTACCATCGAATAGGTCCTGGACTTGGAAAGTGTGACTTGGTCTGATGGGATGGCCAGTTCTTTACCAGAAGGGTCGACAAGCTTAACCTCGACTGGCTTACTTGAAATTAAGGAAATATTAGCTTCAAGGACATTTTCATTTGGTACATTTATTTTTATGTCTTGAAATTGACCGTTAGCAACTACTTGGCTGACAGGAACAATTTTTAATTTTAAATGGTTGGCAAAAATTTGACTTAGGATCCCTGGCAATTGATCGGCTGAACTTGCTTCAAAGAATTTTCCGTTCGTGCTTTTGGCAACATTTGATAGAACAGTCTTGTTCAGCTTGCCATTTGCATTTAAGCCAATCGTATAGATTGGATATCCTTTTTCCTTTGCAGCTGACACAGCCTTATTAAGGTCATCGTCTGCTTGTTTTACGGTTTTAGTACCTTTTGGATCCAGTTCGTTATTCCCATCGGCCAAAAGTACTATTAATGGGAAGTAACCTTGCTCATGACTACTGTCTAACACTTTAACAGCTTCCTGAACACCGGCAGATAAATCAGTATATGTGTATTTTTCAACTGAGTCGATGAAGTCCTTGAGATCCTTTTTATCCTGTTCCGACTGGATCTTAACAAGAGCTTTTTCTCGCATGACTTTATCGGCGTAGGCAATCGCACCGATTTTATCTCCTTTAAGGGATGCCATATCGATAAACATCTTCATCGCTTCATTACTGATATTATTGGGATCGCTGCTCTTCATGGAATTGCTAACGTCTTCTACCAGCATTCCTTCAATACGGGACGTGGTATTTAATGAACTTGCGGCATATGCATGATACAAGTTCATGCTGCTGCAGAAAAGAAAAGTGAAGACTATAAAACTACTAATACATTTTTTTAACATCTGTGAACCTCCACTGGCAGTATCCTATTTTCGAGAAATAACTACAAATTGCGCCATACAACTATTTTACCACCGCTGCCATTATATTCCCAAACAAATATGTCCTAGATATATTATAATGGTACTATTATAATACAAGGTAATGTATTTTCTGGTAAAAATTCGGCTTTTTTGTCTGAATATGTTATTGGGAGATTTTTTAAAAGGGGAAATAGTATGTATATCATTGGGTTTACTAGTCTACTAATCTTAATCTTCATAGGGAAGATTTATATACTACTTAAAAATAAAAGGAATAGTGGCGATTTTGAAAGTATCGATGATGAATTAGTCACTATGTTAAATGAAGGTGATTCCATTGGGTAAACATGCCGTCCAATTTTCTAAAAAGAAACGAACAAAATATCGTTTTCAAAAACTAAAAATGTGTAAAAAATGCAATCGTTATTCGATTCTTAAAGATGAGAACTGTCCAACATGCGGTGCTGCTTTTGTGGGGATAGAAAGCCTCGTTAAATCGATTTTCAAAAACCGTTTATTCACGGAGGCGATCTGGATTTTAATCATTGTCAGTATTGGCATAGTTTTTGCTCCAACTGTCAATACACTCTATTATTCGTTGATTGCTGGTGTTATTTTTTGCATTAGTTATGTGATACTGACATTTATCTTTATGAAAAGTGAATATTTCAACCAGTTAAAAAAGATGCTGCGGGTGGATTTGAAAAAAATCTCTGCCGGACTCCAGTTTGATAGTGAGCTTGCTAATGAAGATGTGAGGGAAGGGCGCCTAGGACAGGCGTATGAAAAGCTCCGAGAAATTGGTGACTTGATTTCTAAGGATAAGATGAAATTGCGCCAAGTCAAGGTACTGAACGATATTATGCTGCGGAGTGATATGGAACTCGAGCTTGAACAGCTTATTCCTACAGTTTATGATAAGGACTTTGTGAAATATGCGCTTGAGGTTTTGAAGATAAATCGTTCCATGATTACGAAAAAGTGTCTTGCCTACTTTATTCAGAATCGGGAATCTATTGTCATGGATTTTGGATTGGACTCACTCATTTCTGTTGCTGGAACAGCTCTCCGAATGAAGCTTTATATCCAAGAATTTCACGAGTTTATTGAAGAATTCCTTGATTATTTTCCTAAAGAACGTGTACTCAGATTGTGCAGTATTCTCCAATCAAATCCGGAAGTTGATTGGGGAAGCCTCGGTGAAAAAACAAAACATTTGGTTGCAATGAAATATCATTATGATCCTGATTTTAAACAGTTTGTTTCGTAGAAAGGGTACTATTCATGTTTAAATTTACTGTATACCGAAAAGTGAATATGTCACGGAATTTTTTCTTGATCATCTTATTGGTTTGCTTCATTGCAGTTGGAGGCAAAATGGTCCTGGCAAATGAAAAAATTACAACCTATGAAGAGGCAATGAGATTATTTCAAAAAGGTGATTTAGTTGCGGCGGAAAAAAAGTTCCAAGCAGCCAGACTCAATGTGTCTGTCTCAGACCATAATCAAGACATTGATCTCAAGCTATCGATTTTATCCCCGATTAAAGAAGTGATGGAAGATTTGGATGAAAAATCCTCCAATTATTACGACGGAAATAAACTCCAAAGTCTTGTGAATATGTATGACCGCTGGCAGGACAGTCAAAATAAGTGGGGGTTAGGCACAGCGGTTCAAAAAGATATGTATGGAGAGATGCTCGCTATAACCAAGCTAGATAAAGATATGGAGGGTTACTTTTCCAACATAAAGAATACACAGTTAGCTAAGTTAGCTAATAATACAGCTAACGACAGTACGAAAGAAGAGGGAATTTATAAAAGTTTACAACTGATTCCTGTTTCCTATTACGGGGGCGACTCATCAAAAATAGATGAAATAAAATCAGCATTCCTAAACTATTACAACAATAAACTAAATAAATTAACAGAGGCTAATGCCGATGTCTCCACCATTGTTACAGAAGGAAATAGACAGTTTGGCATGAGTTCCCAATTTTCGATTCCGACGGACTGGCTCGAAGAAACCCTTAACAGCCATTTTGTAAAAGTCCTTACAGAAGCACTTGAAAATAAGGATTATGCGGCCTTTGCGGGACAGGCAAGCAGCGTCAAAAACCTATCATCGAAAATGGCTGATGCCAAAGTATTTCCATTTATTGAAAAATCAAAGAATGGTTTATTGAATAAAGCAAACAATTTTGTAGCCATCAATAAGTATGAGGATGCAATCAAGATCTTTGAAGCACTAACGCCTCTAGAGGACACGGCAGAACTGATTGCAAATACTAATCTTGCTTGGGATAAATATGAACCAATTCGTGTGCTAAAGCGTAAATATACCGATAAAGTATTTTCAAACTTTGCGAACGTGCGAAATAAGTGGGGAGTAGATAGTGCTGTGGCAGCCATCTCAGCGGATGGCGGTGTTTATTATGGCCAGCTTAAAGGGGAAGAAGAGATGGCGGTAATTGATGGAAGACTTGATGGTGCCACAGATAGCTCAATATCTACTTCTAACGAGGTTGTCCCTGACATTATCAAAATTTCATTACAAGGCAGCATGAGTTCTTCCGATAATCCGGTCATTTTTATGGAGGCTAAAGCAACAGAACGTAAACATCGATATATAGCATTTGAGGTTGATACCCAATTAAGCTCCATGAAAAAAATACTTGATGAAGAGGCCGACAATTTAACGGTCGATTCAAAAGGTGTTTTATTATTGGATAATCCAGTTGGCACGGGAGCCGGAGAGCTGGCTTACTATGAGCCTGACTATAATGGCGAGTATCGTTTCACTGAAATCAAGGTGGACTATGTGGATATTCAACCAGAGGACATTGAACAATACAATGGACAAAAAGTTCGTTTTAGTGCATATGTAGATTCTCTTCAAAATGACGGGGCATTGGTGAAACTATCAGAAACGTACAATTATAATACGAGTCAATACGAAAGAACTTACCTACTATTAAAAGGGCAGTCAGAATTCGTAACGTATTATAATTATACTGTCATTGGAACGTTCAATAGCTATCAGACGATTACCGATGAAGATGGGCAATCTGTTCGGGTACCAGTCGTTCAAGTGGAAAAGGTGGAATAGGCATAAAAGGTCGAATGGGTTTCCCACTCGACCTTTACTTTTGCTCTTGAGTACTTGAAAACGGGATAAATTTATTAAATATACCGATTGATTTCACTTTACCCATTCCAACTTTGGTAAAATCAGTTTCATAAATAGAGAAAATAAAATAGTCTGATTGAGTTGTTCCTGCATCAAAAATCGACTTGCCTGCAAAGGAAAGAATCCCTTTTTGCAGTATGTTAGATGATTCATCCATTGTTTTGTGGTTAATCCAGTCAACATAGGCTGCTCGTCCAGGATTGGTGAAAGACATGACAAAAATCAGCACAGCTAAAAAAATAATAGAAGCAAAACGTTTCATATTATAAACCCCTATTCGTAAAAAAAATTGTAAAATAAAAAAATATGTTGTGATGAACTCTATCTGCTAGTACATTCATATGATAGAAGGGACGAAAAAATCACTTAGAAACTAAAATAAATGGTAGGGAACTTTCGGTACCAAATGATGAGAACAATATTTTACTGATATTTGCTTATCATTATGTTAAATTATAACTATTATTATCTATTCAAAGAATCCTTAAACACTGGATAAGGGAATTTTCTAAATTAACAAAAAATATGAAGGAGATTAATTAGTGAAGAGAACCTATAAGTGGCTCATAGGCTGTTTACTATTCCTGCTATTACTAAATGGATTCGGAATATTGGCTGTAACGATATTAAAATAAGCACGAAGGCAGGGAGGGACACCGATGACAACAAACTTAACAAAACCAATTTCAATCAAGTTACTCTTTGCCATGCTGGTAGTCACGATAGGGGCTGAAGTCCTCCTCTATTTAACCCGCTACAGCTATTTGGCCAGTACCCTCTATGATGCCATGATGGTATCTTCCTTGTTTGTCGGCTTAAAACTGCATCGGCGGATTAGCAGTTCCGAACGAATTCAGGTAACAAAACGGCAGCTGACCTTGAAGTTTACAGGTGCCTTCTTAATTTTCTTTATTGGCAGTACGATCATTAATATCTATTCGTCGAACACTTTTAATGATTTTAACGTGGATTATGATCAATATGTTCAAGACTATACAGACATGCAAATGGATGTGGATCAGCATTCTAGTGTTGCTGATTCAGAGACAAAAACCAAACCGGATTCCAGCTTTTTTGAAAAAGTCGATACCATTGGCCCAGATTTATATACAGACGCACTTGCCGGATTAGAAGAGGTGTGGCGCCTAGCCTACATCATCCTCCTGCTCGTAGTATGTAAAAAGCTTTTTCCAAACAGATGGGCGAGCGGGAGAAGAGATATTTTTCTGATGTGTGCCTTATTTCTCACTTCGATCCTATTTGGAGTAGACCACACCTTAGATGCAGTGGAACCATGGGCCGTTAAGATTGGGGCCATCGTTACCTTTGCGAATATGGGGTTATTATTTGGGTTAATCTTATTGTGGACACGAAACCTTTGGGTGACTGTCCTTGTTCATTCCCTTTACGACATTACTGCGACGCTTTCATGGTACTACCTGGATTCGGCGGTCGAACTCATGACCTTGGTTGTTTTAATCGTCCATGTCATTCTTCAAACGATAGAAAAATTACAGCAAAAACGCTCGCTGCACCAGCTGGAAACAGTGGACAAGGTGCAGGCGGCCGAATAACTAAGAGGTTCCGCATTTATTGTGGAACCTCTTTTAATATGTATAGACCTTCGAATCCACCCAATAATGAACTGTCCCATCCTCGAGCAGCTCATAATTAATCTTTTCGCGCTCAAGTGCACTTCGTAAACTCTCCATAGCCAGCCCTTGCTTGATTTGAAGTTCGATTATTTTATGGTTTAATGCAGCCGTATTGGTATCCTTGGATAGCTGTAAATAGGTAAGAATCTCTTGTTGCTGCTCCATGACATGGAGCAAATCAAGTTTGTGTGCTTGTAAGCGTGATGGTGGATCTAAAGCGGAAAGTTTTTTCCATAAGTGAATTTGTTCTGCCTTAACGTCACGATAGTCAACCGTCCCCCCAGAAAGAGTTTGATTGAGCAGCTGTTCACTTTGCCGATATAAAAGCTGTTCTTTCGTTAAATAGGCAGCCAGATTGGATTGATTAGAATGAAATAAATACAGAACAGCCATTAACAAGCCGAGTAGAAATACGGCTGCTAGTATGATCCATTTTTTCATGGAAGATGGTTGTGGAGTAAGGGATCTCGTTTCTTCCACGTGGTAAAATCTCCCCGCCGCCTGTAATTCTTCCAACTCTTGTTTCATTTTTTGTTGGGCAGGAGTCAGCAACTTTTAGCCCTCCATTAGAATAAGATAGATAAAACTACTACTATCCTACTATAAAAACTACAAAAAAATCCATTTATTATCCAAATCTATAGATAAATAATCTTAACTTCCTCCATTTCTATCATTTTAAAATTACCTTATCCTAATGATTTGGGATAAAGAGATGCAAAAAAGTAAATAAAGCCTGTCCAAATCCTTTAGTTATCCATAAATAGAAAGGAAAGGAGAGGTTGTTTATGAACATTATTCAGCAATTTATTCCGGCTTCCAATAAAGACACCCGCCCAGGGATCAAGATGGTCCCCGCCTACATCACCATCCATGAAACAGATAATCCAAGCCCGGGTGCAGGTGCTCGGGCACATGCCAGACTGCAGGAACGGGGAAATGACCGCTTGGCCTCCTGGCACCTCCAAATAGACGACCGTGAAGCGATTCAATCCATTCCCTTTCATGAGACAGCCTGGGCAGCTGGAGATGGCAGAAGTGGTACGGGCAATTCTTCCTCGATTCATATTGAAATATGCGTAAACAGTGATGGGGATTTTAAAATGGCCGTTAACCATGCAGCGGAGGTAACAAAACAATTGATGGCGACCTATCAAATCCCCCAAGCTAATGTGGTCCAGCATCACCAGTGGAGCGGGAAAAACTGTCCGAGATTTCTCCGCAGCGGGGAAAAGGGAATCAACTGGAATGACTTTATTCGATTGGTCAGCAGCGAGTATAATCACAAAAGTTCACAAGAGAACATGCCCTTTCCCGGCCATTTAATAAAAAGAGGCTCTGAAGGAAAAGACGTCGAGCGAATTCAAAGAGCTGTACATGTAACAGTTGATGGAGTTTTTGGTCCAAGGACTGAAAAAGCTGTCAAAGCCTTGCAAAAACGCAACGGATTAGTCGCAGACGGCATGGTGGGCATAAAAACCTGGGCAGTGTTATTTTAACTATTCATTTTATCAAAAGTTGCTGGAATCTTGCCCTACATATTCCAATATAGGAAATATTACTTATTTTTCTCCAATTAATAGATCTTTTGACAGGAAACTATTTAAAAATTCGCCATAATAAGCGATAATAAACTATATTTCGGAATATTTTTCTAGTTTTCGAGGGTAGACAATCAAATTTATTGTCATTTTTTAATATAAGTAGATTTATATAGATACAGGAGTGGATGAATTGAAAAAAATGGGGAAAGTGATGGTCCTTTCTGCCGGTTTGTTGCTGGGAAGCGGTGCAGTTATCCCTTATGCATCTAACAGTTTGGGTCACGTTTATGCCGACACGATTATTAAAACCTCTTACCAAGCGACTGCAAATCTAAATGTTCGTATAGGAGCAGGAACGAGCTATAAAACTATTATTACCATCCCTAAAGGGAAAATTATTACATCGATAGAGAGAAAAGGGGCATGGTATAAAGTATCCTATACTTATGCGCTCAAAGGGAAAAATGTTAGTATAACCGGCTGGGTAACGGGAAGTTTCCTAAAGGAATACTATATTTATAGCAATACAGGTGGAACTTATTATTTTACTAATAAAACTAGTAGTCTTTATCCTACACCAGATAAAAAGAATAAAGCAGTATCCACTCTTGTGGCAGGAAACGGTCTATTATCTACTCAAAAAGTTGTCAACAGTATTGGACAAACCTGGTATCGGGTCTCCTATAATGGAAAAACCTTGTATGTGATCAGCAGCGATGTTTCAGCAGGCCCTGTTAAATCCTTTACTAAAGCCAATTATCAGCTTACAAGGAATTCTTATTTATATTCCTCTTATGGAAATAGTTATCCCAAATTGATGGCGATTCCTAAAGATACGATAATCTCGTCTGTAAAGACTGTTGGGAATTGGTATCAAGTAACCTATCAAGGGAAAACAGGATACATTCCAGGAACGGACCTTAAATCGGTGTCGCAAACTCCTGTGAAGCCAGTAGTACCAGTGGTACCCACAACTGTAGTGAAAACGACTTATCAAACAACTGCAAATTTAAATATGCGTTCCGGAGCAGGCGCAAGTTATAAATCGATTATGACAATTCCTATAGGCAAACTTGTTACTTCTTCAGAGAAGAGTGGCTCTTGGTACAAAGTTTCCTATACGTATACGAGCAATGGAAAAACTGTTACCGCAACCGGTTGGGTAAGCGGGGAATTTTTAAAGGAATACTATATTTATAGCAATACAACTGGAACCTATTATTTTACTAATAAACCGGTGAGCTTATTTCCTACTCCTGATAGTAAGAATAAAGCAGTAGCTACTCTTGCTGCAGGAAATGGTCTTTTATCTACACAAAAGGTTGTTAACAGTGTTGGACAAACCTATTATCGAGTTACTTTTAATGGAAAGACCTTGTATGTGATCAGTAGTGATGTAACGGCCGCTTCTGTTAAATCTTTTGTAAAAGCCAATTATCAAACAAATAAGGATTCTTATTTGTACTCGTCCTATGGAACGAGTTTTGGGAAATTAATCAATCTACCTAAAGGTACGATTATCTCCTCTGCAAAGACCATTGGCAGTTGGTATGAAGTAACCTATCAAGGGAAAACAGGATATGTTCCCGGAACCGATCTTCAATTGGCTCCGCAAAACACAGAAAATCCGTCGCTATTAACGGAAAAAACGTATTTAGTGACAGATGATTTAAATTTAAGGCAAGCTGATAATACTTCAGCAACTGTTCTTACTGTAATTCCAAATGGATCGACCGTTACATCTGCGGAGCAAACAAGCAATGGCTGGTTTAAAGTTACGTATAACAGTAGCACAGGGTATGTCTCAGGTACTTACTTAAAAGAATATGTAAAAGAAGATAATTATAAATTTATTGATTTGCGGACGACTTCTCCCGTAACCGCTAGTCAAATTAATTCATACATCGCTGCGAATGTAAATGGCAAGCCAAGTGTGTTACTGAATAAAGGTCAAGCCTTTATCGATGCAGGGAGAACGTATGGGGTAAATGCTCTTTACTTGGCAGCACATGCTATTCACGAAAGTGGTTTTGGGACCTCCAACATTTCTTTAGGTAAATTTAACCTATTTGGATATGGAGCTTTTGATATCACTCCATTTGTAGGAGCCTATCGTTTTTCAACTATTGATGACTGTATCAATTATATTGCCCAAAAAATAAAGTCAGATTATTTAAATCCAGAAGGAACACATTTTGAAGGTGCCTTCCTTGGCTATCGGACGAATGGAACAACCGGGATTCGAGATGCTAGCAAAAGTATCGGCATGAATTATTGGTATGCGTCCGATCCAAATTGGGCCAATGCCATTGCACAGCACATGCAAAAGATTTTACCGTTTGATAAAAATTATTATGCGAATGCCGCCATTAACACCACGATTCCGGCTGCTCCTGGTATTCCGGCAGGAAGCGATCAATTTCCAGCTAACATCCAAGCAGTAGCGAAAGTGGATATCATTGCGAATACGATTACGATTAAAGCAGGATCAACGTTTGCTCTTCTTGAAAAGTCCAATGATTATAAGTTAAAGGTACAAGTTAATGATACGGTCAATTGGACAAACAGGATTGACTTTTCTAGCTATAAAAATTCATTCACTGTTCTGAATTTAGGAAGAGTTTCGGGCGCCAGCACCGTGAATGTTCGTTCTACACCAGAACTTCCAGATAATAATATTAATCTTATTGGAAGCTTAGCTTTGAATAGTTATGTTTCGCTGGCTTTGGATGCGAACAAAAAAGTGATAATGGACCCATCTCTAAAGTGGTATAAAATCAAATTGCCGAACGGAAATGACGGCTGGATTAGTTCACAATATATTGTGAAAGAGCTTCAGTAATTTCATGAGAGTGCCATTTACTTGCAAACTGCTAAGTAAATGGCCTTTTTTTATTGTTCAACTCCGAACATATTTCACTAGAATGACTAGATTTTACGGGCTGAAAATTGGTATTATTGATGTCGGTAAAGGATTGTGTCGAAATTTGCTCTTTTATCGTCGGATTACTTAAAATGGAGGGTAGGAGTGACTGGTTTTACTTTTCCCTAGGATAGGAGCGAAACTACAATTGGAATCTGAACGAAAAAATAAGTTTTTTAAAGGAACATTATATGTTTTTATCATTAAATTAGTAGGAGCAGGATTAGCATTTTTAACCCAAGTGATTTTGAGTAAAGCATTAGGGATTGAATCCTATGGTTCCCTGAGTATATTTTTATCATTAGCGAATATATTAATGGTTCTGCCTGTGATAGGAATGGATACGGGGATCATTCGCAGTGTTGCGGGTACAGATGAAAAAAGCCAGCGCAAATGGTTTCTCACCATCTCTTTAAAAATAACAACCTTATTATTAGTCTTTGTTTTATTGGTTGTCTGGGTAGCTAAAAAGAATATATTTGCGTCGTTTAAGTTAGATCCGGAGCTAGGAATTTATCTATTGGTTTATGTGATTTTTTTAACGTATGCCAAAATTTTGGATGGTTTTTTTCAAGGAGAGAAAAAAACAGTCTTGGCGAATATCTTTTCCCCGTTTTTAACTAATGTGCTGAAATTCATTTTACTAGCTGCTATGTTTACCATTACACATAGTCTAAAGGCAGCGGTTATCGTCATGCTGGCAGTTGAAATGGTGTTAGTGGTGATCCGGTTCATTTATATTGCAAAGGACTATCTAAAGGTCCATTCACAGCCTAAGGGTCAGGTGAAAGACTATGTTAAATATTCAATCCCGTTATTTTTTGTTGCTTCTATTTCGATTGTACTAATTTCACTAGATAAATTTGTCTTAAGTTATATGACGGGAAATTTTGAGGTAGGGATTTTACGTATTTTTGAAAACTATTCAGCCATCTTGGGATTATTTGTCGCACCTTTTGTTACAATGTGGCCTATCATGTCTGAATACTATAAGAAAAATAAAATGAGTGAGCTAAGTGAATTATTTAAGCAATCTACATTAGTGATTGCAGCGTTAATATTACCTGCCTGGGTGACGTTGACTGTTTGTACAGAAGAGATGCTTAGCATATTTGGCGTTAATGCCTCACAGGTTGAGAACATTAAGTTAATTATGTTTTTGTTTTTCCTTGGAACAGTTTATGATGCCATCATTGGCCCGGCGGGAGCCCTGCTAAGCATGACCAAGTATTCAAAAACAAACTTGCTGAATAACATATTGTTATTTGTTTTGAACCTAGGGCTTAGTATCATTTTGATTGCTAAAATTGGCTTGCTTGGATCGGCTATATCCTTTTCTGTCTCTAAGGTATTTATTAATACCCTTAACGTCATTCAAAATAAAAGACTGTTTAATTTATTTCCCTATGGAAAACTGCATTTCCTTTTAATTGGTGCGGGGATTCCCATTTACTATGTTGGTTATCTAGCAAAAGAAATGATCCATTCAGGAACGATTATTAACTTAATCGCTGTAGGTGTCATATCCTACTTATTATATTTAGGGTTATTTCTCATAATGAACAAAGAAAGTGCTAAAAAATTATTACTCCAGTTCAAGAAGAAAAACGCTTAGAGATACAAATCTGAACTTCAGAACCATTCGACTTTGTTCTTCATCATTTGTTGAAAATACCGTATTTATGATAAAATTCTTGAATAGTGAACAAGTATTGGTTTAGTATTGTTTAGGTAAGCTAAAAATAAAGCTTTGAAAAAAATCTTACTAAAAAATATAAGAGGGTAAAAAATGCGAAAAGTAATTACTTACGGTACGTTTGATTTATTACATTACGGTCATATTAACCTTTTAAGAAGAGCAAAATCATTAGGCGATTATTTAATCGTGGCACTTTCTACAGATGATTTTAATGAAATAAAAGGGAAAAAATCTTATTTTTCATATGAGCAAAGAAAATTACTGTTAGACGCCATTGTCTACGTAGATGAAGTCATTCCAGAAAGAACATGGGAACAGAAAAAAGAGGATGTCATCAATCACGATGTCCATACTTTTGTCATCGGAGATGATTGGAAGGGAAAATTTGATTTTCTTTCTGAATTCTGCGAGGTGGTTTATTTACCTAGAACGGAAGGTATTTCGACAACAAAGGTTAAAACCGATTTGAATAAACAATAGTAAAATACGTTCTTTTTTATCTATAGAAGCAGATAAGAATGGGTTTCAATATTTGGGGGACTTCTAATGACAGACTTAAAAAATAAAGTAAAGCAGTTCATTAATTTTTTCTTCTATCTCATCAGTTGTCTGGTTATTAAGAAGAAAAATCGAATTGTCTTTGGAGCATGGTTAGGTGACAGGTTTGGTGATAATCCCCGGTTTCTGTTTGAGTGGCTTGCAGAGAAACATCCTAATGAGTTTGAATTAATTTGGATTGGGAAGCCGCATATATATGATCAAATAAAAAAGATCGATAACATTAAATTCTATGAAAAGAATTCACTGCAGGGGCTTTTCAAGTCGATGACAGCTAAGTATGCTTTCTTTTCCCACTCCCATCATGATATTTCAAATTTAAATGTTTTCGGAAACTGCATAACCGTCCAGCTTTGGCACGGAGTCCCGTTAAAACGAATTGGGGACGACTCAATTGGCTATGAAAGCCCGAATGACTTCTTTAGTAACTTTAATAGAAATAAAATGACTAATTATTGTTTTTATATCTCTTCTTCACAAGAAAATTCAAATAAGCTGTTAACTGCTTTTCGACAATTTAGTATAACGGCAGATAAAATTCTTTCAATTGGACAGCCTCGAAACGATTTTTTAATCAATCAAAAGGATTTTACGTTTACGTATAAAAAGAAACTGTACGACCTTTTTCCTGAAATTAAGGATAAAAATATTATTACGTATATGCCGACTTTTCGTGATAAAACGGCGAACAATTTTTCATTCAAATTATTAACAGGAAAAGAGAAAGAAAAGTTGACAGAGCTGCTTACTAAACATAATGCAATTATCTTAGAGAAAAATCATTATGCAGAAACGGGGTCTTCCCGAGCCACTTTAGCTCCATCGCCATATATTAAATCTCTTACGGATGTTCCTTTTGACTCACAAGAACTGCTACTTGCTTCGGATATGCTGATTACGGACTATTCGAGCTGCTATTTTGACTTTTTATTACTTGATCGGCCCATTATCCATTACGCCTACGACTATCAATCCTATGGCAGTATTGATAGAGGTTTTTATTATGACTTAGAAGATGTTTCAGGAGGATCCATTGTGAAAACAGAGGACGGACTCCTTGAATCGATAGACAAAAATCTAACTGAACCTAATTTACACAAAAGTAATCGTAAAAGTACTATTGCTTTTCTGTTGAATAATGAAAAGGGAATCAGTAATGAGGAAATTTATCAGCGTATTTTAAGGGGTAAGTAAAACTAAATAAACATTCTAACTCGGTGGTGAGAAACCTGTTCTCTGCAGGTCTCTTACCACCGGGTTTTTTTAATAAGGATAGATAACTATATAAGAGTTAAAACCGTAAATGGTAGAATTAATGAACAAACTCCAACAAAAAAATGAAAATATGATTAATTATTTTTATATGAATTACAAACCCTTTAAAAAATTATATAATGGATTTTGGCAGATCAACTACTGAAAAGGATGGAAATGATGAATAGACAAATCCACAGAAAAAAGAAGAAGAAATTTAAATTTAGGAAAGTTCTTTATTGGATGTTTGCACTTTTAATAGGGCTTTCAGGATATATATATTTTCAATACTCACAAGGGATTAAACAAGCTCAGGGTAAATCTATTTCCAATGAAATCGCAAAGAAAGAGTTTAATGGATCTAAAAGAGGAAACATGGATAAAGTGAATATTCTTTTGCTTGGGATTGATACCAGAGGAGAGGAAAAGTCACGCACGGATACGATTATGATTGCCCAATATGACCCTAAAAAGCAAACGGCAAAAATCGTCTCTCTGATGCGGGACATTTATGTTGATATTCCTGATCATAAAAACTATAAACTAAATACGGCTTACTTTCTTGGTGGACCAGAGCTGCTAAGACAAACCATTGAGCAAAACTTTGGTATCAATATTCATTATTATGCAGTTGTTGATTTTAAAGGCTTCGAATCGGTCGTAAATACGTTAGCGCCAAATGGAATTGAGATGAATGTTCAAAAGAGAATGTCCAAAAATATTGGTGTGGTATTACACCCAGGCTTACAATATTTAAACGGGAAAGAATTACTTGGATACGCACGTTTTAGACATGATGCTCAAGGTGACTTTGGCCGAGTTGAACGTCAACAAGAAGTATTGAATGCCCTAAAGGATAAAATTTTAAGTGTAAATGGTGTGACGAAACTCCCAAAACTAGTTGGGACGATTATGCCATATATTGATACCAATTTAGAGGGTGTTGATCGCTTAGAGATATTAAAGGACTTTTTCCTAAACCCTCCAGGTGAGATTGAATCATTACGTATTCCTGTCGATAATTCCTATACAACGGCAAATTATGATGGGGTCGGCTCCGTTCTTGACATCGATTTTGATAAAAATAAACAAGCCATTGATGAGTTCCTTAATGGAAATGAAAGTCAGAATATTTCAAGCAAATAAGACTATCTAAAAGTATAAAACGCAGACTACTATCTTATAGACTATAAAAATGGTCTCTGAGAAGTAGTCCTTTTTATGGAAAGATTTATAGAGAAGTAGAATCTGGTTACATCTAACCAATTACTAGTTAAAAGTTGAAGTAAATGAATAGGTTATGTATATTAGTACATGTCATGTCTTGAATTCAGAATGATAAAATTCTTGTATAGGTTTGACACGGCATCTTAAAACTATAAAGGTAAAATGGGGAAAGAGTTTATTATAATACTCGAACAGAGTAATGAGGGGTAATAAGATGAAAAAAAATATAATTCTGATTTTAAGCTCACTGCTAATCTTATCTATGTTTCTTAGCATTTTTTATGCTGCCTTTTTTCACAGGAATACAAATGTGTTGAATCAAAGCGATGACAATGTTCAACAAGATCTTCGGATTAACATTGGTTCAGAACCAAAGTCCTTACATCCTGGTCTTGCGGATGATTCTACATCAGGATCAGTCCTTTCACAAGCTTTTGAAGGGTTAACACGAAAAAATGTATGGGGGATAACGGTAAATGCAGCTGCTAAGGTAATAAAAATATCTGATGATTTAAAAACCTATACCTTTACACTTCGGGATGCAAAATGGACAAACGGTGATCCGGTTACGGCACAAGATTTCGAATATGCTTGGAAATGGGTTTTGGACCCGGCCAATAAGTCAGAAAATGCGTATCAACTTTATGATATTAAAGGGGCAAAAGCTTATCACGATGGAAAAGGCGATAAAAATGACGTTGGGATAAGGGCGCTAAATGACAATACATTAGAAATTGAACTTAATCAACCAAATTCGCATTTCCTAGATTTGATTACATTAAGTACTTACTTCCCAGTCAATAGTAAAGTTGCAATGGCACATCCTTCTTGGGCAAATGATGTGGGTAAATATTATATAACAAATGGACCATACATCATAACAAAATGGGATCATAATAAAGAAATTGCCTTCGAAAAAAATATGAATTACTGGGATGCCGCAAGAGTTAAAATAGAAAACATCTCCATGCAAATGGTGAATGATTCGACTAAAGCGTTATCCATGTATGAAAATGGCGATCTCGGTGTTATGGGGACTTCCACTACTAAAACAAAAGAAGACGATCAGGATTTATATGCACACTCCCTTACTGGGCTATACAAACTTGTAATCAATACAGAAGCAAAACCCTTCACTAACAAGAATATCCGAAAAGCTTTAGCTTCTGCAATCAATCGCCAGGAATTGGCTGATCATAGTGGGCTTGATGAAGTCGAACCTGCCATGGCTGTCATTCCTCCAGTCTTATTCTCTGAAAATAAAAATGGGTATTTCCATGATCATGATATAAAAAGGGCAAAACAATACTTGCAAACAGGTTTGAAAGAGTTAGGTTATAACGATGCTTCTGAGCTTCCAGTTATCACACTCTCTTATAATGGAAGTGAATCAGACGAAAGAATGGCCCAAACGATTGTGGATATGTGGAAAGAAAATCTAGGTGTTAAGGTAAAATTGGATAGTTCAGCTTTGAATACACAAAATAAACAAGAAACCAATAAAAGTTTTGACGTTTCATTAATTATGTCTTTATACGATTATACGGACCCACTTCATATCCTTGAACAGAATACTAATTCTTTATTCAATGGGACAGGTTGGGATAACAAACAATTTCAATTATTGGTAAATCAGTCTAAATATAATATGGATAAAGACCAACATTTGAAATTAATCCAAAGAGCGGAAGCAGAGCTATTAGATGAAATGCCGATAATTCCCGTTAATTTTACTACAAACGAAATTATCCAAGATTCAAACCTACACAATATTGCTATTAATAATCAAGGGAATTTACAGTTCAAGTGGGCTTGGTTTGAATAGACTTTTCCTACTGGGATTTTTAAAAAAAATGACGAAATATGTTACAATACAACTTAGACTGAATCCGTTTCTAGGGTATTGGAATGTTTAACAGGGGGAGTTTGTTATAAAGAATCATCGTTATTTTCAATCTGCTTTATCTTTACTTTCAATCTTGTCTTATTTTTTGTGTGTGTTTGCTTTAACTAGACAATTTCCATTTTACCAATTGTCGAAATTAATAAGCATTAGTCTCATTTTGGTGTTTGTTTTTTCCGTGCCCTTTTTGTTAAAAAATTTCTGGAAAAGTGAAAAATCAATCAAATACTTGTTTATACTCAATATCGTTTTTTTGACTATTTTGCTGGTGTATTCCATTGTAGTTAAACATAATAGTCTATCGTTAGCGCTTCGATTTTACTCTGTGCTTGTCTTAATACTGGCTGCCTTCTTTTTACCGCCAAAGAAAATTTATGTGAATATATTTATTATATTAGCAGTGGTGCAGAGTGTTTTGTTAATCGGATTTGAAATCTATATCGTATTAAAGGGAGATCCGGGATTTGCTGGATATATACGATCAAAGGTACTTAGTTTAAAGTTAGGGGACATTTATACCTTTAATAATTATTTTTATCGTGTACAAATAAAAGGTAACCCTGTACTACCGATTGCATTTTTAGTTAGCTTATTTGCAATTCAATCTAAACGAATCAAAATTTCTGCCGCTGCCCTTTTATTTACAGGAACAATTGTCGCGGGGAATTTTGCTTTTATATTAGCGATTTTATTCTTT
>NZ_JBALNF010000021.1:0-236 GCF_036962465.1 Neobacillus vireti
ACTATTAATGTTGGAGACTCGTTTAATGCGTTAAGTGGAGTAACGGCAACAGATAACGTAGATGGGGACATCACATCAAGTATTGTTGTAACAGGCACTGTAGATAATAAGAAACCAGGAGTCTATTCATTGACCTATAGTGTCAAGGATAGTTCAGGAAATACGACAACCGTAACAAGAAAAATAACCGTAGTGGATACAGTAAAGCCGATAATTAGTGGTATATCTGATAAGAC
>NZ_JBALNF010000021.1:368-136706 GCF_036962465.1 Neobacillus vireti
TAACAGCAACAGATAATGTGGATGGAAATATTACATCAAGTATTGTTGTAACAGGCACTGTAGATAATAAGAAACTAGGAGTCTATTTATTAACGTATAATGTTAGAGATAGCTCAGGAAATACGACAACGGTAACAAGAAAAATTACCGTAGTGGATACAGTAAAGCCTGTTATGGTTGGAGTGGCAGGTAAAGTTATTAACATAAATACAGGTTTTGATCCTAAACTCGGTGTTACAGCCAAGGATAACGTAGATGGAGACCTGACAAGTGCAATTAAAGTAACAGGCTCAGTTAACACAAGTAAAAAGGGTGTTTATACATTAACCTATACGGTTGCGGATAAATCGGGAAATGTAACATCAGCCACCAGGAAAATAACCGTCATCGATAACGTTAAACCAATCATTTTTGGAGCGACAAACAAGACAATTCTAATTAACTCATCGTTCAACCCATTATCAGGAGTAACGGCAAAGGATAATGTTGATGGGGACTTGACCAAGCTAATGAAAGTGACAGGCACCGTTAACACGAAGAAAACAGGAACTTACACCTTAATTTATACGGTCAAGGATTCATCAGGAAATGTAACGACAGTTACTAGAAAAATAACCGTCATCGATAATGTTAAACCAGTAATTTCAGGGGCAACAAATAAAACCATAAAGCTAAACTCTGGATTTAACGCTAGAACTGGTGTGACAGCAAAAGATAATGCTGATGGTAATTTAACAAATGCTATAAAAATAACTGGAATCGTAAACACAAAGAAAAAGGGAACGTACACATTGATCTATACTGTTACCGATAAATCTGGAAACAAAACAATGGTAACTAGAAAGATCACCGTTAAGTAACGTGAAAAAAAGCTGATTGGATAAAATATGCTCCCGATAAGGTAGACAGATGAAATCGTAAAAATCTGTTGCTTTATTGGGGGTTTTTTCTATTCTTTGGATATTGGTTCGTTTCCCACGTCATAATTATCACTTAAAGACGTACATTTCCTTGCTCGTCCGTGACTATCCAATTATAAAACATAAAATTACGAATGATAAAGCGGTAAGGGAATAACAGGAATTTCTAGAATCATAGTGCTTTTTTAGTAATGAACCTTACAACATTTGAGAAGATATTTGAAGATATAGGTTAAAGTAGAAGGGGTCAAATTTGGCCTCTTTGTTATCGATGTATTATTTATAAAATGCTTAACATAAATAAGCCCATTATCTCTGTATCAGAAGTAATGGGCTTATTATGTTAAGGTATATATTGTTCTGTAATTTTTGTTACAATCCCATTTGTTATCTCGAGATGAAAAGGAATCTGATGGTGCTTATCCCGCTGATTCAAGAAAGTAATAAACTGGCTTCTGGTTACCTTTTCATTCCATTTGATTTCGTATAAACTGCGTGTCTGTAAGATATATTGGGCATTATTTGAAATGGTAAAAGTGCGTATCTTAGGATTAACGTTTCGTATCCAGTACCCGTCTGGGGCACCATCCATTTCCTTCTGGCATTTACAATCCTTAAAAAACTCTCTATCAGCAGACTTGCCGAAATACCATTGGATATAATCAAATTTCCCCACCCATTTTCCATTTATCTGGTTGAAGGAAGTTATGTAGGCGGTAGCATTTTCAACTTTTGGGGGTTTTGTAATGTTCGTTTTTGCATATGTTTGTGAATTCTGTGAGGGCAGTAATAGCAATGTAAAAATCATTAATACAGGATAGAATAGCTTCATTAATCTTTGTAACTTCATACAAATTTCCCCCTCGTATCACATTTCCTATGATTTGAATGTAATAGATTTAATTTAAAAACGTTGTCGACATTGGGATACCCCGAAAATATTTACTTGAAACCAAAATCATTATTTTTTACTTTTATGTGTCAACACATAGATTAGACATAAACTAATCAGAAATGTGAAATAAAACCCATGTCTCATCAAAATGGAAAACTTTGTGACAAAGGCTATACATTTGACAAGAAACAACAAAAATTGACGGCTTTTTTGTAAAAAGCTGGTATACGCATGAGGTGTATTATAGCTAAAATGGAGCTAGATTTTTTCTTTTTACATATATGTGGTGGAAATCGACAAGCTGTCATCATATTCTCCAAAACGTTAAAAATTATCGTGATAGTTAATATTTTGTGGCTTGTTTGATTCTCAAAAAATTTCACTTTAGGTGATAACACAAGAGAAGGAGAAGGATAAAACATGGCAATTCAGTTAAGCAAAGGTCAACGAGTTGATTTAACAAAAAATAATCCAACCCTTACAAAGATTATTGTTGGTCTTGGTTGGGATGTAAAGCAGTATGACGGCGGTGCGGATTATGATCTGGATGCCTCTGCCTTCTTATTAAACGCAGCTAGTAAATGCCGTACGGAATTAGATTTTATTTTCTATAACAACCTTCAAAGTATAGATGGTTCTGTTATTCATACCGGGGATAACCGGACAGGTGAAGGAGACGGAGATGATGAACAAATCAAAATTGACCTAGCTAAAGTTCCGTATGATATTCAGAAGATAGCGATTACGGTAACGATTCATGATGCAGAGGCTCGCAGTCAAAACTTTGGTCAAATTGCAAATGCCTTTGTAAGACTTGTAAATGAGGATACAGGTGCGGAAGTTTTACGCTACGACCTTGGCGAGGATTTTAGTGTTGAAACAGCTGTTGTATTCTGTGAAATCTATCGATACGGAAACGATTGGAAGTTTAACGCTGTTGGTGCAGGCTATCAGGGTGGACTAGCATCACTTGTTAATTCGTATGGATTAAGTATATAACGATTTAATATCTAATTAGAGAGGAATCCAACTTCCTCTCTCCTACTGTTATTGGGGGAATTAAATTGGACATCATTCATCAAATTTTACATACCTACGGGTTATTTTTTGACCTAGGCATGTGGGGGAAGGTTTTAACTGATCCTGTTGCATGGGGGTTAGTTGGTTCACTTGTCGTACTAGAAGGATTATTATCAGCTGATAATGCTTTGGTATTAGCTGTTTTGGTAAAGCACCTTCCGAAAGAAAAGCGAAAGAAAGCCTTGATGTACGGTATGTTCGGCGCGTATTTCTTCCGTTTCATCTTTATCGGTATCGGTGTCTATTTAGTGAAATTCTGGTTCATTAAGGTGCTGGGCGCTCTTTATCTTGGCTGGATTGTATTCAAACATTTCCGTGGCGGGGAAGAGGAAGAGGAGGGGCCGGAGTTTAAGGGAAGCTGGGCGGTTCGAATTTTCGGCCTGTTTTGGGCGACGGTTATTTCTGTGGAGCTCATGGATCTAGCTTTCTCGGTAGATAGTATTCTCGCTGCTTTTGCCGTATCCAATGAGGTTTGGGTGTTGTTTTTGGGTGGAATACTAGGCATTTTAATGATGCGAACCGTAGCAGGTTTATTCCTCTCGTTAATTGAGCGAGTCCCAGAATTAGAAGATACCGCATTTGTTTTAATAGGGATCATTGCCGTAAAGATGTTTGTTAGTGTATTCGGTTATGAATTGCCGCATATGGCGTTCTTTGCGATCTTAATCGTGGCATTTTTAGCTACTTTTGTTATCCATGCAATCAACAAATCAAAAGCAGTAAAATCAGAAGTTGCTGCCACAAAGGAAAAATAAATGACGAATAAATGATGCCTCTCCGTAGTTAATAAGTGAAATAAGTTTAATAAACTAGTAAAAATTTTTGCTGGATGGGGGAATGTTGGATGGTCAATTTAAATAAAGTTGAATTAACAAAAAAAGGGCAATCGATCAATCTTACAAAAGGCAATACACAATCTATTGGACAAATCTTAGTTAATTTAAACTGGAACCAACAAACAAGAAACTCAGGAGGATTTTTTGCCTCTTTGCTTGGCGGGGGTTCTAAGGGCGTTGACTTAGATTTGGGATGCTTATATGAATTAAGAAATGGACAAAGGGGCTGCGTCCAAGCCTTAGGTAATTCCTTTGGTTCCTACCATTCTGCTCCTTTCATGGAGCTTGACGGAGATGACCGAACCGGTGCCGTATCGGGCGGTGAGAACTTACGGATCAATGGAAATAAGCTCTCTGATATCAAGCGTGTATTAGTATATTCTTTCATTTATGAAGGAGTGGCCAACTGGTCAGAGGCGGATGGTATTGTTACCCTAAAATATCCCAACGGTGCGGATATTGAGGTAAGATTAAACGAACACCGGAACGGAAAAATAATGTGTGCAATTGCGATGATTGAAAACGTTAGGAATGAAACCTTCAAAGTAGAGCGCTTAGTAGAATACTTTAACGGTCATCAACAAATGGATCGTGCTTATGGTTGGGGTATGAATTGGGTAGCTGGCAAAAAATAAGCTTTTTGTTGTAAGAGAAAAAAATAACTATCAAAAAGAACCTTGTTAAATTTAACAGGGTTCTTTTTAGTCGTTATTCTACGTGTGTAATTAATGATTGGTCCCATTTTCAGTAACCTTATGCAATAGATCCTTTTTATTTTGATGGCGGCAGCGGGTTTAATAGATGTCCTAACTTTTCATAAACAGGTAACGTTGGTGCGATAAAGACTTTCCCCGTTCCTCTAAATGTTTGAAGCAGACCTTCGCCGGATGTAACAGAACCGAAAATACTTTTTGTTGATTTTTCAACGGTAAAATCAATATTTCCCAACCGGAAAAGTGTAAAGTTTCCATCTACTTGAACCATTTCATTTTGCAGTTCAAACTCCACTAGTTCATCCTCTGGAACAGGAATTTCAAATACGCAATATCCGCTTCCAGATACTTTTGTTTGAAATAACCCTTCGCCTCCAGCAATGGCAGAAGAAATGTTTTTCATTGCTTGGACTGAAATCGAAACAGTCGATTCACAGCAATAAAATAGTCCTTTATCCGCAATGATTTCTTCGTTATTAAGTTCAACGATCATAAAGTGTTTAAAGCTTGGTTCTAAATAAATGATTCCGCTCCCTTGGTATTGTGGTTTAATCATGGATTCATTGGTTAAAACACTGGAGGCTAATCCTTTTAAAAAACCCTTTGCACTAGTTCCTCCTAAACTTTTTAACGAAATATTTCCTTTCATAAACTGTAGGGCACCTGATTCAGCGGTAAGGGAGCTGTTTTTAAGTGTAATCCTTACTTGTCTTAATTTAATGTTCGATTTTTGCGCAAAATATAACTTTTCAGCTACAGAAAAATTATCATTCCCGCCTAATTTTTGATACTCCAAAATCTCAATCTTTATATTTTGGTTTTCAACAAAACTTATCACTTGATATGCTTCAGACATTGCATTTCTCCTTTTTATGTTGAGACCTGATTTGAACTTGCTTACGGATAACCGTAAATTAGCTTAACTTCAACTGTTCACGTGCTTATTCGATTTGTTTAATGTGTGGTTGTTCATGTTAAGGAGCTGCTTCAATTCACTGGTACGTACTATACTCATTACTAACTCAATTATACGACAGTACACAAAATGAAAACATATCATGGTCACCTTTGAAGGTGATTTTTAATAATCTATTATTCTCGTGAAAATTTGTACCGTACCGAAAATTAACATTCGGAAAAAACACCAAAACACCGCAGAAATCTGCGGTGTTTTTAATAGTAGATTCAGGTTTAGCATAGGCAGGAAAAACCATTTAGCTCAATCCCACTCCTCTTTCAATCGATAAACTATCCCTAGTATGAACCAAAAATAAGGAGCAACAGGAACAACGCTGATGTTGAAGAAAGCTTGGATGACGTAAGCGAAAATCAAGGCAAACAAGCCTGATAGAATTAATTGTTTTTCTCCACTTGCTTTTTTTATCGCTTTCCAGACTCCCCAAAATATACAGCTCAAAAAGCTTAAATAGAATAACAATGCTGGGATGCCCATTGTAATGGCGATTTGTAAATATTCATTATGGGCTTTATCAACGGAGCAATTCTTCTCCTGGAAGTATTGACAGACAGCATCCTGATCAATGACATATCCCAACGTGTCTGGTCCCGAACCAAAAATTGGGTACTCGGCAACGAGTGGCAGGGCTGTCTTCCAAATTCCCCAGCGGCCTGATCCGGCGAACTCTGAATCGTCGGAACCTAATACTTGATCCGCACTTAGAAAAATACTAAATATCCTTTGCAAATAGGTGCTATTCTCTAAAGCATTCACGAAAGTAAAGATAAGGGCAAAACTAACAAGTAACATGGCAAATCGCTTACGTAATGCGGGGAACTTCAGCCAAATAAACGGACTATAAAACAACAGTCCAGCAATTGTTCCTAAAAAGGCACTGCGTGTTCCGGTGTATAACATATTCAGCAATAAAAAGTTGGCTGCAAAGGAAAACCATCCTATCTGTTTTCTCTCTTTGGAATGGAGTACCAGGATGATAGCCAAAAAGAGCATGACCACTAGGTAGCTTCCATAAAAATTGGCATTTCCAAAGAAGGATTCAATCCGACCGGTTCCATCGATATAAGGTAAAAGGGGGTGATGGAACTTTTGATATAACCCGAACAGACAAGCGATCATCGAGGCACCTACTAGACCTGAAAGGATGCTTCGAACCTTCCCCGCCGGCACAAGCCGAAAGGAGATGACGAAGACGGTAAAGTAAGAATAAAGTGCTAATAGCCCTTCATGTCGTGTCATTTCACCAAATATTGAAATATAAGGGTGCTTTGATAGAACAGTCGACAGCCCAATCCAAATGGCCCACAGCAATAGAAGTTTCTCAGGCCAAGTAGGTGCGCCTTGGAATACACGTTGCCTTTGCCGATAGCTTTTAATTAAGATGTAAAGCCAGAGCGCGAAGCAAAGGTATGCTAATAATCCCATTTTTACTGTGGTAATATACTGATTAAACGGAAACACAAAAAAAGGAAATAACCATAAAAATAGATAGAGAATACGAAACATACCTTCATTGCTCCCGTCTTCTTATTTCATAAAATCGTTGTATAACTGGATGGCGACAGGGCCAAGAATAACAATAAACAGGCTCGGGAAGATAAACAATACAAGAGGAAACAGTATTTTGATTGGCGCCTTCATGGCCGTTTCCTCTGCTTTCTGTCGCCTTTGATCCCGCATATCAACGGTGAGAATGCGTAGTACTTGCACCATTCCAACCCCGAGCTTTTCTGCCCGCAGAACATTATTAATAAAAGTCGATAGTTCGTCTACTTCCAGCCGGTCACGCAAGCCGGTCAACGCTTCACGGCGGGAGCGCCCGAGCCGGAGCTCCTCGAGGCAGCGGCGAAATTCCTTCGCCAATACCCCGTCCTGTTTACCAATTACCTTGCTGAGGGCCAAATCAAACCCCAAGCCCGCTTCCAAGCTGACCAACAATAAGTCGACAAAATCCGGCAATTCCAATGTAGCTTGCTTTTTTCGCTGTTTTATTTTGGCAGTTAAATAGTAACGGGGGATTAAGAGTCCGATTCCCAAACCGACGACGAAAAAGAGAACTAGTTGATTGCTTGGAAATTCAAGCAGCATGCCATAGCCGACTGAGAGGACAGGCATGGCGATCAAGAAAACGAATTGGCTGATTCGAAAATCAGTCCCGGTCATGCCAAAGGGGTTGCCCGCTTGCATTAACAGCTTGTCGAGCTTATCCATCTGCTTGCCGGGCATACGTTTGGCAAGCCCTTTTTTTGCTCGCATCCAAAGTGGCAAAAGGACCCTTTTTTGAAAGGATTCTTTTTTATCCTTTTCTTCCGGGGAAAAGGGAGCTGGTTTATCTCGTTCATCTAATAAAACTTGGACCCGCTTCTTTACTCGGCTTCTTTTCTCCATTGGGATTAGCAATAGGCCATATAGGAGTAAAAAAAGAGCCGCAAAAAATATAAGGTACATCATGTATTACACCTCTATTTTGGTTAGCTTTTGAATCAAAACGAATCCCAGTAAACTCATCCCGAGTGCCACGGAGAGGAGAAGGATGCCCATTTTGTCCGTAAACAAAATGGTTATATAATTCGGCTGGATGAAATAGATAAGCACTCCCAATACAAGGGGAAGGGCACCTATCACCGCTCCGGACATTCTGCCTTGAGCGGTAAGGGACTTGATTTGCGCCTGGATTTTTTGCCGTTCGCGGATGGTATCCACAATCATCGCTAAAACGGTTGCCAGGTTTCCGCCCACCTGTCTTTGAATGAGCACGGCTTGAATCATAATATCTAAATCCTTGCTCGGCACTCGTTCATATAAACGGTGAAGAGCGTCCTCCATGTTGATCCCGTACTGCAGTTCTTTTAAAAGCAGTTCGATTTCTTCCTTCATCGGGGAAGAGGATTCCTCTGCTACCGCTCGTAAGGCCTGGTTAAAGCTGTAACCCGCCCGCATAGAGCTGATAATGGTGGAAATCATATCCTGCAGCCCATCATTAAATTGCCGTATGCGTTTTTTTTGTTTAGCGCTTAACAGCAACTTGGGGTACAGAAAACCAACGATAAAGCCAATCAATAAAAGTAAGAGCTGACCAGACAGCATGTAGAGTATGCCGCCAAAGATTCCGCCAAAAATCCAGCGGAAAGCAATGTATTCCCCTGGTGTCCAGGAGGAGGCTGCACTTTGCAAAAACAATTCTATTTTTTTATTCGATTTGCGATGATTGACTTTCTTTTTTAGGCGGCTGTTGTACATTTTAAGTGAATGGAAAAAGCTGAACGTTTCTTTCTCAATCTTCTTTTCAGGCTGTATTTCCTCACTGTTCGAGGCTGTTTCCTTCAACAAATAATGATGCAGTCTATCTTTCAGGCCCTGTTTTTTTGGTAAAAACAGCTGTAACAGAAAATAAAACAGAAGGAACACCGACAGGAGAAAACCAAACAATATAGCTAGCTGGTACATGGCCGTTACTCCTCCTCATTTTCGAAGAAGACAGATGCGGGAATATGAATACCGGCGTTCTCTATCCGCTCGTAAAATGCCGGACGTACCCTCGTCGGCACTAGTTTCCCGATAATTTTTCCATTCGCATCGACGCCGCGTTGCTCAAAGACAAAGACGTCCTGCAGGACAATGACATCGCCCTCCATGGATTGCACTTCGGTAATATTAGTAATTCGCCGCGACCCATCCTTTAGCCGGGACTGTTGAATGATTAAATCGATGGCTCCGGCTATTTGTTCGCGAATCGCCTTGATGGGCAATTCCATTCCGGCCATTAGCACCATTGTTTCAAGCCGGGAAATCATATCGCGCGGGCTGTTCGCGTGTCCAGTGGCCAAGGAGCCGTCATGGCCGGTATTCATCGCCTGAAGCATATCGAGTGCCTCTCCGCCCCGGACCTCACCAATTACGATTCGTTCCGGCCGCATCCTTAGGGAGTTGCGGACCAGATCGCGGATGGTAATCGCACCTTTGCCTTCGATATTCGGCGGCCTCGTTTCAAGGGAGATAACATGATCCTGGCTGAGCTGGAGCTCGGCTGCATCCTCGATTGTTACGATCCGCTCATCATTTGGAATAAAGGAAGATAATACATTCAAGGTGGTCGTTTTCCCTGAGCCCGTTCCACCGCTGATAAAGATGTTGAGTCTGGCTTTTACGCATGCCTCGATAAACAGCGCCATTTCTGTCGTCAATGTGCCGAACTGGATTAAATTATTGACGGTTAACGGATTGGCGGCAAACTTACGAATCGTAATCGTCGGACCATTTAAGGCTAAGGGAGGAATAATTGCGTTGACCCGTGATCCATCGGGGAGACGCGCGTCCACCATCGGGCTGCTTTCATCGACCCGGCGCCCTAAAGGAGCGACAATTTTTTCAATAATGTTCATCACATGCTCATTGTCTCGGAACTGGACATCCGTTAATTCCAGTTTTCCTTTCCGCTCAGCATAGACCTGAAAGGGACCGTTCACCATTACTTCACTGATATCAGGGTCGGCCAAGAGCGGGTTGATGGGACCGAAGCCGGAAATATCATTGTACAGTTCGTTAATGACGAGCCTGCGATCAATGTTCCCCTGAAGTGATTCCTCTTCCTGGATAATTTCAAGTGCCATTCCTTCCAGCTTGGAGGGAATTTCCTCCGGGGTATCATATTGAAAATTGGACAAAATCCGCTTTTGCAGCTCTTCTTTTAACTTTTGGTTTTTTTCGTTCATCTGGTGCTGATTTTTCTCGGTCATCGTATTGACACGTTTTTCTTTCCATGCTGAGGTTGATGATTTTTCTTTTTTCAAAAGATCAGAGGCCGCAGCCACTTCTTCGTTTGCTTTTTCCATCAACTGGCTCGGTTCATTTTTTCTCACCTCAGGCTTTTCAAATGAGGGGATCTGTTCTACTGGAACTTCAGTCAGGATCTGCATGGGTGGCGTCTTTTCTAAAGGCGGTTTAGAGGGTGCTTTATCCCTGCGGCTTGGCAGGATAGTCCCGACAGGCACTGGTTTCGAACCCGTTGTTGAATGCTTCGTTTTTTCGTTAATTCTGTCTAATAGTCCCATCAGGTTATCCTCTCCTTTTCTTCCTTGACATTGGCAGCAGTGTTTCTAGCAGTGACGGCTTTTTGACCGGCAAGTGGTTCGGATTGTCGGAGTCCAAATGTTGAGCGATTTGAAAGACCGCTTTGGCAATGTCGGAACTGGAATGACTTGCGACAAACGGATTTCCGATATTCAATGCTTTGGAGGCAATCGAAAAATTATTAGGAATATAAAAGGGATTTTCGATTTGCAAGATTTGCAGGACCTCATTGGCCTGAACCACGCTATCGATTGTCGAGCGATTGATGACGACTTTTACCTTTTCGATCATTTCTAATAATCGAAGTGTACGGAGCAATAATTTGGTATTTTTGATCGATACCAGCTCTAATGTGGTCATGAGCAAAATTTGATCGGCTTTTTCCATTAGGGTAAGGGTTTGATCGTTTAAACCAGTTCCTGTATCCACAAGCAGATAGTCATATTCTTCTAAAAGTAAATCTGTAATATAGGTAATCACCTCTGGGGTAATCAAATCAGCAAGTTCTGGTCTATCGGGAGCAGGCAGTACACGGACCCCGCTTGTATGGGTTGACATCAGACGGTTCAGACTGAAGGTATCCAAGGTTTGAAGGCTTTCGAGGGCATCATAGATGGAGAAGGAAGAGCCCAAATCCATGGCAATATCCACGTCACCAAATTGGAAATCCCCGTCGAGCAAGGCGACCTGTACATTCTTTTTCCTCAGGGCCATCGAGAGGTTGACGGACAAGGTAGTCTTACCGATTCCGCCCTTTGCGCTGCAAATGACCACCATTTTCCCTTTCCGGTTCTGGTTTGGTTCTGGGCCATTCATTTACGATCCCTCCACCTTTGTTTTACGTTTACTGTGCAAAATATATTGCAGGCTTCCTTTTTTGGAGGCCTTGATGAACTTGATTGCCTCTTCAGGTGTTGCTTCCACTGTGATCGAATCGTATTCGGCAAAGGCTTCTTTTGTTTGGATGCGCCTTCCGACCGCCAATACACGAACATTTGCCTGAAGCACAACGGTGTTTGATCCTGGTACTGGTTTGGGGTCCAATGAAGGGCCCGTATAGATGATATCGATCGTATCCTCAGGCTCAATCATATTGGCGAGGGATTCGACCGCTCCTGCCGACAGGGTGACAGCGCGGTGATCAGGCTGGATTTTATCTTCTAATTTGGTTGATTCCTCCAAGGACTGAAGGTGGTGGTCTAAGATGATTTCACCTGAGGCGATCTCGGCCGCGGCAAATTGGCCGACAATCTTAGACGGATCTGTAACAGCACCAGGATAAACGCTGTCTGCTGGTACCTCGACTGTTTTAATCATGTTCTCGGTTATTTCTTGATCGTTTTGAATGTCTGCGGCAGCGGCGATAACGGTTTTAACCTGTTCCGTGCTGGATGCTTCCTGGGATAATTGATTGGTATATTGATAGAATAGAAACGTTGCAATTCCTGCCAAGAAGATCGAAATGAGAAAAATGGTCCGTTTGTTCATGTTGATTCTCCTATTCTGTAAGCCGAGCCATATAGGCCCCGCGGTCTAGACTTCCAGGTCCATAGGTCCCGGTATCGACCCGCTTAATAAAGGTTCCCATAATGGTGGTGTCTGTGTTGCTCATCTGCTGCTGGATATAAAAGTAGGCAAATCCAGTGACTTTAATTTGGCTGCTACTATAGGTTTTATAGACAATAACGGTAATAATCCGGGCGCATTCCCTTATGGTCCAGTCTCCACTCGGATTTGGACACTGGCTTATCCGATAATTCACCGCGTTTTGGGTGGCTCCGGAAATATTACCGGTTTGGACGCCGATAATGTCACCAACGGAAACTTGGAGTTTGGCACCAACTTTTAGCGTTTCCTCATAGGTACTGGCCCCCTTTCCTTCTAAGGCGAGAATACCAAAAGATCCGGTATTGGCGTCGCCGGCGCCGACCTTGAGCGCAACAGTTTGACCGTAAGTGATGGGAGTCGATTCCGGTATCCCTAAGGGAGTGGCCCCGTAAAGTCCGCTAATTGGAAAAACCTTTGCCGTAGACTGCGCTTGTACTGTCATGCTGTTCAAACCGAAGATTTTAGCAAATCGTAAGGGAACTTGTTTTTTTAAGATGACCTTCACTTGCTGGTTCAAATCTGTTTGCAGGCTATTCAGGCTCGATTGTGCCTGATAAGAGGCCAGCACTTTGTTGACGACAGCTTGCACACGTGCCGCATCTCCATTGGTCAATTCCTGGGCGCCGGAGAGGACAGCGGTCGTTGCCGCTTTTTTTAAGTCGCTTTTTTCTTTGTAAACAAGACCCATATCCACGACAAGTCCGACGAGTCCAAGGAAGAATACCATAGAAAAGGCAAAAACTACCATAATATTTCCCTGTTCACTCCTTAGGAGGGAGTTGATTTTCCGTTTCATTGCTGTTCAGCCCTTTACAGATTCTTTTAAATGACTTACTCTACTCGAACCGTCGATGCTGCCTTTAGCTGATATGGAGAGAGCAGCTTGTCAAAAATCGGCGTGATCTCAGCGATTGGATAGGAGAGGGTTACGGTCACATAATCCCCTGATTTCCGGACGGTGGGAGAAACTGTTACGCTCATCTTATCGAATTTCGTTAAGGTTGTATGATCTTTTACATATGTGCTAATTTCTGTATCTGTTTTCCCTAAACCTGCCAGGCGGGAAGCCTCTTGAGCAGTCATGTTCAGATTTAAATAATGGAAAAGGATAATGCCGATGTTGATCATGCCGGCCACCATCAACAAAAAAATCGGTACAATCATCGCAAACTCGACCATCGACTGTCCTTCCTCTTGTTTAAGCAGTTTTCTTGAACCAGTTACCATAGGTTAACTCTTCCTTCAAGAAACAGGGCGAGGATGGCACCGGCTGCAATGGCCACACCATAAGGATAGGTGGTCTTCCGGTTAAACTGATTGGACCAGTTTTGCTTGTTTTTGATTCCATTAAGGAAGATGACTAGTTTTTTGAACATCCCTTTTCCGAACGCCAAAAGGAAGAGGGCAATTAGAGCGCCGAAGAAGGCCATGTAAATACCGGTATAAATGGCAAACACCCAGCCTTTACATGCTCCTACTAATGCTAGAAGCTTTACATCTCCTGCGCCGATTCCGCCCATGAAGAAGGGGATGATTAACAGCCCTAATCCAACCGCAAAGCCGCCAAGTGAAGTTAGTATTCCGTCCCAGCCTTGTAAGATGAGATGGGTGATAACAGCCATCAAAAGGGCTGGATAGATGACCTTGTTGTAAATTTTTCTGCTTTTTAAATCGGTGTATACGGAAATAGCTAAAGTGACTAGTAGGATTATGATGAGAAACATCTTAACCATCTCCTTTATTTGGAAAAGTGATTGTCTTTAAAATAGCTCTGCAACACCAGGTTGCAGAGCTAGGTTTCTAGTTATTTAAAAACTAGGATTATATTATTTACTAGAAGTTAATTTATCGCCAGCATTTGTGAATAGATCTTTAATTTTTCCACCCATAGTCGTTAATGCCACAACTGCAGCCAATGCTACAAGTCCTAAAATTAGTCCGTATTCTGTCATACCTTGTCCTTGTTCTTCTACTACTAGGGCTTTGAATTTGTTCATCATTTTGATTTCCTCCTCAAAATTTTAGGTTTCTGATAGTTTTATTAACTGTCCTTCTGTTATTTCGAAGGCCTTGATGCTGTTGATAGGTAGTTCAATTACTGCTGCAGCGCCTGGGAATCGTTTTCCTATCTTCCCTGGCTCAAGCTGCTCCTCGATTCCGACAATCTTCCCATGGTCGTTGATGTAGAGCACGTCAATGGGGAACTTCATAAAAAAAGTATGGATGGAATTGCAAGGACGTAAATAGAGTCCCGAATTTGGAGATAAATTTTTGCGAAACATTAAACCTTTGAATCTCTTAAAAAAAGTTTCTGCTGGTTCAATCGATTCGGCGATCACTTGTCCAGTACCCAAGTTAACCAATCGCAACAAAGATCCACCTCCTTAAAGAATACAAAAAACCCGAGCCTCTACCGAAGCCCGGGTGGAAAATTGCACAATAAAAATGCAACTATATGCCCATCTTTCGGTAGCTGGCTGACTTAGCGCATGGCGCTTTAGTCCCTGTAGCTTTGCGTCGCTGGTTTTCACCAGGTTTGCCGTTATCGAGATTTTCTTGTTTATTTCTACAAAAATTAACAATAATTGAAGAACTTACCCATATTTTATTATCGCTGTCGACAAATGTCAAAGACTTTTTTAGTATTTTTTTAAGAAATTTTATTTTGATAGTCAGTACGATTATCCTAGATGTTCTAAATTAAGGGGGACTTAATAAGGGTGACGTTTATAGAGTAATAGTCCTGCTAGAACGATATGGAATAATCTTTAATCGAATTCTTTCTATTCATCTATGGACACTTTCACACTCCATCAGTGGATAATAGGATGCCAGAAGGAATTTCCACAACTTCTTTAATGCTAATTTAATTCAATTTTAGTAGTTTTTAATCTGTTAGTAATAATTTGATAACATTCCACCACTATGCTTAATAAAGAGCAATCAAAGGAGGAATGATTCATATGATTAAAACCAAACTAATGGGACTAATTTGTTATTTCCGTAAACATCATAAATATAGCTACTACACAGACAAGTGCGTCACCTGTGGAAAGAAAAAAGAAAAGCCGGAGCAAGGGGACGGTTCTCATGCTTCCATTAATTAATTAATGGAACTATTTGCAAGCATCTGGTAATATTAACGTTTTGCTAAACAATTAGATGATTATAAAAAGCAAATGCTGGTTGGAATTAATCCAATCAGCATTTGCTTTTTATTTATTTAATTCTAACTGAGCTTTCAACTCATTTTGAACTCGTTGCTTCTCTGCATCAGATACTAACCCGTAATAAATGCCACCGATTTTAGTACCTGTCTCTTTGATCTCCATTTGGGTAATGTTGGACCCGGCAGATTTATAATTTTTTTGAATATCGATCATTTGATCAAAGGTAAGGTTGGTTTTAACGTTTTTACCAAGGGCATTAAAGATATCGGAGTAATTGGTCAAGCTTGAAACGCTTGCTCCTTCTTTAATAACAGCCTGAATAATTTGGCGTTGTCTTGATTGACGGCCAAAGTCACCTCTTGGGTCATCATTTCTCATTCTTGTATAACTTAGTGCTTTATCTCCGTTTAAAGTTACCTGCCCTATTGGGAAATGGTAGCCTCCATTGGAGAAATCTAAATCGTTTTGAACAGTGATACCTCCAACTGCATTTACAATGTCCCTGAATCCTTCCATGTTCACCTTCATATAATAATCAATCGGTATGTCTAAGAAGTTTTCAACGGTGTTAATCGACATTTGGACTCCGCCAAAGGCATAAGCATGATTAATTTTATCAACTTTCCCTTTACCAACAATTTCGGTACGGGTATCACGAGGAATGCTGAGCATCTTCACTGAATTGTTGTTTGGGTTAACGGTTAAAACGATCATCGTATCGGAGCGGCCTCTGTCGCCTGCTCGTTCATCGACACCAAGCATTAAGACTGAAAATGGATCTTTATCCGTTAAGGCAACCGGTTCCTGACGTTTATCTGACTGTTTTACGGCGTTTGGCTCATGCATTGTTGTGACAGCCGTTTTTAAGGAACTATATACACTATATGCGTAAACTCCTACACCAATAACAAGGACTAGAAGAATAATACCTGTGACTTTCAACCAAGTTCTCTTTTTCTTCGTCTTTTGAGACCTCATTCGAGTATACCTCCAAAAATTTGACAAATATTTTACACTCGTTTAATAGAATACCAAATATATAGGAAAATAGATATAAAAAAATTATGGGTTTATATTGAAAGAGGTTTATGAGATTTTTTTCGACAATCGTTGTTTACGAGGGAGTTTCTATCAGTGTATGATACGGAGAAATTTAGACGTTAAATCAGGACTTATCTACTAAAATATGTAAAAAAGAAGGGATTAATCATCATTACAGCGAAATTATAGCAATATATTTCAGGTAAGGGAGAGACCTCCATGAGAAGTAGCCGGCCCTATAAATCCCCTTTAGCTGCCATGTTATGGTCAGTGGTTCTTCCAGGATTTGGACAACTATACAATAGGGATTATTATATTGGTACTATACTGTTAGTACTAGAATTCTTAATCAACTTAAAATCACATTTAAATATAGTTTTATTAGATACTTTAACCGGAGACCTCCTGCGTGCGCATGATTCGGTTAATTACAATTGGGGGCTTTTCTATCCTTCTATCTATGGGTTTTCTCTTTGGCAGGCTTTGAATATGGCAATATCAAATAATAATAGATTAGAGGGAAACGTTGTTGAAAAACGAACCTACTTATCAGGATTCTTTATCGGTTTTGTTATCGGAATGGACTTCGGCTTATTCTGGCACGATACAGGCATAATCCAAAGATTTCCGTTTCTTGATTATCCCGTTTATAATGGACTAGTTTTTGGGCTGCTGCTTGGCTTTTTGTCCCATTTGGCCGAAATAAAAATATATCGAAGAAAACTAAAAAAACTGCTCTTTGAAGATTAAATCTAGATATAACACAAACCACCGCTTACGTTATGAAAGCGGTGGTTTGTGTTTTTGGCTAAGTGGGTATATAAATATGCAAATCAATTAAAACTTTTATCTATTACATCAAGATGTCACAATTTTCTATCAGAACTACATTTACAATTGTCGAAATTGATAGTAAAATGTAGGCTTACTAGATAAAGAGGAGGGAGAAATAGGAAATTGAACCTAGACGCAAAGCAGAGTCTTGTCGACTTTTCACAAATTGTCAAAAAAGCCTATGAAAAAGGCGAAAATGAAACCGAAATCACACTTGAAAAATTGATTGAAGAATTAGAAACTGACTTAAAACAACTAGTGATCTGCTAATAAATATAATAGATGGAAGCAAGGGGACGGTTCTCTTGCTTCTTTTTTGTGGAACCTTTGTGATTAAAATAGATTGAACAGTCGCATACGGAACCTCATCTATGGTTGTTTGAGAGGTCTAGGATTAGCATTCTCTGCTATGGCAAGCGTTATATTTAATCACAAAGCATAAAAAAAATCCAGCGCGATGGGCTGGATCTCCTCTTTTGATACGGGTACCCCTTCGTAATGATCACTTAAAGACGTACATTTCCTTGCTCGTCCAAGGCGATGCAGCTTTTCCTCTATTACGAGACCTATTGGAGTCATCATTATTCATATGATTTTTTAAAAACAGCATATTTGCTGGCAAAATAATTAGCAATTACGACAAATATATTAGTAATGATTTTTGCTATCGTACTATCAACATGAATGACTTCTACAAGTAAAACCATACCGGCTAAATCTAAAATATACGATAGTCCTCGGAAAAAGAAGAAACTAATCAACTCTTTGCGAACAGATTGACCTCCTGAAGATTTCCGGTTAAATACATATTTTTTGTTTGTTATAAATGCAAAGATAACCGATAAAAACCAGGCAAGGGTAGTGGCAATCTTATAATCAACACCAAATAACCCGTTTAAAACCCAAAAGCTCAATATATTAATGAACGTAGTTAAAATTCCAAAGAACAGGTATAAGACAACTTCCTTATTCATTTTTCGCCCCTACCGTAATTTTTTGTGAAGTTCCGTTATTCATGACCTTTTCTCTATTATACTCATCAACAAAATAGAGAGGGCGGTTTTTGGTTTCATTAAATATACGTCCCAGGTACTCACCAATAATTCCGAGTGAAATCAATTGAATCCCGCCTAAAAACAGCATAACGGTCATTAAAGAGGGATAGCCGGCAACATCTTTTCCGAACAGTAATGTTTTGGTAACAATCCAAATAATATAGATGAAACTAAAGAAAGAGATAATAAAGCCGAACAACGAAGAGATCCGTAATGGAGCAATTGTAAACGAAGTAATCCCTTCAATGGCCAGATTGATTAAATTTCGGTAATTCCACTTTGTTTCCCCTGCGGCTCTTGGATCACGATCAAATAATAATTCCTTTTTATTATAGCCGATCCAGCTGAACATCCCTTTTGTATACCGTTGTGTTTCGCGTAATTGTTTCAATGCCTCGATACAGCGGCGATCTAGAAGGCGGAAGTCTCCTGTATTTTCTTGTATATCGATCTTCGTGAATTTCTGAAGCAGTTTATAAAAGAACGAGGAGGTTGATTTTTTCAACCACGATTCTCCTGCCCGGCTTCTCCTTTTGGCATACACATCATCATATCCCAGTTCCCAATACTTGATCATTTCGGGTACTAACTCTGGTGGATCCTGCAAATCTGCATCCATAATAATAACAGCGTCGCCTGTTGCGTAATCCAGTCCTGCAATCATCGATATTTCTTTTCCAAAGTTTCGTGAAAGATTCACATAGGAAACTCTTTCATCTTTTGCACGTAAATCCTTAATCATCGATAATGACTGATCCGTGCTTCCATCATTGATAAATAAGATTTCAAAATCATATGAATCAATTTGGTTAATGACTTCGTTTATACGTAAATATAAATGATTCAGCACTTCTTCCTCATTATAAGTAGGTATAAGAATGGTGATCCTTACCAAGTTTTTTTATCTCCCTCAGTTTATGAATGTATTAAAAAGATAACTTATCTTAATGTATAAAACGTATTAAAAAACGATAATATAGCTAAAAATACAACGGTATTTATACTAAGAGCTTTAAAAATCTTGCTCTTTGAATCTAAAATAATTTGAAATAGAAGAAAGGTTAGCATGATAAACGCAACATACATAAATAAAAAAGTTCTAGGTCCGGAAGCCCATATGGTTGGAGAAAACGACATAATCATTCGAGAGCCGAAACCCAGTAATAAAATAAATAATGCGATTAGGGAAGTTTTCTTGTTTTTAAATAAGAAATACAAAGAAATGAGAACAGCTAATGAAATTATCACTAATAATAGATCAGGAACCCAGCTGGTGACAGAATTCATCCTAATACCTGTCCCGAATTTTGTCATTGAATTTTTTGCTTTTGTAATGGCATAAAAAGTTCCGCCTAGTTCATTACTAAAGATACCAAAAACTAAGCTTGCAGCAAATGGAATCCCAGCGATAAAGCGAAGGATTTTTTTATGATGGGTAAGCAGTACGCATAAAAGTAATAAAAAACTAAATAACGTAAAGATCAGATTGGGTTTCATCACAAATTCAAATAAAGAAGAGGAAAATCCCATCTCAATTTTTCTAGGAAGGGAAATCGTATTGAATTCCGGAAACCATCGGTTTACTTCCTTTACATTTCTAGCTGCATTTCCAGGACAAGTTAAAATAAATAGAAAGCTGAAAATAGAAATAATCGTTTGTACAATCATGAACCAGTTTACTTTTTTGATAAGGGCGGAATAAACGGTAAAGACCCCATATACCGATAAAAGGATCACACATAATTGCTCTTGATTGGCAGCGAAGATTAATGCAGGGATATAAAATAAAAACTCGAACCAGTGGACTTTTTCACTGCAGAGATACTTTTTGATAGGAATCATGGCAAATAATCCACAGGCTAACGGCCATATATAATTGAGAGTAGTGGCGATCCATCCGGCTGAAGCCATATGAACAAAGGGATACATAAATAAAAGGGCTGTAATGAGCCAATTTTTCTCTCTATTTTTCGCAGTTGGGATTAATTTTGACATACTGACCGCTATTAACACCATCATAACAGTATCCAGTAACCGCCAAACCGCGGGAAAATGGACGACAAAAATAAGTATAAATTCAATTAAGACCCTCGATGACCAGGTATGGTATCGCTCGGTGAGATAGGACAACGGGATCAAATGATCCTTACCTAAAACCTTCATGAAGGCTTTATCATCACCTGGGTGGTCTAAATTAAGCATGAAATGAAGCAGTAACATTCCTATTAATAAGATCATAAATGGAAAATAACTCGATTTATAAATGGTAAGCAGTTTACTTTCTAGAAACTTCATATCTGGTCTATATCTCCTCATGTGGAAATCTGTAAATCCATTATATCCCCGTCAAATCATAACAAACTTTGTATTCGTCAATCAAGTTCTGGAAGCGGAGGGACGGTTCTTTTGCTTCCTACTTTACCTTTTGTGGAAGTGAGTGGGAGCACAGGGACGGTTCTTCTGCTTCCCATCATACCTTTAAATCAGTGGATGGGATTCGTGGAACAAATCATAACACAGAGTGGCGAGCAGGATTCGTCCTTTTATCTGTTTTACCGGATTGAGTATAAGTTAATCCTAGTGGTTCTCAATCCGAAATCTGTGCCACCAAATGAAGCGGAAATAAATAAAAGAAGCATGAGAACCGTCCCCATGCTTCTTATTGAAAGTAATCTAGTAATCCAAGGTAGATTCCTTGGGCGACGTTGTTGCGGAATTGAGGGCTTTCAACGATGGTGTCATCTTGTTGGTTGGATAGGAAGCCGAGTTCTATTAGAGTGGCTGGTTGTTTGTTGTTTCGGAGAACATCTAGGTTGTTGAATCTTGTGCCAAGGTTTGTTAAGTTTGTTTCTTTTGCCACTTGATTTAGGATAGCGGTGGCTAGTGGGTTACTGGATTTTTGGTAGTAAAAGTCAGTTATGCCATTAACCGATGGATTATTGGACCAATTGTAATGAAAACTAATAAACGCATCCGCCTGGTTTAGGTTGGAGATTTGTGCACGTTGCTCTAAGGGGATATAGGTATCATCCGTTCGAGTCAAGATGACTTGGGCGCCTGCATTTTCAAGCTTTTGTTTAACAGCCTCGGCTGTTGGTAAGTTCAAAGATTTTTCAGGTGTGCGGGCAATACTGGTTGTTCCTCTATCTTTCCCTCCATGTCCCGGGTCCAGCACAATCGTTTTTCCTTTCAGCGGTGTCTGACTAATGGACATAACTACGGATTTTTCGGGTGGGGTAGTCATGAGGGCATCTGCTGCCTTGGCTACCTTCAATTCCGTTGTATCATTAGCCTTCTTCTTTGGTGTTGGAGCTGCAGTTTGTGTGTGTTGACTGCTAGGTGAATCTTTATCGATGTAGGTTTCGTTCACCCACCCGCTTACACCAGAAGAAGAGACAATTTTGGCCCATCCAGCTTGGTTCTTATGGATGGTTATTTTTGTTCCCGATTTTAAATAACCCACGACATTACTGGAGGTACTGGGACGTTCACGGACGTTTAGAGAATAGGTATTTATGGTTCCCCCGATTTTTTCAGTCGGGTTTAGATAGGCGTCGTAAACCCAGCCAGTTTGATTGTTTACTAGCTTAATTTGATCCCAATCATCTCGCTTTTGGATGATTTCAAATGTTTCTCCTTGATGAACGCGGCCAATTACCTTACTTGAAATATCAGCAGACTCCCGAACATTAAGCGTCGGAACCGTGACCGTGACCTGGGGAGAAGGCTTATCGGCATTCGCTGACTGCTGAAGATTCCATAACGGAACAGTAATCGCACTAAGAATCGTCAGAATTTTAAATAGACCATCATTCCGAATTTTAAATAGTACCATGTTAGCAACCTCCCTGTTTTAAAAACTCTAAAACTAGCATGGACAGAATTGGAACAAATCATAATCAATTTTCAAAATAAATTTGAGAAGCATTGGGACGGTTCTCATGCCTCTAAGAAAGGTGCCTGCATTAGGGAAGCTTTCGACAATTTATTTAGATCAATGGAATGTGAAAATCTGCAACCACGCGGATAGTGGCGTTTTTAAACAAACGTTTGATTACTTGCGAGATATGGGGAAAGTAAGGGAAAGGTCTTAGCTGAGTCGATAATTATAAAATTTTCTGGGAAATTGGAGAGATTTCTGTATATTATCCTAACCTGGCTCGACAGTATTTTTACTAGTTTTCAAGAGAATGACCTTTAAGAACAAAGTATACTGCTTTTTTAATTAAATGTTTGATTAGTAAAGTATAGAGAGAATATAGTCGAAATCAGGTTGTGAGTTAGCTTGAATTTAGGACCTTTTTAATTTTTATCACCGTGATCACCTTCGAATAAGAGAAGGTGGCTATCTATTCCAAATCTTCTCCATTGCTTTCAATTACTTTTTTCCCAAGTAGAAGGATCTTTTCGGCTGCGATTTATTGTGCCATTCCCTTCATCATCCTGATCTACATAAATAAAACAGTATCGTTTGGACATCTGAGATGTTCCTGCACCAATCAGGTCAATTGGTCCCCAGCTTGTATAATCAAACAGGTCGATCCCTTCTTCAATAGCTGCTTTCATTTTTTTGAAGTGTTCTCTAAAAAAATCATTCAATAATCATCATGGATGGATCCATCCATCACTTTCAACTGTATCAAAAGCACCCATACCATTTTCTAAAGTAGGGGGGAGCCACCTCCTAACTTTTCATAAACAAATCTTATTTTTTAATTATTATGGAAGCAGAAGAACCGTCCCTGTGCATTCTTTGAAAAAAATATTCATTTTTTATCAAATAAATATTGAAGGAAATTACCACCATATGATATGATGTGTTCATGGAAGAGTTGTTTGAAAATTCTTTAAGTAAATGGTATTTACACTGTTTACAAGAAAAAAAGCACAATCATTCTCTGGTTTAGCGAGGTGGTGGATTGAAAAAGGCAGATTAAGGAGATTTAATGGTGCTTCGAAAAAAAGTTACGCTATTTACAATCTTTTTATGAAGAAAATTTCCGCCACTGTAAATGTAATTAATTATATAAGGAAGGAGTGAAAGTAATGAAAGCAGCAATATTCTATGGACCCAATGACCTTAAGCTTGAAGTAGTAAACAACCCGACAATCAATGAATATGAGGTACTAGTCAGGGTTAAAGCAAGTGCAGTATGTGGTACCGATGTTCGTATTTATGAAGGAAAAAAGACAAAGGGTGTGAGAACCCCTTCAATCATAGGTCATGAACTTGTTGGGACGATTGAAGAAGTCGGGGCAAAGGTAAATGAATTTTTCATTGGAGATCGGGTAGGGGTTATGCCGGTTATTCCATGTGGAAAATGCTATTACTGCTTAAACGGCAGAGAAAATGTATGCGCAAACCGGACCGCTATCGGTTATGAATTTGATGGAGGATTTGCTGAGTATGTTCGAATCCCACGTACAGCATTAGAGGCTGGAAACCTAGTTAAAATTCCTGATCATATCACCTTTGAACAAGCAGTTGTCACTGAGCCGCTCGCATGTTGTCTTAACGGTCAAAGAAAAGCGAATGTGAAAATGGGTGATAGCGTTGTCGTAATTGGCGGAGGCCCAATTGGACTTATGCATGTTCAATTAGCAAAAATTGCTGGAGCAAACTCCATTATATTAAGCGAACCAATTGACCATCGCCGTGAAAAGGGTCTTATTGCCGGTGCTGATTATGTAATCGATCCTACAAAGGATTCTTTAGAGGATTTAGTTCTTCGTGAAACAGATGGGCTTGGGGCAGATGTTGTCATTATGGCTATTGGCGTTCCATTCCTCGTGAATTCAAGTGCAAATCTATTGAAAAAGGGTGGTACTTTAAATCTATTTGCCGGATTTACAAAAGGAGTACTATCAGAAATCGATCCTAATGTTATCCATTATAACGAGATTACTATAAATGGTACTTCTGCGCTAACTCGCTCTGACTATCATAAGTCACTTTCACTGATTGCTTCCGGTCAAATTAATACAGAGGTAATCACGACAACGGGATATACCCTAAATGATATTGAACGTGCAATTGCAGATGTAAAAAATGGAAATGGTATGAAAACTGTTATTACTCAATAAACCAAAATAAATTAAAGTTGGAAGAGGAGTGTTGTTGAAATGTCATTTTTAGGTAAAGAAATTCGTATGAATCGTCTAGTAAACCAGCAGGATGGAAAACTGTTAGCGGTAGCAGTCGATCAAGCAATGGCACGAGGTATTTTTGATGAGCTAATGCCAATCCAGCGAAAGATTGATGAAATTGTCGCAGGTGGTCCTGATGCCATGACCATGCACAAAGGAATTGCTGAAATGTGCTTCCGTCCACATGCTGGTAAAGCTGGGTTAATTTTAAAATGTTCAACGTTTTCACCTTGGCAGCCAAACTATGATGCATGGGTTACTCAAGTAGATGAAGTCGTTCGTTTAGGAGCAGATGCGGTCTCCATGGGTTGTATCGTTGGCGGCGATGATCAGCCTGAACAGCTTCGTAATCTTGGGATCATTGCCGGTCAAGCTGCCGCGCACGGTCTACCAATGATTGCTCATATTTATCCAAGAGGAAACCAAATTCCACAAGAAGATAAAGATAATTGGAGACATATTGCTTATGCTGTCCGTGCAGGAGCAGAGCTTGGTGTTGATATTGTAAAAACAAAATACACTGGAAATCCTGACACATTCCGTAAAGTGGTTGAATCTACTCCTGGAAAAGTAGTTGTGGCAGGGGGCGATAACGGCGGCGATATCGAAGATTATTTCCAAATGGTTTACGACGTCATTGATGCCGGCGGAACAGGAATTACCTTTGGAAGAATCGTATGGAACAACCCAAATCCAACAGCAGTGGTAAAAGCATTTAAAAATATTATTCACAATAAAGGAACTGTCAAAGAAACCATCGAATTATATAACGAGTTAATTCACACTCCAGTAAATATATAATGAAGGTGACAAACGATGTCTCATATTATTGGGATTGATATAGGTACGAGCGGAATTAAAGTCGGAGCCATGAATAATGAAGGAGTATTGCGGTACCTCGAGTACCAGCAATACTCCCTGATTTACCCTGAAATGGGTTTGGTAGAGATCGATTTAGAAGACGTTTGGCAAAAAACAAAAGCGCTTTTATTGAAAGTTTGGCTGCAGGTAGAGACAGTTGGCAAAGTTGAGGCGATTTCCCTATCCACTTTTTGCAATAGTTCCGTTTTTTTAGCGGAAAATGGAGAGGTGTTACATCAAGGGATTACCTATTTAGATCAAAGAAGTAGAGCTGAGTGTGATTGGATCAAGCGCACAGTCGGCGAAGACTTGATATTTAAGATAACGAAAAACCGGTTAGAACCTGGTATGCACACGCTCACAACGCTTTTGTGGTTTAAAAATCATTTTCCGGAAGCTTATAAAAACATGTATAAATGGGGTAATCTCTCCACCTTTATTATGCATAAACTTACGGGAAGATTTGTGATGGATTGGACGCAAAGTTCTTACTCCGGCATGTATGATATTGAAAATTACGAATGGTCTGCAGCTATTTATGAAAGCGTTGGCATTGATCGTGAAAAGCTGCCGGATGTTGTAGCGCCAAGTTCAATTGTTGGCCATTTGATTCTAGATGAAGCACCATTATCTCCTGTTCCCGTTATTGCCGGTGCAGCAGACACAGCATGTTCAACAGTGGCCCTTGGGATCGGCGTTAATGAAATGTTTGAATCCGTCGGAACCTCCAACGTGCTAACCACCTGTATGGATAACCCTGAAGTCTTGGATATCCGCTTTATGAATCGGTGCCATGTCTTAAAAGACCGCTGGTTATCTCATGGGCCGATGTCGTTTCCGGGTGCAGCCGTTCAATGGTTCTATGAACAATTTTTAAAATCGGAAGGTCATTCCAAAGAGATTTTATGTGAGCTGGCAAAGGATTCGATCCCGGGTGCCAACGGTGTTTTTTTCCTTCCTTATATGCAAGGAGAAAGGGCGCCTATTTGGGATGGCGATGCCCGAGGTGTTTTTGTTGGAATTCATTTGAATACAACGAAAGCGGATATGTATCGTGCTGTTTTGGAAGGGTGCGCATTTGGACTCAGACAAATCGATGAGATTATTAAAACGAAATATAAGCTTCATTTCGAAGGTTTTCCCTCCATTGGCGGCGGTGCCAAAAATAAAGAATGGGCACGAATTAAAGCCAATGTATTAAATAAGAAAATTCATCTAAAGGATATTTGTGAAACAGGTGTTTTAGGAACTTGTTTAATTGCAGGTGCAGCAATCGGTTGGTATTCGTCCTTGGAAAATGCTGCAAATGAAATTAGTAACAATACCATTCTTATTGTTGAGCCTGAAGAAGAACTGTTGAGATCGTATGACGAGTTACATCCGGTATTTAATGAGTTATATCCGTCCTTACAATCGTTCTTTGCGTTAAGTGCTAATGCGAGATCAAGGGCAAACAAGTTAAAGAATGTAGACAGTGAAGTATTTATTTAAAGAGAAATGAAAACCTTTACAAAAGAATAACGAACTGGGGGAAATCAAATGTCAGTACCTGAGGCAAAGGTCAGGGTCAATCATGCACTCAAGCAGAAATCGAATTATCGCTGGTTAGTTCTTGCACTCGTGTTTATTCTTTACACGGTTTGTTATGCAGACCGGGCAAATATTGGCGTAGTACTTCCGTTTATTCAAAAGGAATTTGCGTTAAATAATTTCCAGATCGGAGCCATTTCAAGTTTCTTCTTCTTAGGATACGCTTGTACCCAAATTCCAGCAGGCTTCTTGCTTCGTAAAAAAGGAACCCGTGGAATCGTTGCGATTGCCGTTATTGGTTTTTCACTTATCACGTTCTTACTTGGAACAGTTACAGGTGCTGCTTTCCTTGTTATTTTAAGGTTATTATTAGGTATAACAGAAGGACCTGTACCGGTTAGTATGACATCGACGATTAACCAATGGTTCCCGGCTAAAGAAAAAGCAACTGCTACAGGATTTTATATTGCTTCCACCCAGCTTGCCCCAATCTTTGTACCGATAGTGGCTGCGGAGATTGCCGTATCGTTCGGCTGGCGTTCTGTATTCTTCTATTTTGCTATTCCAGGGATTTTTATCGCAATTCTTTGGTATTTATTTGTTCGCTCAAAGCCAGAAGACAGTTCAAAGGTTTCACAAGCAGAATTGGACTACATCCGTCAAGAAGAAGTTGTTGCAACTACAACTACTGACGCTGACCAAAGATCACTTGGCTGGATCGATAAATTTATTCGTTATCAAAAAGTAGAACCAATTAGCACTCCAAAAAAGGTTTTCGCTTCTTGGAATATTTGGGGAAATACGCTTGCTTATTTCTTAATGAACAGTGTGTTATACGGGATGTTAACATGGGTTCCTATGTATCTAGTAAATGCTAAGCACTTCTCATTAATCAAAATGGGCTTCCTTGCTTCCACACCGGCGATTGGCGGACTATGCGGTGCACTTTTAGGTGGTTTAATTTCCGATAGAGTTTTCTTAAAGAGACGTAAACCAACGATGTTAATTACTGCGTTGGCAACAGCAGTTATGATGCTGGTTGTTACACAAATTCCTAACAATGGCACACTTGTCGCGCTTAGCTTAGGTTTGGCAGGTTTCTTCCTTAATATCGGCTGGCCTTCCTTTACAGCTTATCCAATGGGCTTAACAACTAGAGAGACGTATCCAATTGCAATTGGAACTGTTAACAGCGGAGGAAATCTCGGCGGATTCTTCTCTCCGTTGATAGTTGGTGCGATCCTTGATGCAACCGGCAATTACAACCTGGCATTTGGATTCTTCGGAATTATGTTAATTATTGGTTTCTGTGTGATCTTAACATTAAAAGAACCTAAACAAGCTTAATTAAAGTAATGGGATTTTTTTAAAATAATGATGAAGGAAATTACCACCATGCTATCTTGATATAATATGGTGGTAATTTTCGAAAATGTTTTTCCGCTGTAAACTGCCAAAGCAAAAAAACAATAAGTGAGGGATGGTTTTTTATGAATATTTGCGTATTAGATGGATATACCTTGAACCCTGGCGACTTAAGCTGGGATCAATTGTCACAGATAGGTAAGACAGATGTCTATGATCGGACTCCGGAAGATCTTATCATAGAAAGGGCTGCAAACGCAGAGATTATTTTGACAAATAAAACACCATTAAGCAGGGTAACACTTGAGCAGTTGCCTAAACTTAAGTATATAGGGGTCTTGGCAACAGGCTTTGATGTAGTGGATACAAAGGCTGCAGAAGAACGGGGAATCGTCGTTAGTAACATTCCGACTTATGGGACGGAATCGGTATCCCAAATGGTATTTGCTCTGCTGTTAGAACATTGTCATCATGTTCAACGCCATAGTGATGCAGTTATGGATGGACAATGGGGTAAGAATCCGGATTGGTGCTTCTGGAACTACCCGCTTGTTGAATTGTCTGGTAAAACGATGGGAATCGTCGGTTTCGGGCGCATCGGGCTTCAGACGGCAAGGATTGCTTCCGCTTTTGGTATGCAAATTCTCGCCTATGACGCTTATCATCGCGATATTGATCTGCCAAATTTCCAATGGGCAGAGCTGTCCGATTTAATGAGGCATTCAGATGTTGTCAGCTTGCACTGTCCGCTGACCCCGGAGACGGAAGGGATGATCAACGCTGAAAATTTATCCCTTATGAAATCGTCAGCCATTATTATCAATACTTCACGCGGGAAACTTGTCAATAACAAGGATTTAGCGGAGGCTCTTAATCAAGGAGTGATTTCCGGTGCCGGATTGGATGTTCTGGCGGTGGAGCCTCCAGAAGATACAAACCCACTGCTGCAAGCAAAAAATTGTATCATCACGCCTCACATTGCCTGGGCTACCAAAGAGGCACGCAGTCGCCTATTGGACTTGGCAGTCGACAATATAAAAGCGTTTGTAGTCGGAAGCTCCAAGAACGTGGTACATTCCAGTTAGAACTGTTTTTCTATAATTAATCGTAAGAAATTGGGGCATGGAGATTTCCATTGCCTTTTTTTTCAATTTTCGAGTAGAAAAATGTCGAATTAATATTATAGAATAAATATATGACAATATGACAGGAAAGCAGGAATTATCCGTGAATGAATTAAATATCAATACCAATCCGGGATTTACTACCAGAATAAATGCAGCAATGTCAAAGCTAAGGGAATCAGAAAAAAAGATTATTGAGTTTATTGAACAGAACCAAGAAGAGATTATCCATCTTTCGATTACTGAACTTGCTGAAAGGAGTGAAACAAGCGAATCCTCAGTCGTTCGCTTGTGCAAGCGGCTTGGATATAAAGGCTTCCAAGATTTAAAAATTCATTTGGCCAAGGAAGTAGTTGCTCCTGAAATGCAGATTCATGAAGCAATCAAAAAAGGTGACGATGTTGTCACGATTAAGAAGAAGGTTTTTCAGTCCAATATTCAAGCATTATATGATTCCATTGAAGTTTGCAGTGATGAAGAAATTCAAAAGGCCGTCGAAGTCATTTCCAATGCCCGTTTAATTGAATTTTATGGCACAGGGGGATCGGGAGCAGTTGCTATTGATGCGCAGCATAAACTTTTAAAATTAGGGATTAAATCCTTTGCCTATATTGATTCGGTTCTTCAGTCTATGTCAGCGAGTGTACTCACCAATCAGGATGTGGTTATTGGTATCTCCCATACCGGTTCCAATAATGATGTATTGGCCGCGATGAAGTTGGCAAAGGAAGCAGGCTCGACACTTATTTGTATCACAGATTCATCTAAATCACCGATTACAAAAATTTCGGATATCGTACTGCAGACCGCCTCTAAGGAAACTTTATTCCGTACTGACGCGATCTCATCAAGGATTGCTCAATTAACCATTATTGATGTTCTTGTCGCAGCCGTGGCCAATCAACAATATGATTATTACCAGGCTAACCTAGAGAAAACACGTAAATCAACAACGGAAAAAAAGATGTAGCTTATTAAAAAGTTACTCTTTTTTTAGAAATATATTGAAGGAAATTACCACCACGTGATAAGATAAAAATATGAAAAATATCTTCAAAAATTGAAATATTGTGTGGGGGACTTTAGGTGGCGTACCAATTAAAGAAGTGTTTTAAAATGTTTGCTTTAAATTCTAATCAAGAGCTAGCTAGTGAGATGGCTGCACTGTTAGGCTGTGAGTTGGGGAAATGCTCTGTATCAAGGTTTAGTGATGGTGAAATTCAAATTAATATTGAAGAAAGTGTACGAGGAAGTGAAATATATTTAATTCAATCTACTTCACAGCCCGGTAATGAACATATTATGGAGCTTCTCATTATGATCGATGCTTTAAGAAGAGCCTCTGCTCAAATTGTTAATGTTGTCATACCCTACTATGGCTATGCGCGGCAGGATCGGAAGGCTCGTTCCCGTGAACCGATTGCTGCTAAATTAATTGCAAACCTTTTAGAACGAGCTGGGGCTGATAGGGTCATTACAATGGATCTTCATGCTCCGCAAATTCAGGGCTTTTTTGATATACCTGTTGACCAATTAATTGGTGTTCCGATCCTTGCCGAATATTTTGAGAATAAAGGATTAGAAGATATTGTTGTCGTTGCACCCGATAACGGTGGTGTTGTAAGAGCAAGGAAAATGGCAAGCAGTCTAAATGCCCCCATTGCTTTTATCGATAAAAGACGCCCTCGGCCGAATGTTGCGGAAATCATGAATATTGTTGGAAATATTGAAGGTAAAAATGCCATTATAATCGATGATTTAATTGATACGGCAGGTACGATTACACTTGCGGCAAATGCCTTAGTTGAAAAAGGGGCAAAAGCTGTTTATGCCTGCTGTACCCACCCCGTTCTCTCAGGACCGGCCATTAGTAGAATCCAATCATCAGCCATTAAAGAACTTGTTGTCACCAACACAATTGAACTGCCGGTTGAGAAACGGATTGATAAACTTACATCTTTATCAGTGGCACCATTGTTAGTTGAGGCCATTGATCGAATTCATAATAATAAGTCAGTAAGTCCGTTGTTTGAATAAATTTTTACTAGAAAAATAGAAGACTAGATAAAGGATAAAACAAATAGTGTTTAACGAGGAGGTTGCCATGAAAATTGTAATTGCCCCCGATTCATTTAAAGGATGTATGAGTTCAGTAAAGGCAGCGAATTCCATCAATAAGGGAGTATTACGTGCGTTCCCTGAGGCTGAAACGATTCTGTTACCTCTTGGGGATGGCGGAGAAGGGACATTGGATACACTAGTTGCAGCTACCAATGGATCTACGGTTTCAGTTCATGTTAAAGGTCCTCTCGGAGACATGGTTGAAGCTGAGTACGGCATTCTTGGTGATGGAGAAACCTGTGTAATTGAAATGGCAAAGGCTTCTGGTCTTGTGCTTGTACCTCCATCTCAGTTAAACCCGTTAAAAGCAACAACATTTGGAACTGGAGAATTAATTAAAAAGGCTTTGGATGATGGATACAAATCATTTATTCTTGCCTTGGGCGGTTCTGCCACCAATGACGGAGGGGCAGGAATGCTGCAGGCCCTAGGGTTAAAGCTACTGGATGAGAACGGAGAAGAGATTGGATTGGGAGGTGCCGAGTTAAAAAGAGTGGTTTCTATAGATCAGTCAACTTTTGACTCAAGGATTACAGAATGCCATTTTCTAATCGCTTCAGATGTCCAAAATCCTTTCATAGGTCCGGACGGTGCATCAAAAGTTTTTGGCCCCCAAAAGGGTGCTTCTCCTAAGGATGTAGAATTTCTTGATGATTGTTTGAGGAACTTTGCAGATGTCATTGAAAAGGAAACTGGCGTACATCTTCATAATCTTCCCGGCTCCGGGGCAGCGGGCGGAATCGGTGGTGCTTTTCAGGCCTTTTTCCCTTCTAAAATGAAGCGCGGTATTGATGTAGTTATCGAATATACCAGGCTGAGCCAATTAGTTGAAGGAGCAGACCTTGTGATTACAGGTGAGGGAAAGGTAGATTTTCAAACAGCCTCAGGGAAAACACCAATGGGTGTTGCTCAGGCCGCCTCATCGAAAAATATTCCCACTATCATTCTGGCAGGCTCTATCGGAAAGGGCATCGAAGCGCTTTACCAGTACGGTGTTGTAAGCGTCAACAGTATTATCAACGAGCCCATGATGTTAACAGAAGCAATGGATAAAGCATGCGAATTAATCGAATTCACCTCTGAGCAAATCGTTCGCTCCTTTTTTTATCAAAAAAAATTAATAGAAATCTAAATTGAGAAGGATGGGGACGGTTCTCATGCTTCCATCTACTGCTTGCTCTAATTCAAAATTCCATAACAATCTCCTTCATTAGGAGTGGGTCTATTTTTTTCATGAGTATTTTAACATCCGTTGAAGCAGGGCCTATCAAATAAAGAATACGATAACCAATAAAGTATACCTAGGCAAGTCAAAGAACCTTAAACAGCATATTAAAAACTATTTCAGCAAGTTAAGAATATATTAAGAATAAAAGGCTAGTATTAAAGCGAGCTTTTCCCCCCTTTTATAAATTATTAATGGATGCCCTCAAGGACTGTTTTCGGACGGTCTTGAGGGTTATTTTTTTTGGTGAACATATTTCCTGTTTTTGTTGGAAGCAGAAGAACCGTCCCCGTGCTTCCTTTTTCAAACGCGGTTTTTTGAAAAATGATAAAACTATAACAATTTGGTAACCCCTTTACAAATTAGGTTACTACTTCTATAGTAATCACATGGAGTTTTAATAAATCTGGGGCGATAGTAAACAATAAACCTGATATTCACAGAAATGTAAACGTTCACTATCGGTAATTGATGGTTAAGTTTCAGTTTAGCGAGCAAAAAACTATTACCATTAATTTCAAAAGAAGAAAGGGTTTACAACTCTAGTGATAAAGGAGTAAAATCAAATCATTCGTTAGATGTCTGACATCTAACCTTTACGTTTTTGTGCTTTTATTAAACAAAATAGAAATGACTTTTATAAAAAAGAGGTGCGCTTCCATGAGAATGGTTGATGTAATTGAGAAAAAACGTGATGGTTACGAATTAACCAAAGAGGAAATCCAATTTTTGATAAACGGTTTTACAAAAGGTGATATCCCTGATTATCAAATGTCCGCTTTTGCCATGGCTGTATTTTTTCAAGGAATGACAAAAGAAGAACGTGTTTACTTAACGGAGGCAATGGTTCAATCCGGTGATCAAATCGACCTCTCAGGCATAGAAGGAATTAAAGTCGACAAGCACAGTACCGGTGGAGTTGGTGATACAACCACTCTTGTGCTGGCCCCGCTTGTTGCGTCTGTTGGCGTACCAGTAGCAAAAATGTCAGGAAGAGGCTTAGGCCACACTGGCGGTACCATTGACAAACTAGAATCCATTAAAGGATTTCATGTAGAGATATCAAACGAAGAATTTATCCAATTAGTGAATGAAAATAAAGTAGCAGTAATTGGCCAGAGCGGCAATTTAACACCTGCGGATAAAAAATTGTATGCGCTTAGGGATGTCACTGCAACGGTTGACTCTATTCCGCTTATTGCCAGCTCAATCATGAGCAAAAAAATTGCCGCAGGAGCGGATGCGATTGTTCTGGACGTTAAAACAGGCAGCGGTGCCTTCATGAAAAACCTTGACGATGCGAAAGAACTAGCAGAGACGATGGTAGAGATCGGCAATGGCGTCGGCCGTAAAACAAAGGCGATCATTTCCGATATGAGCCAGCCGCTTGGATTTGCAGTTGGGAATGCTCTTGAAGTGAAAGAAGCGATTGACACGCTAAATGGACAAGGACCTGAAGATTTGCAAGAACTCTGTTTAACCCTAGGAAGCCATATGGTGGTATTGGCAGAAAAGGCTGCTGATCTTAATCAGGCACGTGAAATGTTAAAAGAAGCAATTCAGAGCGGCCAGGCTTTAGAAACCTTTAAAACCTTCCTCGCGTCACAAGGAGGAGATGCATCGATTGTCGATGATCCAGCTAAACTTCCTACAGCGTCCTTTATGATAGAGGTTCCGGCTAAAACTTCAGGCTATGTGGCTGAAATTACGGCGGAAACTGTAGGAACGGCGGCCATGATGCTCGGTGCCGGACGAGCTACAAAAGACTCTGTCATTGATTTGGCAGTTGGTGTTGTCCTTCAAAAGAAAGTAGGCGACCGTGTCGAGGCAGGAGAGTCCCTGGTTACGATTCATAGCAATCAAGAAAATGTTGAGGAAGTAATTGAAAAAATTTACTCTGCTTATAATATTACAGAGGAAAAAGTAGACAAGCCTACACTCATTTATACAGAAATTCATTAATCGCTTATTAAAAACTAGTTGGCTGGCCGTTTGGTCAGCCTGTATCCTCACACATAACTGAAAGGGTGACCAAGTATGGATATGCAAGCATTACTCGAGCAAGCAATCGAAGCTAGGAAAAAAGCGTATACTCCTTATTCAAATTTTCAAGTAGGCGCAGTTGTTTTGACAAAAGATCATCGTGTTTTCCAAGGATGCAATATTGAAAACGCCTCCTACGGATTAGCCAATTGTGCTGAAAGAACTGCTATTTTTAAAGCGGTTTCTGAAGGGGGAAATGAAATTGATACAATCGTTGTCGTTGCAGATACGGAGGGCCCTGTTGCACCTTGTGGAGCCTGCCGGCAGGTAATGGCAGAATTCTGTGATAAAGATACGAAAATTATTTTAGCTAATTTAAAAGGAGAAAAGCTAGAGACAACCATTGATCAATTGCTGCCTGGTTCTTTTTCTTCTAAGGATTTAACAAAGTAACTATTTTTTGTTCGCAATGGAAGCGAATTCATCAACGATTTTATACCATCTGGAGGTCTGACATGAAATACATCATCGCGATTATTGGACTGCTAGTTGTTTTCGGACTAGCCTACTTGGCAAGCAATAATCGGAAAGCTATTAAATTAAAGCCGATTATTATTATGGTCATTATTCAAGTCATATTATCAGCATTATTATTAAATACCACGTTAGGGTTAGATTTGATTAAAGTATTTGCCGGGGTCTTTACTAAATTACTAGACTATGCCGGTGCCGGGATATCGTTTGTATTCGGCGGACTGGCCAATAAAGGAGAAATGCCATTCTTCCTGAATGTTCTGCTGCCAATCGTGTTTATTTCCGTGTTAATCGGGATTTTCCAGTATTTAAAAATTCTTCCGTTCATTATGAAAGCTATTGGATTATTGTTAAGCAAGGTAAATGGCATGGGAAAATTGGAATCGTATAACGCTGTTGCTTCGGCGATGATTGGTCAATCTGAGGTATTTATTACGGTGAAAAAACAGCTTGGTCTGCTGCCTGCCCATCGTCTATACACTCTTTGTGCATCAGCGATGTCCACGGTTTCGATGTCGATTGTTGGCGCCTATATGACGATGATTGAACCAAGATACGTGGTCACGGCCCTTGTTCTTAACTTATTTGGCGGATTTATCATTACTTCGATTGTGAATCCTTATACAGTTGATCCAAGCGAGGATATTCTTGAGATTCAGGAAGTAGAAAAACAAAGCTTTTTCGAAATGTTAGGGGAATATATTCTTGATGGTTTTAAAGTAGCGGTAATTGTCGGTGCAATGCTAATTGGATTTGTTGCCTTAATGGCTGCGATTAATAATATTTTTGATTTAATTTTCCATATTACTTTCCAGGAATTATTAGGATATGTTTTCTCACCAATTGCCTTCATCATGGGAATTCCATTCTCAGAGGCTGTCCAAGCAGGCGGAATTATGGCTGAAAAACTTGTAACCAATGAGTTTGTAGCGATGATGGACCTGGCAAAGGTGGGTAAATCCTTTAGCCCTCGTACATTAGGGATTATCTCGATTTTCCTTGTTTCCTTTGCCAACTTTTCATCGATCGGGATTATTGCCGGAGCCGTCAAAAGTCTGAACGAGAAAAAGGGTAACGTTGTGGCCAAATTTGGTTTAAAGCTTTTATACAGTGCCACTCTAGTAAGTGTATTGTCTGCTGTAGTAGTAAGTATCATTTTATAATCTGTGAAAAAGCATTTTTTCAGCCAAAGGTTGGAAAACTGCTTTTTCCTTTTTGAAGGAGGGAATGTTGTGAAAAGACTTTTTCACAACAGAGAATATGAGTTTTGTTGGACTATTTCTTTCGGGTGCCGTTTTATTTCTTAATAGCTTGATGTTAATAGGAAAAGCGGAAGCGAAAAGTGTTGGGGTCTTTAATCTGTTTGTAGGAGTCATTCAACTGATTATACCGTTTTATTTAATGATGGTCTCAGGTCAACATCATTGGGAGTTATATAATTACGCATCTATTTTTTTATTTGGCTTAACTTATTTATATGTTGGAGTCACCGCATTAATAGGATTGGATGGCAGAGGACTTGGCTGGTTTTGTTTATGGGTTGCGGTCATAGCGGTTGTTTATACGTTAACAGCTATATTCCATTTCCATGATGCGGTGGGTGCGATAACATGGGGTATGTGGGTTTTTCTTTGGTTTTTATTCTTTTTATCCAATTCACTGGAAATGAAGATTGATCATTATCTTGGAATGGTTGCCTTTATTCAATCTTGGGTAACATTAACTATCCCATCTTTATTGTATTTTTTAGGTGTTTGGAATACCCCGGTTGTTCAGCAAATATGGCTGATTGTTTTAATGGTATCGATCGCTTATTTTGCTATAAGCTTATTTAAGTTTAGGTTATTCGTCCCGTTAACCCATGTAGAAAAATCATGAAAAATTGGAGCCTGCTAGGGGACAGTTTTTTTAAAAGATTTGAAAAGGGTCAACGACAAATATTCTGGAAATTAGTATGGAGGTGCAGCTGTTGAAAACAATACTTATTACAGGGGCAGGCACAGGGCTGGGAAAAGAACTGGCTCTAGCTTATGCACAAGAGGGGAACAGGATTATTCTAGTTGGAAGAACCCAAGCACACTTGGATGAGGTCAGGCAAATGATTGATAAAACAAATGGCAGTGCTAGGTCAGTGGTTTGTGATATTACAGATACTAATCAGGTTAAACAAGTGCTCGCCCATTTGAATGAAACGGAAAAAATTGACCAAGTGATTAATAATGCAGGCATCGGTTATTTCGGTCCCTTGCAAAACATTCCGGCGGACCAGATTAGTCAGATGATTGATACAAATGTAAAAGGAACGATTTATGTATCCCAAGCTATATTGCCAACTTTCTTGGAACGGAATGCCGGGAAGATTATGAACATTATTTCAACAGCGGGATTACGCGGGAAGGTCCATGAAACTGCCTATTGTGCAAGTAAGTTCGCCATTCGTGGGTTCACTGAAGCCTTAGTGAAAGAGTTAGAGAATACTTCGATTACTGTTTCTGGTGTTTATATGGGTGGTATGGACACTCCTTTTTGGGATGAAAACCATTTTATAACTGACCGCTCAAGATTAAAATCAGCAAAAGATGTAGCATTGGAAATACTAGAAAGGGAACATGAAATTGAGTTGATTATTAGTTAGTATATCTTCATAATGTATAAAAGTTAACTAAAGGCAAGGCGAAGAGCTTAAAAACCTTACACAGCATATTAAAAATAACCTCAACAAAGTTAAGGTTATATTAAGAATAAAAAGCTACTATTAAGACAAGCTTTTCAACCCCCCTTTTTATATATTATTACTGCATGCCCTCAAGGATTGTTTTCGAACGGTCTTGAGGGCTATTTTTTTGTGAATAATCCATTGGTTTTACAGATAGCATCAAGCTGGCTAATGGTAGGGGTCATAATCCCTATTGAAATAGAGTGATATAATCGTTATATAATTAAAATGGAAAATAATATAACTAGAATGGGGAAGGTAAGTAGATGTTTAAAAAGGGATTGGCAATCTTTGCTGCCGTGTTTGTCTTATTTGCAGGGTTACTAGTAGTTAAACCGGTTCAAGCTGCGACAACCGTAACAAAATATGTAACAGCGACCACCTTGAATGTCAGAACAGGTCCGGGAACAACTTACTCAGTTGTCACAACCGTTAAGCAGAACCAGGCTGTAACTGTTTCACAAACTCAAGGTACTTGGGATAAAGTAACGGTTGGTGGGAAAACGGGCTGGGCATCCAATCAGTACCTAACCACTAAGAATTTGGCGGAAGGCTTAAAGACAGTAGGAGGCAACAAACAGTTAATCCTTGTAACAGCTAATGGTTACAATACTTCAAGTGCTGAAATTCGGACCTTTGAGAGAAATTCTCTGGGTAAATGGGTTCCTGTTCTAACCACCACAGGCTTTATTGGTAAATATGGATTTGCCACGTACACGAATATGAGTGAAGGTGGTAAACGGTCTCCAATTGGGAGGTATGCAATTGGAACCACATTTGGACGTTATGCTAATCCAGGCACCAAAATGCCTTACAGAAAAATTACAAGCGATGATGTGTGGGTAGATGATCCAACTTCTAAACTCTACAACACTTGGCAATCCAGAAGTAAAACACAAGGTCAATGGAAGAGTGCAGAAAACATGAACATCGCAGCCTATACCTACGGTTTCGTGATCAGATACAATGCACAACGAACTCCGTATAAAGGCAGCGCAATCTTCTTCCACATTGGCAGCAGCTATACATTGGGATGTACCGCCACTTCCCAAACCAATGTTGTCAACATCCTAAAATGGTTGGACCCTAATAAAAGTCCAGTCATCATTCAAACTCCGATTCAGGAGCTAAACAAGTACTGAAGCTCCAGAGGGTTGTTTTTAACAAATGTTTAATACGCATGTGAAATCACTTTTTGGAGATCACATTAAGATTTGTCCTTCATATCCGATGAAGGGCATTTTCTTGTTTTAAAGAACAGGCTGGGTACTCATATTTAGAGGCTGGGCTGGTGCTATGTTCACTTTGCTGCTCACTTCATTATTAAGATTGATCATAAAATGAGTTTTCTTATGCTACCATCTTCAGCTATAAAATTATAGTACTCTTTTCTAATAGAATTCCTCTACTGTAAATATTTTCGGTTCTCATCTGTAGGAAAGAAAGTTGAAAAAATATGGCAACGGTAAAATCAATTTGATAAACTGAATGTTGTTTGTATGTTTCAGATGAGGTGATTCTTTGATTAATATTACTTATAATACGTATTCCATATTGGATTTGATTACTATAGCCTCCTTAATATTAAACTTGTTTTTATCCATTCCTGTATCGATAAATAAATTTAAATCTTTCATTAGGAGGCGCTCATTAAAAATATTATTAGGAAATGATAATATTACTATACATATACCATCAAGAGCTATGATAGATAGAATTAAGCCTGTTGTTGCAATGGAAGACTATCAAACATTCGAAAATGTTAGAAATGTACTTGAAGAAAACAAATTTATGGTGGAATTGAAATACATACCCGTTTCCGGGGATATAGAAATTAATCCTCAAAATGCTAACATTGTAATATGTGGACCTAAAAATTCTTATATGGTTAAAGCAATTTTTGATAATTTAAGAGGGTTATCTTTTGTTGAAGAAGATGGTAAATGGTTCTTTATGGACGAGCAAGAAAATAAAATGTACTCGCCTATGGATGAAATACCAAAACAAAATGGCGATATTGCATTCCTTGGTAAAGTGAATTTAGATAACCGATTAAGTCATTCCATCCTTTTGATTTGTGGTATTCACGCCATCGGTTCACTAGGAATAGCCACTTTTTTAAATAATAAAAACTTATTGGATTCTTTACTTAAAAAAGTTAAGAAGAAGAAATTTTATAGCATAATCTACTCGGCTCATTCAAATGATAACAAGGACATTTATACATCGGCCATTCATTATGATGCTAGAGAAATTAATGAGGAGTGAAACTATGCAATATAGTTCAGGAATCCTAAAAAAACCAACTTCATTAAAATCGGAAGATATTGTAGGGTTCAATAATGATTATTTTTGGATACTTGATGGTGCAACTCCACCAGCCAGTAAAAAGAATAGGGAAGCTACGCAGCTCTATATAAAACTATTAAATGCAAGCTTATCTTACTTTTCTTTAGAAAACGTATGTCCAGCAGAATTATTAAAAAAAAGCATAAGAAATGTAAAACGAACTTACGAAAAAACCTATCCTTTAGATAACAGTGATTATTTACCATACTCTACAGCTATAATTATTAAGTTATCAGATGCATTGGAGTATTTGGTGTTAGGTGATAGTTTCTTATCCGTATGTACAGGGGATCAAACGATAGAAATTTGTGATGATCGATTAAAAAGGGTTGCAGTTACTGAAAGACAGGAAGTTCGAAGATTGAGGGAAAAGGGAATTGATGAAAGTACGGATATTTATATTAATGCTCGAAGAAAATTAATAGAAGCTGAAATGCAGCTCCAAAATAAAGAGAATGGTTATTGGGTGGCTGGTTTTAACGAAAGTGCAGCGGATAACTCCATTACCGGGAAAATTATCCTTAATGAAGGCCAAAAGACATTTTCTATAACAGCCATGACCGATGGATTAGCTAGATTAGTGACACATTTAGGTGCTTATCAGAATATAAATGAAATAGGTAAAGACATTGTAGAGCATGGCGCTAATAACATTTTTGAGAAATTAAGAACACTTGAATCCAACAAAACGAACTTTATTAAACCTATTTCAAGTCAACACGACGACGCATCATTTTTTATCATTTCAAACAGTTAGAAGCATGGGGACGGTTCTCATGCTTCTTTTTCTTTTGTTTCTTCAGAATATAAGTATAAAGGTTAAGGAAAGGGATTTGATTTAGGTGCGAAATTGAATATTAGATATTGCAATGCATAATCGAATATTATATAATGTAGTTACAAAAGTGATGGGGAGTGAATTGGTATATGAGAAGTCAGATTACAACTAAAATGCCAAGTAAAATTATAACTGCAATTGATATCATAGCAGCAAGATGTGAGATTAGTAGAAGCAACTTTCTAGAAATAAACTCCACTTTATCTATTCTTAATAATAAAATATGTCCCTTAAAAGATACGGACCTAAATGAAATTATTTCAGCATTAATCACAAAATCATCTTGCAGTGTTAGGAAAGAGTTCAAGGAATTACATCAAAGACTTTCATTAGATGTAAAAAAGGAGATAGTAAAATTTTTTTATGAAGCTAATTTAATTGAACACATTAGGTATTCATGTGTTAAGCAAGCAAATTTTTACAAAGGGGAAAATTATTTATTTTATTATGCAATCTTAGATATGAAGAATACTGATATAAATGTATTTGTAAATGATTTAGATCTACCAATGCAAATAATTGGACTATCTAATGCTCCAAGTAGTGAATATGTATTTTTAGGAAAGAGAAGATACTTTACTAGAAAGGACCAGGAATCAAATGAATTTAATAAAATATGTAATTTATTAGGGGTGCCTTCTTGTGAAGTAATAAAAATCCACTATAAAGATTTAAATAAACTTACAGTTGCGTTGAAATCTCTATAAATAGGAAGAAGCATGGGGACGGTTCTCATGCTTCTTTTTATTTGGAAGCACAAGAACCGTCCCCATGCTTCCTCTTTTCTAGTAAAATACAAATCTATAAGATAAAATGTATTATATTGTAAATGAAATGGATGGGAGAAGGAATGGATGAAATCAATGTTATGGAAAGCGGGAGTTTTAGCTTGTTTAATGCTCCTGGGTTGGTCATGTTCTTATAAAGAGGCTTCTGCGGAAGCTTTATGGCCGTCTAAATGTGCAAAAGTGAATGCAAATCAAAATCCAACTTTTCAGCAAATGAACTGCTTATTGACGAATGCGGCTTTAGAAGCAAATATTCCGCCCGAAGTAGTTAAAGCTGTGGCCACAAAAGAAAGTGGAGGTTGGAGACAGTTTGATGACAATGGGCAACCTGTTATTTCACCAGATGGCGGTATCGGTCTCATGCAAATTACCAATCAACCAACCTATGATCAACAAAGATTGAAAGATGATATTTACTATAATATACAGGCCGGCGTTGATATTCTAAAGAGTATGTACCAGCGTACCGATCTGCCTAAAATACAAGGGGCCGGACCAGAGGTTATTGAGAATTGGTACTTCCCAGTCATGGCCTACAATGGGACAAAGCCTATAAACAGTCCACTTAAACAGGCGGATGGGACTAGAAATACGAAAGCCTACCAAGAAAAAGTTTTTGGCTTTCTTCAACAAGAGAGCTTCCTGGGTGATACTAAATTAGCGCAGTATCCGTTCAGTACAGCTGACTTTCAATATGATCCTAACAGTGATGAAAATATTGAATTCAAGAAGCTGGAATATGTAGTATCTGACCAGATGCATGCTACTACTGCTCTTTTTCATACGGGGGACAAAGTAGTTGTAACCGAGGATAAGGCAAGGTTAAGGGCAGAGAACACTAGTACTTCTTCCTTATTAAAGGAATTACCACTAAATGCTACTCTGGTAATTTCAAGTGATTTTGTATATGACAAAAATCCTTCTAGTGTAAACCAATTTGTATGGTACCCAGTTAAAACGGAAGATCAAAAACTAGCAGGTTATATTAGTTCTGCTTATCTTACAAAAAAGTTAGAAGTCAGTCCGGTGGATGATAATGATCTATCCGTTTCCGGGAAAGCACCTGCGTATGGCCAGGTACAAGTAATGAACGGAACAAGCCAGATTGCCATTGCAGTGGCTGATGCAAACGGATCTTTCAAAGCAGGTATTGCTCCTCAAAAAGCGGGGTCAACATTAACGGTATCTTACGAGGATAAGCAGAATGCCCAAAGCTTTTTTACAACGATAACCGTAACAGATAAAACGGCGCCATCAGCCCCGGTAGTGAATACTGTTACGAATAAGTCTACTGAGATTACTGGGAAAACAGAATCCTATGCCATTTTAACGGCCACGATTGCAGGAAAAGCATATAGTATACAAGCGAACCTATATGGAAATTACAAATTAGCTATTCCAATCCAAAATGCAGGAATGACAATTTCGGTAAAAGCGAAAGACAGAGCAGGAAATGTAAGTGCGGCAAGGACCACTACTGTCGTAAAAGCGGCTCCGAATCTACCTGTTGTGAACACGGTTAATAATAAAGCTTGGAATGTAACGGGGAAAACAGAAGCAAATGCCATCGTAACCGTGGACGTTTCAGGAAAACTCTATACCGCAAAAGCCAATTCGTATGGAAACTACAATGTTGCTATTACGCCGCTAAATACAGGAACAAAGTTATCCATTACAGCAAAAGATAGTGCAGGCCGTATAAGCGCAGCAAGAGGCACTGCAGTCATTCGCGTAGCGCCAAACATGCCTACAGTGAACACGGTTCGATACTATTCTACGTCAGTGACAGGAAACACAGAGAAATATGCGATAGTCATCATCAAAATCGGATCAAAAACATACACAACACAAGCCAATCTTTACGGAAACTACAAAGTATACATCCCTAAACAACGCACAGGAACAAAACTATATGTATACGCAAAAGACGCAAAAGGGCAAACCAGCGCCGTAAGAACAGCTACAGTGTCAAATTAAGGGAAAGAAGCATGGGGACGGTTCTCATGCTTCTTTTTATTATTATTAAATCTCTAGTTTCATTACGGCTACATTCGGTTGGACAGGTTAGTAATGGAAGGACAATAAACGAACTTTAACTCTAATTAATACTGCTGTTTTTCAGTTAACTAATTAGATGAAACCTTTGTTAGTTAGTCCTCTAATTATGATTAGTTATATAGTGAAATATGTGATGAGAGTAAGAAGAACGGAGGTAATCGACATAGCAAGAAGTGGCCGTAACATCTTCGTGCGAAGATCCTTTAGACTAACATTCAAACCTAATCCAATCATAGCCATCGTTAAGATAAATGAGGTAAAGAAAGATATGCCTTTCATAACACTGGCTGAAATAATAATTGTATGACCAAGTACATAGCTTCCAAAGAAGCTCAAGATAATAAATCCTATAAGAAACCATGGGAATTCGACCTTTGTTTTTGAATCAGATCCTGTTTTACCTTTTCGTTTCGTCAAATACATAAGAATAAAGCTGAGTGGAACAAGTAAGAAGACCCTGCCCAGTTTGGCTAACAAAGCAATTGCCAGGGCATCTGGTCCAGCAGGTGTACTTGCAAGGGCTACGTGTGCGATCTCATGTAAGCTTACACCAGCCCAAATACCGTATTGTAAAGCAGTTAAAGGAATGAACGGTCTTATTATGGAGTAGGAAATGGCAAAAATGGTTCCAACCAAGGCAATTATGCCTGCACCAATTGCAGTATCTTCATTTTTTGCTTTCAGAATCGGTGAGACGGCAGCAATCGCCGCTGCACCGCAGACACCTGTTCCAATTCCCAATAATAAGGATAATGAAGCATCTGCTTTGAGTAATTTTCCAAGGAATATTGTAAGAAATACTGAAAAAATAATGGTTCCCACATCTCTAACAAGTAACACCAATCCTTGATGTAAAACAACATCAATATTAAGTTTTAATCCGAAAAGAATAATTGCAAGCCTTAACAGCCTTTTGGCAGAAAATTGTATCCCTGTACGCAATTGTTCCGGGAAACCCCATATTTGTCGATAAAGAACCGCGATAATGATGGCAAAGGCTAGTTGTCCGACACGATCTAATCCAGGTATTTTGGATAATCCAAAACCAGCCAACGCAATAACAAAAGTAAAGCCAATTCCCCCAAGGCAACATTTTTTTAAAGATGATTTCGGCTGCTTATCTATAGAATGATGTTTAGTTACAGTGGTTTTCATATTAAGATCCCCTCCCAAAGTTGATTTCCTTTTCAATCATATGCCCCTTATTATGATAAGTAAAATAAATTATAATAATTATGATGATAATAGATTACTTATCATAATTTTGTCTTTTTAGTTAAAAGTAAATCTAAAGGTGGAGTCGAAATGGACCAAGCATTACATGTTTTTATTACTGTGGCAGAACAACAAAATTTCACACGTGCTGCTGAAATTCTGCATATGACACAGCCAGCGGTTAGTAGTTATATACAGAACCTAGAGCGATCGATGGACATTAAATTATTAGAGAGAACCAATAAGTTTGTCAGGCTTAATAAGGCGGGAGAAATTGTTTATCATCATGCAAAGGATATTTTAGGTCTTTATACCAAAATGGAGAATCTTTTGGATGATCTAAAACATACTGCAAGTGGTAACCTATCTATTGGCTCTAGCTATACCTATGGGGAATACATTCTCCCACATAAAATCGCAACTTTACTTAAGTACTATCCGCAATTAAATCCAAGTATCACTATAAGGAATTCGAATGAAATTATTGAATTAGTCATGCATCATCAACTTGATGTGGGGATAATAGAAGGAGAATTTATAAATGAGAAAATTAAAATTGTACCATTTGCATGTGATCATTTATCTATCATAGCAACATCTAATCATCGCTTATTAAACACACAAAAAGTAAGCTGTTTTGATTTAAGCCAGGAGACATGGCTGATTCGTGAGGAGGGTTCAGGAACAAGGGAAATACAGGAAAAGGGTTTCCAGCAACTGGGGTTTTATCCGAAAAAAATTATGACCTTTGGAAGTACACAAGTGATCAAAGAATCAATTGAAGCTGGTTTAGGAATTTCTTTACTTTCACAATCGGCTATAAAAAATGAATTAGAGCTAGGAAAGTTAAAATTACTAGACATTAATGGGTTTCCCATCGAAAGAAATTTCTCGCTTATAACCCCAAATGTCAAATTCCAAACGAAAGCAACTGAGGTTTTTGTTGAATTATTAGTTAAAGAAGGTTTTAATATTTGAAGGCGGCAAGTGCAAACTGTTAGTTTAAATCCTAAAAAATTAATTTTATAAATACCTCATTTTGATACGTCACGGTACTCAAGATTCATAACTCATCTGAAATTTTTTGCGGAGAGAATCGTTAAAAAACAAACTTTTGATTCTGAGTCTGATTCTATACGAATCAATTGAGTCAATCGATGTTGAAAGAGGACGAAATTATTGAAAGTATTTCACGATTTGTCAAACAAAAACATGCAATTGTCTTGTCCAGACAAGAGAAAATCTATTTAATTATCCATATTCACTGAATATTGGGTGGTAATCGTAATCGATAATAAGAAGGTTAACTGATTAGAAGGTGATTCAATAGGTCGTTGAAAAATGACATTGAAATCAGCCTTTCTTCTATTATTAAAGCCTTTACTTTTTAAGGGCATTGCCCATTTTAATTGTTTTTCCTTTCTACTTTTTTTATATAAAGCACAGGGACGGTTCTTATGCTTCCGAAGCATGAGAACCGTCCCCTTGTTTCCATTTCATTTTTGATAAAAATACGCCCATTTCATAGAGTGCGATTAATGGTACCAGTACTATTAATTGTGAGAAAAAGTCCGGTGGGGTGATGACAGCTGATACCACTGCCAGTGCGATATAAGCGTATTTTCGTATCATTCCCAAAGAAGAGGGAGTGATTACTCCGATGGTGGTCAGGAATAAAAGCACCAGCGGAACCTCGAATAGAAATCCGAACGGAATCGTGAACATTAATAGAAACGAAAAGTATTCCTTGGCTGAAATGAACATTTTGAAATGTTCCTGCCCCATTTCAATCAGGAAGTGATAGATGGTTGGAAAGATCACGAAATATCCGAATAATAGTCCACCAATAAAGCTTAAACTAATCGCCGGCAGAAACTTAACAGCTGCATTCCGTTCTTTTTCCGTAAGAGCTGGTTTGACAAACAGCCAGAGTTGATGGGCAATAAAAGGCAGCGATAAACCCAGGCTCACGCTCGCAGCAATCCCTGTATAAAGCCGAATCACATCAAGCGGTCCCATCATCACGAGCTCGTGATGCTGCGTGATAATGGGAACTAGTTTATTGATGAAAAGTAGGGAGGCTGCGAAACAAACAACAAAAAAGACCAGAGAGCGGATCAGTGACTTTCTTAGGTCAATCAAATGCTCAACAAGGGGTTGTTCTTCCGCATCCATTTAGCTTCCTCCTCACTCTTTTAACAGGCTTTTCTTGTCATTATCGGCGCTTGAGACGGTGTCATGATCGTGATCATCCATTATATCCTTTGCTGACTTTTTAAATTCTGATAATGTTTTTCCGAATGCTGAACCGATCTCTGGAAGCTTTTTTGGTCCAAATACAATTAGTGTAATAACGAGAATAATAATTAATCCTGGTATACCAATTCCTGAGAATCCCATCGTTTATCGCTCCTTTATTAATAGTGTTAGTATTTATATTTGAGGATACTGCTGATCAACTTGCGGTTAGCAGAATCCAACTTGCGGTTAACAGAGGCCAACTTGCGGTTAGCAGAATCCAACTTGCGGATACCAGAATCCAACTTGCGGTTAACAGAATCCACTTGCGGATACCAGAAGCTAACTTGCAGTTAACACTCATCAACTTCCGGAAAGCCGGAAACTTATGTGACACTAGCCGGTAGCCTCTGCTTACTTTATTAAACTAACCTTCCGCCTTGCTTACTGTATTTTATAATTCCCTCTGAAGCCCGATAGGCAAGGGCACCTACAGTATCGGTTGGATTGTATCCGCTATTGTGTGGAAAGGCCGATGCACCTACCACAAAAACATTATCGGCATCCCACATTTGCAAATAAGTATTAACTGCAGACGTTCCTGGATCATCTCCCATGATGACGCCGCCTGTATTGTGTGTCGTCTGATATGGAACAATATCATAATGTTCAAGTGTCTTACGGTCATTTATTTTGGAAGCGCCCATCTCCTTCATGATTCTGTCCGTTTGTTTTCCGATAAAGCTGTATAGATTTTTATCCTGTTCCGTAAAATCATAGGTTAAGCGTAATAAGGGCTGCCCATACGCGTCCTTATAAGTTGGATCTAAATCAAGATAATTCATCCTGGTTGGCATGGAGGCTCCTTGTGCACCGATATTGATGGAACGGGTAAAATATTTAATCGAGGCTTGTTTAAATTCTTTTCCCCAGCTTGGCACGTCACTTGGAACTGGGTTATGTTGAATTGCTCGATAGCCCGACTGATTCAGGGTAATTGATCCTCCATGAATAAAATTAAGATTGGAATGGTCGAAGTTATCGCCATTATAATCATCAAGAGTTGCCCCAAGTGCACCGGCACCCATGAAGGTATTAAACTCTTCATCTTCAAAGAAGCCTTGTGTTCCAGGGTTGATTTGATAACAATAGTTTTTGCCAATCACACCCTCACCTGTATTAGGATTATAAGGTCTTCCAAGTTTAGAGGTTAATAGAAGGCGGGCATTGTTCATAACATAACTTGTTAAGACCACGATTTCCGCTGGCTGAATGAATTCCTCATTTGTTTGTACATCTATGTAGCGCACACCCGTTGCTTTTTTTCCATCATTAAGAATCTGAGTAACGTTAGAGTATGTCCTGTATTCAAAGTTTCCCGTGTTTTTTGCAAAAGGAATCACCGAAACAGTTGGATCTGCTTTTGCCCCATACTCACAGCCAAACCGCTCACAAAAACCGCAGTATTGGCAAGGAGCCATTTTTGCCCCATACGGGTTTTCATAGGCCTTTGTCATATTCGCTGATGGCATCTGGTAGGGATGAAGCTTCAGATTCTTCGCAGCTTTTTTAAAACGGTCCGTTAAGGGTGTGTCCTTCATGGGCGGATTTGGGTAGGGATTAGAACGTTTACCCCCAAGTGGATTTTCTTCCCCGCCGATGCCGGCCGTTTTTTCATATTTATCATAATAGGGTTCCAGTTCATCATAGGTAATACCCCAATCTTGAATCTGTAAATCTTTTACTTTCGCTGCCCCATATTTGTTGACGGTTTGAGTTTTGATTTCAAAATCATAAGGAAGGAAGCGGAAGGTATGTCCATTCCAGTGAACTCCTGCACCCCCGAGGCCTTCACCAAGCAGGAAGGATCCCAGCTGCCTCATGGGCAGTGCCTGTTCTTTTAAAGTGTTGCGGAAGGTGACCGTTTCTTTTGATAAGTCCTGCATTAATTCGTAGCGGATTCCATAACGGAGTTCATCATGAATCATGGTGTAGTCTTTGATACTGCGTTCTCTGCCGCGCTCTAGGCCCACCACTTTTAGTCCTTGCTTTCCGAGCTCAGCCGCGATAATTCCGCCTGCCCAGCCGACACCCACTATAACAACATCTGTTTTTGGTAATTGTTTCGCCATTTCTCATCCTCCGTCATCTGATTCATTATGAGTTAAAATGTTTGTTTAAACTTTGTGGTTTCATGGTTTTAAATTTCTTTGACTCGATTTGATTGATATAGGCCATTTGGCTGCCAGGGAATTTTTTCATTTTCCAGCCCTGCATGTTACGGTTTCCGCCATATAATGGATCCGAATATACCCCTTCTAGTGTAAGTGCTCGGAGAATGGTGAAAAATGTTTTTGATGTGACCCCTTTTAGCGGGACTTTATCTTCTGCGAACGCCTTCAACACCGTATCCTTTTGGTCGTCCGTGATGTCAGGGAAGGCCTTTTTGTATTGGCTCTGACTGTAAGTCTGTAAGGCATCGAGGCCAACGTCGAATACTTGGTGGCGTTTGAGTGGGGACTGATACCCTTGGAAGTTGGAGCCCGGTGCAAAAGGACCTTGCATATATTCCCTTGCATTATGGCCGTAGGTCCCCGCCAGTTGGTGGTCAATGAAGAAATGAACGCCAAGCCCGGTTGCACCCGGTCCGTTTTCGTCTTCCGGATAGATTCGGTCGATAGCACTTTTGAGAACCTCGAATTGGGCTGGGTTTGTAAAATACATAAAAGCATGGTTATAAGATTCGTCGGCAACTTGTTTTGGCTGGGTAGCAGTTGTGGTGGCTGTTTCATGCCCAAAAATGTTTCTGCCAACGATTCCTCCTAAGCCTCCTAGGAGACCCCCTCCGATTATCCCGCCAGCTACATAACTGGAATTTTGAATGAATTTCCGTCGAGACAACGAACTTTTTGTCTTTTGTGACATTTGCATCCTCCCCGGTAACTAATTTTTACTCTCCCTTTTGTAGCTTCCACACTATTAATTTACTAAACCTATTTTTTAGAAAAAAATTTATTTCTAATAGAATTCTAATAATCCTGCAGCAGTATAAACCTAATGAAAGGTTAGGAGGGTCCGGCAGGATGGTTTCAGGTAATTTGTTTCATTCATACGAAAGGGAGGTATTCGGTTTGAAGATTTAAATGCAGACACCATTTAATCAATTTCTTCAATCTCCTAGCTGGCTTAGGGTGTCTAAACCATTTTTAGTGTATAGTTCTCGACTTTTTTTTTAAGATCATTGGTGAGGGATATACAGAATTGATGCGGGGTTAATTCACTATTAATCAAACGCTTGTTTAATAGCGAATTAGTGGGAAATGGGAAGAATGATGAAAGGTGAATCAATTTCTATAGAATTTTATGGGAAATTGTCATTTTTTCAATAAATGTTCGAAAATATATTCGACATTCTTTTTTGGAGTTTGAAGGATAGATTCATGATGGACATATAGTTTTGGTATTTTTAAATAAACGTTTGATTAGTATTGGATATAGGGAATGTGGTCGAAATCGTGTCGTTAGATGGGAGATTGGTTGATAGAATTTCATTTTATTATATGTAAGGAAGCAGGAGAACCGTCCCCGTGCTTCTGCACTATAATTTCTTTTAGAAAAGAGGAATTTGAGGTTATTTCTTCAAGCTCAAGTAAACACCATGGTAATTTATAGAATCATTGACTAAATTTGTAACACGCAGTAATATAAGAGTCATGAATGACTCTTATAAAGGAGGATAATTTTTTCATTCCGGCAAATAGGTTCAAAATAAATTTCCACGGAGGTATTTTATGAAAAAGACAAGATTAGGCGGTATATCGGCCGTTATTGTTGGTGTTTTGTATCTTTTAACAGTTGTCATTGTTTTAACTTCCCCACCCGGCGAAAATCCAGTGATAGACCATATAACATATATGAATAAATTAATTGCGGTCCATTATGTTCTTGGTATATTAGGAGTCCTAGGGATTATGGTGGTGTTGGCTATTTCCAACAAGATAGAGCCCTATACCCTATCGAGCGAATGGTATCCTTATACAAAAGTAATGGCTATAATTGGATTTGCTTTACTTGCATTAAATAACCTCCGGCAGATCGGTCTTGACCATGAATTAAGTCATAAGGCAATGGCAAAAGGAGGAGTTGTTTTCGATACCATCATTCTGGCTTGGGCAGGACTTGTGGAGCTAAGTCCTCAAGGGTGGTTAGACTTCGGCTTTGTCGGTCTATGGATCTTTACGGTTAGCCTGATCACTTTCACACACACTAAACAAAAATTTCTGTCGGTCATAGGGTGGATTGGTGGTTCTTGTTTCATCCTTACCGTAATTGGAAACGTGACAGGGATTTCTCTTCTGGTTATGATTGGGATGGGATTAGGCGGACTAGTGGTTGTACCACTTTGGTTTGTTCTATATGGTACTATTTTAATAAAAAAGAACACCACACTCGAAACCACCGAATCAAGTATTATATCCAGTAATTAAAGGAGAAAACTCTATTGACGCCAATCGTATCAAATGAACACAGGGAAGAGAGAAAGCTTATTATCCTAAATGCGGCAAAAGAAGTATTTATTAATAAGGGATTTAATGCAACGACCATTCAAGATATCATCAATCACTCTGGAGTCAGCAGAGGTGGAGTATATACGTATTTTCAAAATACGGAAGATATTTTCATTGAGATTCTGAAACGAAGAGACTTGGAAGATGTTCTCGATCTTAAAAAAATTTATGGTGAGGGAAAGACAAACTGGGAAGCACTTACCTTTGTATTAAAAACAATCCAGGAAGCTATCGAAAATCAATCGGATGATTTGGTTCCTGCGATTTATGAATATTACTTCACAACAGGTTGGGGAACCAAAAAACATCTTCCCTTATTAGAAAACCGGATTGAACAAACAAAGAATAGTTTTGTTTCTATCCTCCAAAAGGGGATTAATGATAAGGAATTCAGTCCGAAAATTCCTATCGAGGATATAGCAAGAACTATTATTACATTTTGTGATGGGATGTATTTAGGAAGCTTCCACTTAGGACCGGAAAAGGTAAAGTTAAAAAATCAATTTCAAGCCTTTCTTCACTATTTGTCATCGGCATTATAAGAGAGAAGCGTAAGTTTTATACAATAATTGTTTTCAGACGAATAATATTTCATGTCCATGCCTCCATGAAGGTATGGACTATTTCACGTTTAATGTATTCCTAGTATAATTTAAGTATCAAATAAAACAAAAACGGGAGAATCATATGAATCTAGATGAAATCATTATCAATATAGATTTTGAGGACAGAACAGGTTTAGGGTATGAAATATTCGAGGTTTGTGAGAAAAACGGAATTGATAAAATCAGCATGGAGGTCATTCCAGATCAGGGAATGTTTATCAAAATGCGGGCCATTGAGGAAAATAAATCAACCTTTCTACAGAATTTAAGGGAAATAAAGGGTGTAAATCATATTTCATTGCGCAACTATATGCCCTATGAATCTCGTGAACATAATTTAAATACGATTCTTAATGCGATCAGTGAGGGAGTCGTTGCTGTAAGCGAAAGCGGGGAAATTAAACATATAAACAAGCTAGCCTGTAAAATTTTTGAATGTACAAGTGACGAGGCATTAGGCAGAGGGGCTGACGAGTTATTTGGCAAAAATCCGCCAATTCTTGAAACACTCCGAACCGGACGTCCTTCTCGACTAATCGAATGCAAAATTAGAAGAAATCAAAAGTTCATTCGGATTCTGACTAGCAGCGACCCAATTCTGGACTCAACAGGAAATGTGATTGGTGCTGTGGCAACCATTAAAGATTTTAAAGATGTAGAGGAGATTATTTCAAAGGTAGATTTAAAGAATGGTTTAACCACCTTCGACGATATTGTTTTTCAAAGTTCAAAAATGAAATACTTAATTGAGATGGCTAAAACGGTGGCTCGTGGTAATTCAACCATTATGCTTAGGGGAGAAAGTGGAACCGGCAAGGAGCTATTTGCAAGAGCCATCCATATGGAGGGAAATCGGGCAAATGCGCCATTTATTGTCATCAATTGTGCTGCATTGCCCGATTCATTATTGGAAAGTGAATTATTTGGTTATGAAGAGGGAGCCTTTACTGGTGCCTTAAAAGGTGGTAAAAAGGGGATATTTGAACAAGCCAATAACGGGACTATTTTTTTGGATGAGATTGGAGAAATATCGCCGTCGGTTCAAGTCCGTTTATTAAGGGTGCTACAGGAGGGAACACTCCGAAGGGTTGGAGGAATCAAGGAAATTCAGGTAGATGTTCGCATTATAACTGCTACACATCGGAACTTGGAAGAAATGATCAAAAAGGATCTTTTTAGAGAGGATCTCTATTATCGCTTAAATGTCATTCCCTTAACGCTACTTCCTTTACGAGAACGGGTTGAAGATATTCAACCAATGGCGGAACACCTTTTAAGAAAAATTGCAAAGAAGCTGGGGAAAAAGGAAGCCTGGTTAACGGCTGAAAGCATCCATCTGCTAAAACTGCAGTCTTGGCCAGGAAACGTACGGCAGTTGGAAAATGTGCTGGAACGCGTGATGAATATGGTGGAGGGACAGGCCATAACGCCGCAGCATTTTTATGATTGGACTGATCTTTCAACCCCTCTTCCCAAGATTGAGAACCATGACGGCGAGGTATTTACCGTAAAGATCCCCGTCAATCAGCCATGTTCTAGTTTAAAGGAAATCATTGCTCAGGTGGAATATCAAGTTCTCGTACATGTATTAAAAGAACATAAGTCGTCGAGAAAGGCTGGGAAGGTTTTAGGTGTATCCAACACGACCATCTTAAATAAAATAAACGCCTTGGGTATTACGAATACAGATAAGTGATAACTTTTCTTATCAGTGATAAATAATATTGTCACTTTTTTTTATCACTCCTCCAAACGTCTATGAAAAATGGTGTTTTTATAGCACTTTCATTTTGGCATGGAACTTGCTTAATAGTTAGTGTAGAGCTAATGGCGCCAATTTAGTGGCATTAATCTAATTAACTTTCGGGAGGAATTTGAACATGGCTATTAAATATGTTGCAGAACCATTCAGAATTAAATCCGTTGAACCGATTAAAATTTTATCACGTGAAGAAAGAGAAGAGAAAATTACAGACGCAAAATTCAATTTGTTCGGATTAAAAGGTGAAGATGTTTATATTGATCTTTTGACAGACAGCGGAACGAATGCCATGAGTATTGAGCAGTGGGCAGGCATTATGAAAGGCGATGAGGCATATGCCGGGGCCTCCAGTTTCTTCAAGCTTCGTGATGCAGGTATCGATATCTTCGGTTTTGAATACATACAGCCTGTTCACCAAGGCCGTGCAGCTGAGAAAGTATTGTTCCCGACATTTTTGGCTCAAGGAAAATATGCGATCTCCAATATGTTCTTTGATACTACCCGTGCCCACGTAGAACTTGCCGGTGCCAGAGCCATTGACTGTGTCGTTGAAGAAGCGAAAGATCCATCGATTCGCAGTCCTTTTAAAGGAAATATGGATGTGGAAAAGCTTGAAACACTAATCAATACCTACGGCCCAGAAAATATCGGCCTGGTTGTTATGACCATCACCAATAACTCAGCGGGCGGCCAGCCGGTTTCGATGAAAAATATGAGAGACGTGTCCGAAATTTGTAAAAAGTATGCTATTCCTCTGGATATTGATGCTGCTCGTTATGCAGAAAATGCTTACTTTGTGAAACAAAGGGAAGAAGAATGCAAGGATATGTCCATAAAGGAAATCATCAAGCAAATGTTCAGCTATGGCGATATGTTCACCATGTCTGCCAAAAAAGATACCATCGTTAACATGGGCGGTTTAATTGGAATTAAAGATGGCAATTCTCCATTAATCTTAAAAATTAAAGCAAACTGTATTTCTTATGAAGGTTTCTATACGTATGGTGGTCTATCCGGACGTGACATGGAAGCGCTCGCAATTGGTATGTACGAAGGAATCGATGAGTCTTACCTTGCCTATCGTGTTGGTCAAAGCGAATATATTGCAGCGCGTTTAGATGAAGCAGGAATCCAGTACCAGGCACCGGTTGGCGGACATGGGGTGTTTGTCGATGCACAGGCTATGTTCCCGCATATTCCTTACAATGAATATCCTGGTCAAGTGTTAGCGATTGAATTGTATAAAGAAGCTGGAATCCGCACCTGCGATATTGGGTCCTATATGCTCGGAAATGACCCTGACACAAAAGAGCAGTTGAAGGCTGACTTCGAATTTACTCGTTTGGCTATCCCTAGAAGGGTATATACACAAGCCCATTTAGATGTTGTAGTAGATGCATTAATTAACATTAAAGAAAGAGCACATGAAATCAAACGTGGCTATAAAATTAGTTGGGAGCCGCCAATTCTTCGCCACTTCCAGGCAAGCTTAGAGCCAATCACAGAACCAGCCGAAGAAACGGTTAAAAAAAATGAAGATTTAGTTTCCATTTAATAGAATAGTAGTCAACGATAGCTGATCTTTGGTATGTTAGTAAAAGTCAGTGGCTGTCCAAATAGGTAGCCGCTGACTTGTTAGTATCCAAAATGTTAAGAGAGGATAAAAATATATGAAACAGATTGAAACAGCCAATGCTCCAGGGGCAATTGGACCATACTCCCAAGGATATGAGGTTAATGGCATGGTTTATACTTCAGGACAGATCCCGGTTAATCCTGAAAATGGGGAAATTCCAGAAGGCATTTGGGCACAAACAGAACAGTCCTGTAGAAACGTCGGTGCCATATTAGAAGCCGCTGGGCTTAATTTTGAAAGCGTTTTAAAAACAACGTGCTTTTTAACCGATATGAATGATTTCACGGCTTTTAACGAAATCTATGCCAAGTATTTCGTGTCAAAACCGGCGCGAAGCTGTGTGGCCGTAAAGGAACTTCCTAAAGGAGTATTGTGCGAAATAGAGGCAATCGCTGTTAAATAGTAAAATGGATTTTTTGAAAAGCTAGTTTCCTAGAAATGAAAGTGTTTGAAACAAGATAGGCAGCCAATATTCACCTTGTCACACGGCCCTTCAAGGATGTCTATTTTTAGGATACTCGTTCAGTCCGTCTTACCTGATTTTCTTTTATTTCAGATCCAAATTTGCTTTGCTAATCATTCGTTTGAAAAACAAATTGGAGAGTGGGAAATATGGGGGAAAACCAAGAATTGAAAAGAGGACTCAAAAACAGACATATTCAGTTGATCGCTCTTGGAGGGGCAATCGGGACAGGTTTGTTTTATGGCTCGGCATCGACCATCGGGATTGTGGGACCAGCAGTCATGTTATCGTATGCACTTGCCGGGTTTTTTATTTTCCTTGTTATGCGCTGCATGGGTGAAATGACTGTGCATACACCGGTTTCCGGTGCGTTCAGTACGTTTGCTCATAAATATTGGGGAGACATGGCGGGATTTATTTCCGGCTGGAACTATTGGTTCTGTTATGTGGCTGTATCGATGGCTGAAATAACCGCGGTGGGGATTTATGTGAACTATTGGTTCCCTAATATTCCGCAATGGGTGTCCGGATTTGTCATGTTTCTGATTATTACCGGTATAAACCTAATTGGAGTAAAGGCTTTTGGCGAAATAGAATTTTGGGGAGCTATTATTAAAGTTTTAGCAGTTATTATGATGATTCTTTTCGGTTTTGCCATCATTTTCTTCGGCTTTGGCCACGGTGGAGAAGCAATTGGGTTTTCGAATCTATGGGAACACGGCGGATTCCTGCCGAAAGGGTTTAAGGGATTAATGTTGTCGTTAGTAGTCGTAACCTTTGCATTTGGCGGTGTCGAGCTGATTGGTATTACTGCCGGTGAAGCGGAAAACCCTGATAAAACCATTCCTAAAGCCATCAATCAGGTACTTTACCGAATCCTTATTTTCTATGTTGGTTCCATGCTTGTATTGGTAACGTTATTCCCTTGGGATAAAGTAGGTTTAAAGGGAAGCCCTTTCGTCATGATTTTTGATCAGTTGGGAATTCCAGCTGCGGCATCCATTTTAAATATTATCGTCCTTACTGCCACATTCTCTGCTTATAACAGTTGCTTGTACAGTAATGCCCGCATGCTTTTCGGTCTGGCTAACCAAGGCAACGCACCGAAGTTTTTGAAAAAGGTTGGAAAAACTGGCGTTCCAACTTACTGTGTATTATTCTCATCCGTTATTGTAGGGATCGCGGTTATTTTAAACGCATTTTTACCGGGACAAGTATTTGGGATTGTCATGGCCATAGCGGTTTTAGCCATTATTATCAACTGGATTATGATTTTAATTACTCATAATAAGTTCAGAAGAATCATTGGTCCTGATGAAGTGGGCCGGTTAAAGTTCAAAATGCCTCTTTACCCGATTTCCAATTATGTAACATTGGCTTATTTGGGAATGCTTATCGTATTAATGTGGTTCATTCCGGATTTCCGTGTATCCCTTTATCTTGCTCCAGCATGGTTAGGATTTCTAATTGTGGCCTATAAGATTAAGAGCCGTGACAAAGGAAAGAACGATAACGAATATCTTAAGAAAGCCAATTAGACCTTTGGCCCGCCAACAGGTTATTACATAATCGGCATTTTATGATAGGGGCTGCCCAGTGACAAAAGGGCAGCTCCTTTTTAAAAGGAAAAATCATAAAATTTTGGGCATGCCACAGCTTATTCTGCTGTGGTATTTTCAATATATGGTGAAAAACATTCTTAAACAAACATTGGCGCTGCATGCACTGTGGATACGATTCGCCCATACTGTTGTCCCATTCAGTACAATAGGGAATTGGAGGAATCACGATTTTTTCAAATTTTGTACGAACTGCTGGTTAAACGGGTGCGGTGTTAGAGATGAATTTAGAGAAAACCCCATCTAGATGCGTTACGAAAGAACTGTATCATAAGTAAAAGTAGAAAAAGCAACCTTAAGGAGCCTGCTATATAAAGATTTACTTTTAATTTGATGGGTGATACACTTAATACGATTAAAAAACTATATATGCTATTCGTTTTGTATAGGTACTACTAGATGTAGTTTAATAGGGAAGTTTGGTGCAATACCGACGCTGTCCCCGCAACTGTAAAGCTGACGATGATTCAATGCCACTATGCGTTCGCGTGGGAAGGGAATCGGAGAATGAAGCAAAGCCAGGAGACCTGCCTATAAAAAACAGATTAAACATTTCTTCGGGGGTTGGGAAATGGAGACGTAGTCATTTTATATTACTGAACGTTTCCATTTTTAGGCTATCTCTTTTTGAAGAGGTGGTCTTTTTATTGTTTCATACATATTTTTTAAGAGAGAATGTGACGATTTTGCCAACGACAATTAAAATACTAGAAGTAATCAAACGGGACAAATATATTGTTCCATTTTGTCCTGAAAAAATAATACAGGCTGTTGAAAAGGCTCAACAAGCTACAGAACAAGGAGTTACAGCAAACCTTGCAGAACAGGTATTAGAAGGGTTGAATAGAAAAATCAAAAAAAGTCAAATTTCAGTAGAAAAAATCCAGGACTTAGTAGAAATTGAACTAATGAAGAGTGATAGAACAGACGTAGCAAAAGCCTATATTTTATATCGTGAAGAAAGAACAAAAGCTAGAAATGCAAAATCATTTGATACGATGGCATCGATTATAAGAGCGGAGTCAAATGATATTACGAAGGAAAATGCCAATATGAGTGCAGAGACGCCTTCTGGTATGATGATGAAGTTCGCAAGTGAAACGACAAAAGCTTATTCGTTAACTGAATTACTGAAACCGGAGCATCATTTCTTGCATCGAACGGGCGCGATCCATATCCATGACCTTGATTATTATCCAACTCGAAGTCTAACTTGTGTACAACATCCGCTTGATAAAATACTCGAAAATGGAATGGAGGTTAATCATGCTGCACTGCGTCGCCCTAATGGTATTCATGGGGCAGCCGTAATGGCATGTATTTCTCTTGAGACTGCGCAAAATGAAATGCACGGAGGGCAAGCGATTCCAGCTTTTGATTTCTATATGGCTCCATTTGTTAAAGTAACGTATGAAAAAGAATTGAAGAAGGCTTGTGAATTTTCGGGAAGTGATTTTGACAAATTAATAGCTGTTCCTATTTCTATGTATAAAGAAAAAGATTTGGATGGTTTGGCCGGAAATGAAAGAGTTATTCAACATGCTTTAAATCGTACAATTAATACTGTATATCAAGCGATGGAAGGGTTTATTCATAACATGAACAGCATTCATTCGCGCGGCGGGAATCAAGTCGTTTTCTCTTCCATTAATTATGGGACAGATACTTCTCCAGAGGGGCGCTGTGTGATGGAGCAGCTGCTCCTTTCAACAGAGCGTGGCGTTGGCAATGGGCAAACGGCCATTTTCCCGATTCAAATTTTTAAAATAAAAGACGGTGTCAACTTAAAAAAGGGCGATGCTAACTATGATTTATTTCAATTAGCATGTCGTGTAACAGCAAAACGTTTTTTTCCTAACTTTATCAACCTAGATGCGCCTTTTAATCAGCATGAAAAATGGACGATTGAGGACCCAAGCTGTTATAGATATGAAGCAGCTACAATGGGTTGCCGTACTCGTGTCTTTGAAAACATTCATGGAGAAAAAACATCAATCGGTAGAGGTAATGCTTCTTTTACTTCTATTAATCTAGTGCGGATTGCATTAGAGACACTCGAAGAAGTAGAAAAAGAAGGGCTCTCCGAAAATGAGAAATGGGCTCGTTTCTATGGGAAGCTAGAGTATTTAGTAGAAGAAGTCGGAGAACAATTAAAAATACGCTATGATTTCCAAACACAAGCTTTAGCGAAACAATTCCCAACCGTCATGAAATATTTATGGCGAGGTGGAAGTGAATTAAAACCGGAAGTTCCTATTAAAAAAGTGATGAATCAATCTACTTTAGGGATTGGATTTATTGGATTAGCAGAATGTTTACTTGCATTAATGGGAAAACATCACGGAGAATCGGATAAAGCACAAACAAAAGGGTTGGAAATCGTCACCTTTATGCGAGATAAATGTACGGAACTAAAAGAACGTCATCAACTTAACTATAGCTTACTTGCTACACCCGCTGAATCGTTATGTAAAAGGTTTCCCAAACTTGATCGAGTGCGTTTTGGGAAAGTTGCAGGAATCAATACTCGAGAATATTATACCAATTCAAACCATATCCCAGTTTGGTATCATATTTCCGCTGTTAAGAAAATGACCATTGAAGCACCATATCATGCTTTAACATTAGGCGGACATATTGCCTATATCGAATTAGATGGAAAAGCCTCTGAAAACTGGCAGGCGCTAGAAAAGATGGTGCTCATGGCACATCATTTGGATATTGGCTATTTCAGCTTAAATCATACGATTTGCCGTTGCCTGGATTGTGGACACGAAACGAGCGATGCCGATGCAACAGAATGTGAAGGATGTCATAGCGATCATTTGGATGTGATTCAACGTATTACAGGTTATTTGGTTGGAACAACAGGCAAATGGAATGAGGGAAAAAAGGCAGAACTTCGAGATCGAGTCATTCATTCCTAAAAGGGAGGGAAAAGAAATTGAAAATCGGCGGATTTTATTCTGATTCTATCTCGAATGGTGAAGGGTGGAGAGCGGTTCTTTTCGTATCAGGATGTCCTCATCATTGCCTAGGATGTCATAATCCAGAATCTTGGGATCAAGACTATGGTGAACCTTATGAGGAAAATAATATTTACAATCAAATTATGATGAATCCGTTTTTAGATGGATTAACACTATCCGGTGGAGAACCTTTTCTTTATTGTAAAGAGCTATTTTCGTTAGTGAAACGTGTAAAAGCAAAGGGATTAAATATTTGGTCTTATACAGGCTTTACATTTGAAGAACTTTTACGTTGGGCTGAAAGGAATTCTGATGTACAGGCATTTCTAAAGGAAGTAGACATTGTAGTAGATGGAAGGTTTTTAATCGAGAAGATGGAACCGAAGAGACCTTTTCGCGGAAGCAGTAATCAGCGTATTATAGATGTACAAGCTTCATTGATGAAACAAGAGACGGTATTATATATTGCTTGAGTGACATAATTCCCTGACTAAAAAGGTTAAATGAAAGGCGACACAAATCACTGTATCGCCTTTTTAGCTATTCTCCTTTTATAAAAAAATAGCCCCAAATGGATCCCCTTAGAAACTTAAAACCAACAGCATAATAGGGGGAAATACCTTTCAAATTCACAGACAAGCTTTATATTCACTCATAATATTGTTGATGATTGTTTTAACTGGAAGTATATCTTTGATTTCATGTACTCTAGAACCGGCAAAAACAAGACCGTTGTCGCAATCTCCATTCATGGAAGTTACTAAGGAATCAAGTGTACAAAAGCGATAAGAACAATTTTTTAGGCAATCCAGGCACTTCTTAATTTTTACCTTATTATCATCAGATACAAGTTTAGTAAACTGGTTCTTAATGGCACGGCCCTGGAGACCAACGGTTGTTTTTAGCAAAATGGTGTCTTCTTGTTGAGCCTGTACATACTTTTCTTTAAATGATAATGGTGCGTCACATTCTTCACTGGCTACGAATCTAGTTCCCATCTGAACCCCAGAAGCCCCTAAACGTATGGCTCGTGCAAGATCCTCCCCGGTCATGATTCCTCCAGCAGCAATAACCGGTATTTGAACGGCTTCAATTACTTCAGGCAAAATATCAAACAAAGGTCTATCCGTACCAAGGTGTCCGCCTGCCTCATGGCCTTCTACGACCACTGCTGCAGCACCAAGTCGCTCTGATAATCTAGCAAGCTTGGCGGAAGACACAATCGAAATGACTGGAATGCCGGCTTCCTTGCCCCAAGCATACATATCTCTTGAAATTCCAGCGCCTGATATGATGAAATCAACTTTCTCTTCAATGGCTGCTTTCATTTTTTCAGCAAAGTCATTCATTGCGAAAAGAACGTTAACTCCAATATAGCCGGATTCCTTAATACTGGCTTTTGCTTTCCTTATATGCAATCTCATTTCATCGACGCTAATTCCGGTTCCTGAAATAATTCCAATTCCCCCAGCATTTGCAACCGCAGACGCGAGGCCGCTTAAAGAAATTCCTACACCCATACCGCCTTGCATGATTGGAAATTTTGGTATCATATGTCCTATTTTTAATTGTGGATTGATCAAAATAAAACCCCATTTCATCGATTTAATAGTTCCCTTACTATTTATTAATTGTAATCATAGAATTTATAGGGAATAGTTACGTATGTAATGGTTCGTTCGAAAAATGAGACGTATATTGCTTATTGGCACAGAATGTTCAAATTTAACGTCTTTAGAAGACCTCCGGACATTGCACACTCAAGTTATATCAATAACCGAAACCATGGTCATCATTGACACTCTTCACTTTAACCTACCATAAATAGGGGCATTTTTTTTAGATAGATTGTCAAAAAATTAGATTGCATTCTTTCCATAAATAAGTAATGTTAGAATTGTAGATTTGCAATATAAGGGGGACATTATGTCTAATATGAATGAATTATTACAGCCGTCCATTGAGAAAGATTGGAGGGAAACGAAAACCTATGATATTAATCGCCTATTATGGGTCGCTTTTATCGGCGGACCGATTCCTTTGATGGCTTTAGGTACAAGAAACGCAAAGTGGCTGAACGTCCGACAGCTGCACATTAATCTATTAATCATCCTAGGCATTATTTTGGAAATTGGCGAATGTGCCGTCATTTATTTATTCGCCAATGGGACGTTATCAATGGAAGACAGGGCAATGAGATACCTCTTGAAACTTTCATCCATTTTGCTCTTTTTAGCTTATCGAGCCATTCTGACAAAGCCATTTCAACAGCATATGGTGACGAATGGAACAATCACTAAAATATTAAAGCCGGCCATTGTATGGATTTTGCTTGGCGGGGTAGTCGAACTCATTGTTTTGGCCTTAGGTTTACTGGGATGATAAAGGAAAAGGAAACGAGGGTAATAGAACATTATTTTGAAATGGGTCACTACGAGAAGGCGGTTCCTTCCATTGAAAAACTGTTTGAAGTTAATCCCTTGGATCCGGATGCTTTTTACTATATGGCTGTTGTTCACTTTTCAAAAAATTATTATGAATCAGCTAGGAGAATGTGTGAGCAGGCGCTTTACAACGGTTTTGATACGGTCCAATCCTATTACCTGATTGGACTTACGTATGAAGAGGAAAAAAAATTTAAAGAGGCTGAAGAAGCTTATTTATCTGCACTTGCGCTTGAACCTGAAAATGGTGATATCCTTGCCACATATGGATACATGATGTTGAAGGCTGGTTTTGAAGATAAAGCGCTACAATTACTGGAAGAAGCGAAAAGGGTTGCACCATATGGTGAAAAAGTAAATCAGCTTATTCTTCAGTATTATTTTGCAAAATCTGACCAAAATCAACAATTGCATTTTATTCAAAATGTAATGGAAAGTGCAAGCAGTGAAATTATGAATCTGGTAAATTTAGGCCTTTTCCATGCCTTGAAAAATGAGGACAAAGCCGCCATGGAGTATTTTCGGCAAGCTTTTTTACTAGATCCAACCAATTCGGATCTCCTTAAAATTTTGGAAGAGTACGACCGATTGACACATCCACTATTTTTTCCGCAGCGTTTAATCAAAAAAGCTGGAGGACCTGCTGTCATCTACTCGTTGTTTTTGGTTATCGCCATTCTTTTCATCTTCTTGAAGCAATATATCGTGCTTTTACCATTTTCAGCAATCTATATTGTGCTGTGTATCTATACCTGGATTACTCCATTCTTTTATAAGAGGTTTTTCTATGGGAAAATATAAATTATATCGTGCCATGCTTGAAAAGGACCCGGAAAATGTGCAGGCTTGGTTTTTATTGGGGGAAGAATTTCTCGAAAAGAATCAGCTTGCTGAAGGCTTGAATGCCTTTTCCAAATCTTTGAAGGATCGTGAAATGGAAGATTTGGTGATTGCTAGTCTAAAAAAATATTTGCTAGAGAGCGAGCCCGAGCCCGAATTCGAATCTGAAGCCGAGCCTGATCCGGAACCCGAACCCGAACCCGAACCCGAACCCTTACCGGTTCAATTGGAATTGATACATGGCAAAGTAGTTTCAATCGAGGAGCGGCTGCCAAAAAGGGTTACTTTTTCAAATGTTGGCGGACTTGACGAGTTGAAAAAAACAATCGAAATGAAAATTATCAAGCCCTTTGTGAATCCAAGCCTGTTTGCAAAGTTTCGCAAAAAGTTGGGGGGAGGCATTTTATTATATGGACCCCCCGGATGTGGAAAAACCTTTATTGCTGAAGCGACTGCTGGGGAATGTGGAGCAGCTTTTTATCCGATCCATATTACCGATATTTTGGATCCTTACTTTGGTGTCAGTGAGCAAAAGATGCGCGATGTGTTTGAGACCGCCCGCGCCAATCGTCCAGCTGTATTGTTCTTTGATGAGCTGGACTCATTAGGCTACAGCAGGACCAAAGCGCATTCTGAACACATGAGTACACTTGTGAATACAATGTTGGCCGAGATGCAAAGCATTAACACGGGAACGGATAAACTGCTTGTTATTGGTGCTACCAATATGCCATGGGATGTTGACGTCGCTTTTAAGAGACCAGGACGATTTGATAAGTTGGTTTTTGTGGGCCCGCCTGATCATGAAGCCCGAAAGGTTATTTTTAAATTGAAATTAGCAGAAAAGCCCGTCGAGAATGGACTGGATTTTACTATTCTTGCTGAGAAAACAAGGCATTTTTCCGGAGCGGATATTGAGAATGTAGTTGAAAGTGCGATTGAAAATATCATAGCTGAGATTATGGAAACTGGTGTAGAACGTCCTCTTGGGATGGATGATTTGCTGGAGATTATTGAAAACACCAAGCCCACTACGATTGAATGGCTGAACACCATTAAAAATTATATTAAGTATTCCAACCAAAGCGGCTTGTACAATGATGCCGCGAAATATCTTAAAGAAAATTATATGTAATTAATGAATCGAAAAATGCCCGACACTTATAAGTGCTTAGGGCATTTTTTGCTTGGGTATAGGAATACTGTCTCTATTTATAAACGGTTCCCCGCACCGACTATATCGGAAGCTAAAAATTATGCCTCCGTTACTTTATCCTGAACAAAGGGGAGAGTGAAAGCTTATTATCCTAAATGTAGAAAAAATGAGACCAGGGAGGAAAACATTATTTTTATAGACAGTTAGAGATATAACGAAGACCGGATAACATATCATAAACTGAGTAACTTTGTATGATTACCTATTCTAGGGAAACTGGAAATTTACTATGATGATCCTAAAAGGAAGTGAGCGGATGAAACTGAAATGGACATTAGCGATGGCAATTGTTGTCTTTTTCATTGCAGGCTGCAGCGGTACCCAAGAAAAAAAGCCTGTTTCAGAACAACCACAAGCAATTGAAGACAATCAATCGGAAAAAACCGGAGGACAGCAGGAGAAGCCTGCCGATGGAACAGAAAAACCTGACGCTCAACCGGGAAAAACGACTGATCAACAAGTAAAACCTACCAATCAATCGAAAACCACCAACCAAATCATAAAAATTCATGATGAGTCCATTGTGAAAAGCTCCCCGATTATCAATATTACTTATCCGGAAATTGAAGGCATGAAGGATAAAAACGCTCAAGCGCAAATTAATGATACTTTGAAGAAAAAAGCGAATGCGGCCGACGAGAGTCAAATGACAAATGAGGATCCAAGTACGCCATCATCATTTGATTCAACATACAAAATCACTTTTCAGAATGACCATCTGATCAGCTTTGTTTATGACCAATATTTTTATCTAAGCGGGGCTGCACATGGCATGCCGTCTCGTGTTCCGATCTTGGTTGACCTGGATAATGGCAGAATTGTTGAGCCAAAGGAATTATTTAATGGCTCGCCGCAAACCCAACCACTCATTAGCGAACTCGTCCTGAAACAGGATGTTTTTCATACGCTGGAGGGGATGGGGGAGTTTAAACAAATTAGTTCGGATGATTTAGAACAGGTGTATTTAACGAAGGACGGCTTAATGATGTATTTTCCACCTTATGAATATGCCTCTTTCGCTGAAGGGACGCTTCAGTATCATCTTTCTTTTTCGGATATTCAAAGCGTATTAAACGCTGCCTTTTTCCAAAGTCATGGGATTAATATCGCAAGACCCAATGATTCTAGGATGATTTATGTGTCGGAAGGCTTCCATTTTGCGGTTCCAAAAGAATGGCTCGATCGTTTGACGTTTGAGAGAGCCGATTACTCAGAGGGGCAGGGATGGTTATCTGAAATCAAAATATATTACAAGTCTGCTGATAAACCTTTATTGGTTAGTTTCCATATGTATGAGAAACAAGAGTGGGCTTCATTGAACGCTGGAGTGGAAGTTAAACTTGCTGAAGAAAATGATATTATTTATTCGTATTCAGTAGCACCAATCCCGCAGAATAACCTGCAAGCCAATGATTTCATAAAGAATGTCGTTCCTGGAATGGTGCAAACATTTCAAGTTGATTAAATGGAAGCCAGAGAAGCATGGGGACGGTTCTCATGCTTCTTTTTATGGATTGCTGATATATCATCCATTTACGAATGGTCCACAAACTTCAATAAAAGGCCGGGTTCAATGAGCGTTCCTTTCAACTGATTCAGACAAGGTACAAGGAGATAGCGGGATTATATTTTATAATCAACCAAAGAGCTCTTCTGGTGTAGCTAACCTTATTCCACCTAGTTTTAGTGAAGGAGCTTAAAAGAAGGAATATACTAAACCAATAATCTATGCAACCCTTTATTTTAATAAGAAGAAAATAAAAACAGAAAAACTCTCACACGAAAAATACGACTAAAATCCTAAATCTACTAAATATATTTGTTTTTCAACAATATTCGACATTTTAAATTTGGGAATTATGCTATGTTAATAATGTAATTATTCCCAATTTATTAGATACTATGTAGGAGTGAAAAATTTTTATGGCAAAAGTTAAGCTAAAAAATACTGTAGGGGTAGTTAAGGAAGTAAAAGTAGGATTTTCGTGGACACAGTTTTTCTTTGGAGCATGGGTATATGTTTTCAGAGGTATGTGGTCGGAGTTCTTCAAGTGTTTCTTTTTACACATCATTACACTGGGAATTTATAACTTAGTCCAGTGTTGGACTTGTAATAAGAAGACAATTGTTACTTTTATTGAAAAAGGGTATGAACCAGCATCAAATAGTGACAGAGAACTTTTAGTAAGCAAGAATATTGTTGCTTAACAAATAAGGGTCAATCTCATTCGAGAGGGACCCTTATTTTTATTTAAGCCTAGGTTTTTAAGTGTAATTGAATATAAAGAATGACGATTCGAAAATTTATGGCTTAACCAACTTGTAGATATACACCTATATCAAAATCAATAATACAGGACAGTCATTATATTTTCTTAAACTAAATTGCCATGTTGGTTAAAAAAGCTATTACAAATACTTTAAACAGTCCTTCTGAAAACGTGCAAATGCGTCCCATTCAACCGAAAACCCTAAGTCGTTAGCGTTTTAATCAGGAACTCTAAAAAAAACTGAAAGGAAATGGGATGATTTAGTAATTCTCTCTGATATTTTTAATAGTTGAGGGGTATATTGCGGTAACTAATACATATGTATAACTTGCAGTTACGGGTGTGACCCTTATTTTTTAAACGGAAAACACAAAATAGCCTAGGGCGACTCTGGGTTGATTTTATTGAAATCTATCTCTTATTTGTTACTTTTTGAGGTGAAGAAGATCATCGATACAATTAGGTCAAGGGAGGTAAAATAACTTACAGACTAATGGTTGCATAGAGAATGTCGTTCCTGGAATGGTGCAAACATTTCAAGTTGATTAATAGGAAGCAAGAGAACCGTCCCTATGCTTCTAATAATTTCCTTAAGGAATCCGCTTCCAAGTTTTCAAATAATTGATTATTATTAATCTAGGAACTTTGCAAATAGGAGATTAAGGATGAAATATTCACTGATTTATAGAAAGATTGTTTCTTGGACATTTATTATTGTACTTGTTCTTTATTCCCTTCCCTGCACGGCGGAGGCCTCAACTGTGACTGGAACATCCCTTTCCGGGACCATTTCAACAGATACCGTTTTAACCAAAAGTAACTCTCCCTATGTTATGAGCGGTTCTGTAACCATTTCACCTGGTGCAACGTTAACGATTGAACCAGGCGTTCAAATTATTGGTAAAGGAAACTCCTTTGTTGTGGATGGTACCCTAAAATCACAAGGGACAAAAGAGGAACTTATTACTCTGGACAATATTTATATTTCCAGCTGGAATGCAGGTACCATTTTTCTTGAATACGTTGACTGGAATAAGAGTGGAATTGCAGCCGTGGTGAGGAAAAATTCAACCTTCACGATGGTACGGAGTAAATTTTCTTTGGGCACTATTGATCTATCAGAGCTGAAAAGTGATAGTTTCATTGAAGAAAACCTCTTCCATACTCAAGGAACATTGAATCTAACCAGTGGAGCAGGCAGAATTACTATTACAGGCAATACTTTTTACAATGAAGAGGTAACGGATATCATTCATTCGTGCAATCGGTATACTTGTACTGAACCTAATCTACTGATTGAAAAAAATAATTTTTTAAATAAGAATACGCATATTGACCTTAGGGGTGACAGTGCTAAAACTATTATCGCTCCAAACAATTATTGGGGCACCACCATTTACTCAAGAATCTATGCATCCATCTTAGATGGTAATGATTACAGTGGTTCCAGAGATAAACTTTTGGCGGAGCCAATCGCTGCAACACCGTTTCCAATCGACTTTGAATTGCCAAAAATTGATGAACCCTATCTGGAGGAAGGGGTTATTACAGAGGGGAATTCCACGTATATTAAGGGAGTTGCCAAGAATGCTGCAAAAGCTGTTTTAAAGGTGACGACCTCTGGAGGGCATGAAGTTTGGTATGAAGAATCTGTTCGTGCAGGACGATTCACCTTTATCCTTCCAAGGCAGCAAAGGGGAACTAAGGTGGAGCTTTATTCTAATAATTCGAATGAAGTCAGTCATTCCGTGTTTTTTACAGTAGAAAAAACGTTCTTTCCTGTGAAGCCTTTTGTTTATTCCGTGACCCCTGACGATACGGCGATTAAAGGTGTAACGACACCAGACACCACTATTGAAGTCGCAAAGAATAATGAAGTGCTGGCCTCGGGGATTTCTTCTGCAACCGGCGAGTTTGAAATTCCGATTGCCTCTCAAGTAGAGGGAGACGTACTTACGGTTTACGCTGTTAACGGAGAAAGTAAGTCGGAGCAGGCATCTGTTACAGTTGGTACACCATTAGAGCAGGAAGCGCCTGTATTTAAAGAGTTAAACTATCTGTATCATCAAAGCTATTTGCAAGGAGTAACAGAGCCGAACATAAAAATCCAGGTTCGAGTGAATCATCTTCTCACCGATGAATATACAACAGATGGGAACGGGTGGTTTGGGTTTGGACTTACGGGGCAGCAAGATGATCTTGTTGAAGTGACTGCTGTTGACCAGAATAATAATCGAAGTACACCGGTTGTCTATACTTTACAGGACTGGATTAAACCAATCTTTCACCCATCCGAATTTTCAAATGATCAGGATCTGTATATCGGGCAGTCGGAATCGGGTGTGACTATTACTGTTCAAAAAGGGGACCAATTGCTGGCATCCGGTCTGACAAATGCTGACGGCAGTTTTGCCCTTCCAATTACACGCCAGGCCGCAGGAACACAACTAACTGTAAAAGCGACAGACCAAAACGGAAATGTTTTTGAAATCATCCAAACGGTATCAGACGTGGTTCCCCCATCAATTGATAAGGTTTCCACTTTTTTCGAAGGGGATACGGTTATAAATGGGAAAGCCGAACCGGCTTCTACCATTATCTTATTTATTAATAACGTGCAGCAGCCAAACACAGTGAAGGTCAATGCTGATGGAATGTTTAAGATGGATGTTCCATTGCACACGGCCGGTGATGAAATAAAACTGCTAGCGGTTGATCAAGCAAGAAACATGAGTTCACCATACGTGTTATCGGTTCAAAAGCTTGAACCACCGAAGTCTCCGGTTGTTAACAGTGTTTCCGATTATAGTAATCTCGTAACTGGAACTGTGGCAAAAGAGAATTTGTTAGTGAAGGTCTTTAAAGGAACGGAAGTGTTAGGAGAAGGAACATCCAATGCTAAAGGAGAATTTTCGATACCGATTTCAACTCAAGCGGCGGGTAGCACTTTGTCGGTTACAGCCTTCAATGAGAGACAGCAGCCTAGTGAACCAACAACCGTTGTTGTAGAGGACCGGACTGCACCTATGACACCAACAGCTTCACAGGTTACCGATCAGTCTACATCTATTACTGGGACATCAGAGCCCTTTTCGACCGTTGTTATTTTAAAAGACGGCGTTGTTCTGACTCAAGCAAATGTGGGGGAGAATGGAAACTATGAAGCGAGTATTTCTAAACAACCTGCTCATTCCACATTAGAACTTTTTGCAAGGGACTTAGCTAATAATGAAAGTACAAAAACCTTGATTACGGTTAAGGATGTGACAGCACCGACTGTGTTCGTTGATGCTATTACAAATAAATCCACTTCCATAACCGGTATATCCAATGAAGATGGCAGAATCGTCGTTAAAAATGGTTCCGAGATGATCAAATCTGCTGAGATGACGGCTGGAAATACATTCACGATCAAGATTCCCGCTCAAAAGGAAGGTACAACCCTTACACTGTTTGCAAGTGATGTAGCAGGTAATGAGGCAAGTCCTATTAGCACCCTGGTAAAAGATGTCATTGCGCCCGCAGCACCTCAAGTGAATAAAGTGGGGGACAATGCGAAGGAGGTAACCGGTAAAGCGGAATCAGGGGCAACGGTAAAAGTATTTTCCGGTACAAAGCTACTAGGCTATGCCTCCTCCAGTGGTTTGTTTAAAGTGGTGATACCGATCCAAAAAGCTGGTACGGTTCTTAGTGTGAAGGCATATGATCCTGCTGGAAACGTAAGTACGGAAACCAAAGTCACCGTAACCGATGTTACGGCACCAGCTAAACCTATCGTAAATGTCATTAAAAATACGACTGCCTATGTGACAGGAAAAGCAGAACCAAAATCAAAAGTGAGAATCTATAACGGTTCCGTTCAGATTGGCTATGGTGATACCAATACTTTAGGCAATTTTACTATCAAGATTCCCGTTCAGAAAATAGGGGTGATACTAACGGCAACCGCAACTGACTTAGCGGGAAATAGAAGCAGTGCTACTACGATGGTGGTTCAGGATGGGATTGCACCTGGCGTTCCAAAAGTAAATGCTGTGTATTCGACCTCCAGCTATGTCTCAGGAAAAGCAGAGGCAAACAGCACGATCACAATAAAATCCGGCAGTAAAATCATCGGAACAAGTAAAGCAGACAGATATGGAAACTACAAAGTGAAAATCGTAAGACAAAAACGAGGAATCACCCTAGTGATCACAGCAACCGACGCAGCAAAAAACACAAGCAAACCCGCCTACACAAAGGTAAGATGATGGAAGCATGCGGACGGTTCTCATGCTTCTTTTTTTTAGTGAAGGCAGGGTGCATAGGGACGGTTCTTTTGCTCCCTAGACCTACAATAGGATAGCTTACGACGTTTTTTTAGACTAAAGGATAGAGAAAATCCGAAATCACACGGATGGGTTCAGTTTTAAACAAATGTTTGATTAATAGCAAACCATGGGGAAAGGTGTCATAGGTGTCGATAACCATAAAATTTTCCGGGAAATTAGGGGAATTTCTGTAAATTATTCTACCTAACTCGACAATCTTCTATACTAGATATCAAGAAAATGTCATGAGGGCCAAGTGAATTATAAGTAGTAGTTTTATATCCCCTATAGGACTACATATCTTTTATGAGAAACAACTGTCCTATTATTTTCAAAGTTTCGGCCTGAGAAATTTTCGAGAATTTCAATTATGACTGAGTTCTCTCCAACTTTCTCCACCTTACCTTTAATGCCATTAATTGATAAAATTTGGTCTCCTACCATTGCTTTTTTCAAATGCATGATCACCATTCCTTACCTGTTTATATAGTGAATTTTTATTTATTAATTGGCATTTTACTTGGAAAAGGATGCTATGTCTTAGGAACTGTAAGATTATCTTCCAAAAAAACCACGGGGACGGTTCTCTTGCTTCGGAAGCAGGAGAACCGTCCCCATGTTTCTAACATGGATTAATAGAATGATGCACCGACGATTATAAGAAGAATAAACAATACAACAATTAACACGAAAGTGCTGCCACCGTAACCGTAACCGCCGTAGCCATAGCCACCGTAGCCACCAAAGCCGTATCCTCCAAACCAGCCCATTATTTTCACCACCAATCATTCCAGATATCTGATTTCACTTTAGTATATTTTTTGAAGCTAAAGAGGGTTTGGACAAATGTCCGTATGTAGGACAAAATTAGGAATTTACCTAAATGTTAAAAACGCCTGCTTGGCAGACGTTTTCGGGAGGAAGAAACAATATGTTTGTCGGGTGTAGTAATAGCATATGTATAAAAGGTAAAACGGAATGGACAAGAGCTGATTTGCATTAAAATAAAATAAGGCTTAACCGCCTGGGGATTTATATAATCAGTTGCATACTCTAAAGTGTAGCCAGCCAAAACCATATTCAAAGCGTAGACTTCCATCCATGAAAGGAAAGTCTTCCATGAAAAGAAGCCCTTTTTCAAGGGCTTCCTACATAGATATTAGAAACAGATAACTGCTCCTACGATAATTAACAAGATGAATAATACGACGATTAAAGCGAAACCGCCGCCATATCCATAGCCACCGTAGCCATAGCCACCGTATCCACAGAAACCTCCATAACCAAACATTGTATAGACCTCCCTTATAAACTTATTCATTAATAACATATGTTAAGAAGTTTAAAATGGAAGGGCTCTTTCCCTAATTTGTAAGCAGAGGGACGGTTCTTTTGCTTCCTTGCAGGGGAAGCTTTTTCCTTAAATATCATCTTCTTCGCCATTGCAACACCAATTTTGAGATTATAGAATGAACATAGTGTTAGAATAAATTGTCGACCATTATTTAACATGGACGATGAATAAGCGAGTCTTGGTACATAGGATTGGCTTTTAAACAACGAGAGTACTAATAATGGAAGGGGATTGGGTTTCATGCGATTACAAGGAAAGAAGGTTATCAGTTTAGTCCATCACGAATTTGAGGATTTAGAGCTTTGGTATCCTATTTTACGACTTCGCGAAGAGGGGGCCGTGGTCCATCTTGCCGGAGAGAAAGCAAATGAAAAATATATAGGGAAGTATGGTGTGCCTGCGGAGAGTGATTTCGCCTACGGTGATGTGAAAGCAGCGGATTATGATGCGATTCTAGTTCCAGGTGGCTGGGCTCCAGATAAGATCCGCCGTTTTCCAGAAGTTCTTACGCTGATTCAGGAGATGAATGAGAGCGAGAAGGCAATTGGACAAATTTGTCATGCGGGCTGGGTGTTGATTTCTGCTAAAATTCTGAACGGAAAAAAGGTTACGAGTACACCTGGTATAAGAGATGATATGGAAAACGCAGGAGCTATTTGGTATGACGAACCTGTCGTAACCGACGGACACCTCGTGTCAAGCCGCCGTCCACCTGATCTACCTGACTATCTGCGGGAATTTATTCATGTAATAGAACGAAATTAGAATTGAAAGGAGCCGAACTAATGTTGGGCTCCTTTCGCATTTTTCATGAGGCTAAGGGGCGCAGAGGGACGATTCTTATGCTTGAAAGCAGGAGAAAAACGAAATCGTTATCGCAATGGCTTTTTAAAAGCTCTTTCAGATCAAAAAAGTATAAAAACATGAAAAAGGTGCTCTTTGTGATATTGTTTTACCGCCAAGCCCGACTAGCTCTTATCCGCTAGTTGGGCCTTTTTTACGTGCAAACCTTCCGATTGTCGCCCATAGAGAGTCGCTCCCGTAAATTCCACAACTCTGTAATGGATCGACAATCTTTTTATAGTTTTGGAAAGAAAATCACGATTAGACCAGTACTTGCAGCTTTTTTAATCAAACGATTGAATAGTATAGCACATAACGAAAGTAGGCGGAAATCTGTCGAAACTCCATAAAGAATTATGAGAGTTGGTAAAGGTAAAGAAAGAAAATACAGAATTGTGTGAGATATCACAGACGGTCTATCCGGCAAGAATTAAAATAAACAACAAATCACATGCTCTTGAAAGGAGTAAACAGATGAAAAAGAATCATTTGCCACTTGTGTATTCATGTTCCGGATGTTCCTCTGCCGCCCAAACTGCAAATATGATTGCTATAAAAATGGATCGAGAGAATGTTGCTGAAATGTCTTGTATTGCTGGAGTCGGAGGCGACGTGAAACCCCTGGTCCGAACTGCAAAATCAGAACGAGATATTATTGCAATAGACGGCTGCCCTTTGTCATGTACTAAGAGTTGCTTAAATAGGCATAATGTTGTGCCGAAATATCACTTTATTTTATCCGAGTTTGATGTTCCAAAATTGAATGGACAGGACCCCGACCTTACTATTGTTATGAATACTTATAAACGAATTCTTGAAGCTGCGAATACTTTTTAAAGGACTGTGATCCGGAGTTGGCATGGCTTATCCTCAATACCTGGAATAGATGCCATTATAGGACGATTCTCATGATTTGGAAGCATGAGAACCGTCCCTTTGCTTCATATTGTCGGCCTACCTTTTCTAATCGTAAAATTATCCTCCAGCAACGCCCAGTTTGACGGATAAGGATATCCTAATGCCCAGTAACTGATTCCTCGAAGGTTAAATTCCTTGGCCAGGTCGAACTTCGCTTGAGCACTCCGAGCGTCTTCAAACCAGACTTCATGGCCGCGGCCTTGTTCATCCGTGTAACGGAAAAACGGTGACTGAGTGGTGGTATCATATTGAATCGCCGCCCCGTATTTGACAGCACGGGCAACCGCTTCTTGTGTACTAAATGTTTCGGCTTCTTGTCCCTGAACATGTGGAAGGAGCCAATCGCGGGCATAAATTTGGAAGCCTAAAAAGATTTTTTCTGCCGGCATGACACTTCTAGCGTATTCCACGACACGCCTCATTTGGTTAATCGGTGAAATTGCCTGTGGCGGCCCGAGTCGGTATCCCCATTCATACGTCATCAATACTACAAAGTCGGCAATTCTGCCATGTGCCTCATAATCATGGGCTTCGTACAACAAACCTGCTTGTGTCGCACTGGCTTTTGGAGCCAAGGCTGTGGAGACAAAATATCCTTTAGGATGCAGACGATCTACGGCTAGTTGAAGGAAAGTGTTGTAATTCTCACGATCCGCTGGTAATACATTTTCAAAATCGATGTTGGCGCCCTTATACCCTTTTTGGTCCATAATCTGAAGCATATTTGTCAGGACTTTTTCGCGTAAACTAGGGGTGGATAAAAGAGTATGTGCAACATTGGAGCCGGCAGCTGATGAGGTGAAATTTGTAATCGACATCATTGGTACCACATTTTTGGCTATGGCAGCTTGAATGGTTAACTCATCATGAGCTGGAGTAAGATCCCCAGTTTCACTTATCAGGTAAGCAAACGGACTAATATAGGTTAGATAAGGGGCCAGCTCATTTACCGTATCTGCGGCTGCTTGGTCGGGTTGATACGTGTAGGCATTGACTTCAATCGTCGGTTTTCGCGTCGGTATTCTTAAAGGGGTACCTTGATAAATGACGTTTGGATTTTGAATCTGATTTTCAGTGATTAAGGCTTGAACGGTAACTCCATAACGATTGGCAATTTGCCAGAGCGTTTCCCCGGCTTGAGTGATATGAACCCTTGGAGGGATGATTAGTTTTGTACCTGGATATAAGACAGAGGGGTTGGTGAGCTGATTGGATTGAATGATAGAGTTAATTGACACACCATACTGTTGGGAAATCGCCCATAACGTATCTCCATACTTTACAATGTGTGATGTACCAGGGACAGGGATGACTAACGATTGGCCTATTACCAGTTGATTTGGATTTTGTAACCCATTTAATTGAACAATCTGGTTCATATTGACTTTGTATTGATTGGCAATTTGCCAGAGTGTTTCTCCGCTGCGGACCACATGTATGACCACGAGCATCTCCTCCTGCTTTTTTTCAATAATGTACTATATGCATCGAATTGGGGCTTCGACTCATATTAGGTGAAAGTTAATTGCAGGACTAATTATCTCTATTAATATGAAAAAACACGGAGTCTAGCGTGTTTTGCGCAAGTTCTTTATTATGTAAAAATGAATGTTTGGCAGAAAAGCTGAAATAGTTTTCTCTAGTGGGTGACTGTGCTGGCGTTCTAAAAAAATAGACAAATAAAAAAAGAGCTTCATAGCTCTTACCAAAAAATAGTAGTATCAGCTCCGCCTACGCTGTATACCATGATGACCACGTTTGCCATCCGACCTATTTATAATATAACTGAAAGCGTTTACAATTTCAAGTGTTTTTTTAAGAAAAGGGGGAAGCATGAGAACCGTCCCCCTGCTTCCCCCTTCTCCTATTAAGGAATATATTGTTCGGTAATCTTGGTGACTACTCCGTTTTTTACTTCGATATGAAAAGGAATTTGGTGGTGTGTATCTCGTTGTTTTAAAAAGGTTATAAACTGGTTTCTTGTTACATTTTCATTCCAGGTAATTTTGTATAAATTTCGTGTTTGTAAAACATAGCGGGCTGTTTTTGAAATGGTAAAGGTCCGTATTTTGGGGTTAACGTTTCGAATCCAGTATCCATCTGGAGCATGATCCATTTCCTTAGAGCATTTACAGTCCTTTATAAACTCTCTATCAGCAGCCTTGCCAAAATACCACTGGATATAATCAAATTTCCCCACCCACTTACCTTGGACCAGATTGAAGGAAGTAATATAGGTGGCCGCCTTTTCTGTTGTGGGATGCTTTACAACCTGAGTTCTTGCATATGCATTTGATAGAGAGGAGGGCAGTAATAATAAAGTGAAAAGCATAACTACAGGAAAAAAGAGTTTGATAAATTTTGGAAACTTCATTCATAATTCCCCCTATTTATATTAGTCCTATAGATAGACTATAATTGGTATAAGTTAAAAACAGTGTCGATATAGGGGTAAAGGGAAAAATTTTTTAAGCAAGGGTAAGCATGGGGACGGTTCTTGTGCTTCTTTTTGATAGAATAATTAAGCGAAGGGACGGTTCTCATGCTTCGGAAGCATGAGAACCGTCCCCCTGATTCTGGAGGGATTTCAATGACAGCTGGGGAACGAGGCCGGGTTCTTATTGTTGATGATGAGATTTTAATTAGGCAAGGGATTAAGCATTATCTTAATTGGGAGCAGGAAGGCTTTGAGGTGGTCGGAGAAGCCTCACATGGGCTCGAAGCGCTTGAAATGATTGAGTTTGTAAGACCGCATATTATCATTACCGATATCGCCATGCCGATTATGGATGGAGAAGAACTGACGAGAATTGTGAAGGAACGGTATCCTTCTATTGAAGTAATTGTCTTAAGCAGTTATGGTGACTTTGACTACGTCCGATCCACGTTTCAAAGTGGTGTGGTTGATTATATATTAAAGCCAAAGCTTGACGCAGAAGGACTATTAAACGTGCTCAAGAAGGCAGCTAGCAGAATTCCGTCGCTTACATCGGCGGACAAGCCAGTAGACGCAAGTCCTTCTAGTGAACAAATCATTACTAAACTGATATCTGGCTATCAAACAGAATATGATTCTACTCAACTATCTGCAGTCTTTCCAAATCAAAGGTTTTGCTTATTGGCTGTGAACCTTAAAACTGGACAAGCGGAACTGCCTAATGACTTTAAGAAAAAAATGACCACAGATTTAACGGGACAAAACTATTCCTTCTATTATGAAAAAAATATCATCATTGTTAACGGTGATGATTTTTCTGGATTGATTCCATTTGTTAAAAACTTAGCAGAGTCTGAAACCAATCTCAGTTTTGCTCTCAGTGAGGAATTTGAAGACTTTTCAAGGATTGGTGCTGTCTACAAAGAGGAATTATTAGTGCTAGTAAACTATCAGTTTTATTTTCCTAAGCAGCTGGTTCTTACAAAAAAAGATTTGCCGATGCCTTCGCCTAAAGTAGAGAACTTTAATTTAGATTGGTTTACTAGTGAATTTAAGCGGAAGCACTTTGAATCTGCATTTGATTATTTACAGGAGCATGTAAACGTATTTTCAACCTGCTATACAACCGATGTGTATGAATACAAGGCTTTTTTTGGCAACATTATCTTTAATATCCTGATTCTGCTTAGTAATATGGAATACGATGTAAAGGAACTAGAGCAAGCCAAGTATACTTATTTTAAGGCTTTTGAGGATGCCGGGTCTGCGGTGGAAGCGGTAGAACAATTGGATGAATTTATTGCTGAAGCCAAAAAAACGATCAATTCGACTGCATTTCAACCGGAAAATGTTCATATCAAGAAAATACTAGATTATCTGAATGACCATTACACCGAGCCGCTGACACTGACCGGCGTGGCCCAATATTTTCATTTTAATCCTTCCTATCTGTCCAGTTATTTTTCAACCCATCATGGCGAAGGGTTTATTGAATACCTGAATCGGATCCGGATTGAAGAAGCAACCAAGCTGCTCATTCAAGGAACTGCCCGCATCTCGGAAATCAGCGGGATGGTTGGTTATTCAGACCACAGTTATTTTTGCAAGGTATTTAAAAAAATCAAAGGACTGTCACCGAGCCAGTTCAGAAGAAAACAATTGATGTGAAAAGTGATGGTAGCCTTATGAGATTCATTCCGGAACGTTTTAGACATAACAATTTATTTATCACGATGTTTTTGATAACCGTCATGATGATTGTCACCGTTTCAATCACGATCACGTGGACGACGATTCGCATGTCGGAGCAGTTCTTTTTTGAAAAGTTCAGCATTACCAATGCGAAAGTAATGGACCAAGTACAAGACAGTTTTGAGAAGTACCACTACTCGGTGGTAATGGCCTCTAACAGTATGCTGCAAAGTGTGGCCATCAAGGACGTTCTAACCACGAAAGAGGAATCGAACGTCGATCGTTTAGCGTCTATTTTCACCTTGAGTCAACTGACAAAGCGGATTGAACCGATTTTGGCTTCTTATGAGGTTGGTATCATGGTTAGAGGGGAAAATGGCGTGAACTATGCAACCAATGAACGTACCTATTGGCCGATCACCGACGAAGAGTTAAAGTATAGCATCTTGACAAGGAATACAATGGAAAACCCGAAAAGATTGCTCTATCAATATGATCACCGTACAGGGACAAAGGAAGGAAATTACATTATTGCATCCAAGGCATTAATGGATCGTTCTGGAACGGTCTATGGATCCTTGTATATTACCATCCGAGAGAGTGAATTTAGAAAATTTTATTCCAGTTACACCACTCCAGGTAATAATGTTTTTTTAATTAATAAGGAAGGGACGATTGTATCGAGTAATCTGTCTAACCTTATCGGTAAAAAATCCGCCGAGCTGCGGGATTACGCCGTCGAAATCGGGAAGAACGAAAAGGATAATCAGGTCATCGGAGATTTTATGGGTAAGAAACAAATCATTATGATGGAATATCTCCCATCCTTTGATATGTACATGCTTAACATCATCGATAAGGAAACCGCGTTTGGAGATTTAATTGACAAGAAGAAAATTCTGCTTATTTCAATGGGAATCGTTTTTGTTGCTCTATTTTTCGTGCTATTCGCCTCAAGGCGGTTAACAAATGCCTTGTCAAAGCTGGTCAAGCAAATTAAAAGTGCATCAGAACATAATTTTGACGAATATGTTTCGGTGTCCGGTACGTATGAAACAAGGCAGATTGGCACGGCGTTTAACTCGATGCTGGATGAGCTCCACGAATATGTCGATCAGTTAGTTTTATCACAAAAACAGCGTCGTAATGCCGAACTCGCCGCACTGCAGCAGCAAATTAACCCGCATTTTTTATACAACACATTGGCTTCGATTAAATTTATGGTGGGACAGGGAGGTAAGGAGGAAACCGAATTAATGATTCAGGCGTTAATTTCCTTATTGCAGAACACGCTTGGTAATGTCAGTGAAACAATTACAGTAAAGCAGGAAGTCGATAATTTAAGAAATTATGTCTTTATTAATCAAAAACGATACGGAGAGCGGATTAAAGTTAACTACTTCGTTTCACCTGATTGTATGGACCTGCAAGTACCAAAACTGCTTCTTCAGCCTTTTATGGAAAATGCCTTTTTTCACGGGTTCAATCATAAGCCTGAGGGATATATTCATGTCCTCGTCTGGCCGGAGGGAGACCAGTTGATTTGCGAGATTGTCGATAATGGTGATGGAATGGAAGTTTCAGAGGAAAGCCATCTGCCTAGTACGAAGCGGAAACAGGCATTCTCCGGTATCGGGGTAAGAAATGTTCATGAGCGTATTCAACTGATTTATGGTGAATCCTATGGGGTAACTATCACTAGTGAGCTAGGCAAAGGGACAAAGGTGCGAATTTCCCTTCCTATGCAAAAATAATCCTAGAATCTAAAAATAATCCTAGTTTTAAAATAGTAAGCGGATTCATTTTGTGAAGATAGTACAAATTTATAAAAATATCGTCCTAACGGATTCCCCTTAGAGGGTGCTAACATAGTACATGTAAGCAGGATAACGCTTACAAAGATACTGAATTATACTTGGGGGGAAATTAGATGAAAAAGGTACTTGCACTATTATTAGTCAGTATCCTGATGTTAGCTGCCTGTTCTTCAGGTTCGAAAACAGAAGAGACTTCAGGAGCTTCAAAGGATACCAATAAAGTAACAGTATGGGCATGGGATCCTAATTTTAATATTAAAGCTATGAATCTAGCGAAAGATGCCTATAAGTCTATCAATTCAGACGTTGATATTCAGGTGATTGAAAATGCCCAAGATGACATTATTCAAAAGCTGAATACTAGCTTAAGTTCTGGTACGACTAAGGGTCTGCCAAATATTGTTTTAATTGAAGATTATCGTGCACAAAGCTTCCTTCAGGCTTATCCTGATATGTTCTATGATTTAACTGGAAAATTTAATGCAAAAGATTTTGCTCAGTATAAAATTGCTCCAACAAGCGTGGATGGTAAAAACTATGGCCTTCCATTTGATACGGGTGTTGCAGGACTTTACGTTAGAACGGACTATTTACAAAATGCTGGTTACACAGTAGCCGATTTACAAAATATTGACTGGAAAAAGTACATTGAAATTGGTAAAAAAGTAAAAGCAGCAACTGGTAAAAACATGCTGACACAAGACCCTAACGACCTTGGTCTGATCCGTATGATGATTCAATCAGCTGGTTCTTGGTATACAAAAGAAGATGGCAAAACACCTAATTTAGCTGGAAATAAAGCATTGAAAGTCGCTTTTGAAACGTATAAAGAGCTTTTAGATGCAGATTTAGTCACACCTGTTTCTGACTGGAGCCAATTCTTAGCTGGATTTAACAATGGTGATGTTGCAACTGTTCCTACAGGTAACTGGATTACTCCTTCTGTAAAGGCAGAAGCATCACAATCTGGTAAATGGGCAGTTGTTCCAATGCCGCGTCTTGATATTGAAGGGGCAGTTAACGCTTCAAACTTAGGCGGAAGCTCATGGTATGTTCTAAATGTTCCTGGAAAAGAAAAAGCAGCTGAATTCCTTGCCAAAACATTTGGTTCAAACGTTGATTTCTATCAGACATTAAACAAAGAAATGGGTGCCATCGGTACTTATGCGCCTGCAACTAAAGGGGAAGCGTATCAGGCAGCTGACGAATTCTTTGGTGGACAGAAAGTTGTTTCTGATTTTGCGAAATGGACAGAGCAAATTCCACAAATCAATTATGGTTTGCATACGTATGCGATTGAAGATCTTTTAGCGGTGGAAGCTCAAAACTATATTAAAGGTAAAAAGCTTGATAAGGCGTTAGAAGATGCTCAAAAACAAGCTGAGGCGCAAATTAAATAAGCCAAATTTAATAAGAAATTAAGCCTCGGGAACTCACCGGCTTCTCCTAATTGGTTTAATGGAGCGATAACATGTGTCAGGTGGGTGGTTCCGGGGCTTCTTCTTGAAAAAATAGTAGAACTGTCTAGCTTCAGCGTCCTAGCGGCTAGTGTCCTTCGCGCTTTTCCCTACGATAAGTCAACATCGAAGCGCTTTCGCTCTTCGTGTTTCCTTTATCTCAGTCAAAGCACTCCAGGCCATACGCCGCTGAACAGGACGCTTACGCTTTTCTAATAGGGAGTTGAATGAGTATGATCACCGCAAAAACAAAGCAGAATATCCAAACTGTCCATTCTACCCGAGGCTTTCGGATTAAAAATACCGCGATTGGCTGGTCGTTTATTGCCATTGCTGCTGTGATGATTTGTATATTTTATTTTTATCCGATGGTTCAGGCTTTTATCATGTCGTTGCAATCCGGCACCGGTACAAACCTTACATTTGTAGGCTTTGAAAATTATGCCCGCTTATTTAAGGATCCAACCTTCCTTACAACTGTGAAGAATACGGTCATTTATTTAATTATTCAAGTACCGGTGATGATTCTTCTGGCCTTATTTATTTCCGTTATGTTGAATGATAAAACGATGAAATTGAAAGGCGTTTTCCGTACGGCAATCTTTTTGCCATGTGTCACCTCACTGGTTGCTTACTCGGTTATCTTTAAATATTTGTTTGGACAGGAAGGGATTATTAACATTTTCCTTTTGAAGTTTTCGCTGATCTCCGAGCCGATTCATTGGCTGACCGATCCTTTCTGGGCAAAAATCGCGATTATTGTGGCGATTACCTGGCGCTGGACCGGCTATAACATGATTTTCTACCTTTCTGCACTGCAAAATATTGATCAATCGATTTATGAAGCGGCCAAGATTGATGGTGCTTCAAGTTTTCAAACCTTTTTCAAAATTACCATCCCAATGTTGAAGCCAATCATTTTATTTACATCTATTACGTCAACAATCGGTACCCTTCAGTTGTTTGATGAGGTCATGAATATTACTCAAGGTGGACCGGGCAACGCGACGATGACGATTTCCCAGTATATCTACAACTTGTCGTTTAAATACACTCCTGACTTTGGGTATGCAGCAACTGTATCGTACGCAATTGTGATTATGATTGTGATCTTCTCGATTATCCAGTTCAAAGTGGCAGGTGATAAAAATGATTAAAAAAGTATTTAGCTATGGATTTCTAGCTGCTTGTGCCATCGTTTCCATTTTTCCTTTTTTGTGGATGATTGTCAGCGCCACCAATAAATCAGTCGATGTGACAAAGGGCCGTCTCTTACCAGGCAGTCATTTTGGGGAGAACTTACACAATCTGTTGGACACGGTCGACCTTGTACCCGCTTTAATGAATTCAGCCAAAATCTCTATTACGACAACCGTTCTATCTTTGCTGATTGCTTCCTTGGCGGGATATGGATTTGAGATTTATCAAAGTAAAGCAAAAGACATGGTGTTTAATTTCTTGCTGCTGTCGATGATGATTCCGTTCGCGGCACTAATGGTTCCTTTGTTCAGAATGTTTGGGATGATTTCTCAAACTGTACCGCTTATAGGAATTGACACGTTTGCTTCTGTTATTTTACCAACGGTGACGACGGCGTTTCTAATCTTCTTCTTTCGCCAAAGTACGAAAATGTTTCCGAAGGATATTTTAGAAGCGGGCCGAATTGATGGTTTAACTGAGCTTGGCTGTTTTTTCAGAATTTATCTGCCAACGATGAAAACAACTTATGCTGCCGGTGCGATTATTACGTTCATGGCTAGCTGGAACAGTTATTTATGGCCGCTTGTCGTGTTGCAGTCTCCGGAACATCAAACGATTCCGCTATTGATTTCTGTTCTTGGGTCTAGTTATTCACCTGATTTCGGAATGATTATGACGGCAATCGTGATTGCCACATTGCCGGCAGCGTTAATCTTCTTTATCATGCAGAAGCATTTCGTTGCAGGGATGATGGGATCTGTGAAGTAGATAATTTTTTAAAAATTTCAGTTGTTTTTAATATGGCTCATGGACGAAAATTGGGGTATGAGTGCCGCTTTGGAGTGAGCTGATTTGGAGATGAATAGAGGCAATTTGCGGATAAGAGGCGCCAACTTTCGGATAAGCGTCTCCAACTTGCGGAAGAAGAGAGCCAATTTGCGGATAAGCAACTTCAACTAGCGAAAGGCGCATCCATTTTGGGGTTTTCATTGCCCCGAAAGGGAATCTGAGCGCCACTTTGGTAAATCGAAAGCCGTTCAACCAAACAGAACCAAAAAATAAAAGGAGTAAGAGATAAAATGATTCCAACTATTAATTGGCTTACGGATTTAAATGTATTTGCGGTCAATCGTCTTCCTGCACATTCTGACCATCGATACTATGAAACGATGGATGAAGCAAAAAGCGCAGCTCCCATGAAACTGCGCCATTCGTTAAATGGCGATTGGAAATTTCATTATGCGGTGAATCCAGACAACCGTCCGGCAGATTTTTATAAACTAGATTTTAATGTTGCTGGATGGGGGAATATTACCGTTCCTGGCCACATTCAACTCCAAGGTTACGGTCAGCCGCAATATGTGAATACGATGTACCCATGGGATGGACATAACGAGATCCGCCCCCCAGAAATTCCGACAGATCATAATCCTGTTGGCAGCTATGTAAAAACTTTTACCGTGCCAGCCAATATGGAAAAAAAGCCAGTGTATATTTCCTTTCAAGGTGTAGAGTCCGCTTTCTATGTATGGCTGAACGGAGAATTTGTCGGCTACAGTGAGGACTCTTTTACACCGGCGGAGTTTGAACTTACACCCTTTTTAACCGAAGGAGAAAATAAGCTCGCGGTTGAGGTGTACCAGAGAAGTACGGGAAGCTGGCTTGAAGACCAAGATTTTTGGCGGTTTTCGGGAATCTTCCGTGAAGTATACCTTTATACCGTACCGGAAATTCATGTGGCTGATTTACATGTCCGTCCGGAACTAGACGCCACTTTTACAAAGGGGACGTTAACTGCAGACTTAAAACTGCTCGATTTGGGTGCTTCAAGTGTGATTGCTGAATTGTTCAATCAAAATGGTGAAATGGTTGCTTTCGCCAATGTCGAAGAAGCGGACGACCAATGTTCGTTCACCATGAATATTGATAAACCAGAACTGTGGAGCGCTGAAAGTCCCTATCTATACCAATTATATGTGCAGCTGTTTAATGAAGCGGGCCAGCTGGTGGAGGTCGTGCCGCAAAAGCTTGGTTTTAGAAGATTTGAACTTGTGGATAAGATTATGCGCCTTAATGGAGAGCGAATCGTATTCAAAGGGGTGAATCGTCATGAATTTAACCCAAGAAGCGGACGTGCGATTACAAAAGAAGATATGTTATGGGATATTAAAACGTTAAAGCGTCATAACATTAATGCCGTTCGTACGTCTCATTATCCAAATCAGAGCTATTGGTACGAGCTATGTGATGAGTACGGAGTTTATGTGATTGACGAAATGAATCTTGAATCTCACGGGTCTTGGCAAAAGATGGGTGCGGTCGAACCGTCTTGGAATGTTCCAGGGAATAAGCCGGAATGGCAAGATATTGTCATGGACCGCGCGATTTCCATGGTAGAGCGGGACAAGAATCATCCATCAATATTAATTTGGTCGTGTGGTAACGAATCCTTTGCAGGTGAAGTGATCCTGAACGTATCGAATTATTTTAGGAGCACAGATCCAAGCCGTCTGGTGCATTATGAAGGGGTTTTCCATAACCGTGATTACGATGCGACCAGCGATATGGAAAGCCGGATGTATGCGAAGCCGGCGGATATTGAAAAATATTTAACCGAAAATCCAGAAAAGCCGTACATCAGCTGCGAGTACATGCATGCAATGGGAAATTCGCTTGGAGGTATGTATAAGTACACGGATTTAGAACAAAAGTACCCGATGTACCAAGGCGGATTTATCTGGGACTATATAGATCAGTCGATTTTTAAGAAGGACCGCTATGGTCATGAATACCTTGCTTACGGCGGTGATTTCGGCGATCGTCCGACCGATTATGGTTTTTGTACAAATGGAATTGTGTATGCGAACCGTGAGCTATCACCAAAGATGCAGGAAGTGAAATTTTTATATCAAGACTTTAAACTTCTGCCAGATCAGACGGGTGTTACGGTTAAAAATGAGAGTCTTTTCTCGAATACGGATGCCTATGAATTGGAATATGTGCTATTGCTGGAGGGCAGGGAAGTCTATCGAAACAGACTTTCAGCCAAAGTGGCACCGCAAAGCGAAGCCCGTTTCGAGTTTGCTTTGCCTAAAGACGTCGCAGCTGAGTCAGGTGAATATTGTGTTCAAACTTCTCTCAAGCTGAAAGAAAGTACGGTTTGGGCAGAGTCAGGATATGAGATTGCGTTTGGACAATTTGTTTATCAAGTGGATGCTCCAGAAGAGGCTCCTGTAAAAGGCGAGCTGCGGGTCGCCCATGGTGATGTCAATATCGGCGTTCACGGTCGGGATTTCACTGTTATGTTTTCAAAACAGGTGGGAAGTCTCGTTTCTTTGAACTATGCAGGAAGAGAAATGATTGCCCTTCCGCCGGCTCCGTTATTCTGGAGAGCGACGACGGACAATGACCGCGGCTATTCGCAAAGCTTCCATTCCGGGCTTTGGTATGCGGCCAGCCTGGCAAGGAAATGTGTTGATTTCCAAGTGGAAGAAAGCAGTAGTCAAGTACGCGTGGCGTTCACGTACCAATTCTCGATTAACAGCGAGATTGAAGTGAAGACGGTGTATACCGTGTATCCAAATGGAAATGTTCAAGTGAAGTCAGCTTATAAAGGTGCTGAGAATTTGCCGCAGCTGCCAATTTTTGCGGTGTCGTTTAAGGTACCGGCTGATTATAACCAGTTGGAGTGGTATGCGATGGGTCCGGAAGAGAATTATTCTGACCGTGCGATGGGAGCAAAGCTTGGAATCTTTAAAAATCAAGTCACTGATAATCTATCAGGCTATGTGATGCCGCAGGAGTCTGGAAATCGGACTGGAGTCCGCAGAGTGAGTGTGACGAATGAAAACGGACGCGGTCTGCGCATTTCTTCTGTGGGCAAGCCGTTGGAGTGCAATTTCTCACCATATACAGCTTTCGAACTTGAGAATGCACAGCATCTGTATGAGCTTCCGAATGTTCATTACACCGTTGTCACGGTAGCGGGCAGGCAGATGGGGGTTGGCGGTGACGATAGCTGGGGAGCACCGGTACATGATGAACACCTTATTAAAGCAAATGAAAATAGTGAATTTGAGTTTATGATTCAAAGAGTTTAACACGAAAAGCGCAAGCGCCTTGGTCAGCCCCGACAAGCACAAGACAATCCGGCCGAAAGGTTGTTCTTTGACCTTTTGGCCGGATTGACTTGTGACCTCGAGGGGCTAGGCGCTGGAGCTAGACAAAAAGGAAGAGTCCCGTTATGTGAGGGGCTCTTCACTTGTAGTTATCTATCATTTTGAAAAAGGGGATGCTTTATGTTCATACATACCAATCATGAAAACAATCAATTTCATTTAACCAACGGCAAGGTCAGCTATATTTTTCATGTGATGAAAAATGGCCAGCTGGGTCATCTTTATTATGGGAAAGCATTAAGGCACCGAAGTGATTTCTCCCATTTGCAAACGTATGATGTTCCAACCCCTGCCAGCTGTCATCCGTATGAAGATGATCCTGCGTTTAGTTTAGAAACGCTGCGTCAAGAATACCCGGCATATGGGAACTCCGATTTCCGGGAACCTGCGATTAGTGTCGGGAAAGAGGATGTACCGCATGTTCCTAATTTTATCTATAATTCTTTTAAAATCACGGAAGGAAAACCTCGGCTTGTTGGGCTGCCTTCCACCTATGTTAACGAGGATGAGGAAGCAAGCACCCTTCAAATTGTCTTGAAAGATGCATTTTTACAAGCGGAATTGACACTTTTTTATACGATTTTTCGCGATCAACCGGTGATCGCAAGAAGTGCTTCTTTAAAAAATAATGGCACAGAGAGTTTGGTGATTGACCGAATAATGGGGGCATCTGTCGACTTGCCGGATAAAGATTTTATTTTTACCCATTTAGCCGGGACTTGGTCACGGGAACGGCATGTGAGGGAGCGGAGCTTGGAAATGGGAATTCAGTCTATTTCCAGTCTACGCGGTGCCAGCTCGCACCATCATAATCCATTTTTAGCGCTTAAACGGCCGGCTGCCACCGAGGATTCAGGGGAAGTATACGGCTTTAATTTTGTATATAGCAGTAATTTTCTGATGCAGGTAGAGGTTGACCATTATGACATGGCGAGGCTGACAGTCGGAATTCACCCAATGGGTTTTAAGTGGAATCTGCAGCCAGATGAAAGTTTCCAAACACCGGAAGTGGTGATGGTTTATTCAGATCAAGGTTTGAACGGGATGAGCCAGGCTTTCCATACGCTTTATCGTCAACATCTGATCCCTAACAAGTGGAAGACGGAAGATCGTCCGATTTTGATTAACAATTGGGAAGCGACTTATTTTGATTTTAATGAAGAAAAGCTTGTGAATATTGCCAAGTCAGCGAGTCAATTAGGAATCGAGTTGTTTGTCCTGGATGACGGCTGGTTTGGCAAACGAAATGATGATACTTCCTCATTGGGGGATTGGCACGTCGATTATGATAAGCTGCCTGATGGTCTGGAAAGTTTAGCGGCAAAGATTTCGGAAACGGGCATGAAATTTGGACTTTGGTTTGAGCCGGAGATGATTAGCCCAAACAGTGAGCTGTTTAGAGAGCATCCGGACTGGGCTGTTGGGATGCAGGGCCAGCCATATACGCTTGGTCGGAACCAGCTGGTGCTTGATTTTTCGAGAGCTGAGATTGTTGATTATATTTATGAGAAGATGTCCGATATCATGAAACGGACGAATCTTTCGTATATTAAGTGGGATATGAATCGAAATATTACGGAGGCTTTTTCGCAAGTCTTATCTGCCCGTCAGCAGGGGGAGTTTTTCCATCGTTATATTTTAGGGGTCTACCGTCTTTATGAGCGCCTAACTAGTGAGTTCCCGCACGTGTTATTTGAGTCGTGTGCAGGCGGGGGCGGACGTTTTGACCCTGGGATGATGTATTACGCTCCGCAGGCATGGACAAGTGATGATACGGATGCTGTGGAAAGATTGAAGATTCAATATGGTACATCATTTGCTTATCCCGTTTATAGTATGGGTTCACATGTGTCGGCTGTACCGAATCATCAAACGTTACGGGAGACGCCTTTATCAACTAGGGCCAATACTGCTTATTTTGGTACCTTTGGCTATGAATTAAATCCGTTGTTGTTAACCGATGAAGAACGGGAAGCAATTAAAGAGCAGGTGGCTTTTTATAAAGAACACCGCCGCTTAATCCGTGATGGACAGTTCTATCGCTTGTTAAGTCCGTTTGCAGGAAATGAGACCGCCTGGATGGTGGTAAGTCCTGATCAATCCGAGGCATTGGTCGGGTACTATAAAGTATTGGCTGCGCCAAATGGACGGAAACATCAGACCTTACGTCTAAGCGGATTAGACGAAGGGAGAGTCTATCAAGCAGCAGGCAGGGACTACTATGGAGATGAGCTGATGCAAGTGGGTCTGCCGCTCCCAACCGAATTTAATGGCGCCAATAGCAACCAAGCAAAACGCGGTGGAGACTACCAATCACAGGTTTTTTATATCAAGAGTAGATAGAAGGAAGCAAAGGGACGGTTCTTATGCTTCCGAAGCGCGGGAACCGTCCCCTTGATTTCATAAATAAAAGCCGGCATTAACGTTTTTCAATGTTAATGTCGGCTTTTATATTTCATAAAAATCCAATGATATACAGTAAGATTTTAACCGCAAAAGAGCTCGAAAAGTCTTGCTTTAATTGTATCAGCCCCGCCTACGCTAAATACAGTGATGTACACATTTACCATCCAACCCAGAATAATTATACAAAATAATGTTTATATATTCAATAACTTTGTATGGATCAATTTTATCCATTTTCAATAGAAGGAAGCATGGGGACGGTTCTTTTGCTTCAGAAGCACAAGAACCGTCCCCATGTTTCCCCGTGTTTCTACCATATTTTTAATAAAACACTTTTGTCTGAAGGATATCTAGGGCATGTTCGATTTCTGCCAGATCTTCTTCTGAGGCGTTTTGCATTCGGGTTAGGAAACGTGATTCGATATAGGAAAAGGCTTCGTTCATCATCGTTTTTCCTTTATCTGAGAGACAAACAAATTGTTTCCGTCGGTCTTCTGTATCTGTAATTTTTTCAATTAATCCCTTTTCCATTAATTTTCTAAGTTCCCGACTTGTATTTGGCATGGATATATTCTGGCATTCGCTCACTTCGCTGGGGGTCACTGATTGATTAACGGCAATATATTCAAGAATTTTATATTGAACTTGTGTAATGAGTTCCGACTTTACATCTTTGGTCAATTCAGTGGTCACACGGTGGACTGAGGATGTAAATAATACAAGTTTATGAAAAAGAGCATTTTTGTTCATTTTTCTCACCTCTTACTGACAAGATAACAAAGTTGTTATCAAAATACAACTATCAATTGATAAATAAATGAGTTAATGGTATTATTTGGTTATCGAATGATAAGTAAGGGGTGCGGTTATGAAACTGCTTGTGATTTACACTTATCCAAATCATAAAAGTTTAAATTACGCATTTTTACAAAAGGTGATTCAAGGTAGTCATGAAAATCCTGCTATCAAAGAGTTACAAGTTCTAGATTTATATGAGGAGAACTTTAATCCACTTCTTATCTTTAACGAACAAAAACGCAGACGAGATATGCACACCGATCCTAGTCTTGAAAAATACAGAAAACAACTTATCTGGGCGGACAAAATCGTCTTTATCTATCCGATCTGGTGGGGGAGACCTCCCGCCATGCTTATGGGTTATATAGACCAGCTATTTGCTTCCAATTTTGCCTATAAAGACAAGAAAGGACTATTACCGGAAGGGCTTTTGAAGGGAAAATCAGTGGTATGTGTATCCACCATGAAAGGGCCTGCACACTATCCTTTACTCTGGCTGCATAATGCTCATAAAATACTAATGAAACGAGCGTTATTTAATTTCGTGGGGATTAAAAAGGTGAAGTTCTTTGAGTTTGGCAATATGGAAAGTCCGAAGGGAAATCAGAGGAAAAAGCTTGAAAAGATCTATAAATATTTTAGAACAGTAAATTGTTAGGGGAAGCACGGGGACGGTTCTCTTGCTTCGGAAGCATGAGAACCGTCCCCATGCTTCTTAATCATACGATTTTATGGTCGGTGCTGTGTAGTGGTAGAATCGGTCGATGAGTGCAGCGGGTTTTTCTTCGGTTAATAGCATGGAGCGGAATTTTTCTTGGAGGAATTTCTGGTCGAACATGTGGTCAAATAAGCTGATAAGCGGGTCATAGTAGTGCTGAATGTTCAGCAAGCCACATGGTTTTTGATGCAGCCCAATCTGACCCCATGTAAATATTTCGAAGAACTCTTCTAATGTTCCAGTCCCTCCAGGCAGGACTACAAACCCATCGGCTAATTCAGCCATTTTTGCTTTTCGCTCATGCATAGTGTTAACGGTAAATAACTGTGTTAACCCAGTATGTGAAATTTCACGGTCGCCCAACACTTTGGGAATAACCCCAATAACTTGCCCGCCTTCATGCAATACTGTATCGGCCACAGCCCCCATCAAGCCATTACTAGAACCACCATACACTAAAGTCATATTCCGTTTCGCTAACTCTTTTCCTAACTCAATCGCTCCAACTCGATAATCCTCTGAAGCACCAAAACTAGAACCGCAATAAACAGCTATTCGTTTCATGACCGGCCTCCTTTTCGAAGCAAAGGGACGGTTCTTTTGCTTCTTTTTTGTTTATATTAAATAAGTGATGAAAGGTCTGATAATTTAGTATATGATAGATTTGTATAATTATCCTCACAAAACCTGAAACCTTGTCAAGGCCTCTTACATCCTTTCCATCTTACTTCACTCTTTTTTTATGTAAACTTCACATTGATTTAAAAAGCTCCATTTATTAACCAATAGTTTGTTTCCCCTGATTCTTATTTTTTAATCCCTTCCTTTTTTTCCAACTTTAAAAAAATTATCTTTAGTGAGTGGTGATCAATATGCCTCGAGTTGCTCGCGAGAAGAGTCGCAGCGGTATTTACCATGTCATGTTGAGAGGAGCGAATAGACAGGAAATATTCCATGATGATGAAGACTGCCTAAGATTTCTTAGTATTGTCGAGAAGTATAAACTAAAAGCGGAAGTGGGCATCTATGCTTGGTGTTTAATGGGCAACCATGTTCATCTGCTTGTAAAAGAAGGAAATGAAGAACTTTCCATTACCATGAAACGGATTGGTGTAAGCTTTGTTTTCTATTATAACGAGAAATACCAAACAACCGGCCACCTTTTTCAGGATCGATTTAAAAGTATCTGTATAGATAGTTTTCTGAGTTTATTAAACGTAGTTCGATATATTCACCAAAATCCCGTCAAAGCGGGAATGGTGGACAGAGTCGGTGATTGGAGGTGGAGCAGCTGTCCTGGGTATTACGGTAAAAAGCCTTTTCCTCACAAGTTGTATGATACCGATTATATCCTCAAGTTGTTTTCGGACGATTCAGCTATGGCTAAAGCTCGCTTCATTGAATTTAATGAGCAGGATTTTCAAGGACAATATCTGGATGAACAAGAGCTTTATAAAAGAAGGTTTACAGATGAAGAGGCAAGAATAGAAATAAAGAAAATACTCGGTACAATCGAGATTGCCCAGGTAAAGAGCTTACCTAAACTGCAAAGAGATGATCTGATACGAGAAATCAAAAAAATCAGAGGTGTGTCACAGCGGCAGGCAGCTAGAATTTTAGGTGTATCGGCTAGTCTGATATTCAAGGTGCAAGGGGACGGTTCTCATGCTTCGAAATAAGCATGAGAACCGTCCCTTTGCTCATATATTCTTAAGAGGAGGGGGGAGGCATCATGAGAAACAGCAAATTAATGGTAAGCGGCTTGATTGCAGTTGTGGTGATTGTGCTTTTTATTTTTTCGGGCACTACGGTGGCATCTGGTCATAGAGGGGTTCTATTGCAATTAGGAGCAGTAAAGCCAACGATCTTAACGGAGGGTTTTCATTTTAAAATTCCGTTCATTCAAAATGTGGAACAGGTGGAGGTTCGGGTCCAAAAAGAAGAAAGTTCGCAAACAGCCGCTTCAAAGGATTTACAAATGGTCACAGCCAATGTGGCTGTCAACTTTTCGGTTGACCCGGGTGCGGTCAATAAGCTCTACCAAGAAATCGGTCCTGATTATCGTTCTCGTATCGTCGACCCTGCAATTGCTGAATCCTTAAAAGCAGTAACAGCTCAATATACCGCCGAAGAGCTAATTTCCAAACGTCCAGAAGTGTCAGCTAAAGTGAAGGAGATGCTGGCCACAAAGTTAACCAAGTATTATATGTTTCTAGAAGACATCAATATTAAAGAGTTTGCCTTTAGTGATGAATTTAATAAAGCGATTGAATTGAAGCAAACGGCAGAACAAAATGCGTTAAAGGCTCAAAGGGATTTAGAGAGAATCAAGATTGAAGCGCAACAGCAAGTCACGCAGGCTGGTGCAGAAGCAGAGGCATTACGATTGAAAAAGCAGGAAGTCACACCGGAGTTGATCCAATTGAAGCAAATCGAAGTTCAAGAAAAGGCCCTCGAAAAGTGGGATGGACGCCTGCCGAGTGTCACTGGTGGAGCCACACCATTTATTGATTTGAGCGGGCTTGAGAAAAAATGAAAACAAGGGGACGGTTCTCGTGCTTCCGAAGCATAAGAACCGTCCCCTTGCTTCGTCCCTTGCTTCCCGATGCCCACACGTTCATACGACATTCTGAATATATTGGCTCTTGAGATTGCCGTATGGAGGGAATGGATGTTATGAAGAAACCCCAATGGATTTCGAGCATTGTTGTAACTGCCATCTTGGTACTTCCGTTACTTCTTGTTTTCTTTCACCATAATCCCACTCAAGTTCCCGTAAATTCTCCAAAAGTAGCCCAAGAGGTTCCAGCAGCCGGAGTGGCAAAACCCCAAAAGGATCAAGCCGAAGAAGGTACACCAGCCAAAGACGGAATGAAACAAAGCCAACAGCCCCCAAATGATACACCTCCTAAGGGGAATCAAACCCAAGAAAAACCAGCTCAAGAACAAAAGCCTGCGATTGTATGGGGGGTAGATACCGCTTCTCGTGTTGACCAAGCATTCCTGCAGTGTGTAAAGGACAACTATGGCGCACCGGCAGTGTTTGGAAGATATTTAGAGACAAAGGGCGACGTGTCAACCGGTTTGTCCAAAGAAGAAGTCAATTTACTTCATCAGCAAGGCATAAAGATCCTTCCAATTTTCAATCACTTTAAAGAAGCTGTCGGATACCAAAATGGTGTGGCTGAGGCCAAGGAGGCAATTGCCTACGCCCAAAAAATAGGAATTCCTAAGGGAGTCGCAATTTTTGCAGATATAGAACCAACATATCCCGTCGATGAAGCATTTATAAGAGGATGGGTGGAGACTTTAGCCAACTCACCTTATAAGCCAGGGATATATGGAGTTTTTACCCCAAATAGTAAACTGTCCGCTGCTTATCAAGCGGCTGTTTCAAAAAATAAAAATGTCCAAACTCAAGCCATCCTTTGGAGCAGTAATCCGGACCCGGGTGTTACCGCGAAAAGTAAGGCCCCAGCCTTTCAGCCAGGTGCACCAAAAAATGTGAAGATCTCAATCTGGCAATATGGAATAGACGGGAAAGCGTGTAATATCGACACGAACCTTATTCAGTCTACTGTGCTGGAGCAATTATGGTGAAGCAGGGGGACGGTTCTCTTGCTTCTTTACATATAAAAGAAGCTGCACAAAAAAACTCCACTTGGAAAGCATTTAATTGAAGAGAGTCATATCTCAATGAAAGAACTGGTTAAAAATAAAATAAAGCCTTCCAATCGGAGGCCTTATTTATACTAAGCGTTTAATTAGCAAATGAAGTATGTTTTGTTTTCCATTTTTCCATTGCAATAAACAGCCAAAAACTATAAATTCCTAAGGTAATTAAGCATAGAAACCACCATTTTATCCAGTTCCCAAACCATCCAACTGCAGATCCAGTGAATTGTAATCTTCTCCCATTGATAACTGTGTGTCGTGTTTTCCATCCTAAAATCATCGTAATCGCCCAGGGGTAGCAAATTCCCAATGTGCAGACCGTTACAAGTCCTCCTAGGATAGACCAGCCTATGTACTGAATTAGACCTCCATCAAAATAAGATTTTTCTTGAGGATGTGCAGCAAAATTATGCTCTACGTTTGCTGTTAATTCACTCACTAAATTTCCCCCTAAGTATAATAAATAATATAGGAGAATTGTACCATAAACGAATGAGTAAAAAACTATAATTGGATAATGCCAATTAGAATGACACTTTTTCCATATTTGTTTGTCTTTTTAAAAAATATCTTCTCAAGTCCTAATAGAGGGGGGAGCAATGCTGATTTTTAATACTTCACAAATGTGGTAATCCCATAATGGCTCAAATAATTTCGATGACTCAGTTCTTCTACCCACTTTTTTGCGTTGAATTGATACAAACCATAAATGTCTTTGTACGTGAAACTTCCAACATTAACTTCAATCGGCTCCGGGTGTGCTTCCATTCTTTGTTTGTATTCCTCAAAGGCGTGTTGATTTGGCACATAGTAAATTTCCAACACCTCTCCGACTTCCATATACTTTTCAATGTATGCTAAAAATAAACGGTTTCCAACTCCATTGACCTCATAAATATAGGGCAAAGAAAATAAACCATCCACGATCCTTTCCCAATATTTATCTACTTCCTGAACAGAGAAATAAATAGCATCCTCCTCACGTTCAAAAACGGTTCGATTATTGTATTCTTCGATTTCAGCGGGGATTTTAAACGGTCTGGATGAAGCGAGAAATGTAATTTGTGTCATTTATATTTCCTTTCTTGGCTTACATTGAATTACATGAAATTGACCATTTTACTCATAATAAAGGTAGGGAGGTTTCAGCGTATGAACTTTACTTGGTTACTTGGACTAATCATGCTAACGCAGCAAGTGAATATGCCAGACGAATTATTAATCACGAACAATGGGCAGCCTATCTCAGTGGTAAATCGTACGAACTTTTCGACCATTATGCCGGAATTACCTATTATTAATCCGGAAAAATTAAAAACATATATGGACGAATTGGACAAGCAGGTGTCTTCCATGCCTAGAAATGCCATTATTGATCACAACGGAACAATCATCCCAGAGCAGGTCGGTTATCGTTTAAATCGAGAGCTTTTTACTGAAAAGGTTCTTTCTTATTATTTTAATAAGGGATCATCAGAAGTGGAAGTTCCTTTACAAATGATTTCTCCTAAGGTCGATAGTGAATTACTAGGAAATATTAAAATTGAAAAAATTGGGCAATACCTAACCTACTTTAATTCCAATAATAAAAAAAGAAATCATAATATTTATCTTGCCGCAAAATCGATTAATAATTTTGTTCTTTTTCCGGGTGAAACCTTTTCCTTTAATCAAGTAGTAGGGGAAAGAACCGCAAGAAAAGGATATGTGCCTGCTACTGTAATTGTTAAAGGGGAGTATTCAGAAGACTTTGGCGGCGGCATTTGTCAGGTGTCATCCACCCTCTTTAATGCCATTGATAGTGCCGGTTTGAAGGTGATTCACCGATACTCACACAGCAAAGAAGTTTCATACGTTCCTCCAAAACGGGATGCCACGGTTAGCTGGAATGGCCCAGATTTGATCTTTAAAAATCAATACAACCAACCCATCCTCATTCAAGCCAAAATGTTACGCGGCAAATTAAAAATAGAAATTTACTCTTCCGACGTCATCACCTACAAGCCAAAAAAAGTTCCGTATCTTTCTTATTAATCATGAGCAAGGGAACGGTTCTCTTGCTTCCCGTTTGAAAGCAAAAGAACCGTCCCCATGCATCTAACAGGAGGGGTTATCATATGACTTTGAATGGAATTCCGATTACATCATCAGAATTAGCTAATTTGTGGATGGCTTATCAAGAAAAAACGATGATTATGAGAATTTTAGAGCATTTTATTGAGCATGCCGAAAATGATGAAAGACAATTGTTACAAACCCATTATGATGGGGCTTCCACGACGATAGAGATCATTAAGGAAATTTTCAAACAGGAAGGGGCCGTAATTCCTCTTGGTTTTACAGAAGAGGATATTCATAAAGGCGCGCCAAAGTTATTTGATTACTTGTTCAATATCATGTACTTACATATGATGACGAAGGTGGAAATGAGTCTTTACTCCCTTTTTTGTGGCATGTCCTATCGGAAAGACATTAACGATCTCTTTATCCATTTGACTGCAGAATCGGAAGTGATCAACAGGGATACCACCCAATTCCTTCTAGAAAAAGGGGTTTTGGTACGTCCAGCTTATGTATCGATGCCGAAAGAAGTGCATTTTGTTCAGGATACCAATTATCGGAGTGGTTTTAATTTACTACAAGAGCAGAGGTCTCTTAACACGATTGAGGTTTCCCTGATCCATCATGCAATTGAAACCAACCTTGTCGGAATGCAATTAATGATTGGATTTGCTCAAGTCGCTTCAAATGAGGATGTTCAAGACTATCTTGTCAAGGGAATGAAATTGTCAAGAAAGATTGAAATGGACTTAGGTGAATTTTTACGCCAAAGTTTCATTGAACCTCCAGCTACACATGCCGGAAAAGCAACAGCGTCAAAAATTGCACCATTCTCAGATAAATTAATGTTGTACAATACCAGTTTGTTAACCACCTTTGGACTTGGCAGTAATGCATTAGGCGGTGCTTTTAGCTTACTAAATGACCTGCCTGCCAAAATGGCGCTACTTGCAGCAGAAATTTTCAGATTTGCTCACCAAGGAGGGAAAATTATGATCCAAAACGGCTGGATGGAAGAACCTCCACAAGTTGAGGACAGGACCGAACTCACGAAATAATGTGAGCGGCAGAGCATAGGGACGGTTCTCTTGCTTCCATGCAGGAAGCAAGAGAACCGTCCCTACGCTCCCTACTTTTTGCTACTATTTAAAATATCAATAATAAAGGTGTTTCCCTGCGAAGCTTCAATTGTTTGAATTAACCGAAGTTGGGCTAATTCTGGGTTGTTTTCCAATATCTTAGCGGTGTTGGCTAAGCTTCTTAAGGTGGCCGTTTCCCCGCGTGCTTTCTCTAATAACGAAAGGGCCTCTTTTTTTGCTTTAAGCACTTCTGAATAAACCTTCTTTAATTCTGCTGAAAACATAATATCCTTCAAATCCACTGTGTGAATAGAAAATCCAACTAAAGATCTGTCTTCCAATAGTAAATTTCTGACCTCATCGTTTATTTTTTGACGGCTCTTCAATAGCTCATCCATTTCAATTGAAGATATGACTTCTCGGAGTTTAAATTGTACGCTCATATATAAAGATTCTTGGAAATTTTGATACTCTGAAATCAGTGCTTGGGGATCTAGAATCTGATATTTGACAGCTAAACTAATTTTCACACTAACATTATCAGCTGTTAATAATTCTTGGTCAAAAACCTCCAAATGGGTGGTTGAAGTAAAATAGGTATACTTTCCCGGCCCTATTACTTCTTTAAACTTTCCCTTGTAGAACTTTATTCCACTTTCATATTGAAAAATGGTAACCGTTTTTATGAGTCTCTTGATTAAAATAAATAGAATGAAAATTAAGATAATTAATGACGCAACCATCATAATATCAAACATTCAATCACCTTCTTTCAAAGATTTTGAATCTGCTCACAGCTTGGATTAGCCAATGGAGGTCTTACCTGCAAAATTGGCTAAAACATAAATAACTGTGAGCAGATTCCCTTTAGGGATTAGAACCCTAGATGCACTGGCTCCAAAAGGACACCAGTATCCACAAAGGAGAATGCAAATCAGCTACATCTCTTAAAGATTTTAAAAAATGGCTTAACACTTCTCCAATTATGATTATACCACGGGAAGCATGGGGACGGTTCTTACGCTTCCGAAAAGGAAGCAAAAGAACCGTCCCTATGCTTCGTCAAGCTTCCGCAGAATATCTTCTTGGTAGTGTCTAATTTTAGTATTGCTCCCTAGATACGGTTTTTTTATGAAACGGTCGTTTTTTAACCCGGTATACTGCGGCGCATGGTATCGGCTGATGTTTAAGGTGTCGTTGATGTCTTCATCTTCTGCGATCAGGATATTGATTTTGACCAATCTGGCCAGGTATTCTTGATAATTAAATTCCTCTTGCAGGAAAGTTGGCGACGCTCCTTTTTCGTACAGGTCCTTTATTAGATAATTCAGTTTGCCACGGGCGATAATTGCCTCGTTCATGAGGACATTCCAATCTTCCCCTTGATACTCAGGTTGAACGAGCTTTAAAAAATAGGTTGACCGTGCATCATTATATTTAATAAATCCTTCCCACATGACATCGTTTTTACAATTTTCTAAAGCATGTTGAAAGGCTTTCTTGGATTCCTTCAAATACATCGTGGCAAGCTCGACACTCTCCGTATCTAGCGATGGCATTTTTTGAATCACCTCTTTAAGTCTGTCAATCTCAAAAATATCGCCTTTTCCTAGGTTCAGATTGTCAAATAAGATCGCCATAGCTTTTTTATTGTAAAACAACCCCAGGTAATCAAAGTAAACCGTTTGTGTTACAGGGTTTTTTAACATCGTTCCCCTAACATCAAGTAAAGAAGAGGACATCTTAATTTCTTTCGTGGAAATTAATTGTTGATAGTTAATGACACTATTAATCAACTTAACGGTTTCTTCTATTAAAATTAGATTTCCGGTACTGACCGAAAGGAGATCCTTTTTTCGCTGCTCAATTAAGGAAAGAACGGTTTCCATGTTTTTGAAATTTTCCTGCTGCCGGCCATTTTCTGATTTAAAAAGTGCAGGGAAGAAGATAATAATATCGATAAAATATTGTAAGTTATCGGTAAAATCAATGGCCGTTCTTGATTTCTTTTTAGTAAAGATATCTTTTAACTTTTTAAAAATAGCATCCTCAACCTCTAGTGGATTTGTCATGGGAAAATCTTTTAATAGACTCGTAATAGAAATGACGTAATTTTCATTCTCTAAAACATTTCCCTCCATCTGGGTGATCACATTTACACTGTCAATCGATATGTACGTTTTCATCGCGATATAGAAGGCAATGGTGGACACAACCAATGATAAAACTGTTACAATAAACGTTGTCTTTTCCTGTGTGGAAGTCATCGGATAGATTTCATAGCTAATATAGGTTGAAACGACAATAATGATAAAAATAACATAATAAAGAATAGGCAGTTTAAAATACTTCATCAAGAACACCTTTCACCGTTTATTAGAAGACGCATGGGAGCATGGGGACGGTTCTTATGCTTCCGGACGGAAGCAAGAGAACCGTCCCCATGCTCCTATTTTACTAGTTTACGGCTTTCGTTTACAAGAACTGTTGTCCTTTTAAGTAGCTAGGTAGTACTATAGTAGTTATGGATAGGAACGGAGGAAGATGACATAGATGAATAGAAGAAAATGGTGGATTGTTGCGGCAATCCTGTGGATGGCAGTGATTTTTATTTTTACACAGGCTCCTTACTCTACGGGGAAAAGTACTTCCGATACTCTCCAAAAAATCCTTATGTTTTTCCATATAGACGGAGTGAACCATACAGTAGTAGAACAGCTCAACTTTATCGTGCGAAAACTTACCCACATTACGGTATTCGGCTTCCTTGCCTTCTTATTTTTTAAATGTCTTGAAGTCTACCGATTCGCCTATATCCTTTCGTGGATACTAACAGTTATATATGCGATGACGGATGAATATCATCAATCCTTTATGCCAGGCAGGACTGCTTCGATAAAGGATGTCTTTTTATTTGACTCTGTCGGGGCCTTCGTCGTCCTGCTGGTGACGTTTTTGCTTGTTAGAAAAATAGGAAAGAAGACGAGGTCAAAGATAGAGTAAATCGGCTTTCTTTTTGATTGCGGAGAAATCCAATCGTGCCCCCGGTGTAAAAATTAATCAAACGTTTAATTAGTTGTGCCGACTTTTGCGGATCTCAGTCTAAAAGGAGAAAGAGGAGGATTTCAAAACCCTCCTCTTTCTCCTTTTTCTAAGTTCAAATAAATCCATAAAAAGGCACTGTTCGAAAAAGGTCGAACCTTAGTATAATATGAAATTGGTAAACTATCTTTTCTCCCAGTAAGAATGGAGGAGTTCAAGTGAATTTAAAACTACGCACCTATGTAGCGGTCCTTTTTGCAGTTGGAATCTTTGGAATTACCGCTATTTTAAGTATGATGATTGGAACGCAATCAAGTCAAAAAGTCGAAGAACAGATTGGAAATACACTATCTGCTACAGCTTATAATATGGCCGATAAGTTAGATCATTTTATGTGGTCGAGGGCTGGGGAAATTAATGTGATCAGTCAGTTGAAGGATATCCAGAACCCGGCTGACGCCCAACAGGTTCAAATTCTTCTTAACAAGCTGCAAGAGAGCATTCCTGCCTTTTCATGGGTCGGTGTAACGGATGTCAACGGGAAGGTCTTAGCGGCAACCAATGGAATCTTAACAGGCGGTGACATTTCGAAACGCCCTGTCTATCAAGAAGGAATAAAAGGTTCATTTGTCGGGGATGTTCACGATGCGGTCTTACTGGCTAAACTGCTGCCAAATCCTAGTGGCGAACCACTACAATTTGTTGATATTAGCAGGCCAATTGTCACAGAGGACGGCAAACTTACCGGCGTTATAGCAGCCCACCTCAGCTGGGAATGGTCCCGTGAAGTTGAAAAAGAAATCTTGAAACCGTTAAAAGAAAAGGTAGACGGGGCAGAAATCTTTGTGGTCAGCCAGAAAGATCAACTTGTTCTACTAGGTCCATCTGCTAACATAGGCAAGCGGTTAAACTTAGAAAGTTTGAAGCTTGCCAAAAAGGGTCAGAATAACTGGCGAGTCGAAACCTGGCCAAACGGTCAGAAGTATTTAACTGGCTATGCGTTTGGTGACGGTTATCAGAACTATCCTGGTTTGGGCTGGTCCATTTTGGTCCGTGTGCCAGAGAAGACAGCCTTTGCTCCTGTGCATGACTTACAGAAGTCCATCTTACTGATCGGAGTCGTCTTATCGATTATTTTTGCCTTACTAGGCTGGTTTGCCTCTGCGTTAATCACAAAGCCGCTTCAACAAATCTCTCACTCTGCCAATCGGTTACGAGCAGGCGAGAAGGTGGAAATACCTCATTATAAGGGAATTAAGGATATAGAGATGCTGTCTTTATCACTTCGGGATCTGGTGGAATCATTAGTTCGCACAGTTTCGGACTTGGGTAAGATGGAAAATCTAGCGCACCATGATACGCTTACAGGATTGATGAATCGGATTGCTCTCGATCAGTTTCTGGAAGGAGCGGTGGAAACAGCTAAACAAATGGGGAATCGGCTTACCTTCTTGTACCTGGATTTGGATGGATTTAAACAGGTCAATGATACCTTAGGCCATCAGGTCGGGGATCGTTTACTGCAAGAAACTGCTAAGCGATTGAAAAATTGCGTCCGGAGTAATGAAGGAGTGTTCCGTCTGGGTGGAGATGAGTTTTTGGTTATCTTGTTTACCACTTTCGATAATTCGGTCCAGGAGGCAACGATGGTGGCTGAAAAGATCATCAACAGTCTGAATCAACCGTTCGACCTTCATGATCAAAAAATCAAGGTAGGCTGCAGTATTGGAGCGGCCGTATGGGATGACCAACAGGTTCCATCTTCGGAAATAATTCGTTCCGCTGATGAAGCGCTCTATGTATCCAAACGAACAGGGAAAAATAAGGTTACTTTCTCGTAAGCAGCAGGGGAGTTTCACCATTCTAAAGCCGGTTGCCTATAATTACAGGCGCTGGCTTTAGGATTACGTGTCTCGACAATTCCTTCAGGTCTTTTTAGAGAAAGAGTCAGTGTTGGTACGGCTTTGCTCATTTTTAATCAAATGTTTGATTAAAGGGGAAGGATAGGGGAAAAGGGAGAATGCTGTACGTCCAAACGAAAGTAAAAGAATTTTCCGGGAAATTGATGTTTTTTCTGAAAAAACTTTAAGCTAATTTCGACAATGTTCTTCACCTGATCGATTTAAAATATCAAGAATGACATACACTTGAACGTTTTTAACCAAACGTTTGGTTAAATAAATCCCTGTGGAACATAGTCGAATCGAGGTCGTTAAAAGACCCATTTTATCCAATAAAATGGGCTAGTTCTCGATTCAATTTATCCCGTTCATCGTAGAACAATCCGTGTCCGCTAAATTGAAAAGGGACAAGTTTGGCGTTCTTTATTCCGTTTCTTTGGGCTTCAGCCAAGGGAAAGTGACAAACTCGATCATGAACACCATGAAGAATGAGGGTGGGAACTTGAATTTGTGCTAAATCATAAAACAGCTTTTCTTCGGTTAACCAAGTGTTTGCGATGGCAGCCGTTGCCCAGCCTGCTGCTTGGAGTCCTAACTGGAAAAACCAATCAGAAAATGCTGGCGTTACATGTTGGAAGAAAAACATATCTCCAAACCCGCGCAGCATGTTTGGCCGATCCTTATAGGTGCCTTCAATGATGGTTAATACTTCTTCCTTTTTAAGACCGTAGGGGAAATAGGGGCGTTGAATCAAACTTGGAGCTGCTGCCGCAAGCAGGGTGAGTTTGGAAACCCCATAGCCGCCATGGCGGGCCATATATCTGATCGCAATCGCTCCCCCGGTGGAATGTCCCGCTAGCGTGATGTTTTGTAAATTTAGTGCCGCGATCACGGCCCGGACATCATCCGCCAACCGGTCATAGTCATACCCTCTCCAGGGTTTATCTGACTTTCCGAATCCTCTTTGATCCCAGCCGATACAACGATAGCCCATCTGTGGCAGTTGGGTAAACTGATATTCGAACAATTGGTGGTTTCCCGGCCAGCCATGAAGGAACAAGATTGCCTTGCCGCTCCCTGGATTAACGTCTTCTACATAAAGGGACACGCTGTCTTCCACTTGAATATAGCAGCCCATACGGATTCCTCCATAAGTTGAGTCTTCTTTTAGACTATATTCTTGATTAGGGAGTAAATGAACAAGAAAGTGGGAGCACGGGGACGGTTCTCATGCTTCCGAAGCATGAGAACCGTCCCCGTGCTCCTTCAAAGTGAAAAATAAAGAAAAACGGCGAAAAAGTGAGAAAACACTGTAAAATATACGCTTACAAGGGAAATGTTCCCGCTTTTTTGGTGAATGTTTCCGTTTTCCATGACTTTGTCAAATGAGCTCCTTTTGAACGATAATAAGGATATAAATTATGGAAGGTGGTAATCAAATGATTAAGAAAGTGGAAAACTTTATGAATACTTACGGAAAATACATGGCGGCTACTGCAATAACTTTAAAACCAATGAGTAAAGATGAATTACAGTTTGTGGCTGATTTGTTTAGAAACGACTCTCAAAGATAAGGTTGAGAATCGTTTTTTTTTTGTTATTTTATCCGTATTCCCCCCTTTTCCTTCATACCTTTCCATTTCTATGGAATAGACCATTTCCTCTGTATTTACATAAATAAAACCATATATGTTCTTTAAGCGGAATGCTAAGAATATTATTTTCCAGATTAGCTCTCATCACAATTATCCATGTTGATAGATAGCAGGGGAAGCAAAAGAACCGTCCCCATGATTACCCATGATTACGAGGTGATCCTTATTCGAAATTTAAATGGTGTTGACTGTGCGACAAAACTTAATCGTCCGTTAGCTGCAGGCCTCAAATCCGAGGGTGTACAATACGTTGGACGTTATCTGGGGGATAGTTGGAAGTCAATGGATAAAACGGAAGCCGATGCTATCCTCAATTCGGGGTTACAGTTGGTGAGTATATGGGAAACCAATCCGACTAACGCTGCTTATTTTACCAGGGCCCGAGGGATTTTAGATGCACAGGAAGCCTCACGCTATGCAAAGGCGCTTGTACAGCCAGAAGGCAGTGCGATTTACTTTGCTGTTGATTATGACGCGCAGCCAGCTGACATGGGCTCGATCTTATCCTATTTTGCGGGTGTTCGTAATGCAATTGACCAAAACTTTAAAGTAGGAGTTTATGGCTCCTATTCTGTACTTACCATGCTTTATGATCATATGGCAGTGGATTTTTATTGGCAGACTACTTCTTGGTCCCGCGGCCATGTAGCAGATTTTCATCATATTCTTCAATACCAACATAATCTACCATTAGCAGGTATCCAAGTTGATTATAATGATTTCGTCAATCGTGCAGGATCATGGAGCAGAGGAACATCACAATCCGAACCTCCATCTACCTATACCGTTCAACCAGGCGATACCTTAAGCAAAATTTCCGCCAGATTTGGAACAGCGGTGGATGATTTAGTGAAATTAAATAACATCAAAAATCCTAACCTTATCTATAGTGGACAAATTTTGAAGTTAACTACAGAGCATTCGTCAGAGCCTGTGTATTATAATGTGAAATCCGGCGATACGTTGTCCCAAATCGCTTTAGTTTTTGGGATACCTGTCGCACAGCTGCAAGCTTGGAATGGAATTCCTGATCCGAATGTAATTATCGCCGGTCAAAAAATACGTGTGAATTAAGACTGTGACCAAGTTATTAGATTGTATGGTTTACGAGACAGTCCTCGACAATTCTTTCAAGCATTTTGTGAGAGAAATCCAGTAATGATGCAGTTAAAATTATTTTTAATCAAATGTTTAATTAAGGTCGAATCAATGCGAAAAGATGAGATTGATGGAAGTACCAACGGAAACAATAGAATTTCCCGGAAAATTGACTTTTTTTCTGCAAATATGACAAACAATTTTCGACCCAATTTTTCATTAGTTTAATAGTAAAACTCATATGGAACGTGAATGTTCGCTTTTTTAACCAAACGTTTGATTAAGATAACCTTTAGAGAATAAAGTCGAATTCATGTCGATTACACAAGAGGGAGTAGCTCATTTTATCTAAAAAATGGGCTATTTCTATTCTGTATCATCCATTAGATATCTCTTATAAATAAATGGCTAGTTCAAAAAGTATTCACAATAAAACCCAACCATATAGAAAAGGTAGTATGTTAAAATCAGTGAAAAAGGTAACTGTTTTCAAAGGAAGCAGGAAAATCAATTGTCTAAATCAAAATGGATCAAACTTATTATATTGGTCATTGTCTTCTTTTTTCTTTGGAGTAGTTATATAAAATGGCATGTTAGGTATTCGATTAAACAGTATCTTTCCGAACGCTATGGGATAAAGGAAGATTTTACGTTCATCAGTTATAACAACAATTGGCTTGAAGGGATCGACTATCAAACGATGATCGAGCTAAAAAACCCATACCACTCTTACCTCTACTTTAAAACAGATCGAAATTCCTATGAAATTTTACAAGATCAAAGCGATGATATGTACTTGGGGATATTTGCTGGGGCCTATATGGAACAGCATCCAAAGGTCATTTCATTCACAAAGGAATTAATTCGTAAATACGGATTCATTCGATATCCTAATCAATACAAACCAGATGATTATTTCTTTCCTCGCGATCTCATTGATATCAATATCGATTCCAAACAGCAAAAAAACTTAGAAAAAGAATTCAGAAAGAACCTAATAATAAATACCACAACGCTTCTGCCTAAATTAAAACCGAATAACCCACCAACAAGGATTGCAGATGATATAGGAGTGATCAATTTTACTTTCACTTTTGACCTATCGAAAACTAAGCATCCGGTTCCAAAGGCCGAGGATATCGTAACTGATTTTCAAAAGAGCAGAGTCTTAACCACAGGGATTTATAACGTAAAGGTTCATGTGTTTAAATCTGAAAGTTTTATTGGGAATGATTTTGACAGCATTGTATCCTTCCGAGTTGATGAAAAAGGGACATATACCATCATCTCTAGACCCAATTCTGATGATCTGTAAGCTGTCTCGTAAGATAAAAACAATATATAGGAGTGATTTTAGTGAAAACAGCTGAAGCCTTAGCGTGGCTCAAACGTAACCATAATCCATCGGCATTTGCTTCGAATCGGTTCGGTGAAACGGTTAATGCCATCCAATTCGTTGAAAAGCTATATGAACTTGGCGCAGTTAAGGTAAGTGTTATCGATATTCTGGATGAACCAGAGCGAATGGAGGAGGAGGGAGGTCCCTATGCTGCGTCCTTACTCGTAGATTTGCCTCCAGACAACCAAAGCCGAAATAAGATTATCGAATTTTATAAAAAGGAAATGGAAGAGCAGGGCATTGGTGAAGGAGAAGGCATTTTAGAATGGAATGAAAGTAAAATGAAAGAAGGGTTACTGGGGTTTGGATGGGACTAATTTTTCTCCAAATATTTTATAAATATAAAATTAAAAGCCAATTTCTACTACTTGTAGCAATTGGCTTTTTTTACTATGAAGAAGTTCTTTTCAATTTCTGGGATTTTTTAAGGTTTAGTTAAGATTGTCAATTCATAATACAGACATGGACATAAAGAAAGCATTTAAAACTGAAAGGAGTTCTACCAATGAAAAAACAGAAATTTACCTCTTGGGGAGTGAGTTTTGCAAGTCTTGCTCTCGTTGCCGGAATGATGTCATATATGGGAATAAAAAAAGATACAATAGCCAACACAACCACTGTGGCGACAACACAAACTACAACACAATCAGCTCAAAGCAGTAACCAAGATTCATCGATCACCTATGATATCCCTAGTCAATCAACTGATACGAACACATCTACTGATACAACTGGTTCTACAGACACCAATGGAACTCAGCAGTCAGATCAACAAGTTTCGCAAGACAATTCGTTTCCAAGGCAACATGGAGGCTTTGATACTACCACTGGTGGAACCTGATGAGTTTAAAGGATCATCTCATTTGATCTTTTAATACTACTACAGGAGGAACCCGATCATGAATAAGTATAACTTCAATTCTATGAGTACATTGGTCCAACTATCGATCAATCAAGAACTGTTTGCCAATGATCTCATGCCCGTATACAAATTATTCGCATCTGTCGAGGACACGTGCAGCCGGTTTAAAGAAGACAGTGAATTATCCCGGTTAAATCAACAGCTAGAAAAAGAAGTCGAAGTGTCAGACGCATTATTTAGCATTTTAAAAGAGGCACTTCGATTTTACGAAGAAACAAATGGAGTGTTTAATCCTGGGATTTTGTCAGCGATTGAAAACAGCGGCTATACCAAATCAATTGAGTTGATTAGAGGGCAAGAGTTGACGGCTCCCTTCTCAACAGCCCCAGTGTTTACAAAAATGAGACCTTATCAGTTAGATGAGGATCGCCAAACGGTGGTGCTTTATACTCGAATTGATTTAGGGGGAATTGCAAAGGGCTGGGTGGTGGATCGCACAGCTGATGTCCTATCCCAGTATGGATTTGGGTTTGTGAATGTCGGCGGAGATATTCGGATTTTTGGAAGTCTGCCGCGGCCCTTAAATATTGGCATTGAAGATCCTTTTGATTCATCGAAAATGCTTTCGTCCATCCAAGTATCGGATGGGGCGATTGCTACTTCTACTTCAATGAAAAGAAGATGGAAGGTGAACGGGAGAAGCAAGCATCACCTGATTGATGCGACAACAGGCGAACCATCTGCGAGCACGATTATCTCTTCAACTGTAACAGCGCCAACGGCTGTCGAAGCAGATGTATTAGCAAAAGTGGTCCTTTTATTGGGAGAAGAGCGCGGGAAAGCCTTGCTTTCTGTCAAAAAGAAGACAGCGGTTATTATTAATGAGTTAAAAGAAATCTGGAGAGGTGGCGAATAAAATGGAGTCTTTAGAATGGTACGCAATCCGGGCAACTGGGGTTGTGGCATATCTATTATTATATTTGGCGGCATTAAGTGGATTATATTCGGCGGTACAGAAGAAACGGAAAAAGAAAGTGAATAATCTCCTTCATTTTCATGAAGTAGTCTCGGACTGGTCACTGATTATGACGGGCGGTCACTTAGGAATTTTATTGATTGATGCTTACATGAAATTCAGTTGGTCTGATATCGTGATTCCATTTAGCGGCAGCTATGAAACGATTTCGATGGGATTAGGATCAATTGCGACTTATTTCTTAATTTTAACGATTGTCACGTCTAAGTTCCGTAAGAAAATTGGTTACCAACGTTGGCAGAAGCTGCATGCGCTTAACCCTATTCTGTATATTCTCGTAACAGCACACGGGTTAATGAGTGGTACAGACTTCCAAGGGACGGTTTTGGCTGTTGTTAATATTGTGCCAGTTGTTCTAATGCTTGGAATGTTTCCTTCAGATAAGAAGAAGCTAACGGAAGGAAATGGGGTCATTTAAAAATGGGTTGGAGATTTCTCCAAGCCATTTTTTTATGCTGTTTTTGGGTTGGGCGATTATATTAAGAAAAAGAGCATGTTTCGCTTCGGACCTTTGCTGAAAATAACGATTATATTCTAATCGTTTAAACGCCCTTAATATGAATAATACTATAATGTAGAGAATGAGGTAGAAGGGGGGGGGACGTCTCATGTTACATACGACTATATCATATCTAAGAATGGTGCTGCCTTTTATCTACTTGATTGGCGCCTGGCGGTTTGCTGATTGGAGAAATTGGAAAAAGTATTATCCCACGATCCTTTTCATTATAGCTGTGGATTTTTTTATTTCTGTCCTTATGTCCGAATACCCATTATGGACTTTTGAAGGTTCGATAATCGTTCCCAACCATACCATTGCGGAGTTTATTTTAACCTTTATTACCTTCCCCAACCTGACCTTACTTTACTTATCCTTATACCCGTATCAATCACGTTGGCCTAAGCAAGTCTTCTATATTGGCATCTGGTTTATTGTTGAGGTGATCATGGAGTATTTGTTTAAGAGTGCCAAACTGATCTCTTACTCTCATGGATGGAGCTTTGGCTGGTCATGCCTGGTTTGGCTATTTCTGTTCATTGGCCTACGCCTCCACCATACCCGGCCCCTCTGGGCCTGGCTCCTATGCTTTGTCTGTTCTGCATTTTTGATCCTATACTTTCACATTCCAGTTACGAAGTTTCGATAAGAAGCATGGGGACGGTTCTTTTGCTTCCGGATGAATTCCGAAGCAGGAGAACCGTCCCCATGCTCCCTCCTTGTTAAGGATTTCTTAAGGTTTTTAGTGTATATACTATCAGAGTGGATTTTACAATATCATACAAAAATTACTATAGATGTCATTATGCGGAGAATAGATATGATCAAACCTGGAGTGAAGGATGAAAAGGAAAAGATAGAAAATGCTATTGAATTGTTACGGGCTGAAATGATTCGAATAGGGATGACAGAAGGATTAGGCAGTCAACAAACACTTCAAATTAGTAAAAAGCTTGATCGTTATATCACAAAATATCAAACACTTCATTTAAACTATGAACCTCCTCGCACCAATAAAAACGGTTTGTCTTAACTTAATCGGTTAAACGGCCTCATTATGATTTATAATAATAGTAGGTTGGAAGCATGGGGACGGTTCTTCTGCTTCCAAAAAGGAAGCAAGAGAACCGTCCCCATGCTTCTCCAAAAAAATTTGATTGGATGAAAAGATGAAAAATGATGTTTGTTTTACGGTAAAGGGCAAGTTTGTTGCTAAGTATAAAGGCGGTTATCCGCTTATATTAAGGGAAGCTTTGATTAATTTGGACGAAGGTACGGAAGAAGGAACGATTGTCCGTTTGGTTGATGAAAGGAATCAGTTCATCGCAAAAGGCTATTTTGGCAAACAAAATAAAGGTTATGGGTGGATTATTAGTCGAAATGAGAATGAACCAATTGACCAAAGGTTTTTTGTGAAGAAATTGAAGGAAGCAATCCACTATCGAGAGCGGTTTTTTAAAAGCCCAGATACCAATGCCTTCAGAGTCGTAAATGGCGAGGGCGATGGTTTAGGCGGATTAACGATCGAATATTTTGATGGCTACTATTTAATTACCTGGTATAGTAAAGGGATTTACCGCTTTCGGGAGTATATTATCAATGCTCTGAAAGAATTAGCTCCATTTAAAGCCATTTATCAAAAGAAAAGATTTGCTGTCAGCGGGAAATATATTGAAGAAGATGATTTCGTCGCGGGAGAAAGAGGAACCTTCCCGATTATCGTAAAAGAAAATGGAGTAAACTTTGCGGTTTACTTAAATGAAAGTGCAATGGTTGGGGTCTTTTTAGATCAACGAGATGTCAGAAAACGAATCCGCGATGTGTATGCCGAAGGAAAGAAAGTACTGAATACGTTTTCTTACACAGGAGCATTTTCAGTTTTTGCTGCCGTAGGAGGTGCGCTTAAAACGACCAGTGTGGATTTAGCCAATAGAAGCTTACCTAAGACCGTTGAGCAGTTTAGAGTGAACGGGCTGGATGATGACGCACAGGAGATTATTGTGGAAGACGTATTCCATTACTTTAAGTATGCCGTGAAAAAGCAGTTATTGTTTGATATGGTTATCCTCGATCCGCCAAGTTTCGCGAGGTCAAAGAAGATGGTATTCAGCGCGGAAAAAGATTACAAGAATCTTTTAAAGGAAGCTATTGCGATTACAGAAGATGAGGGGATCATCGTAGCGTCTACCAATTCTAGCTCGTTTAATATGGCAAAGTTTAAAAGTTTTATTGATCAGGCCTTTAAAGAAACAAACAGAAACTATCAGCTAGTGGAGGAATTTTCCCTACCGAAAGATTTTAAAACCATAAAGGAATTTCCCGAGGGTAACTATCTTAAGGTTGCGTTTATTAAGAAATTTTCATAGAAACGAACCTGTTTTTCGCTCCCAACCCATGATGCATGGAAAAATGCTATACTTGTCGGATATATCTAGGTTTAGAAGGGAGTTACAGCGATCATGAAGTTTATCAAATCTCAAATGAAGCAGCTGCTCAAAGACAATAAGGAATTGCAAACACGATTAAAAGAGTTGATGGAAGAACACAAGCTTGAGAAAAACTTTGCCCTTAAGGCTTTGTACCATGCAGAGGTGGCGGAAGGCGGAAAGTATCAACTAGCATACCAAGCGCTTGACATGCCAAAAGGGTGAGCATGGGGACGGTTCTTTTGCTTCCGAAAAGGAAGCAAGAGAACCGTCCCTATGCTTATTTATTTCCAGACATCATTGGCAATCGAGATAACATGTCGAACTTTATCCCATTGCTGTTCCTCGGTAAGTAAGTTTCCTTCTTCGGTAGAGGAGAATCCGCATTGCGGGCTTAGGCATAGTTGGTCTAAATCCACATACTTTGCTGCTTCGGCAATTCGTGCTTTAATTAGTTCTGGGTCCTCCAAATCACCGAACTTTGAAGTAATCAATCCTAGAACAATTTGTAAATCTTTACGATTCACGTGTTGAAGCGGAGCAAAGCCGCCAGAGCGCTCGTCGTCAAATTCTAAGAATAAGCCATCCACCTTTAATTCGCCAAAGATATATTCAGATGCGTTGTCATAACCGCCGCTTGCTGTATAAGTAGACTTAAAGTTTCCACGGCAGATATGCATTGTGATCACCATATCTTCCGGCTTGCCCTCAATCGATTCATTGATAGCCCGAGTGAAAATCTTAATTAAGTCTTCTGGAGTATAGCCTTTATCAGCAATTTGTTGTTGGCCTTTTTCAGAGAAGAAGACTGCCCATGACGTATCATCTAGCTGTAGATAACGGCAGCCCGCCTCATAAAATGCCTGAATTGCTTTTTGGTAAGCCTTAATTAAATCATCGAAGAATGCCTCTTTGTCAGCATAAGCCGCTTCCTCAATAATTCCTCTGAAAAACAGCATATTTGGACTAGGAATCGTAAATTTTGCTGTATGGTCGCCCGCAATACTATGCAGGAACTTATAGTCCTCGATAAATGGATGCTGGCCAAAGTCAAGTTTACCCGTTACTTTTACACCGTGGGCTCTTGTTTGGACTCCATTAAATTGAATTCCCGTGTCTGTTTCAAAAAACTCAACGCCTTCAAGTCCCGCTAGGAAGTCAAAGTGCCACCAGGCCCGTCGTAATTCGCCATCGGTTACGGCCTTAAGCCCTACTTCTTTTTGTTTTTCTACTAATTTAATGATTTCTTCATCTTCAATCGCACGAAGCTGTTCCGCGCTGATTTCACCGTTTTCTTTTTGAAGACGGGCTTGTTTCAATCGTTCTGGACGTAAAAAGCTTCCGACATGATCGGCTTTAAAGGGTGCTCTCGTAAGTGTTTTTGGCATTTTGTCTACTCCTTAAAAAAATTATAATTTTAATTATATAGAAAATTTTCAAAAAATGCACAGATGAACGATTTACTAAAATCATCCTTCAAAGCTGTAAGCCTTTGCATTTTGTTCGGCTTTTTCAAAAAAGAATTATTGTATAGAAAATATTGATTTTTTTAAATATTTATTCTACTATATTAAAAGATTATTTATTTAGATAAACGAAAGAAATATAGGGGGTACATTTATGGGAGTCATCGAGAAAATCAGCGGCTTTGCTGGAAAAACCTTTACGTTATGGGTGCTGATCTTTGCCGCCATTGCGTTTAATTTTCCAACTCACTTTGTCTGGCTTGGAGGCTATATTGTTCCACTGTTAGGGATTGTGATGTTTGGAATGGGGCTAACGCTGGAGTTATCAGATTTTAAAGAAGTATTTAAGAGACCAAAAGAAGTGGCGCTTGGGGTCGTTGGTCACTTTGTGATCATGCCGCTGCTAGCGTTTTTATTGGCAGTCGGCCTTCATTTACCAAAGGAAGTCGCGGTAGGGGTTATTTTAGTAGGCTGCTGCCCGAGTGGAACAGCTTCGAATGTGATGGTGTTTTTAGCAAGAGGAAACGTGGCGCTGGCTGTCGGGATTGCCTCTGTTTCTACGATTCTTGCACCCATTGTCACACCCTTGTTAATTCTCCTGTTTGCAAGCAAATGGGTTGATGTTAGTGTGGCATCCTTGTTCCTTCAAATTATACAAGTGGTCATCGTTCCATTGGCAGTCGGCTTTATTATTAAAAAGTTATTTGGCAAACAGGCGAGAGCTGGTGCGAAAGCTTTGCCGCTTGTTTCTGTTATTGCGATTGTGTTGATTGTATCGGCTGTTGTAGCAGGCAGCGCGGCTAAAATTGCCGAAACTGGGCTGCTTATTTTTGGCGTTGTTATCCTTCATAATCTATTAGGATTCTTGATTGGCTTTTTCTTTGCCCGTTTATGCGGGATGGATTTGGCAAAACAAAAAGCGGTGGCAATGGAGGTTGGTATGCAGAATTCCGGCTTGGGTGTTGCAATCGCAACGGCTCATTTCTCACCATTAGCAGCGGTCCCAAGTGCGATTTTCAGCGTGTGGCATAATTTATCTGGTTCCGTTTTGGCTAATATTTTCAGCCGTATGAAAGAGAAAAATCAAAATGAGGAAACGATTAAACACGTAGGCTGATTTTGAAGCTTCGTTGATTGACGGAGAGCAGCACTGCAATCAGCAAATCATTTAAAGGACCAATTCGCATAGCGATTTGGTCTTTTTTATTGATAAATGCTGATTTGATAGGGTTTATATTTTAAGAATTAGCAGCAGTTATAGCTATTCAATGTGAGTATCTATAAATACTTCCCACAACCATTTCTCCATCGTGGTAATAGGATACATATTTCTTTCCTTTATCGGTAAACCCCCATAAAGTGCCTTTCATCTCGCCATCCACTACACCTATCGTTTTCCAAAAAGGAATAAAATTTGGTTCGTGAATCCCTAATCTTTCTGGGTCAGGAACTAATACTAATTTGGCATTTTTAGAAATCAATGTGTTATTGGGGCCAGGTTGGAAATGTGGTACAAAAAATAAATATTTGGACCACCACGACAGTAATAAAATGAGTGAAATTGAAATTCCAATAAGTAATTTTTTCTTCATATGTCCCCCTACTAGTAAGTGATACCATTTACTCTTCCTTCAAAATTTTAACACATAATTCCATTTGCCTATGAAGGAAATTTAACCATAAAAAGCCCATCTCCTTCATCATAAAAGGTTCCAATCATCATGTTTAACAATAAAATCTGGCGGGTATGAATCAAATAAGAAGTAATAAAGGAGGCATTAAAATGAATGTTGCTGATGTAATGACGACCGATGTTGATTGCTGTACTCCTGAAAGTACTTGTAAAGAAGTTGCGATGAAAATGAAGGAATTGGATGTAGGTGCGATTCCCATTTGTGAAAATGAGAAGTTAGTGGGCATCGTTACCGACCGAGATATAGTGATAAAAGGATTAGCAAATGAACTTTCGGAGGCATCACCCGTTTCTGAATTACTAACAAATCCTATTGTGGTGAAAGGCACCAAAGACATGTCAGTTGAGGAAGCTGCCAAAATTATGTCTCATGAACAAATTCGCCGCCTTCCAATTGTGGAAAATGAGAAATTGGTTGGAATGGTTTCTCTTGGTGATTTGGCGGTAAATAATCAGTCCAGTGATGAGGCTGGAGAAGCTCTTAAAGAAATATCAGTTCCTGCTGAGCCAAAAAATAATTAAATAGGGAGTAAAATGGCTGCTTTTGATTGGCCACGTTACTCTAAGAGATCCGGTCCAGAATGGGGCCGGATTTTTTTCATCCAATAAAATTCGACGTCTAAGGAATTCTCAGAATTTATAGGAAGTTTGTTATTTACAAGACTACTATAATTATATATAATCCTATATAAATACTTGGAATTAAATGAAGATAGGGCGTGCGATAGAGATGAGTATTGGGATTGCATTGATGGGTCTATTGGTTGGCTTTTTGGTAGGGATGACGGGGGTGGGTGGAGCCGCACTCCTAACACCGGTGTTAATTTTAATAGGGGTTAATCCATCAATTGCCGTTGGAACAGACCTTGTTTATAATTCAATCACAAAACTATTCGGTGTTGTTCAACATTGGCGGCAAAAAACAGTGAATGTTCAAATGGTTAAGTATCTTGCAATGGGAAGTATACCGAGTGCGGTCATCGCTATCGCGGCCCTTCATTTCTTTGAAGCCGCCTACCATAACCAAGAACAGATCATCCGTCACGCTCTGGGATATGTATTGGTATTTGTCTCGATTGCGATCATTATCAAAACTTTCATGGAGAAGCGGTTACGGCCTAATCGTTGGCAGACCAAGCCTTTGAGCGAAAAAAAAGGCTTAACGATTTTAATAGGCTGCGTGTTTGGCTTTATTGTCGGACTCACTTCATTAGGTTCTGGTTCTTTATTCGCTGTCGCGATGATTTATCTTTATAAAATGAAGACATCCGAGATGGTTGGTACCGATATTACTCATGCGTTCCTACTGGTAACGGTCGCAGGGATGCTTCATATTGGATATGGAAATGTTAATTATATGCTTGTGGGGAATCTATTAATCGGTTCTATTCCAGGAGTCCTAATCGGAAGTACGATTTCCGCAAAGGTTCCGACCAGGCCGCTGCGGGCGGTCGTGGCGGTACTGATTTTTGTGAGTGGATTAAAGCTGCTCTAAGAAAGTTATCCTGAGAAGTCAGCTTATTCTATTAAATATTTTTTTTCGAAAAATTACCCTGAAAATGATAGTAGTTTGTATATAAAATGAAGAAAACTCGCCGCAATGAACGGCACCTCCATTGTTAGTTTTATGGCTAACAATTTTGGTGCACTTCATATTGGCGAGTTTTCTTATGTAAAAATCTATTAAACTCTAAACTTATCTACTCTACCTAATCGTTCATTACGGAAGTTTCCATGCTACATCATAGTCATTCATTCCACCAGCGTACTGCCAAATTTCGGCCTTTTCGTTGGTTCCAGGAAAATTGAGCCAATCAGGATTGCTCGTTGTCAAATCGGAAGGGATGTCACTAGGGTAATAAGCAACCCAATAAGCGCCAGGTGTGCTTGGTGAAAAGTTCCCCATCGTTAGTTCCCAGTTCCACGGAGACGAATAGGTACCAGGTTTTACACCTTCACCATATTGATTTAAATAATTAACAAATGCGGTATAAATCGTTTGATTATTTGCATAGTCATAGTCATTCATACCGGTTAAAGCCGATTCGACATCAATAAAGATAACAGGTCTCACTTTCGAACCATATACACTCTTCATAGTTTCGTAGCTTGCTAGTGCTAATTTTGCCTGCTGCACACCCCAATCACTTGCAGAAGTCCCAGTTGGCGCCATTTGTATACCGGATAAAAACCAATAACCGTAAATATAGCTAGCATTCTCTGCTCTTGCACTACTAAAATAAATTCCACTGCCCGTGCTTGGATCAAATTGTACCGTGCTGCCATAACCTAACTTTCCTAGATAAAAATCTTCCCCATTCGTATTTGGTAAGGAAGCCGAATCTGATCCAAATACATATTCCGCTATCGTATCAGGTTCAGTTATTGCTGCCGATGACTCATTGGCAAAGATTGCCGAATTTTGATTAGCATGCATTCGTGCCGTTTCACTCGCATGTACACTAGCCTGCGAGTTTACCCTTTTGCCTTCTTCTTTAGGTTGACTCTCAGTTTTTACTTCTGCTTTAGGCTGAACAGGAACTACCGGCTTTGAAGAAACCACAGGGGCTGCTGTTTCGCTGGCATGTACACTAGCCTGCGAGTTTACCGTTCCGCCTTCTTCAGCAGGTTGACTCTCGATTTTCACTTCTGCTGCAGGCTGAACAGCAACCTCTGGCTTTGAAGGTTCTACAGGAGATGCTTTCTTTTCGCTGGCATGGATATTTTGGGAACTGTTTGCTTGAGCAGCTTTAACAGGCTCCACTTTTGCTTTATCAAGTCCAGCCGCAAGCGTAAAATGACCTCCCGACATGAGTCCGAAAGATAATACGGTTGTTACTAGCATAGATTTTACAAGTTTCTTTGTGTTGAGGTAATTTTTCATTCCAATTTGCTCCTTTTAATTATCGTTATAAGTGGTAAACGTTAAGAAAAAAGGAGCTGCCTTTGGCGGTGGTGAAGGTGGAGCATTGCTCCATTGATGACAGAACTTAGCCTGGCGCGAAGTATAGATAGGGCCAAGGTTCAACCCAAAATATTCATCCCAGTCAAACAAATTTGCAGGAAAGATGGTCGTGCCTACCCCTGGGTTGAACTGTTCATTCGATTGCCCTCCCGAGGATTGCGCTCGCTGCGGAGGGATATTCATGATTTCAATGTCCCCAAGATTCTTCCGATGGTTAGATGGAGTCTTGTTTTCTGCATCACTTACCGGTTTCTGCACCAAGGTTAGAGTAGTATCCGTCTTTAATGATACTGATGGTTCAGTATTCTCTGTGATAGTGGCAGACTTCGCTTCTAAACTTGGCGGCTGGCCGCTTGTTTCCGCCTCAGAATTTGTTTGATTTGAGGGAAGTGACTTAGGGACCTCCGGAGTTTTGTTCGTAACAGCAGTTGTCTTTACTCGTCCTGTTTGTCCTGTATCTTTCATCTTTGCCACCGGTTCTGCAGGTTCAGAAGCCTTTACCTTCTTTTCTATAGAAGGAACTACCTTTTCCATACTCTTATTCGGCTTATTTGGTGACTGTGGAGCAGATTTTATTGGCATGGCTTTCTGGTTGCTGGGATTCGTCACTTGCTTTTGGACTACTCCACCCTGACTTTTATTTACGTTTTTAGGTGCAACGGGAGCTGCTTTTACCGTAACCCGTAGATTTTTGATTTTCTCTACAACAGGAGTATGTATTGCTGGGTTTTGAGGTTCCGGTTGACCGGCGGCTCCGTTTTTCTCTGCAAATACATTATTTGGCAGGAAAGCGGCCGCCCCTAAAAATACCCCCATTAAAATGAAATGCCGGATGTGCATTATTTCACCTCCTTTCAAAAAAGAAGAGGATCGTAACCTCCATGGACAGCATTCGACATTGTTCTTAGATTTTTGTCGGTTGTGCATCCTTTTAACGAAGAAAGGGTTCTTTTAACCTAAGCTGAATCCTTAAGGAATGAGTAAAATTTCCTTGAACAAGGGGGGCATTTGTTAGCAAAACTATTTTTTGGTTTCTTATCAATATTGATAGAGAAGATACCTATTTTTAAAGAATTCCTTATCTTTTTAAAATAAATTTCTCTTTTCACCAAGTTTTCACCATTCCCGTCTAAAATTCATTACATCAGGTAACGAAAGGAGGCAAAAATGAGATGAATACAAAAGTGAAAAAAGGAATCTTCTGGGGAGTCATCGTTGCTTCAACTGTCATGGTGATCAACGTACTCCATTTTCTTCTAGGAGGAAGCAGTGCTTTTGCTAGAGGTCCAGGAGGCCATGGAGAAATGGGAGGCCGCGGCGGATTTGCGGGCCACCAGATGATGAATGGTCCGCACCACGGCGGTGGATTCCCTTGGCTTTTCCTTATTATTGGATTGGCTGTCCTTGTTTTACTAGTAAGATGGCTTAGAAAGAAGTCGAAATCATCATCGATGCAACAGTTTATTGATACCTCACTTGCAGGTTCGCATATACCAGTCACAAACCAAAATGCTGCTATTTTGGATCAATGGGAAAAAACTATTTTAACTAAAAAGGAGAATGAATAAAATGGGTATTTTTAAAAGATTAAAAACAATTACAATGGCGGAAATTAACGGATTACTAGATGGGATTGAAGATCCGATTGCCATGTTAAATGAGTATTCGAGAGAAATGGAACAGGAAATTGTCAAAGGTCAGAATGCCTTAGCTCGACAAATTTTTGTAGAGAAAAAGCAGGCAGCACTTATTGCTGAAACAAAATCAGTAGTGGACAAGCGGACCCGTCAGGCGAAGCTAGCACTTGAACAAGGGGACGAGGCAATCGCGAAGTTGGCCGTGCAAGAAAAGATTAATAAAGAAAACCAGCTGCAGCTATATGTGGAGCAATTAGAGTCGATTAAGGGACAAACGCAAATTCTTGTTGAAAAATTGGACCAGCTCAAGGAAACGTATAACCAAATGCTGCAAAAGAAAATTTTGTTAGCATCCCGCGCCAATGTCGCTCAGTCAATGAAGCAAATTCAGAAAGTGACCGTTTCCTTCAATACCGATGATATTGCAAGAGGCGTAGCGCGTGCAGAAGAAAAGATTTTAATGATGGAAGCAGAAGTACAGGCAGGCAATCAATTTGCCACTTCGTTAGCTACATTTGATGCCGCATTTGATCATTATGTGAGCGAGGAAGAGCTAAATAAGGAACTTGAAAAGTTAAAGAGCGAAAAGGAAAAAGTGGCCGCATTATAAGTCAGGATGAGAAGCACCACCTTACAGGCTGGTGCTTCTCTTTCTATCGACGAAAAGAGAGGAGGATTTACATTGGATACGACTACGCTGATTCTGATCTACTTGGCTGCCGCATTGGTGGGGAGCATGCTCCCTTTTATCAGGGTTTATTTAGCCCATTTTCATAACTTGGTCAATCTTACCATAAGCGTTTGCTTGGAAGGCGGTAAAATCCGTCTATTTCGGGATGGTTCAGGCCAGACGACGGGGAGTGATCTTTCACTGTTTAAAAAAGCACTCATTTCGTATGCAGGCTACACGGGCGCATCGCTGGTTGCGATTGGTTTGTTTTATTTGGTAACAAGAGGAAACTATCATTTAGTTATTTATCTGTATTTAGGACTTAGTGTCGTTGCTTTACTGTTGTGGGTCCGCAACGCATTTGGCGTGGTTTGGGGACTGTCCGTTATGGCTCTATTGGCCCTGCCTGTTTATTTCAGCTACGTATCGGTTTTACCTGTATATGTTAACGTCGAAATGCTTCTCGTTCATCTTAGTATATTCCTAGCATCGGTGTTATTTATGCAGTCAATGATTAGTGCATTTAAGGTGTGCAGGCAATCATTTATGTCGCGAAGCAATCCGAAGAGGAAGGCGGCATTGGTTCAAACGAAATTTGTTCCAGCTGTAATTTTAGGACTTATCCTGTTTGCCCAGACCGTGTTTGCTGGCTACTTCTTCACACTTAACTTTATCAGTCTGCCATTTCATTTTGACCTGGGATTGACAACAAACCTTCTTTTAGTAAAGGAGCAGATCTGGTACGCACTTAGTGCGGGTTTCAGTTAGTAAGCGAGGGGACGGTTCTTATGCTTCCGAAGCATAAGGACCGTCCCCTTTATTTGGTTTAAGAAAATGTTATATGGAGTATAGGTAAATCATTTGGTTAAACCTTTAAAACTTTAAGTTTATTGCTCTTTTGCATAAATATCATTATAATTAAACATGTCTAATTACTTACTTAGAATACAACGTACAAATAGTAAAAAGAGGTGATTATTATGAATTTTAATCCAGTATCCAGCAAGAAATTATATATGCAAATTTATAATCAAATTCTTTCAGAAATCCAATCGGGTTCATTTAAAATAGGTGATAAACTGCCAGCTGAAAGAGAACTATGTGAAATGTTCGGTGTAAGTCGTGCTCCTATTCGACAGGCCCTGAGCGCCTTAGAATTAAATGGAATTATTTATTCCCGTCAAGGGGAAGGCGTTTATGTGAAGAGCAATCAACTTGCAACTGATCAATCCTTCTTTAAATCCATCACCCCTGAAGATATCGTTGAGGCAAGAATGAACATCGAGCCACTTATTGTTAAATTTGCAGCCCAAAGAGCATCAGATGAAGACATAGAGGAGCTTCGCTCAACCATAAAACAGATGGAAGAGGAAACAAGGGCTGGCGTATACGTACCAGAAACAGATGAGAGATTACATGGTGCTATTGCCAAGGCCTCTCATAATGATTTATTTATCAACATCATGGCTGCTATTATCAATGCGATGAAACAACAGGAAATGTGGAAATTTATTCGAGATCGGACAGTAACTCGACCAGACTACAGGGACGTTAATTTCAGAGAACATCAATTACTTATTAAAGCGATTGAGGATCGTAACGAAAAAGAAGCAGTGGAAATAATGACGAACCATATGCAAAATTTATATGATCGGTATTGGAAGGATTAAATGAATTAATCCTTCAAAACTGTATAGTATCAATATTCTAAATTCCCCATGAAAATAGTGATGGGGAATTTTTTAATTCTCTATTAATCTAATCCCTTCTCATTCACCAATCCTTTTTTTCTAAATTATTAGATTATTTTCATAACTTATTGACAAACAAAATCAGGAAAAGTATATTAAATACATAACATCTTAGTAGACAAGTGAACAAGAGGACAAGTAAACAAGAATTTAAAAACTTTTAAAAAGGAGGAGAATATGAGAGCAGCAGTCATCGATAAACCATTTTCGATTCGTTTACAAAAGGTTAGTTCACCGGTAATAAAACATGCTAATGAAGTCAAAATTCGAGTGGTCGTAACTGGAATATGCGGCTCAGAAATTCATGCTTACCACGGGACACATCCTTTTCGAATCCCACCAGTCATATCAGGACATGAGCTTGCAGGGGTGGTTGTAGAAACAGGGTCAGAAGTCAAGGGGGTCTCAGTGGGGGACCGCGTTACAGTGGAGCCTCAATATGGATGTGGTGTTTGCAGACCTTGCAAAGCTGGAAACTATCATATTTGTAAAGAAAAAAGAGTGTTAGGTACACAAGAATGGATCGGTTCTTTCGGGGAATATATCGTTGTTCCGGAAAACACAATTGTAAAGTTACCAGATAAAATATCTTTTGAACAGGGAGCTATAATCGAACCCCTTGCAGTAGGCGTTCATGCTGTTAGAAAGGCTGGAATCGGTCACAACGATAAAGTGGCTATTCTCGGAGCAGGCCCAATAGGCTTGGGTTTAATGATCGCTGCAAAAAACGCAGGTGCAACCACGATCTTCATAACAGATGCATTGGATTATAATTTAGATATTGCCAAAAGACTAGGTGCCACTTCTCTCATTAATACAACTAATGAGGATGCAGTTGAAAGAATATTAGAAGAGACAGATGGTGAAGGAGTAGACACAGTATTTATTGCGGTTGGAATTCAATCTGTCCTGAATGATTCTTTCAAGATTGTCAAAAGGGGCGGAAAAGTATCTGATGTCGCTCTTTTTGGGAAAAGACCGGAAATTGACATTTCCTACATACAAAATAAAGAGATCGAATTAATTGGCTCCAACATGTATGTGAGAGAGGATTTTGAGATTGCGCTTGAGGCAATAGAAGCTAATTTATTTGATAGCTCTTTGTTTATAACAAAGATTGTGCCGATTGAAGATATCAAGAGTGCTATTAATATAGTAGATCAAAAATTGGAAAACACCATAAAAGTTTTATTGAAATTTTAAATATAAAATACTTTTGTAGCTTTAATGCTATGTGTTCTTCCATCTTTTATTAGTAGAAAGAAAGAATGAAAAGTTTTTAAAAAGTTTTATGTAAGGGGTTACAAAATTTCTAAGAGAGTATAGGGGGAATTATTTTGGATCATTTTCTATTAGAGCGTTCAACTACTAAAAAGGTTACGTTAAGATTAATTCCGTTTTTATTTTTATGTTTTACAATTTCGATACTAGATCGAGTAAATATTGGATTTGCAGCACTACAAATGAACCAAGATTTAGGCTTTTCTAATGCGGTTTTTGGATTTGGGGCAGGAATCTTTTTCTTTGGTTATTTCCTTTTAGAGGTACCGGGCAGTGCGATTATGACGAAAATTGGGCCAAGAAAATGGATTAGTAGAATCATGGTTACATGGGCCATCATTGCTATTTTAATGGCTTTCGTCAAAACTCCTATGCAATTTTATACAGCGCGATTTCTTTTAGGGGTTGCGGAAGCTAGTTTTTATCCATGTATGGTATTTTACTTAAGCGGTTTTTATCAGACTAAGCATCATGCAAAGGCTATTGCAGGATTTATGATTGCTATTCCAGGTGCGAATGCATTAGGTTCGCCACTTTCCACTTACTTACTGGGAGTTAACTGGTTAGGACTGGAGGGATGGCAATGGTTATTTATTATGGAAGCGATTCCGGCCGTAATTTTAGGTATCATTTGCTATTTCTATCTTGATGATAAAATTGAAGATGTAAAATGGTTAAATAAAGACGAGAAAAAATGGCTCATTGACATTACAACAAAAGAGAAGCTTCAAAAACAGGAAGTAAAGCACTATACATTCTTGCAGGCTTTAAAGGATCGTGATGTTTTAATCTTATCGGTTGGATATTTTTGCTGGATGATCGGCTACTATGGAATAGTCATGTTTTTACCAACCATTTCAAAAGGTTTAACAGAAGCAACTTCCCTTAGTACCCAATCAATGGGTTGGGTGTTAGGATTCATGTATGTTTGTGCCATGGTTACAATGTATCTAGTTGGTAACCACTCCGACAAAAAGAACGAGCGGCGCTGGCATGTTGCTGCATGTTTAACAACCAGTGCGGTTGCAATGGTTATTAGCAGCTTGGTGGCCAATACGAGTATTGTTTTATCGTTTGTCTTTTTAACCATCGCCCTTTGTGGAGCATTTGGTGCCTACTCTCCATTCTGGTCTATTCCTCCATCTTTCTTAACGGAAGCAGCCGCTGCAGGAGCTATTGCGCTTATTAACAGTATAGGGAATCTTGGTGGATTCTTTGGACCTTATATTGTTGGGTATATTAAAGATTTAACAGGATCATTTAATGCCAGTATGGTTTTCTTAGGTGTAAGTATGATTCTGGGCTCCTTAATTGTTGTTTTCTTAGTAAAACAGTCAGGCAAGATTTTAAAGTCGAATGACAAGAATAAATTAGAAAAAACTAGTTAAAAAGTATATGAATCTCAGCCCTTCGGATCAACTTTTGTTGACCGAAGGTTTTTTTGTTTTAAAAGGTCAGATTTTATAGAATTGCCCATTGGTTAATTTTTTAAAAAATTCGTGTTGACAAAAATGGAAACGGTGTTATACTGAGTTCATAAGTTAACTTAGTAGACAAGTAGACAAGAACATAAGAACACAACAAGGTAATTGTAACAGGTTATCAAAATTAGATGAGGTGACTAGTATGAAAGTTGTTGGCATTGAAGAATTAAAGCAAAAAGCAATCGAAATGAGGAAAACAGCTCTTACGATGATTCACGAAGCACAATCTGGGCATCCAGGAGGCTCCTTATCTGCAGCTGATGTGGTAACCGCACTTTATTTTAAGGAAATGAACATTGATCCAAATAATCCCCAATGGGAAGATCGTGATCGGTTTGTTTTATCAAAAGGGCATGTATGCCCAATTCAATATTCAGCATTAGCTTTAAGAGGATATGTACCGTATGACACCATTTACACGTTAAGACAGTATGGATCTCCATTCCAAGGGCATCCAGATATGAAAAAGTGTCCAGGTATTGATATTTCTACAGGCTCTTTAGGACAGGGACTTTCTTGCGCAGTTGGTATGGCACTAGGAGGCAAACGGGATTCAAAGACTTACCGAGTGTTCGCTATGTTAGGAGATGGCGAGTGTCAAGAAGGCCAAATTTGGGAAGCTGCACAAAGTGCTGTTAAATATCAGTTAGATAATTTAGTTGTTTTTGTTGATGATAATGGATTGCAAATTGATGGTACAACCGAAGAAATTATGCCAAACCAAGATTTAGAAAAGAAATTTGCGGCGTTTGGCTTTGAAACGAAAAGAATCAATGGACACTCGATGGAAGAGATTGTTGAAACACTAGATGATATTCGTGAAGTTAAAAACGGAAAGCCAAAATGTATTGTTCTTAACACAGTAAAAGGTAAGGGAGTTTCTTTTATGGAACATTCATGTGGATGGCATGGTGTTGCTCCGAATGATGTCGAGTTTCTGAATGCAATTGAAGAAGTAGTAGGAGGGTTAAAATAATGAGCTTAATGGAAAAAGATATTTTACTTAAAAAAGCTACCAGAGAAGCATTCGGTGATGAAATTGTCCGTTTAGGGGAAAAAAATAAAAATATTTATGTGGTGGATATTGATATCGGTAAATCATGTAAGACTACCGCATTTGCAAATAAATTTCCAAATCAGCATGTAAATGTTGGTATAGCAGAACAAAATGGCGCTGGATTAGCGGCAGGACTTGCGACAACAGGTAAGATCCCATTTGTAAGCACTTACGCTGTATTTGGTTCATTAAGAATGGCGGAGCAGATCAGACAAGAAATTTGTTATCCGAACCTAAATGTAAAAATTGCTTGTTCTCATGGCGGACTTACTCCAGCGAATGATGGGGCAAGTCATCAAGCTATTGAAGATATGGGTGTACTAAGAACCATTCCAAATATGACGGTTATTATGGGTGCTGACTATCATTCTACTAGAAAATTAGTCGAACAAGCGGCTGAAATGTATGGTCCGGTATACCTTCGTTTTACGAGAGATACAGTACCGATGTTATATGATGAAAATGAAGAATTTACGATTGGAAAAGCAAAGCAGATTAAGGACGGAAAAGATATTGCGATTATTGCAAATGGTGACACTGTCTATCTCGCTTTAGAAGCTGCCAAGCGATTAGAAGAAGAAAAAATATCTGTAAAACTATTAGACATGCATACGATAAAGCCGCTAGATCGGGAAGCTGTCGTAGAATGTTTAAATATTGGAAAAATCATTACTGTTGAGGATCATAATATTTTAAATGGTTTAGGAAGTGCCGTATGTGAAGTAGTGGCCGAGGAAGGCAAGGGGATTGTAAGAAGAATTGGAGTTCAGGATCAGTTTGGGCAATCCGCTCCGTATGAAAAGTTGTTAGAGCTAAATGGGATTACGATTGAAAATATTGTATCTACAGCAAAAGATCTAGTAAAAAACTAAAAAATCATCGAGGAGAGAAGAAACATGTTTGAATTAAACAATAGAGTAGCAATCGTTACAGGCAGTGGTTCAAAAAGGGGAATTGGACGTACAATTGCACTAACCCTTGCAAAACAAGGAGCAGCAGTAGTTGTGGCTGACCTTAATATGGAAGGAATTCAGGATACCGTCAATGCGATTGAGGAAGCAGGCGGAAAGGCGTTAGGAGTAGAACTGAATGTCACCAGTAAAGAGTCGAATGAGGCCATGGTAGAAAAGGTTCTCGAAAGCTTTGGCAGAATTGATATCCTTGTAAATAATGCTGGAATCTCACAAAAGGTAACCGTTGAAGATATGACATATGAGGACATCAACCGAGTATTTAATGTAAACATGTTTGGTCTGTTCTTATGCTCCCAAGCTGTACTAAAACCGATGAAAGAACAAAAGTATGGCAGAATTGTTAGTCTTTCATCCGTTTCTGCTAAACGAGGCGGCGGCGTATTTGGCGGACCGCACTATTCCGCTTCAAAGGCTGCCGTATTAGGATTCTCGAAGAATCTTGCGCGTGAAGTCGCCCTTGATGGAATCACCGTAAACTGTGTAGCACCTGGTCTTGTTAATACAGACATTTGGAAGTCCCTTCCTGAAGAGGAAGCAAAGAAAGTGATCGACGGAATTCCAATGGGAAGACCAGGTGAGACGGAAGAGATTGCGGCAACGATTGCTTTCTTAGTTTCAAAAGAAGCATCCTACATTACAGGAGAAGAAATTGATATTAATGGCGGATCACACATGGATTAATTTTAACCTTACTGTACAGGCATTCCAGTTAGGAATGCCTGTGTAATTTCAGGTGGACACTTTACGGAGAGGAGTGGTTGTTATTAATTTTAATCCAGTGGCCAGTAAGAAATTATATATGCAAATTTATCATCAAATCCTTTCTGAAATCGAATTGGGTTCCTTTAAAAAAGGCGATAAACTTCCTGCCGAAAGAGAGTTGTGCGAACTATTCGGTGTAAGCCGTGTTCCCATTCGACAGGCCTTAAGTGCATTGGAATTAAATGGGTTTGTCTATTCCCGTCAAGGTGAAGGAGTTTATGTGAAAAGTAACCAAATCACACCTGATCATTCTGAATCTGCCATTTTTTTTAAATCAATATCCCCAGAAGATATTGTTGAAGCAAGGATGACTATAGAGCCTCTCATTATAAAATTTGCTGCTCAAAGAGCAACGGATGAACATATTGAGGAACTTCGTTCGACCATCGAAGAGATGAAGAATGAAACCATGGCTGGAGTTTATGTACCAGAAACAGACCACAAATTACATTTTAGTATTGCAAAAGCCTCTCACAATGACTTACTAATTAATATTATGGCCGCTATTAGTAATGCCATGAAACAACAAGAAATGTGGAAATTTATTCGGGATCGAACGGTCACTCGACCGGATTATCGTGACATTAATTTTAAAGAGCATCAATTACTAATAAAAGCGATTGAGGACCACGACGAAAAAGAGGCAGTAGAAGTCATGAATAAACATATGAAAAACTTATATGATCGGTATTGGAAAGATTAGACTATTAAGTTTTACCCCTAAATCGTATTGACAACCCTTACATGCAAAGATATACTTAACACAAAAATAAAGGTAACTTAGTATACAAGTAGACAAAATGAGTAAAAAATCGCCTACAGAATTTTAATAATCGGAGACTATGAGGTTGCCATTTATAGAGAATCATTGAACATCCTATCTATCTGTGTGTGAAAGTATATTTTTAAGTTCTATTGAAAGCGTTTCATGAATGGGTTTGCAATTTGTTTAATAGTCTAAATTTTACCGGAAGAGGTACTTTTCCAAGGAGAATTTAATTCCCTGTAACCTTAATTGGATGAAAGTATGGAATAAGGAAGGGATAACATCATGAGGGGGAATTATTTTGGATCAACATGCACTTGAGCGTTCAGCTACTAAAAAAGTTACGTTACGATTAATTCCATTTTTATTTTTATGTTTTTCAATATCTGTACTTGATAGGGTGAATATTGGATATGCAGCCCTGCAATTAAACAATGATTTAGGTTTTTCGAATGCTATTTTCGGATTTGGAGCCGGAATTTTTTTCCTTGGATATTTTCTTTTAGAGGTACCGGGCAGTGCGATGATGGCAAAAATTGGACCGCGAAAATGGATTAGCAGGATCATGATTACATGGGGCATCCTTGCCTTTTTAGAAACTTTCGTCCAGACTCCCATGCAATTTTACACAGTCCGATTCCTTTTAGGAGTTGCTGAGGCGAGTTTTTATCCATGTATGGTCTCTTATTTAAGCGGTTTTTATCAAACGAAACATCATGGGAAAGCGATTGCAGGATTTATGGTTGCCATACCGAGTACAAATGCCATAGGTGCTCTATTATGTACTTTCCTGCTAAGCGTTAACTGGTTTGGGTTGGCAGGATGGCAATGGTTGTTTATTTCTGAGGCCATTCCATCTGTAATCTTGGGTATTATATGTTATTTCTATCTAGATGATCAAATTAAAGAAGTAAATTGGTTGAACAAAGAAGAGAAAAAATGGTTAATTGACGTTACAACAAAAGAGAAACTTGAAAAGCAGCAAGTAAAACACTACACTTTCCTGCAGGCTTTAAAGGACCGTGACGTTCTTATTTTATCAGCGGGATATTTTTGCTGGATGATTGGCTATTACGGGATTAACATGTTTTTACCAACCATTTCGAAAGGTTTATCTGAAAAAATATCTCTTAGCACTCAAACTATGGGCTGGATTTTATTCCCTATGTATATTATAGCCATGGTGACGATGATACTAGTTGGCAACCATTCAGATAAAAAGAATGAGAGACGCTGGCATGTTGCTGTTTGTTTAACCATAAGTGCCATTGCGATGATTGTTAGCAGTTATATTTCCGATATAAGCATTATCCTATCTTTTGTATTTCTAACCATTTCATTATGCGGAGCATTTGGAGCATACGCACCATTTTGGGCCATTCCACCTTCTTTCTTAACTGGGGCTGCAGCAGGAGGCGCGATTGCCCTTATCAATAGTATCGGAAATCTTGGTGGATTCTTTGGACCTTACATTGTGGGCTATATTAAAGATACAACGGGATCTTTTCATACAAGTATGGTTTTCTTAGGTGTGAGTATGCTCATCAGTTCTTGTATTATAGTTTTCTTGGTAAAACAGTCAGGAAAGGTTCAAAGTAAGAGTGTCGAATATAAATTGAAAAAATCTAGTTAAGAAAATCGGTCATTACAGAATTTAATCAGTCAATAAAATGCTGAATTGCATATGAGGTGTATGGGTCATGAAGAAGCTAGGGGTTCTAACAAGTGGCGGCGATGCCCCGGGAATGAATGCGGCTATAAGGGCAGTAGTAAAAGCAGCAAGTCATTATAATATGGAAGTAATGGGGATACAGGGCGGATTCCAAGGTTTATTGAATGGTAAAATTCATCCATTAACATCCCAAGAAGTAGAAGATATAGCTGAACGCGGAGGAACGATTTTAAAAACGTCCAGATCCATAGAATTTATGGAGGAAACAGGACGTAAGAAGGCTGTTACTATATTGGAAGATCTCGGTATAGACTCCTTGATTGTCATAGGTGGGGAAGGATCTTTTAAAGGGGCCGAAAAGTTACATAAATTAGGTATAAATGTGATTGGAATCCCTGGAACCATTGACAATGATTTAGCTTATACCGATTATTCAATCGGATTTGACACCACTTTAAATACGGTATTGGAGTGTATCAGTAAAATTAAGGATACGGATTATTCTCATGATAAGACAACGATTGTCGAAGTGATGGGAAGATATTGCGGTGATTTAGCTTTATATGCTGCTTTAGCAGGTGGAGGAGAAATCATATCTACTCCAGAACATCCATTAGATTTATATTCGATTTGTTCAAAATTACGTTCGAGAATGAGTAATGGAAGAAATGATAACCTGGTCATCGTTACAGAAAGAATGTATGATTTGCCAGACTTGCAGCACTACATTGAAAAGAAATTAAACATTAGTGTAAGAACCACCTCATTAGGGTTCATCCAAAGAGGGGGGAATGCATCCGCATTTGACCGGGTATTAGCCAGTAAGATGGGCGTTAAGGCAGTGGAACTGTTGATGAATGGAGATTCGGGCCTAGCTGTTGGGATCAAAGAAAATAAAATGATTCATAAAGAACTCGGCTGCGTAAATTCTGAGATAGCGGATAAGCAGGATAAATATAGATTACTAGAAACGCTTTTAGGTTAGAAAAGTATGCGCTTTATTGTTGCTTAAATCAATAAGTTTTTAATAACCAAAAATTTAGGGGGAAGCGAAAATGGGCGAGAAATTAATGGAAAAACAAGGTACGATTATTTGCCAAGTGTGTGAAGAAGTAATTGACGTCGTTGAAAGTACGGAAGGCGTTAAAACGTGGTATGGAATGTGTCAGGATTGTTCCGAGGAGAAAAAAGAAGATTAACGTTAATGGACTGTTGGAGGGAAGGTAAAATGAAAGTAGCGATTGCATCTGATCATGGTGGTATAAATATTCGTAATGAGGTCATCTCATTGCTAGAAGAGATGAAAATTGAATACTTAGATTTAGGGTGTGATTGTGACACTTCTGTTGATTATCCGGATTATGCTATTCCTGTTGCGGAAAAGGTAGCAAGTGGTGAAGTAGAACGAGGTATCTTAATTTGCGGCACGGGGATTGGAATGAGTATTTCGGCAAACAAAGTAAAGGGAATACGCTGTGCACTGGTGCACGATACGTTTAGTGCTAAGGCAACAAGAGAGCATAACAATTCCAATATCTTAGCGATGGGAGAACGTGTCATCGGCCCAGGCCTAGCCCGCGATATCGCGAAAATATGGTTAACAACCCCCTTTGAAGGCGGAAGGCACGCAACTCGGATCAATAAAATAAAGGAATATGAAGCGAGGGGACGGTTCTCTTGCTTCCTCCAAAGTTAAAAACAAACCCCCTTTCGCAAATTCGGCGAAGGGGGTTTTGCTATTTTAACTTCCTTAATTTACTTAAGCATGTATTCTAATTTCGAAGCAGAAGAACCGTCCCTATGCACCCAAAAACTGTGAGCAGAAGAACCGTCCCTATGCTCCCACCAATTATGCTGCTTTCTTTGTAGCTGCTTCCTTCTGCCTTGTTTCTGGGAAGGTAGCGACCAGGAAGATGTACAGGCTGGAGGCAGCGATGAAGAAGATCATGGCTGGTGTGTATCCGGAAGATCCTAAAATGTAGCTCCAAATAATGGTTGCGATCGTTTGGCCCGCGTAGGCAATGGCCCAAAATAATCCGAACATAATCGTCAATCTTTGAGGTGTCATCCCTTTTAATTCATGAGGGAGATTCAAAAAGATTGGGTACTGGATATACATCGCAAATCCGGAAATCGAAATAAGCGTGTAAGATAGGAGCGGAATTTTATTCGCGAACACAATTGCAAGGGCAAACGTTCCTACCATGACTATTCCAGAGAACAGAAGGGTTGGCTTCCGCGGTACCCCTTTATTTCCGATGGTAATCCCGGCAAACGTACCAAGAATACCGAAGCCTGAAATTAACAGGTTTGTCACTGATCCATTTAACAAGGTATATTGGTCAAAAATCGCTTTAAAGCTCACGAGCGATAGGACATACAGCGTTAAAAAGGAAGCAAACGCCAAGCCGTAGCGCCAGAGAAATCCATCCTTGAGCGCATCTTTGTAACCATACTTCTCTGTTTTTTCACCCGTTTCTTTTGTCTCAAAGTTCTCTGCTTTCCAAAGCCAGCCAATAAAGAAAAGAATCGTTAAAGAAGCAAAAAACGTTAACGTTACGCGCCAATTGGCGACCATTTGCTTGGCAAAAACGGTGAATAAGACGGCGACAATAAAGGCACCAGCATTATAGGCAACTGTATTGGCGGCATTTATGCGCAGCTTTGTTTTTGAATTTTTTACATAGTGGGCTACGATTGGGTTCATGTAGACAATCACCATCGAGCCTCCAACGGCCATGACCATCCGAGCGACTGTATAGGCCCAATAATTAGGCAGATAAATCGCCACAAGCCCCATCATTAACAGGCCAATCGCCGTACCTGCTGCTTTTCTGGGTCCTAATTTCATCAGGACAATGGCTGCTAAAATGTTGGCAAATACACGCGCTGTCGTAATCGAATAGTTCACTAATTGAGAAATAAGCGGATCGACCGGTCCACCGAAAAATGTTTCGGTGATTTGCGGTGTCAAGGAAGATCCTGCCACCCAGTTCATCGCAAAGGTTACATAGGCAAGCCATAAAACCGCCATCATAAAATAACCTTTTTTAGTATGATTGATCGTTTTCATATTTTCATCTGCTTTCATTAAGAGATTTCATCTCTGACAAAGGTCTACTTAGATTACAGGTTGCATGGTTTCCTTTAATACAGTAACAGAGTGGTTAAATTGCTGTTTTTCTTTTTCATTTAAGTCGATTTCGATCACTTCACGGATTCCGCCACGGTTAATGACAGCTGGAACGCCGATAAACACATCTTGTTGTCCATATTGGCCATCTAAATAAGAAGATACTGTTAAGATACAGTTTTCATTATTTAAAATTGCTTTGGTAATCCGGACAAGGGACATGCCGATGCCATAATAGGTAGCACCTTTTCGTTCGATGATATGGTAAGCCGCATCACGGACATTAACGAAAATGTTTTCTAAGCATTCTTTGTTCAGTTTTTCAGCTGGGAGTTCTTCAAGTCTTTCCACCCCTACTGAAGCACGGCTCCAAACCGGAAGTTCCGTGTCCCCGTGTTCCCCGATGATATACGCATGAACATTCCGTGTATCCATGTTGAAATGCTGGCCAAGCGCAAAACGGAGACGAGCTGAATCTAAGACGGTACCAGAACCAATCACCCGCTCTTTTGGCAGACCAGACTCTTTCCAAGTCACATAGGTTAAAATGTCGACTGGGTTGGTTGCGACCAAGAAGATACCGTCAAAGCCACTCGCCATGATGTTTTTTACGATTTCTTTAAAGATTTTTGTGTTCTTTTCGACTAATTGTAAGCGAGTTTCACCTGGTTTTTGCGCTAGTCCCGCTGTAATAACCACTAAGTCCGCCGTTTCACAATCTTGGTAAGTACCGCTCCATACGTTGATCGGAGATGGAGCAAATGGGATTCCGTGATTAAGGTCCATCGCTTCGCCTTCTGATTTTGCTTCATTCACATCAATGAGAACTAATTCCTCTGCTACACCTTGATTAATCATAGAGTAAGCATAACTGCATCCGACTGCACCTGTTCCAATTAACACTACTCGATTTACTTTCTTATTTCTGTTTTCCATGATGATTTCTCCTCTTTATATGAAATTTAATAAACTAGATAAGCTATCCTTGATGTCATGACTAAATTAACAACTTGATGGTGTTAGTATATCACTAGTTTGTGAAGTTTTTCACAATAAATGTGACATAAATATGAACCTTTGTATGAAACCCTTTACAAAAAGCTTGAAAGGGTTCTCATGCTTCCGAAGCAAAAGAACCGTCCCCATGCTCCCTCTTTTTCACCAAGTTTTCACCAAACTCTATTATTATTCAATCTATCAAGTAACGAAAGGAGATAAGGATATGAATACAAGAGTAAAAAAGGGTGTTTTTTGGGGAGTGATTGTTGCAGCTGCCGTTTTGGTGTTCAATGTGGTCCACTTTCTATTAGGAGGCGATAGAGGCCGAGAAGGAGGACGGCGTCCTGGTGGAATGACCCCATCAAGCGGAACAGGTCAACAGGGCGGATTACCGCAGCAAGGTGGCATGAGGCAGAGAGGCGGTTTCGATCATCATCACATGATGAATGGTGCCCACCATGAAGGCGGATTTCCTTGGCTTTTCCTAATTATTGGACTAGCCGTTCTCGTTCTATTAGTAAGATGGTTTAGAAAGAAGTCAAAAGCCTCGTCCATGAAGCAGTTTATTGACACTTCACTTGTCGGTTCACACATACCCGTAACAAACCAAAATGCGAGTATTTTAGATCAATGGGAAAAAAATCTATTAACAAAAAAGGAGAATGAATAACATGGGTATTTTTAAACGATTAAAAACAATTACAATGGCGGAATTGAATGGATTACTAGACGGTATCGAAGATCCGATTGCGATGTTAAATGAATATTCTAGGGAGATGGAACAGGAAATTGTCAAAGGCCAGAAAGCCCTAGCTAGACAAATTTTTGTAGAAAAAAAGCAAGCAATCCTCATTTCGCAATTGAAAACTTTAGTAGATAAACGGACTCGTCAAGCCAAGCTAGCAATTGAACATGGCGAAGAAGCAATCGCAAAATTGGCTGTGCAAGAAAAGCTCACCCAAGAAAAGCAGCTGCATTTATATCAGGAGCAACTAGAGGCGCTTAAGGGACAAACCAAAATCCTTGTTGAAAAATTGGACGAGCTGAAGGAAACGTACAATCAATTGCAGCATAAAAAAGTCTTGCTGGCTTCCCGTGCCAATGTTGCACAGTCGATGAAACAAATTCAGAAAGCAACGGTGTCCTTCCATACCGATGATATTGCGAGAGGCGTGGCCCGTGCCGAAGATAGGATTTTAATGATGGAAGCGGAAGTCCAGGCGGGAAATCAATTTACAGCTCCATTAGCCCAGATTGATGCAGCATACGATAGCTATGTGAGCGAGGAAGAGCTAAGTAAGGAACTTGAAAAGTTAAAGAATCAAATATAATCCAGGGGAGAGAAGTACCGGCTTTAAGGCTGGTGCTTTTCTTTGTATTTAGTAAAGTGAAGTAAACATAAGCTATGGGTATTATTAGCGGTAAGGGGTAATGGGCTGCCTAATAGATGGACGAGTCGAGCTGTTAGAGGGGTTCATAACGGTC
>NZ_JBALNF010000022.1:0-113623 GCF_036962465.1 Neobacillus vireti
ATGTTTTCTAATTAATTCCATACGTTCTTCCATTAATTCCGTGGATTTTTGAATTATTTCCGTAAACACCTCATTTGAGGTATGCCGCCACCTAGGATTCCGGGTACTTATGTTTTTTTCCGCGAACTTGAACGCTATTTCCGCCAACTTTCCTAATAATCCCGCCCCCCTGCAAATCCCCAATTAAAAACAAAAAACCCAGCACAACGGCTAGGTTTGGATGTTTAGATTAAATTTTAAAATAAGTAACCGCAAGCGCAAGTAGGAAAAATAGTACGGATAATACAACCGTAATCCGGTGTAGGATCAAATCCATTCCTCGTGCCTTTTGCTTACCGAATAAAGTTTCAGCACCGCCAGAAATGGCACCAGATAAACCAGCACTCTTACCAGACTGTAGTAAAACGACTGCAATAAGAGCAATACTAACGATAACTAATAATGTTACGACTAATGCATGCATGTAAGCCACCTCCTGTTAGACGTACAGTTCACAGTATATTAAATTTACCATACAATTTCCCTTTAGACAATAGTCGTTATTGTGACAAGATCCCTTAAGCCCTAGCGTTTAATCTTAAAATTCTCTTCAATATACGCCTTCTCCTCTTCCACCGATAAAATTCCCACTGCCTTGCCTATGGTTCCGCCCTGTAAATTCCAGATTCTGTTATGATCCTTGTCTACCGCTGAAAAATCCCCTTTAGACCAGCGCTCTAAAATGTCTATGTATACGGAGGAATTAGCATAGTGATTGCTTTGAACTACTTTTAAAAGTTGATTGACACGACCGGGTGTCAGCGGGATTGCTCCCCACTTCTTACTGGCCTCCACTTTTTGATGAGACATTTTATGAATCGCATCCATGACTTCATCTTCTGTCATATTCATAGGGAAATCCTTTTCAATTTCTTTGCTGGCCGGGTCATCGATTTTAATCGCTGATTGACCATCCTTTGATGTTTGCACCATTACCGTAACAGGTTTCTTTTGAAAAGGAAGTGAACCTGTCGTTTGATAATAAGAAAAGATACCCAAGACCATAACTGCAATCATAATCATCACACACTGTGCCCATGATAGTTGTTTGAAATAGTTTTTCATCGTTTTACCCCAATCCCTATCGCAAGTTGTTTATTGTATTATTAAACACAACCTTGCGATTTCCCTGCTTGACATTTTCAGGAATTAAAAAAGCCCTCGTCCAACGAGGAACGAGGGCTTACACTTATATAGAATTACTTCTTCAAGTTGTAAAAAGATTTAAGGCCGTTGTATTGAGCTGTTTCAGCCAATTGATCTTCGATACGAAGTAATTGGTTGTATTTCGCTACACGGTCAGTACGTGATGGTGCACCAGTCTTAATTTGACCAGCGTTTGTAGCCACAGCGATGTCAGCGATTGTGCTGTCTTCTGTTTCACCAGAACGGTGAGAGATAACAGCTGTGTAACCTGCGCGCTTAGCCATTTCGATTGCATCAAAAGTTTCAGTTAATGTACCGATTTGGTTAACTTTGATAAGGATGGAGTTGCCGATTCCTTTTTCAATACCTTCAGCAAGCTTCTTAGTGTTAGTTACGAATAAATCATCACCAACTAATTGAACTTTTTTGCCAAGGCGCTCAGTTAATAGCTTGTGACCTTCCCAGTCGTTTTCATCTAAACCGTCTTCGATTGAAATGATTGGGTATTTAGAAGAAAGCTCTTCGTACCAGTCAACCATTTCAGCAGATGTTTTTACAACACCTTCGCCAGAAAGATGGTATTTACCGTCTTCTTTGTTGTAGAACTCAGAAGATGCAGCGTCCATTGCTAGGAATACTTCTTGACCTGGCTTGTAACCAGCTTTTTCGATTGCTTCTACAATTGTTTGAAGAGCTTCTTCGTTTGATCCTAGGTTTGGAGCAAATCCGCCTTCGTCACCAACTGCAGTGTTTAAGCCTTTGCCTTTTAATACAGAACGTAATGTATGGAAGATTTCAGCGCCCATGCGAAGTGCTTCTTTGAAGTTTGGAGCACCTACAGGCATGATCATGAATTCTTGAATATCTACGTTGTTATCAGCGTGCTCGCCGCCGTTCACGATGTTCATCATTGGAACTGGAAGCTGCTTCGCATTGAAACCGCCAAGGTATTGATATAAAGGTACGCCAAGGTAGTCAGCAGCAGCACGAGCTACAGCAAGAGAAACACCAAGAATTGCGTTAGCACCTAATTTACCTTTGTTTTCTGTACCGTCTAATTCGATCAACGCACGGTCAACAGCTACTTGATCAAGAACGCTTAATTCTTCTTGTACAAGGTGTGGAGCAATGATTGTGTTTACATTCTCAACAGCTTTAAGAACCCCTTTACCAAGGTAACGTTCTTTATCGCCATCACGAAGTTCAACTGCTTCATATTCACCAGTTGAAGCACCACTTGGTACTAAAGCGCGTCCGAATGCGCCAGAATCAGTTGTTACTTCTACTTCGATTGTTGGGTTACCGCGGGAATCTAATACTTCACGAGCGTATACATCTAAAATATATGGCATTTAATTTCTCTCCTTAAAAAGAATAATTTATTTGATTAATGAGGTTCCAGTCATTTCAGCTGGTTTTTGAACATTTAATAGATCTAACATCGTTGGTGCTAGGTCACCAAGAATACCGCCATCACGAAGTTCAACACCCTGCTTGGTTACAATCACTGGTACCGGGTTCGTGGTGTGTGCTGTCATTGGCTCGCCTTCTAGTGTTACTACTTCGTCGGCATTACCGTGGTCAGCTGTAATAATGGCTGTTCCGCCTTTTTCAAGGATTAAATCGACAATTTTACCTAAACATTCATCAACGGTTTCAATCGCTTTAACGGTAGGTTCTAGCATTCCTGAGTGTCCAACCATATCTGGATTAGCGAAGTTTAACAGGATGGCATCAAACTTATCATTTTGGATTTCATTCATTAATGCATCCGTCACTTCATAAGCACTCATTTCAGGCTGAAGGTCATAGGTTGCAACCTTTGGAGAATTGATTAAAATTCGTTCTTCTCCAGGGAATTTTGCCTCACGTCCGCCGCTCATAAAGAACGTGACATGCGGATATTTTTCCGTTTCCGCAATTCTTAGCTGCTTTAAGTTATTTTGAGAAAGGACTTCACCTATTGTGTTGTCTAAGTTTGTTGGCTTAAATGCCACATAACCATCTACCGATTCACTGAAGTGCGTTAAGCAGACAAAGAATAGATGCTTTGGATGCTTTGGTCCGCGGTCAAAGTCACGGAAATCTTCATTTGTGAATGTGTTAGAGATTTGAATAGCACGGTCCGGACGGAAGTTATAAAAAATAACAGCATCATTGTCTTGAATGGTAGCCACAGGCTGTCCATCTTCTTTTGTTATCACAGATGGGATGACGAACTCATCAAAAATTCCGTGCTCATAAGAATCCTTTACAACGTCAAGCGGATTGGTATAGGCAGGTCCTTCACCATAAACCATCGAGCGATATGATTTTTCAACGCGCTCCCAACGCTTGTCACGGTCCATGGAATAATAGCGCCCGGAGATCGTTGCGAATTCACCAACGCCATACTCCTTCATTTTGTCCAGTGTTTGCTGAATATATGACTCAGCTGTTTTTGGACCAACATCGCGGCCATCTAGAAATGCATGGACATAAACCTTTTCCACGCCTTCTTCTTTTGCCAATTTTAATAAGGCAAACATATGCTGAATATGACTATGGACACCGCCATCTGATAGTAAACCAAATAGGTGCAGCGCTGTACCATTCTTTTTCACATGTTCCATTGCGCCAGTAAAGGTTTCATTTTTTTCAAATTCGCCTTCACGGATTGCAATATTTACACGCGTTAAGCTTTGGTATACAATCCGGCCAGCCCCAATATTTAAGTGGCCAACTTCGGAATTACCCATTTGTCCTTCTGGAAGACCTACAGCCTCACCAGATGCAGTTAAATGGGAATGCGGATAATTGTCCCAAAAACGGTCAAAGTTTGGCTTTTTCGCATGTGCCACTGCATTTCCTTTTGTTTCGCTTCTGCATCCAAATCCATCAAGGATGATCAGCGCAACTGGAGATTTACTCATACTGACCTGCCTCCAGTAGCTTTAAGAATGATTGTGCTTCAAGGCTTGCTCCGCCTACTAATGCACCATCAATATCTGGCTGTGCCATGTATTCTTTAATGTTTTCAGGTTTTACACTGCCGCCGTACTGAATGCGAACTGCATTGGCAACATCTTGCGAGAATTGTTCTGCCACAACTTGACGGATATGAGCACAAACTTCATTCGCATCTGCAGAAGTAGAAGATTTGCCAGTTCCGATCGCCCAGATTGGTTCGTAAGCAATAACAGATTGCTTTACTTGCTCATCGGTAAAACCAGCAAGTGCTTTTGCTACTTGATCGCCAACTAATTGGTTTGTTTCACCATTTTCACGCTGCTCCAGTGTTTCACCACAGCAAATGATTGGTGTTAAGTTATAGTTGAACGCTGCAAGAGCCTTTTTGTTAACAGATTCGTCTGTTTCGTTGAACATTTCACGGCGCTCTGAGTGTCCGATAATAACATATTGAACACCAAGGTCAGCAAGTGCTTTCGGGCTGATTTCGCCAGTGAATGCCCCGCTTTCTTCAAAGTGCATATTTTGAGCACCAATTTTTACGTTCGTACCTTCCGTTACTTCGACAAGGCTTTGTAAAAATAAAGCCGGAGCACAAATAACAGATTCCATTGTATCAGATGGAGGTACAAGCCCTTTTACCTCTTCAGCAAAGCTTTTTGCCTCAGAAAGGGTTTTGTTCATTTTCCAGTTTCCTGCAATGATCGGTTTACGCATGGTGGCACATCCTTTCATAATTACGTTCGTCGCCAATTATTACTATCTATCAAAAAATGGTTACTGTCTATTGAGATTTTGTAAATATATTGAAAAATTTATTTACTGAAATGTTAACTTACTTGTCGTTCAATGCCACAACGCCAGGAAGTGCTTTACCTTCCATAAACTCAAGAGAAGCTCCGCCGCCTGTTGAGATATGGCTCATTTTGTCCGCTAAGTCGAACTTTTCAACTGCAGCTGCCGAGTCTCCGCCACCAATAACGGAATATGTACCTTCTGATTCAGCAAGTGCTTCTGCCACAGCTTTTGTACCGCCAGCAAATGCATCAATTTCAAATACACCCATTGGGCCATTCCAAATCACAAGCTTAGATTTTTGAATAACATCGCGGTAAATTTCTGCTGTTTTTGGTCCGATATCAAGTGCTTCCCAATCAGCCGGTATTTCTTCAATTGAAACGACCTTTTTATTGGCATCAGCAGAGAAATCGTCTGCCACTATAACATCAACCGGCATATAGAAGTTAACACCTTTTTGTTTTGCTTTTTCAATAAAAGAATTCGCAAGATCAAGCTTATCTGCTTCTAGTAATGATTTACCAACTTCATGGCCTTGAGCTTTAACAAATGTATAAGCCAGACCGCCGCCAATGATTAAGTTATCAACTAGTTCAAGCAGGTTTTCAATTACACCGATTTTGTCCTTTACTTTAGCACCACCGATGATCGCTGTAAAAGGACGTTCAGGGTTTGATAGAGCTTTACCAAGCACATCAAGTTCTTTTTCCATCAAGAAACCTGAAACAGCTGGAAGAAGATGAGCAATACCTTCTGTTGAAGCATGGGCACGGTGAGCCGCACCAAATGCATCGTTTACATAGACATCAGCAAGTTCAGCGAAGTTTTTAGCTAATTCAGGGTCATTCTTCTCTTCACCAGGATAGAAACGAACATTTTCAAGAAGAAGAACATCGCCTTCACTCATTGTATCAATCATGGCTTTAACAGAATCGCCATATGCCTCATCCGCTTTTTTCACTTCTTTGCCAATCAGCTCAGAAAGTCTCACACCAACAGGAGTAAGGCGCATTTCTTCTACTACTTGACCTTTTGGACGGCCAAAGTGGCTGGCTAAGATAACCTTTGCCCCTTGTTCCATCAAGTATTGAATCGTTGGTAATGCTGCGCGAATCCGTGTTTCGTCTGTGATTTTCCCATCCTGCATAGGAACGTTAAAATCTACGCGGCAAAAAACGCGTTTGCCTTTTACATCGATATCCTTAAGTGTTTTCTTGTTCATGTGTAAAGGACCTCCAGTATATGCGGTGTCATAACAGCCGCTTGAATATTGTCGAAAGCTCATCAATCAAAAAAGGAGGGGGGAATCTTCCCCGCTCCCCTTTGGAAAACATTAAATTATATAATCTTAAGGATTAAAGTCCTTTTGATGCAATGTAATCTACAAGGTCTACAACGCGGTTAGAGTAACCAACTTCGTTGTCATACCAAGATAATACTTTTACCATGTTTCCTTCAAGAACCATTGTTGAAAGACCATCAACAGTTGAAGAAACAGTAGCACCATTGTAATCGCTAGATACTAATGGAAGGTCGCTGTATGCTAAGATGCCTTTTAATGGACCTTCTGCAGCAGCTTTAAGAGCTGAGTTAACTTCATCTGCTGTAACATCTTTTTCTAATTCTGCAACTAAGTCAACGATTGAAACGTTTGGAGTTGGAACACGCATTGCCATACCGTTTAATTTACCTTTTAATTCAGGTAATACAAGCGCAACAGCTTTTGCAGCACCAGTTGAAGTTGGGATCATGTTTTCTGCAGCTGCACGTGCACGACGGTAGTCCTTATGTGGTAAGTCAAGGATTTGTTGGTCATTTGTATATGAGTGAACAGTTGTCATCATACCGCGCTTGATTCCGAAAGTATCGTTTAATACTTTTGCAAATGGAGCTAAGCAGTTTGTAGTACATGAAGCGTTAGAAAGTACATGGTGGTTGTTTGCATCGTACTTGTCTTGGTTAACACCCATAACGATTGTGATATCTTCATTATCTGCTGGAGCAGAAATGATTACTTTTTTAGCGCCTGCTTCTAAGTGTTTCGCAGCATCTTCACGCTTTGTGAAACGGCCAGTAGATTCAACAACAACTTCTACTCCTAGGTCGCCCCAGCCAAGTTGTGCAGGATCGCGCTCAGCGATAACTTTTACTTTGTGGCTGCCGATTACTAGGTATTCACCATCAACGGTTACATCTTCAGAAAGTGTTCCGTGAACAGTGTCATATTTTAAAAGGTGTGCAAGCATTTTTGCATCGGTTAAGTCGTTAATTGCAACGATTTCCACATTGCTATTGTTTAGAGCCGCACGGAATACGTTACGACCAATACGTCCAAATCCATTAATACCAACTTTTACTGTCATGATAAATTTCCTCCTTTGTTTAGGTAAAGCTATATTATTTTAAAAGGAATTACCCTTTCAATAACGTTTTTGCTGCACCTTCATCAGTAATAAGAATCGTTGATTTCGGTGCTTGTTTTAAATAGGCCTTTATAGCCTTGGCTTTTGATGTCCCGCCTGCAACCGCAATTACATTGGGGATATTCCCTAGATCTTCAAGCTGAAGTCCAATCGTTAGAACCTTATGGACAATCTCGCCTTCTTCGTTAAAATAATACCCAAATGCCTCGCCAACAGCCTTCCCTTCTTCAAGTTTCATCCTAATATCAGGGTTGGTTTTTCGCCGCTCAGCCATTGTAATAGCATCTCCAATTCCATGGAGAACCATGCTGGCTGATTGAATTAAAGTTAAGACCTCGTGGATATCGGGCTCTTTGATCAGAGATTCGTAAATTTCCGAACTAACCTGATCTGGAACATATAAAACTCGATGCCGGGAATCAGTGTTGTGTGCCATATTCGAGCAAATCGTGTTTGCCTGATTATGTACATCTTCACCAACCCCTCCCCTTGCCGGAACAAACAGTAATTCCTTTTGGGTTAAATCGGGTGAAAGTCTTTCCGCGACAGCAGCCATTGTGGAACCGCCAGTCACAGCGATGATATTTTTCCCGCCTAGACGCTTTTTCATACAAGATGCAGTAGCCTTGCCGAGTTCACCTTTGACCATCGATGATTCGTCACTATCTCCAGGGACGATAATCACCTTCTTAATGCCGAGCCGGTGTTTTAATTCTAGTTCCATGACGTCTATACCCTTAAGCTCACGCATTAAACCTTCTAAATCTTCAAGTAAATTTTTCCCTTCCGTTGTTAAACTCATTCCTACATTGTTTGTATGAATAAGATTTTGCTCTTTAAGGAAGTCTACTTCACTGCGAAGTATTCTTTCGGTAAGCCCAAGGCTGACAGCTAAGCTCCTTCTTCCTACTGGCTGCATATATCCTATGTATCGTAGAATGGTGTGTCGCTTCTGTAGGATTTGAAGGAGATCGGGTAACAATCTTTTTTGTATATCAATAAATGACTGCATGAACTGCATGCTCCTTTATTATATGTAGTTGGTCGTAAAATGTCCACCATAGACAAATTATGTCCCACCTACACTAAAAAAAATCACCCCTACTACGTTTTTTATTGTAACAGGAGTAAAAATTCATTTCAACTCATTTACTTTAGTTTTTTTCTTGTAAACGATTACTTATGTCAAATTTGTCAACAAAACCAAATCCCACTTCTTTTCCATCTAAATGAACAACCGGAATCATGAGACCATAAAGTTCTGTTAATTCATCGCTTGTGTCAATATCAATTTCTTCAAAACGAAACTTCCAGTCTTCTTGCAATTCTAAAATAGTATGTTTCGCTTTTTCACAAAGCGGACAGCGATTTCTAGTATATAACGTGATTGTCTGCATTTCTTTTTTCCTTTCCGTGATTACACAAACCGTTTCCTTTTCGCTGAGGATGGAATGCCTAGCTGCTCCCGGTACTTAGCAACGGTTCTTCGTGAGACCAGGATTCCCTTTTGCCTCTTCAGCATCTCAACCATATCTTGATCCGATAGCGGTTTTTCCTTGTTCTCGTGGGCTACCAAGAAACTAATTTCATTCTTCACCAGTGTGGAAGATGTACTCTCATCGTCTGAGGTTTGAATTGTACTAGTGAAAAAAGTTTTTAACGGATAGGTGCCTATTGGTGTTTGCACGTATTTTTCCCGGACGGCCCGGCTGACGGTAGATTCATGGATTTCAAGTTCACTGGCGATTTCTTTCATCGTCATGGGAACTAAATACTGGCTTCCCTTTTGAAAAAAGGCCGGTTGCTTTTCAACAATCTTGGCTACAACCTTTGTAAGGGTTTCTTTCCGCTGCTCAATACTTTTTAAAATCCATTGGTAATCTTGGACCTTATCCTGCAGGAAACGGCCGACCTGTTGATTTTGATTCTGAAACTTTTGATAATAAGACTCATTAAACCGTATACGCGGCAGAGCTTCATCAAACATTCGGACCGTTAATCCCTCATTGGTCTGCTCAATGATCGCATCGGGAATAATATAGGTGGTTGGCTCTTTAAAGAGTAATGCACCAGGTTTTGGGTTTAGCTGCTGGATTTCATCAAAGACATCTTGAAGATCCTTCATGCTCACACCTAATTCTTTTGCAATCGGCTTCCACTTTTTTTCAGCAAAGGAAACAAAGTAGGTTGATAGAATCGTTTGCGCTAGTTCGTTGTTTGGATTTTTATAATAACATTGCAAAGCTAAACATTCTTGCAGGTCTCTTGCCCCAATGCCAGCAGGCTCGAGTGTTTGAATAATCGCGAGGCAGTCCTCTATAATATCCAAATCCACCTGCAACTTTAGGGCAATATCTGCAAGGCTGCCAGTAAAGTAACCGTTTTCATCTATATTTTTGATTAGGTGCCGAATCACTTTCATTTGCACAACCGTTAAGTTTTTAATGTTAAGTTGAGAGATTAAGTATTCCTCAAGCGAAAAGGGTTTGTCGGCAATCTGTTCAATCCAGTCCTTTTCCGACTTTTGATGCTTCCGACGGTTACGGTCGATCAGTGGATTCATCGGCTTAACATTCACATTTTCGATTTTTAGAAGAGGATTTTCCAATGCCTTATCTTCTAAAAACGCAGCCAGTTCCTGGGCAGAATACTGCAATAAGGCGATTGCCTGTGACAACTCCTGCGTCATGGTTAATTTTAATGTTTGCTGCTGCCATAAACCCGGTTTTAAATCCATCATGCTCACCCCTCCTTTTTCTATTTTACACGATGAGTGGATATCCGTGTTAAAATTATTTGGTTATCACCATTAAAAGAAGATTTAAATTAAAATAAAAAAAAACTTAGTTTTTAGGCTCGGTCTCTAGCTTTTATTTTATTTTCTTACCATAGTATTTTTTTGCACTCCTTATAATGAACAAAAAAAATGTCACCGCGTATAAAAACGCAGTGACATCATGAGATTTTTATGACGCGCTCGGAGGGAATCGAACCCCCATTTTAAGAACCGGAATCTTACGTGCTATCCGTTGCACCACGAGCGCATATTTATTAGCGACTTTTATATTATATGATAAATTTTCAATAATTGCAAGCAGAGAATAGGTTTTAAATTTACGAGAAATGGTTATCCTGATGGTGGGAAAGTTGTCGAACATTTTAGAAGGCAAACTGTTTGACCTTTATTGACCATCAGTGTATGATACTATTACATAAGCTTTTACCTTTTCTAATCAAAGGAGGAAGAAAAATGAATTTGATTCCTACAGTTATTGAACAAACAAATCGCGGCGAAAGAGCCTATGACATTTACTCCCGTCTCTTAAAAGACCGGATTATTATGCTAGGAAGCGCAATCGATGACAATGTAGCTAACAGCATTGTAGCACAATTATTATTCCTAGAAGCAGAAAACCCTGAAAAAGATATTACTCTTTATATCAACAGCCCAGGCGGAAGCATTACAGCTGGAATGGCAATTTACGATACTATGCAATACATTAAAGCAGATGTATCAACCGTATGTATCGGTATGGCCGCTTCAATGGGAGCATTCTTGCTTTCTGCTGGACAAAAAGGAAAACGCTATGCACTTCCAAATGCAGAAGTGATGATCCATCAGCCACTAGGCGGAGCGCAAGGCCAAGCTACGGAAATTGAAATTGCCGCAAAGCGCATCCTTTTCCTTCGTGAAAAATTAAATGGAATCTTAGCAGAGCGCACTGGTCAGCCGCTTGAAGTCATTCAACGCGATACAGACCGTGATAATTTCATGACTGCTGAAAGAGCCAAGGAATATGGACTTATCGACAGCATCATCACTCGTAAACCTACTGATGCAGCTGAGAAAAAATAAAAGTAAAGCAACCGTCAGCACTGTCGGTTGCTTTATTTTTTCAAAAAAAGGATTCAGCCTGTGCCGAATCCTTTTTTATTAATGTTCTTTTTGAATAAAATCTGATAACACCACAATAGCTTTCTCTTCATCTTCGCCATCGGCAATTATATTAATTAAAACCCCTGAACCAACAGCAAGGCTCATTAATCCCATAATACTTTTCGCATTTACCTTCTTGCCATCCTTTTCAAGAAAAATATCTGCGGAAAACCGATTTGCTTCTTGAACAAAAAGAGCTGCAGGACGTGCTTGAAGACCTGTTTTTAATTTCACTTCTATTTCTTTTACCAACATAAACTAATTCCTCCTCAAGGTGTTTGTTATACTTGTTAAATATTACACATTTAAAAACTGTGAGTAGTTGACGTTATTTCTCCAATACGGAGCTTGTCAGCAATCTCATCGATTTTTCTTAAACGGTGATTGATTCCGGATTTACTAATGGTCCCACCGGAAACCATTTCTCCTAATTCTTTCAATGTGACATCTGGATATTGAACACGGAGCTCCGCGATCTCCCTCAGCTTATCAGGTAAAACTTGAAGGCCAATGGTTGAGTCAATGAAGCGGATGTTTTCAACCTGTCTGATGGATGCACCAATCGTTTTATTTAGATTGGCGGTTTCACAATTTACTAAGCGATTAACGGAATTTCGCATGTCCCTGACGATCCTTACATCCTCAAAACGAAGCAGAGCATTATGGGCACCCACGATATTGAGAAACTCCGTAATCTTCTCGGCTTCCTTTAAGTAGGTGATAAATCCTTTTTTACGTTCAAGTGTTTTACTATTCAATCCAAATGTATTCATTAATTCGCATAAAGAATCATTATGTTCTTTATAGAGCGAAGCAATTTCCAAGTGATAGGAAGAAGTCTCCGGATTATTGACCGAGCCGCCAGCGAGAAATGCACCTCGTAAATAAGAACGCTTACAACACTTCTTCTTGATCAAATCCGGCGAAATATCATGAATGAAGGTAAACCCTTCACCAAGTATTTTCGTATCCTCTAAAATTTCCTTAGCCTGCTCAGCTAAGCGGACAATGTAAACATTGTTTTTTTTCAAGCGCATCTTTTTTCGAACTAAGAGCTCTACCTGCACTTGATAGCTCTTTTTTAATAATGTATATATTCTTCTGGCAATCGCCGCATTTTCGGTTTGAATATCCACAACTAACTTACGATTCGAAAAGGAAAGGGAACCATTCATGCGAATCAATGCTGATAGTTCAGAAAGATTACAGCAAGTTTTCACTTCCAAGTTAGTTAATTCTTTTTTGGTCTCCGAAGCGAAAGACATCCCCTCACCACCTTAATGGTACAAATGTTTAACTTAATTGTACTACTTATTACGATTCATATCGCTTTTTAGTTTCATCAATTAGTAAATTATATAAAATTTTCGCAACCTTTTTCGGATCATGCCTTAATGCCCCATTTTCCTGATACGCAATATCCGCATGAACGACTTCCAGACCGAGTTCAGATAGCTTTGGTAAATCGTAGTGGACAGGGTCTGCCAATTCTTCATTATAGCGTAGTTGGATATCAGCCGGTATTTCTTCATTATTGACGAGAATGGTATTAATAAAGGCACAGTTCATATGATCATAGATGGCCTTCACATGATCACTCGCCGTAAAACCATGCGTTTCTCCGGCCTGTGTCATCAGATTGCAAATATAAACTTTTTTCGCAAGGGAGTGGCACAACTCATCTCCTAAGCGCGGAACAAGGAGATTCGGCAAAATACTAGTATACAGGCTCCCTGGTCCTATAATAATTAGATCAGCCTGACGAATGGCTTGAATCGACTCCGGCAACGGCCGAATACTGCTTTTGGAGGTCAGATAAACCTTTTTAATCTTTTTCCCCGAGTAAGGAATTTTTGATTCCCCTGAAACGATGGCACCGTCCTCCATCTCAGCATGTAAGACAACACTTTGGTTCGCTGCCGGCAAAACCTTCCCACGTACATTTAAGATTTTGCTCATTTCTTGAATCGCATGAACAAAATTACCTGTAATCGAGGTCATCGCGGCCAGAATTAAATTACCAAGCGAATGACCTGATAATTCATTCGCCGTTTTAAAGCGATGCTGAAACATCTCCTCAACGAGCGGTTCAACATCTGACAGTGAGGCTAACACATTGCGTATGTCGCCGGGCGGCGGTATATGCAAATTCTCGCGCAAACGTCCCGAGCTGCCACCATCATCCGCCACTGTCACGATGGCGGTGATATCGACAGGATACTGTTTTAATCCACGAAGCAAAACGGGTAATCCTGTGCCACCGCCAATTACGACAATGCGAGGCTGTCCTAACTCTCTCATGTTGTTTTTTCCTTTCTCCTCTCAATGTCACGATGTGAAATAACGGTTTTATAATCTTTTTGGAAAAATCGGCCAATATTTTCCGCTAAAGCTACAGAGCGATGTTGTCCCCCAGTACAGCCAATAGCAATGACGAGCTGCGCTTTCCCCTCCCTTTTGTAATGTGGAAGCATAAAGCTTAGCAGGTCTGTCACTTTTTCCAAAAACTTCTGTGTCTCATTCCACTTTAAAACATAACTGTACACATCTTCATCCAACCCTGTTTTTGGACGCATATGCTCAATATAATGAGGATTCGGCAGAAAGCGTACATCAAAAACGAGATCAGCATCGATAGGGATTCCATATTTAAATCCAAATGACATGACATTGACAGTAAACATTAATTGTTTATTTGTCGTAAACTCCGTTAATATTTTCTCACGAAGTTCACGCGGTTTCATCTGGGATGTATTGTAAACTAACTGTGCTCTGCCTTTTAACTCTTCAAGCAATTCTCTTTCTAATGTAATTCCCTCAAGCGGAAGTCCTGTTGGCGCAAGCGGATGGGTCCGTCTCGTCTCCTTATAGCGGCGCACCAATGTAGCATCATCTGAATCTAAAAATAAAATTTGTGGAGTTACCCAAGAGGTCTCTGCCAGTTCATCTAATCCCTTGAATAAATGGTCAAAGAATTCTCTGCCTCGCAAATCCATGACAAGAGCAACTTTATTCATTTTATTCCCAGATTCCTTCATAAGTTCAAGAAATTTAGGCAGGAGCGTAGGAGGTAAATTATCTACACAGAAGAATCCCAAATCTTCAAAGCTTTGAATGGCCACTGTTTTTCCAGCCCCAGACATTCCCGTTATAATGACCATCTGGGTTTCGCTTGTCGAACCGGTACTCATATTCATTCCCCCTATTCTTTAACTTGGATCTAACCGATAACTAATTAATTCAAAATCACTTGTATAGGTAAACGTGCCATAAATGATTCCTTTTCCATGGATCATATAATCAATGATATGTAGATCTCCCGCCGCCATCGGCAGACCTTTGATCTGGTCAACCGGCTGCCAGGCAAGCTTGCCTTCTTCTGACTCATCTAGATCAACCCCGTCAGAATCCGTTGCCACAAACGTAAACATCATCCATTCGGACAAAAGCTCATCGGCATCCTTCATAATCATTGTAAAGATTCCTTTTAATTGTGGATTTTTCAAATAGATGCCCGTTTCTTCGCGGAACTCCCGAATACAGGAATCGCGGACCGATTCACCCGGTTCCATTTTTCCGCCCGGTGCCACCCACCAGCCGCGGCGCGGTTTTTGCAGTAGTAATACTTGATTATTTCTGATTAACACACAATTGGTTACTCGCTGCACTTTTTTCACCTCTTTAGAAGCGCACATACGTCACTGACGCAAGTTGTATATTTAGAAAGAACAAGCACCAGGGTAGGAGCTTGGATGGTAAAAATTAATTTATTCTTTTCATTATACTATTTTTAGGAATCAGCCACAATGAATACAAATTTGTTATTTCTGTTAAATATAGAAAAGCGGAAGCGCCCTGGTCAGCGGCGTATGGCCTGGAGCACTCCAACTGAGATAAAGGAAACACGAAGAGCGGTAGCGATTCGATGTTGACTTATCGTAGGGAGGAGAGCGAAGGACACTAGCCGCTAGGGCGCTGGAGCTGGACAAGTCTAAAACTGGAGCACGACAGGCTGTTGCTGACCGTGTTTCCAGTTTAAGAACAAAAAAAAGAGCACAAGCTGCTGGGCCTGTGCAGAAAGGTATATATTTTAAAGGGGGTCAATTTCCTTTATCATACACCATCTTTATTTCACTACTGTTACAGGAGAGTTATAAAAAGGTTACGCTTTTAATTTATATATTACTTTTTAATTTCATTTCTTCAATCAGCTCTTCTACATAATGCTGAGCGCTTTGTGCAGCGATACTGCCATCACCCGTTGCAGTAACAATTTGACGAAGCATTTTTTCACGAATGTCTCCCGCCGCAAAAATACCAGGAACCTTGGTTTCCATACGGTCATTGGTCTCAATATAGCCATTTTCATTGGTGATGCCAAGATTCTCAAATGGTTTTGATAATGGAACCATTCCGATATAAATGAATACACCATCTGCTGGTAATTCCTGCTCTTCGCCATTTTGGGTCGAAACAAGCGTTACACTGCCAACTTTGCCATCTTTATCGTTAATCGATTTAATCGTATGGTTCCAGATAAAATCAACCTTCTCATTTGCAAAAGCGCGGTCTTGAAGAATCTTCTGGGCACGCAACTGGTCGCGTCTGTGAACAATGGTTACTTTTGAGGCAAAACGTGTTAAATAAACGCCCTCCTCGACTGCAGAGTCACCTCCGCCAATCACAAATAACTCTTTTCCTTTAAAGAAAGCCCCGTCACAAACTGCACAATAAGACACACCGCGTCCGCCTAATTCTTTTTCACCAGGTACTCCGACTTTTTTATACTCAGCACCGGTAGTGATGATGACAGAGTAGGCTTTATATTGTTTTGAACCAGCGTTGACGATTTTGTAATCGCCATGGTCTTCAATTCCTTTAATATCGCCATAAGCATACTCGGCACCAAACTTTTTGGCATGCTCAAACATTTTCGATGATAAATCAGGACCTAAAATGCTTTCAAAGCCAGGGTAGTTTTCTACATCCTCGGTATTAGCCATTTGGCCGCCCGGCATACCGCGTTCAATCATCAGTGTAGATAGGTTGGCGCGGGATGTATAAACAGCAGCCGTCATTCCTGCAGGACCAGCGCCGGCAATAATGACATCATAAATTTTTTCTTCAGTCATTTTTATTCACTCCTATATAAAAAAATACGATTAAGTATTAGTATTCCCTACTTAATCGTATAAAACAATTGAATGATAGTCCACGAATATGCTTATTGCAGATAGTTGTTAACCAATTTTACATATTTGCCAATCGTCGCAGTAGACAAGCCATAGCGTTCGGCCACTTCCTGCTGGGAAACTTTCTCACTTCTTAGTTTATGCCATAAGTATTCGACTGCCCCAGCCCAAGCACGTTTATTTTTTATCGAAATACCCTCATTAGAGACTTCGACAAAGACTGAAAACCACAGGAGGTATAGCCCCGACTCAATCGTGCCAATCGGCTGATGATTTTCATAAAATAGTTCGGCTATTTCTTGGGCATCATTGGTCTTAGATGGTTTCCCTAAGCGGATCATCGAGAGATAATCTTTTTCCAGCTTCGTCAACTTTTGGTTTTGAAAAAGCCGTTTGGAGCCAATGATTTCCTCTTTTCTACTCGAAACAGTCGTTAAAAAGAGGGCAAATAACCGCTCTTCCACATAGTCGCTTTCAAGCTTTTGAAAAATGGATTCGGCCATGTTTTCAAAACCATTACCTTGTGAGTTTTCGGCTTCGAGATTCCAGGGCTCTGAACCTTCTTTGTCAGGATTTAGCTCAAGTACCTTTTTCCAAATGCTCTTCGCAAAGTTTTCATAGCCTGTATAATAGGCGGAATAGGCGAGCCAGTAATAAAATGGGCCATCTCCGTCAAAACCGTGCTTATATAGTTTTTTCAACCATAGGTAGGCAAGGTCATATTCACCGACTAATGCAAATGTCGCGCCAAGTTTAAATTGATGCTCACTTAGAAGCGGCTGAATTTTTTTCAATGCCTGGAGTAATTCAGCAACATTGTCTGATTGTCCTTGATAGTGGGCAAACACAAGCTTGTTACAGAGGGCATGAAGGTTGCCTGTATTGCGCTCGAGCACATCCTCGAGGATGGCTTCCGCTTTTTCCACTTTTCCTAAATAAAAGTAAGCTAGTGCTAAATTATTATAAGCCGACCAATATTCCGGGTATTCCTTAACGACATCTTTTAAAAGCTCAATTGCCTTTGGAAAGTAGCCGGATTCCAGCAATTCTCGGGCTTGCTCTTGTTTGATGATTAAGTCATCCTGTTCATATAGCTCATCGTCGAATTCTTCCGCTTCCAATGTTAGCACTTCTAATAACTCTTCGGTGTCGTCGGAAAAATCACCGTCCGGATCAAGCTGCAAATATAGTTTGCTATGATGGTAGGCGTCTTTAAAAAATCCCATATGGGCATAATTATTCGCTAAAAAGTAGTGGCATTCTGCCATTTCTGGATCAAGCTCTTCAAGGATTTCGTGCAAGAGTCGGTTGGAATATTCGAATTCACCAAGTTCTGTCGAAACAATTGCCAACTGGCATGTAATCATTGGTTCCCCCGGCTCAAGCTGAATCGCCCGCCCAAGATATTTTTTGGCTTTGATAAAATCTCGTCGATGGTATGCCTTGACACCCTTCTTGAAATAATATTCACCTGTTGGAACAAATGATAGTATTTTTCCTTTTTGAATTCTTGCCTTCGCTTCTTTCACCATGAAGTCCTCCACATTTTTCAACATAACTTATGTAGTATAGCACATTAGGGGGTATTCGAGAAGAGGGGTTTTGGGGCGGTAATTTTGGAGAGGAAGCTCTCACTTGCGGATACGAGTTCCCAACTTGCGGATACGCCTCCCCTACTTGCGGATAACATGCTCTCTCTTGCTGATAAGACACTCTAATTTGCACACTGCGAATAAATTCATTTTAAAAAACAAAAAACCGAGCCCTGTTAGGACCGGTCTTTGTGTCTTTCTTCTAAAGTTCTTAAAACTTCCTTAAACGGAAGCTCCTGTTCTACCAACAAAACCTGCAGATGATAAAGTAAATCGGCTGCTTCCCAACGAAGTTCTTCATGATCACGGTTCTTTGCCGCAATAATAACTTCCGCCGCTTCTTCGCCAACCTTTTTCAGAATCTTATCAACGCCTTTTTCAAACAGGTAAGTGGTATATGCACCTTCTGGACGCTGTTTTTCACGTTCTAAGATGACTTTCTCTAAAGATTGTAAAATCTGATAATCTGCTAAATTGGCCTCACGGTCCACAACCCGTTCAGAAAAACAGCTGACGGCTCCGGTGTGGCAGGCAGGACCTTTCGGATAAACCTGTACTAATAATGCATCCTGGTCGCAGTCATAGTTAATGCTGGCAACTGTCTGGGTATTACCGCTGGTTGCTCCTTTGTGCCACAACTCTTGACGAGAGCGGCTATAAAACCAAGTTTCGCCCGTTTCGATTGTTTTTTGTAAAGATTCTTCGTTCATATAGGCAAGAGTTAACACTTCTTTTGTATCAGCATCTTGGATAATGGCGGGCACGAGCCCTTTTTCATCAAATTTCACGTTCATCGTATGCTCACTCCTTTTTCCCTTAAAAAGCTTTTAACCTCATCAACCGATGTTTCTTTGTAATGAAAAATAGAGGCAGCAAGCCCAGCATCGGCTTTTCCGTTTAAAAAGGCATCAGCAAAATGGTCGGCATTGCCTGCCCCGCCTGAAGCGATAACAGGAATGGTAACAGCTTCACTAACCGCTCTCGTCAGTTCTAGATCAAAGCCATTTTTCTCGCCGTCACTGTCCATACTTGTTAGGAGGATTTCCCCTGCACCAAGCTCCGCTGCTTCAACTGCCCACTCGACCACTTTTTTCTCTGTTGGTGTTCGGCCGCCATGGGTGTAGACGCGCCAAGTACCAATCTCGGGATCATATTTTGCATCAATCGCAACAACAATACATTGCGATCCAAAGTAACTGGCACCTTCCCTGATTAGATCAGGATTTAAGACTGCTGCAGTGTTCAGTGACACTTTATCGGCACCAGCGCGGAGAATTCTTTTCATATCCTCTAAAGCGTTGATTCCCCCGCCGACAGTGAACGGAATCGCAAGCTCGGAAGCGACTGCTTTAACAACTTCAACCATCGTTTTCCGGCCCTCAACCGATGCAGAAATATCAAGGAATACAAGTTCATCTGCGCCTTGCTCATCATAAAAACGTGCTAGTTCAACGGGGTCCCCAGCATCGCGCAGCTGAACAAATTGGATGCCTTTAACAACCCGGCCATCTTTTACATCAAGACAAGGAATAATTCGTTTCGTTAACGTCACTTTACTCCCACCTCTTCCAATGCTTCCTTGAGGGTAAAGCGATTTTCGTACAGGGCCTTACCAACAATCGCTCCACTGATCCCTTTCTGTGCTATCGCCTGCAAGTCGGCAAGACTGCTGACACCCCCGGAGGCAATAACATTTTTGCCGGTTACTTCAGCCAGTTCAAAAACCGCATCAATATTCGGGCCCGCTAAGGTACCATCCGTAGCGATATCGGTAAAAATAAACGTTTCGGCACCTGCATCGGCAAATCGTTTGCCAAGTTCGACTGCCTTGACGGAAGATGTATCGAGCCAGCCATGTGTCGCAACATAGCCGTTTTTTGCATCAATACCCACGGCAATTTTTGCCCCATACTTTGCGATCATTGCGATTGCAAACTCAGGATTGGAAACAGCAATACTGCCAATAATGACACGGTCGACGCCATTTTCCAGATAATGAAGAATATCTTCTTCTGAGCGGATTCCCCCGCCAATCTGGACCTTTGCATTGAGCTTTTGCGCAGCTTCAATGACAAAACGGTCATTTACGCGTTTGCCGTCTTTTGCGCCATCAAGGTCGACCATATGGATCCATTCGGCCCCCGCTTCCGTAAAACTTTTTGCCATTTCGAAAGGAGAATCCCCATAAATTGTTTCTTTATCGTAGTCCCCTTGAAGGAGACGGACACATTTTCCGCCCCGCATATCGATTGCTGGATAAATGGTTAAACTCATCGAACCGCATCCCTTTCCGAAGCTAATTTTAAAAAGTTATTTAAGAGGGCCATCCCAAGTCTGCTGCTTTTTTCCGGGTGAAATTGCATGCCAAAAATATTATCATTTCCTACAACCGCGGAGACTTGTTCATGGTAGTTTGCTTTCGCCAAAAGGGCACTGTTATGGTCGGCATCGACAAAGTAGGAATGGACGAAATAAACGTAATCTTCGGCTAGGTCTTTTAAAAGAGGCGAATCTTGAACAAATTCAAGCTTGTTCCAGCCCATATGCGGCACCTTGTAGGTTTCGCCTGCAGGTGTAGTACCTGGAAAACGGCGGACCTTACCTTGAAGTAATCCAAGTCCTTTTGTCGGACCATTTTCTTCACTTTCCTCAAACAGCAGCTGCATGCCAAGACAGATTCCTAATAACGGCTTACCGGTTGCAGCAAATTCCTTTATCGTCTCTACCTGCAAGCGTTCCATCGCATCACGGAAAGAACCGACTCCCGGAAGAATTAATGCATCGGCATTTAGTAACTCGTTTTTATCTGCGGAGATAAAATAATCGGCGCCTAGCCGTTCAAGGGCTTTGCTGACGCTGAAAAGGTTTCCCATTCCGTAATCTACGATTCCAATCATTTCTGTCACCTTCCTTATCGGTCGCTTTCTCTCGTTGATATTAGAGCATTCCCTTGGTCGATGGTACGCCTTTGATGCGTGGGTCGATGGTGGTTGCTTCGTCTAATGCTCTTGCTAGTGCCTTAAATACCGCTTCAATCATATGGTGAGTGTTTTGGCCATAATGGACGATAACATGAAGATTCATCCGGGCTTCCAGGGCTAGTTTCCAGAGGAATTCATGGACAAGCTCGGTATCAAAGGTTCCCACTTTTTGACTAGGGAATTCGGCTCGCATTTCGAGGTGCGGTCGGTTGCTCAGGTCCACAACTACCTGTGCGAGCGCCTCGTCCATTGGCACGAATGCATTTCCGTAACGCTTGATGCCGCGTTTGTCGCCTAAGGCTTCACGAAGGGCTTGGCCTAAACAGATCCCGATATCCTCTGTTGTATGATGGTCGTCGACCTCGATATCTCCTTTGGCATCGACTGTTAAATTAAACTGTCCGTGTTTCGTAAATAGGTCGAGCATATGGTCCATGAACGGAACGCCGGTTTCGAGATTGGACCTGCCTTCTCCATCAATATCAAATGCTAGTTTAATTTGTGTTTCGCCTGTAATTCGTTCAATACTTGCAGTTCTTTCCATTTGCCGGAGCTCCTTAAATTTATTTGTTTTTCAGCCTTTTCTCTACCGCACGAGCGTGGGCCTCGAGCCCTTCCATCCGGGCGAACTTGGCTATCTTTTCGCCATTTTCCTTTAATGCTTTTTCACTGTATACAATCACACTGGATTTTTTCTGAAAATCATCGACATTCAGCGGACTGGAGAACCGTGCTGTCCCATTTGTCGGCAGAACATGGTTTGGTCCGGCAAAATAATCGCCGACCGGTTCCGAGCTATAACGGCCGATAAAAATGGCGCCGGCATGGCGGATTTTTCCAAGTAGCTCCATCGCGTTTTCGGTGATTACTTCCAGATGTTCCGGGGCTAATTGATTTACCGTTTCGACCGCTTCGTCGATATCAGCTGTTACATAAATTGCACCGTAATCGGCAATGGCACGAGAAGCGATATCCCTGCGCGGCAGTTCAGCAAGCTGTTTGTCCACTTCCGAAGAAACCGCCTCTGCTAACCCAAGCGAAGGTGTCACAAGAACACTGCAGGCGCGCGGGTCGTGCTCAGCTTGTGATAACAAATCAGCCGCAACCTCATCAGCACGTGCAGTATCATCCGCTAACACGGCAATTTCACTAGGGCCGGCAATCATATCAATATCGACATCACCAAATACTTCACGTTTGGCCAGCGCGACAAAGATATTTCCAGGTCCGGTAATTTTATCAACAGGAGCAATCGATTCTGTTCCGTAAGCAAGCGCAGCAACCGCTTGAGCGCCGCCTACTTTAAAAATTTCTTTAACGCCTGCTTCTTTTGCGGCAACTAACACTGCTGCAGGAAGTTTCCCTGATTCATCTGGAGGAGATACCATCACAATCCGCTTCACTCCAGCAACTTGTGCCGGAATCACATTCATTAAAACGGATGATGGATAGGCTGCCGTTCCCCCTGGTACATACACACCAACGGAATCAAGCGCAGTGATTTTTTGACCAAGAATCGTTCCGTTTTCTTCAGTTGTCATCCAGGACGGACGGAGCTGCTTTTCATGAAAAGACCTAATATTCTCGGCTGCTTCGCGGACGATTTCGATATACTCTTGATCCACTTCTGCGTAGGCCGCTTCTATTTCACTTTCGGTCACCGAAAAAGAGGTTAAATGGACGCGGTCGAATTTTTCGGTAAACTCCCTTAATGCTTCTTCGCCGCGATGGCGGATTTCCGAAATGATGCCTTTTACAATCTCCACCTGCTCGGAGGTTCCTGCTTCAATCGACCGTTTGATCGAAACAAGTTCATTTACTTTTAGGATTTTCATATCTATGCCTCCATTACACTACTTCACTAAGTCGTTTTACCATATCATCGATCTGTTGGTCCTTGATGCGGTAGCTGACAGGATTTACAACGAATCGCGATGTGACATCCTTGATTCGTTCATACTCCACAAGTCCATTTTCCTTCAATGTCCGCCCAGTGGAAACAATATCAACGATCCGGTCAGATAGACCGATAATCGGCGCAAGCTCAATCGAGCCATTTAATTTAATAATCTCAACCTGTTCCCCTTGCTCACGGAAGTAAGCCTCAGCCACATTCGGATATTTCGTTGCAACTCGTGGAGCAACGTCATTCATTTTTGTATCCGGAAGGCCGGCAACTGCCAAATAGCAGTAACTGATTTTAAGGTCAAGAAGTTCGTAGACATCACGCTCTTCTTCCAATAGGACATCCTTACCGGCAATTCCGACATCCGCCACACCGTGCTCTACATAGGTAGCCACATCCATCGGCTTTGCTAAAATAAATCGTAAGCCCTCTTCAGGAACGTCAATAATTAGTTTTCGCGAATCATCAAATTCCGGTGGCAGCTTGTAACCTGCTTTGCGGAGCAGTTCCACTGCCTCGATAAAAATTCGCCCTTTTGGCATCGCAATTGTTAATAGGTTACTCATTCGTGCGACCTCCAATTAAATAAGTTGTCTCGGCAAATCTTTTGGTAAATGCATCGAGATTTCTTACACCTGTGATATCTTGGAGTACAGCCTTTTTTCCTTGCTCGTGCATATTTGCTGCCAAGTCAAATGCTTCCTTACGCCGCTCTTGACTAAAAAAGATACAGTGTGTTGTATTTTCTAGCTGTCCACCACTAAGTGCTTCAAGGAGCGTATCCATTCGAATCGCAAAACCAGTAGCACTTGCTGTTTTTCCAAACTTCTCTATTAAACTATAGCGGCCGCCATTTCCAATGGGAAAACCGACATTCCCGGCATAGGCTTCGAAAAGAATCCCGGAATAATAACTCATATGGCTGACAATTGTAAAATCAAATTTCACGTATTCTGCCACACCATAATCCTTAATAACATCCCACAATTCCTTCAGTTCAAGGATGGCCTGTTTTCCTTTGTCATTCTCAATGATATCAAAGGCCAAGCCGATTACTTCTTCGCCGCCCCGTAATTCGAGGAGCTGAAGGAGTCTTTTTTTGTCTATCGATGATAGCTGGAGCGAGTTGACATGCTCGCGGTAGCCAACATAATTTTTTTCAAATAAAAATTTTCGTAATGCGGTGGCTCTTCCATTTGTCCCCAGAATTTGAAAAAACAGCTCGTTCGCAAAGCCTACATGTCCGATGGAAACCTGAAATTGCTCAAGTCCCGCTTTTTTCAAAGAAGAAATAAGCAGGGCAATAACTTCTCCATCACAGGAAACCGTTTCTTCATTAAGACATTCAACGCCGATTTGCTCAAACTCAGCTGGACGTCCTCCTTCACGCTGCTGGGCCCGAAATACATTGGCAGAATAGGCCAATCTTACAGGAAGATCTTCATTTAAAAGCTTGGAGGCCGCTACTCGGGCAATTGGTGCTGTCATATCTGGTCTTAAGACGACTGTATGGCCTTCTTTGTCAAGCAGTTTGAATAACTGCTGGTCTGCGATAGCCGAGGCAGCTCCAACTGTTTCGTAGTATTCAAGTGTTGGGGTTTCAATAAATTGGTAGCCCCACAGTTTCAGGGTCTCTGCCATCTCAGTGCGGACATGGTGCTTCTTTTCATATAGTTCAGGGAGTGTGTCCCGCATTCCCAGTGGCTTTTCAAACATAAACAAGCTACTCATTCTGCTCATCCTTTATCTTCAGATTTGCTGCTATTTTTAAAATCCTTTAGTCTGCTAATGTGCTAATAAATTAAAGTTTACCTGTTTGTATGAACTCCGTCAATAATAAACAACTGAGTTTCTTTCTATTTTAAACTAGTTTTAGGTACAGTACGCATTAAATTATGCAAATTTTCACGAGATTCAGCAGAATTTGTGTGAATTTGTAATAAAAACACCCCTGAATGATCATTCAGGGGTGCTCACTACCTATCTTATTGGAATTTCGGATTGCTTTTTACTAATTTAACTGAAGTTGCTTCACTTGTGTTACCAGCTGCATCTGTAGCGGTGAAGGTTAACACTGTATCATATGTCTGAGCTGATTTGAAAGAGATGGTAAATTCTCCGTTTTGATCAGCTGCAGCACTGCCTAATAGTGTTTTTCCATTATATACTTTTACAGTTGAACCTGCTTCCGCTTTACCGGTTACACTCTTGGCTGGGGCAATGATTTGTCCAACTACAGGCGCATTTGGAGCGGTAACGTCTTTAACCACTACTTTTGTCTCTGCGCTCTTGTTCCCTGCGACGTCGGTTGCTGTTACGGTTACTTCTGTTCCAGCTTTTAATGGTGAAATGCTTATAGCAAATGTTCCACCGGAACCTGCAACAGCTGTACCAATCACTTGGCCATCAGCTTTAACTTCAACCTTTGCTCCCTCTTCTGTGTTTCCAGTAACTTTTGTAGACTGGTCAGTTACTTCAGCAACTGTTGGGGCGGCAGGTGCTATATTATCAATTAAAATTCTGCCTTCAATTTTAGCTGTAACCGGCTTGCCGTTAAAAGACTTAATATAGTTGACAAAGGCATCAAGGTCAGACATCCTTGTGACCCGGTTCGTTCCCTGTTTAAGGACAACGAATCCATCCCCGCCGTCTGCCATGAAGTTATTGACGGTTACGGAATAGGTACCATTAGGATCAATTTTTGTACCGTCTGGAAGATAGATATCGATAACTTTTTTCCCTAGTGGTAAGTTATTGGACCAAGTATATTTCAAACCAGAAATTTGCATAATCCGGTTTCGATCGGCAGCAAACTGCTGATTTAATAAAGTTCTTACTTGCTCACCTGTGATATTTTCTGTAACGATATCATTGCCGAATGGCTGGATGGCGAAAAGTTCTCCCCATGTAATATCTCCCGCATCCTTGATATCATCACGGATCCCGCCAATATTCATGAAGGCAAAATCAGTACCAGTTGCAGCTTTCATACCATCGGCAATCAAGTTACCAAGTGGCGCTTCCCCTGCTTCATTAGTAGTACGAGAAATAGGTGCTTCTGCATTCCCCACTACCTGGTTAGTGATAGGAGCTACATCGGCCTGATATTGATCCATCTCCGCTTTAATTTTTGCATCAAGGTGGGCAGCATCTTGGAACGTCGTGATAATTTCCGCTTTTTTCTCAACAATATCTTGTGTAACTGGATCAATGGTTAAATCGACATCAGAAAAAGCTGTTCCATAGGAATAAGATTGAACTAGCAGCTTCCCGTCAACAGTTGAGTTTAGGTATTTATGGTCATGTGCACCAAAAATAACGTCAACCTCATCATCGACTGCCTTAGCGATTTCAACTACTTTACCTGTTGGGTTGGATCCGTCTGTTGCTGAAGTTCCCGGATCATGGGCAAGAACGACAATCGCTTTAATCCCTTTAGCTTTTAATTCAGCTGTATACTTATTAATTGCTTCTGACTCGTCAGTGAATTTAACTCCAGCTACGCCGCTTGGCGTTACAATGCTTGGTGTTTCAGTTGTAACCACACCGATAAAGCCCACCTTCACGCCGTCAACTTCCTTGACCACATATGGAGGCAGAATTAGTTGGTTTGTATCTTCTTTTACTACGTTTGCTGCCACATATGGGAAGTCAGCCCCTTCAAACGGACCATACTTCTCGACCGTTTTTGGATGTGCACCGCCATTGATTAAGCGAAGCATTTCTGTTACGCCTTCATCAAATTCGTGGTTACCAATCGTACCTACATCAAAACCAAGTTCGTTCAGAATGCGGATCGTTGGCTCATCTTGTAATAATGCGGATACCGGACGACTCGCACCAACGGCATCGCCTGCTTGTACCATTAGGGTGTTCGAAGGATTGGTTGCTTCTCTTTCTTTCAAGTAACCTGCTAAATATTCAATTCCGCCGGCAGGTTTTCCTGCGACAGTAGTTTTATAGTCTAGTTGCCCATGAAGGTCATTGATTCCTAGTAATTGAACGTGAACATCTTGATCTAGCGCGTATTGTTCAAAACCGGAGCCATCGGATAATGGAGCGATATCCTTAATATTTGGTGTGGATGCTAAAACATTTTTAGCGTCCGGCGACGATTTAAAGGTTAAGGTCTTCGCTACTCCACCAACAGGAGCGATTTTCCAGTTATTATCAGCAACCGGATTGACGACTCCTTGAGCTTTAATATAATCCATTAAAATCTGACGGTTTTCTAATGGAGAATCAACCACGACGGTTGCATTTCCACCCTTAGTACCAGGGAAATTTCCTCCGCCGCTTGCACGATAGTTATTCGTGGCAACGATGAATTTTTGAGTCGGATCAATCGCTGATCCATCCATATTGGTAAAATTAATAATACGGTGGGCATCTGGGTTAGATACAACACCTGTTGTATAGTTATATCTTGCAGGCTTCGTTACATCAATTTGATATTTAACTCCATCAATCACATCAAAATTGTAGGGCTGGAATCCATAATCAACTAATTCTTGTGGATTAGGGTTAGCAGGATCAATTTTGTTGAATTGTGCGGCAGACATTTCTAACCATTCTTTCACTTCTGCACCCGTTAATTCTACTGCTTTTAATGTGTTGTTATACAAATAAAGATCATTGGCACTCTTAATGGACAGGTCGCCTTTTGCAATGTTGGTATAATCGGTTGCCCCTTGGCGTCCCGCTTTGAATGGAGCACCTGCCGAAATGACTGGAACATCTCCAAGTTCTGGACGGTTCTTCTTAATCCAGCTCTTAACATAATCTGTTTGTGCATTGTTGACAATTTGGATGGTAGGGTCGTCCATTACCCTTGAAAAATAGCTGGACATTGGTGTACTTGTTTCACCGATTTTCCCGCGTACATAATCGAGGGTTGCTTGGTGTTCTGCACTAACTGCTTCCACAATTTTTGAATCAACTGCTGTTGTAGCTGTTACAGGCATATCTATTGATTTTGAAGCAGCCTTATCCGCTGTCCAAGTCCCATCAGCTTGTTGAACTAACGCTAAATCAAGCACACCTAAGTTATTACCCCAAAAACCTGCTTCCACTGCCGGTGTGCCGTTAATTGTACCCTTTGCAGTATCAAGACCCGTTAAATCAGGATTAGCGAGATTACTGCCTTGATGGAACTCTTTACCTGCTGGAAATGCATAATGGGCATGTCCAAACAATAGCGCATCAATGCCCTGAACTTTACTTAATGAAAAAACGGCATTTTCAGCATCTGCTTGGCCATCGTTGGTCACGTCACAGCCGGAGTGTGCAATCGCAACAATAACATCTGCACCATTATCCTTCATTTCTTGTACATATTTTTCAGCGGTTTTAACAATATCTTTGACAATAACCTTACCTTGCAGGTTATCCTTATCCCATTGAAGAATTTGCGGCGGTGCAAACCCGATAATTCCTACCTTCACAGTTTGCTCGACACCGTTTTTATCTTTGATTTTTTTAGGAATAATTTGATATGGAGTAAAATAGTTTTTATCATTAGTTGGATCATTATCATGATCATCAACATAAATATTAGCATTTACAATTGGATATGGAGCATGTTTTAAGGTTTTATCTAGAAAATCTAAGCCATAGTTAAATTCATGATTTCCGACGATTCCGCCATCATAGTTTAATAAGCTCATAGCTTTAAACATGGGATGGACCTCGTCATCTTTCAAAGGATTAACCTTCGCCACATAATCTGCCATCGGATTTCCTTGAAGTAAGTCACCAGCATCAAACAACATAGAGTTGTCTGCCGTTGCTCTAGCTTGCTGAATTAATGTAGCCGTTTTCGATAAACCGTAATTAATGCCCTTATCTGTATCTTGGTAGTAATCATAGGCCATTGCTGCATCATGCAAATCAGTAGTTTCTAGAATTCTTAGAGTAGCAGTATTACCTGCCTCGGCGGCTTTTACCTTGTAAGGTATTGAGGGCGAAACAATTGTGCTGAGTATCAGAGCTGTGGCAGCTAATTTACTAAATCTACGAGTATCTTTCTTTTTCATATGCCTCTTCACCTATCCCCTTTGATTAAATTTTCTTGCCAAGACCTCCATGTTCTGTCTAACTTTCTGAAAACCCTCTCCTTTTTTAAGATTCAGAATTAATGGCGATGGCTCATTTGTCATTTTGCGAGGAATATTTCCATCTTCCATCAATTTTTTTAATAGATTATAGATTTCAGCCTATATTCTATTACTATCTAAATCTTATTGTCTTCCAATCATTACTATTATATCGTTCAGAATCAAGAACAAAAATGTGCCCTAATACCTATTTTTTTGTAAAAAATATTTAAACAGAGTAAAAAAGTCTGATCAAATATGACCAGACTTTTTTACACTTCTATAGATTGGGTCCTCTTCCCACCGTTTTTCTAGTTCTTCTTTCGTATAAATCACCCGCATTGGGTTCCCGCCTACGAAGCATCCAGGTGGAACATCCTTATGAACCAGCGTGCCAGCTGAAACGATGGCCCCATCCCCTATCCTGATCCCTGGGAGAATCGTGGAATTTGCTCCAATCATCACTTCACTCCCAATTTCGACAGGACCGAGACGGTATTCTTTTATCAAATACTCATGGGCGAGAATGGTCGTATTATAACCAATCACGGTGTTGCGGCCGACACTAATTTTCTCGGGAAACATGACATCGAGCATCACCATTAAGGCAAACGAGGTCTGCTCCCCTACCTTAACCCTTAAAAAAGTACGATATAACCAATTTTTTATCCCTAAAAAGGGTGTGTACCTCGCCAGTTGAATGACAATAAAATTTTTAACAACCTTCCAAAATGGCACGGTCTTATAGACGTGCCATAAAGAGTTCGCCCCCTCAACCGGATAGCGGGTCGTGTTTCTCATCCTTTTCACTCTCCGAGAATGGTTAATAGGTCCGTCATGTTCTCGAGCATGTAATCTGGTTCATAACTGGCAACATAATCCCGGCCCTTAATCGACCAAGCCACACCGGCTGTTTTCGTTCCGGCATTTTTACCGGCTAAAATATCATGGTAATTATCGCCGACCATAATGGTTTCTTCAGGAGTCGAATCCAACTGCTCCAATGCCTTAAATATTGGTTCTGGATCCGGTTTCGTTTTTGTCACATGTTCGTAGGCAACAATCACCTCAAAAAACGACTCCAGGTTCATCAACCGCAAGCCTTTCAGCGTTACGTCAAGGCGCTTGGTTGTCACAACGCCTAGTTTAAACCCGCGCTCTTTCAACGTATGTATCGTTTCTGTCACCCCGACAAACTCTTTGACAAGTTCATCGTGCTTGGAGATATTATACTCACGATAAGCGGCAATCATTTCCTCAATCTGTTCCAGGTCCGGTGTCATACTGCCAAACGCCTCATGGAGTGTTGGACCAAGAAACGGCAGGACATCCTCACGTTTATACTTGCTTGGATAATATTTTTCCAGCGTGTTTAGGTAAGTTGAGATGATTAATTCATTTGTATCAATTAAGGTTCCATCTAAATCAAATAGGATGGTGGTAATTTTGTTTGTCATCGGTGGGTTCCTTTCTTCTTATTGCCTGTGGTGATAACGATTTAATTGGTTTGATCTAAGTAATGGGCCTCGTCAAGACGCTTCGTGCGGCGATAAACTAAAATTGCTGCTGCCACTACAATCAAAGCAATCGAAATGGTTTGCGCCATCCGCAGACTTCCGAGCATTAAACTATCAGTTCTAAGTCCTTCGACGAAGAAGCGGCCAATCGAATACCAAATAACATACGATAAAAACAGTTCTCCTCGCCGGAAATTCACGCGGCGGAGCAGGATTAATAATATAAAGCCGATGAAATCCCATATGGATTCATATAAGAAGGTGGGGTGATAATAGGTACCATTAATATACATTTGGTTGATAATAAAATCAGGTAAATGCAAGCCTTCAAGGAAGGACCTCGACACTTCACCTCCATGGGCCTCCTGGTTCATGAAATTTCCCCAGCGGCCGATCGCCTGTCCTAAAATGATGCTGGGAGCAGCAATGTCGACAATTTTCCAAAAAGAAATTCCTCTTTTCCTGGCAAAAACGATCGTGGTAATCACAGAACCAATTAGCGCTCCATGAATGGCAATTCCGCCATTCCAAATTTTCGGGATGTCTGCCGGGTGATGGGCATAATATCCCCATTCAAATATTACATAGTAAATCCGTGCCGAAATAATTGCAATCGGGATCGCCCAAAGCATTAAATCAGCAAATGTATCTTTCGGTAATCCTCTACGGTTGGCCTCTCTTATCGCCAGATACAAAGCAAGTGCCAGACCGGAACCGATAATAATCCCATACCAATGCACCTGAATCGGGCCAAGTGAAAAGGCGATTGGATTCAATGGCTGTATTGTTTCGTTCATCTCTTTCTCCCCTTACTCGTGGTCTCCCTCTTCAATTACATCTGACAGGCGGTCGGTAAATTGCTGGGCAGCATTTACGCCCATCCGTTTTAACCGGAAATTCATCGCTGCGACTTCAATGATAACAGCTAGGTTTCGTCCTGGACGAACCGGAACGGTCAGCTTAGGAACATCGGTATCAATAATCCTCATTTTTTCCTCATCCAAGCCAAGGCGGTCATATTGCTTTTTCGCATCCCAAATTTCCAGATTCATGATTAACGTGATCCGCTTATTACTGCGAACGGCTCCTGCTCCGAACAAGGTCATGACATTGATAATTCCCAGACCGCGGATCTCTAATAGATGTTCAATTAAATCCGGTGAGGTCCCAACCAACGTGTCCTGGTCCTCCTGACGAATTTCGACGCAATCGTCAGCCACGAGGCGGTGCCCGCGTTTTACTAGTTCAAGCGCTGTTTCACTTTTACCAACGCCGCTTTTTCCAGTAATTAACACACCAATCCCATAAACATCTACCAATACCCCATGAACAGCGGTTGTAGGTGCGAGCTTACTTTCTAAAAAGTTGGTTAAACGGCTTGAGAAACGGGTCGTGACCATGTTTGTCTTTAACACAGGAACAGACTCTCGTTCGGATGCCTCAATTAACTCTTCAGGCACATCAATACCTCTAGTGACGATGATCGCCGGAGTCACATCGGTACAAAGTTGTTCCATTCGTGAGGCACGCTCTTTCGGTGATAGTTCGCTAAAAAAGGATAATTCTGTTTTCCCTAACAGCTGAATCCGTTCCGCCGGATAAAACTCGAAATAGCCGGCCATTTCAATCCCCGGACGGGATATATCACTCATGGTAATCGGGCGGTTAATGCCTTCTTCACCACTGATCAATTCTAAATTAAACTTTTCATAAATATCTTTCGTACGAACTTTTGGCAAGAAGATTTCCTCCTCAAACGGATGTATTTTTAAAAAAAGTAGAAATAAGAAGAATTCATACCTTCTATTTTAGCATTTTTTGAAAAAGAACCAAATGTAAGATATGCAAAAAAGAAAAAAGGTGTCCCCCATTAAAAAAAGGAACACCCACATCCATTATTTTTTCGCCTTTCTCGATGGCTCAAACAATGTTTTTTGAATGATAACATTTACTAGCGACATTAGCACGGCAAAAAACAGGGCCATGCCAAAGCCATTGATTTCAAAAGCACTGCCCATCAAATAATCGGTTAGTTCTAGTGTAACGGCATTGATGACAAACAGGAACAGCCCCATCGTTAGGACTGTGACCGGTAAGGTAAATAAAATCAATAGCGGACGGACGAGTACATTTAAAATTGATAATAATATGCTCGCTTCTAGCGCAGCCCCGAAACCGGTTAACTGAAAGCTATCATGAAAATAACCGGCGAGGGCCGTAAATAATACCGCATTTATTAAACAACCTATCAGCCATCTCATTCAGGTATATCTCCTACTTTTCTTCTTGTGATTGGTGGATCGTGATGGAACCTGTTTTTGTATCTGCATATAGGTTTACGAGTTGTTCCGGGTGATTAATCGATTGGAACCGCAGTGATTTTTGAATCATCTCACTCTTTTCCTCAAGCACTTGGATACCGGTAAGGTTCACATGAAATCCACCGAGGTTTGTCTTTAAATCACCATTTACAGGGAGCCCTTCAGGGAGATAGAGGTCAACTCCACCCGCTGCCGTTTTGGCTCGAATCAATTCAGCTTCATTTCCATGAAGTTTTAAACTGATATTACCATTAAACGACTCCATTTCCAGTTTCTTAAATGTTCCGTCAAGTTGGATTGCGCCGTTAATTGTTTCTGCTTCCACTTGTTCGAACTGACTGCCTGTCAGCTTTATTTTTCCGTTTGCTGTTTCCACCTCTGTTTTTTTACCGGTAAAACGGTCGAGACTAATTTTTCCGTTCGCTGTTTTGACACGGAGCTCGTCGACATTCATATGTTCTCCTGAAACGGGACCATTAAATAATCTGACGCGAACTCGGTTATAAACGGCTTTTGGCACATAAACAACCGCTTCCACCTTCATCCATTTCTGCTGGGTGCTGAAACGTAATTTCTCATGTTCGATCGAGAAAAGGACGTCTCGTAAAAAATTTTGCCGGGCCTGGTCCTGGTTTTCTACGCGGTACACTTTTGCCTGACACTCGATTCTGACATCTGGCTGCTCCCAGCCAACAAGCTTCACCGCCCCGTTCGCCACGTCAATGTCGATATCTTTTATAGCGGCATCCCCTTGATGGAATATATGCGAGATATCCACGGATTGCCCGAAGTTTAAATCTAAGTCTAGGTCTTTAATTTTTTTTAAGGCTATGTCCACAAATTCAAAGATTTTGTCCTTTGTAGATTGGTATTTTGCTTGGAAAGGCTCTTCTTTTTTGGCTTCTTCAAATTGGACAGTGGTTGACAGTTCATTCACGATTTGCGCCTGTTTTTGTTCCATCGATTGCTCTGCTTTTTCCAGTTCCTCGAGAAGCGTTAAGGCTTCTTCGACCTTCAGTTTGCCTTCCTCGACCATTTGTAAAATTCGTTTTCTTTCCTCTTTCATTTTCTCCACCTCTAGTTTTATGGATTTCTTACTGTCAGCTTATTCAGCTGTTAACACCTTTACGCCCTTGATTATGTTCCAGATGACGATTATGAGCCAAAGTAAAGTCAGCGCGATGATACTAATAATGGTAAACACAGGGATGGTATTTTGCTGTGCAGTAAAGTCATGGAATACCGCAAACACTAGGAGCGGTGTCAGGATGAGTGGAATGAGGTGTGAGAATAGTGATTTCTTGGCATGCTGTTTGGTTCCTTCGTCACTTGTTGCTAAATAGACAGCTAAGGGAAAAATAAATCCGGCGAAAAAGATACTAAAATAGCATAGACTGGATAAAACTTTGCGAGTTTCCATACGTTTATCACCTCTATCTGTTATTACGAACTGAGAAGGAAAAGGTTTCTTTTTATTTTTAAGTTTGGGTTGTCTGGGGGGAAGGAGTGATTCCGCGGAATTGGGCCATTTTTCCGTGGGAATGTTGATTTTTTCCGTACGTTTCTGGGTTTTTTCCGCGAACTTTCGGATTAATTCGGTGCTTTTACCGGTTTTTTCTGGGCGGTCGGCCTGTGTTGGGTTGAATTCTGTATGTTTTCCGTTTTTTTCAGCGGAATCTATGAATAATTCCGTACGTTTCGTTGTTTTTCCCGCGAACTTTTGGAATATTTCTGTGCATTTACCGGTTTTTTCTGTGCAGACAATCTGTGTTGGGTTGAATTCTGTATGATTTCCGTTTTTTTCAGTGAGATCTATGAATAATTCCGTGTATTACGTTGTTTTTTCCGCGAACTTTCGGATTAATTCCGTGTACTTTCCGGTTTTTTCCGTAAAACTAACAGCAGTTAAGCTAGACCTCGCACTATTTCCAGTTTATTCCTCATACATCCTAATTTATTCCGCCTAATTCCACAAACCTTATTCTGCATAATAAAAAAAGCCGAAACCTTCCAGATTTTCACCCGGAGATTTCGACTCTTCCTATGCCTTAATCGCACTCTTCTCTTCAATTTGTTGTTTCATCCGCTCTCGATCACGCTCAAGGACTGGTCTTAAATATTTTCCGGTATAAGACTCAGGAGTCTCTGCCACTTTTTCCGGGGTTCCCGTCGCGACAAGAGTACCGCCCTTATCTCCGCCCTCAGGACCGAGGTCGACAAGATAATCCGCAGTCTTAATAACATCAAGATTATGCTCAATAACTAGGACGGTATCGCCATTTTCAACCAGCCGCTGTAAGACAACCAGCAAGCGGGAAATATCATCGACATGAAGCCCGGTCGTCGGCTCATCTAAAATATAGAACGTTTTCCCATTTGAACGGCGATGCAGCTCAGAAGCAAGCTTGACACGCTGGGCCTCGCCTCCCGACAGAGTGGTCGCCGGCTGGCCAAGCTTCACATAGCCAAGTCCTACATCCATAATGGTCTGCAGCTTACGGCTGATTTTTGGTATGTTTTCAAAAAATTCAACTGCCGCTTCAACCGTCATATCAAGAATATCGGCAATATTTTTCCCTTTATATTTCACTTCCAGCGTTTCACGGTTATATCTTTTGCCGTGGCATACCTCACACGGAACATAGACATCAGGTAAAAAGTGCATTTCAATTTTGATAATTCCGTCCCCACGGCAGGCCTCACAGCGGCCGCCCTTCACATTAAAACTGAAACGGCCTTTCTTATACCCACGTACCTTTGCTTCATTCGTTGAAGCAAACACATCACGTACATCATCAAAGACACCGGTGTACGTAGCCGGATTCGAGCGAGGTGTTCTGCCAATCGGCGACTGGTCAATATCAATGACCTTTTCTAAATGTTCCATTCCCTTAACCGCTTTGTGTGCTCCAGGCTTGGTTTTGGCACGATTCAGCTTTTGCGCCAAGGATTTATGGAGGATCTCATTAATAAGCGTACTTTTCCCTGATCCGGATACCCCCGTCACAGCGATAAACAGCCCAAGCGGAAACTTTACATTTACATTTTTTAAATTATTTTCAGAGGCCCCTTTCACTTCAATAAAGCGGCCATCCGGCTTACGGCGCTCAAGCGGCAGCGGGATGAATTTTTTTCCGGAAAGATATTGGCCTGTCAGTGAGTTCGGGTCGGCCATTACTTCTGCCGGAGTTCCTGCGGATACAATTTCACCGCCATGAATACCGGCACCCGGACCAATATCAATCAAATAATCGGCCGCAAGCATCGTATCTTCATCATGCTCAACGACAATCAAGGTATTGCCGATATCACGCATGTTTTGCATCGTACCGATTAGCCGGTCATTATCACGCTGATGGAGACCGATGGACGGCTCATCCAAAATGTATAAGACACCTGTTAAGCGAGAGCCAATTTGGGTAGCTAAACGAATCCGCTGGGCTTCCCCACCGGAAAGTGTACCAGCCGTACGGCTAAGCGTTAAATAGTCTAAGCCGACATTGATTAAGAAACCAAGCCGTTCACTAATTTCACGGAAAATCAAGGCTGCAATTTGCATTTCTTTTTCTGAAAGCTTTAATTCCGTAAAAAATTGATCAGCATCTTTAATCGATAGGTCGGTTACTTGAGAAATATGGAACCCGTTAATTAACACGGCCAGCGATTCTTTTTTCAAGCGGTAGCCTTTACAGGTTGGACAGGGCTGCTGACCCATGTATTTTTCCATTTGTTCACGGATAAAGTCTGAGCTTGTTTCCTTATAGCGGCGCTCGACATTACGCATTACACCTTCAAACTGGATATGTCCCTCACGAAGCTGACCAAAATCATTTTCGTAACGGAAGTAAATCTTGTCTTTGCCGGAACCATATAGAACTTTCTCCATTTGGTGCTCAGGGATATCTTTAACCGGTATATCCATATCAATTCCGTAATGATCACAGACTGCCTGAAGCAGCTGCGGATAATATTGCGAACTGGTTGGCTCCCATGGGGCTATCGCATGCTGTTTTAGCGTTAGGTCCTTATTAGGGATAACTAAGTCAAGATCTACTTCCAGTTTTGAGCCCAGTCCGTCACATTCAGGGCAGGCCCCGAATGGACTGTTAAAGGAAAACATTCGTGGTTCTAACTCACCAATCGAAAAACCGCAGATTGGGCAAGCATGGTTCTCACTGAACAACAGCTCTTCCTCACCAATTACATCGACTATAACGTTGCCTTCTCCTAACTTTAAGGCCGATTCAAGTGAATCAGCGACACGGGCTGATACGCCTTCTTTGATGACAATTCGGTCGACAACTACTTCAATCGAGTGCTTCTTATTTTTATCTAATTCGATTTCATCGCCAAGGTCAAGCATTTCTCCGTCAACACGAATCCGGACAAACCCTTGCTTTTTGATATCTTCCAATACCTTTACGTGGGCCCCTTTTCGGCCTGATATCACGGGTGCTAGGATTTGCATTTTGGTTCGCTCCGGATAGCCAATGATTCGGTCCACCATCTGCTCAATCGTTTGGGAGGTGATTTCAATTCCATGATTCGGACAAGTTGGGTGTCCTACTCTTGCAAAAAGTAATCGTAAATAATCATAGATTTCCGTTACCGTCCCCACTGTCGAGCGCGGGTTTCGGCTTGTTGTTTTTTGATCAATCGAAATCGCCGGAGATAATCCTTCAATCATATCAACATCCGGCTTATCCATCTGACCGAGAAATTGGCGGGCATACGCCGACAGAGATTCCACATATCGGCGCTGCCCTTCTGCATAAATCGTATCAAATGCGAGCGAGGACTTCCCTGAACCGGAAAGTCCCGTCAACACAACAAGCTTATCTCTCGGAATGGTGACATCTATATTTTTCAAATTGTGAGCGCGGGCGCCTTTCACAATTAGTTTTTCCATTGCCATAATACCGTCATCCTTCCGCTTTCAATTCCAATAATAAATCACGAAGCTCGGCAGCACGTTCGAAATTGAGTGCCTTTGCTTCTTCCTTCATTTCTTTTTCCATCGTCATAATTAACTTTTCTCGTTCCTTCTTCGACATTTTGCCGAAGGATGCTGCTGGTTTGTACTCTTCCTGATCCTCTGCCGCTTGGGTCGCACGGATGACATCGCGGATTTCCTTTTGAATCGTCTGCGGTGTAATACCGTGTTTTTCGTTGTACTCCTCTTGGATGGCCCGGCGCCGCTTCGTTTCACTAATCGCCAGCTCCATCGAGTTGGTGATTCTATCAGCATACATAATCACATGGCCATTGGCATTTCGGGCTGCCCGGCCAATCGTTTGAATTAACGACCGTTCCGAACGCAGGAAGCCTTCTTTGTCGGCATCGAGAATCGTTATAAGGGAAACCTCAGGAATATCGAGTCCCTCTCGGAGCAAGTTGATCCCGATCAAAACATCATACTTTCCAAGACGAAGCTCACGGATAATTTCGATCCGCTCGAGCGTCTTGACTTCCGAATGTAAATATTGAACCTTAATTCCAATTTCTTTTAAGTAATCGGTTAAGTCCTCTGACATTTTTTTCGTTAATGTCGTCACAAGAACACGTTCATTTTTCTTAACTCGATCCTGTATTTCACCAATTAAATCATCAATTTGCCCTTCAATTGGACGAACCTCAATCGTTGGGTCAAGCAAACCAGTTGGACGGATAATTTGCTCGATCATTTCCGGCGTATGCTCAAGCTCGTATGGTCCAGGTGTGGCCGAGACAAAGATCGCATTATGCACATGCTTATCAAATTCTTCAAAGGTAAGCGGACGGTTATCAAGTGCGGATGGGAGGCGGAAGCCGTGGTCGACTAACACCTGTTTTCGCGCCTTGTCACCATTAAACATACCCCTGATTTGCGGTAAGGTAACATGCGACTCATCGATGATCAACAGAAAATCTTCCGGAAAATAATCTAGCAAGGTATATGGAGTAGAACCTGGCGGCCTTAATGTTAAATGACGGGAATAGTTTTCAATTCCTGAGCAAAAGCCCATTTCCCTCATCATTTCTAAATCATAGCGTGTACGCTGCTCAATCCGCTGTGCCTCAAGCAACTTATCTTCCGCTCTTAATTCAGCAAGCCGTTCCTCCAGTTCTTTTTCAATATTTTCGATGGCTACCCGCATTTTCTCTTCACGTGTTACGAAGTGGGAGGCCGGGAAAATGGCGATGTGTGAGCGTTCGCCGATAATTTCACCTGTTAAGGCATCGACTTCGCGAATCCGGTCAATTTCATCTCCAAAAAATTCAACGCGAACACAGTGTTCATCACGGGAAACGGGGAAAATCTCAACAACATCGCCGCGGACTCGGAAAGTTCCTCGTTTAAAATCAATATCGTTTCGTTCATATTGGATATCCACGAGGCGATGCAGGAGTTGATTGCGTTCGATTTCCATCCCGGTACGAAGAGATACGACCATCTCGCGGTATTCTTCCGGAGAACCGAGACCATAGATACAGGAAACACTGGCAATAATGATGACATCTTTCCGTTCAAATAAGGATGAGGTCGCCGAGTGGCGCAGTTTATCAATTTCATCATTGATACTGGCATCTTTTTCAATGAAGGTATCAGTTTGTGGTACATAGGCTTCCGGCTGATAGTAATCATAGTAGCTGACGAAGTATTCAACTGCATTGTTTGGAAAAAAATCTTTAAATTCACTGTATAGTTGACCGGCCAGCGTTTTATTATGGGCAATCACAAGGGTCGGTTTGTTCACTTCTTTTATGACGTTCGAAACTGTAAAAGTCTTCCCTGTTCCGGTAGCACCGAGCAGGGTTTGATGACGTTTATTGTTTTTAATTCCTTCCACTAACTGGCGAATCGCTTCAGGCTGGTCACCTTGTGGAGAATACTTTGAAACTAATTCAAATTTATCATTCACTATTTGTTTCCTCCCGTAAAAAGTATCACACTCAAGCTTTCATTCTGTTTATGATCCGGGATGGTGCTAGGTAGATAGGTTCTCGTAATTTGCATATTAACATTCTACCACAATCCCCCAAAAACAAACCAATAATATGCGAACGAATATTCGTTTTTTTTGTTTTTTCCCACACAGTCCGGCAGCAAGTATTTTTATCAGCACTTTTGAAGAAGATATCAGCGGTTTTAGTGTATTTATCAGCGCTTTTAGTATAATTATCAGCGGAATTTTCATTTTATCAGCGAAAGCCAACTTCAGCCTCCGAAATAAAGAAAAGCCTGCCAGTTTCAAGGCAGACTTCGTTTCTAACTATTCTTAACTGCGCGCGGCTGCATCTTGGCTGCCAGCCAGAAGCCGGCTGTAAGCGAAAAGGCATCAATAACAATCAGGTAAAAGGTGTCAGTATAGCCTTTGTAAACGGACCCCGCAATGAGTGCCACAGTTAAAACAAGGCCGATAACGCGATTGTAAGTGACCCGAGAAAAAAGTAAAACCAGCAATCCGGGCATCGTTAGTGCCGAAAATATCCTAATCATCTCAAACATGGGTACACCTCACTTATAAAACTCGTTAATTTATTCTAAAAAGATATCAATAAAATTGCAACCAAAATCACTTAGTTCGCTGCGTTTTTCAAACCGATATCAGTCTTTTGCTGTGATACTAGACTAACAATAATAAAGCCCAGTAATGACAACACAATAGGCAGGACAACTGTATGCAATCCGAAGGCATTCGGATAAAAACGATCCAATAAAATATAAGAACCCATTCCGATTATCATCGACGTAATCGCTCCGTACTTGTTTCCCTTATTCCAATACAAGCCTAAGACCACCGGCCAAATAAACACAGATTCCAGTCCGCCAAAAGAAAATAGATTCAGCCAGACAATTAGATCAGGTGGACTTAATGCGAGAATAATCACGATAATCCCAATAATCGCGGTTACACTGAAACTCACTTTTTTAATTTGTTTGTCCGCAGCATCCGGCTTGATGTAATTCAAATAGATATCTTTTACCAAAGCAGAGCTCACGAGGATCAGCAAAGCATCGACGGTTGACATAATCGCCGCCATTGGGGCTGCCAGCACAATCCCAGCTACAAACGGTGGTAATACCTTCATGGATAACAGCGGCATAACCGTATCCCCAATTTTCACCCCAGGAAGCACAGGGCGGGCAAACACACCAATCAAATGCATCCCCAGCATAATAAAGCCAACGACAACCGTCCCAATAATAATCGCATTATGCATCGCTTTTGAGTTTTTATAGGACATTGCCCGGACCGTGATTTGCGGCAGTCCGACAACCCCAACACCAACCAAAATCCAGAACGATGAAACGTAGGCTGGGGTTAAATTATGCTCGGCACCAAACGGACTGATGAGGTTCGGATTCTCTGCTGCTAAATCAGAAATGATGTTTGAAACTCCTCCACCAGCTTTAATGGTAGCAATTAAAAGGATCAGCGTTCCCACAAACATCACAACACCTTGAACCGTATCAGTGAGTGCTACCGCACGAAAGCCGCCGACAATAACAAAGACGAGCACGGAAAAGGCAAAAATCAGTAAGGCAGTCGTATAGGGCATGCCGGTCAGCGATTCCACCAAGCGCGCTCCGCCAATCCATTGAGCCGTCATCGATGAAAAAAGGAAAATAATAATACTCGTGGCAGACAAGATCACGACCGTTTTACTTTTATATCGTTCTTTTAGGAAATCGATTAGGGTGATTGCCTTATACTGACGAGCCACAATCGCAAATTTCTTTCCTAGGACCATTAACGTAAAATAACCGGTTACCAGCTGGGCCATAGCAAGAAGAACCCAGCCCAATCCTTGCGTATAGGCAATCCCAGGTCCGCCGATAAAACTGCTGGCACTACCATAAGTAGCCACCATCGTCATGGCCAGAATGAACCCGCCCATTTGCCGTTCCCCTAAAAAGTACTCTTCTAAAAACGAGTTGGATTTTAGAACAAACTTATTGGACCAAATTCCCACTGCAAAAATAATTAATAAGAAAATAATTAACGGTGTAATAACGGCCCAGTTCACTTGTTTTCCTCCTCATTTACTTCAAAGGGGATGTCCTTGAAGATGAATTTCACGGTTAAAATGACAAGGAGAATCATGACGATGGAGCCGAGAATACAGCTGTAAAAGAACCAGGCCGGCAAACCAAACACGTATGTATAATCTTTGACATTGACAGAACCCAGCCCGTAGGCAAAACCATACCAAATGATAAAATTAAGAATAACAAGAATGACTCCAATTAGTGCTTCCTTATGGGCAATCTTAAAACGCTTGTCCAGAGAATCCACGGATTTTTTCACACTTTACACCCCTACTATGTATCTATATTTAGTTCAATTTTTACCAGATTAAAACATTTTACCACAAACATTGAAAAAACCTTACTAAACATGTGTATCTTGAACTTAAAAAATCATCTTTTCTTCAAGTAAATCTTCATAACATTTACACTAAATCTGCGTTTTTTCTGCAAATTTATTATTTATTATAAAGATAAGGAAGGAGTGGTAGATTGATGAAAAAGTTTGTTGTTGGGATGATAGGAGCGGCTTTTATTCTTGGAGCAGGAACCGCCGTATTTGCCGCTGGAGATGGAAGCTCTAATGATGGTGTGAGTTTTGAAAGAATGCTGCCCTTTATGCAGAAGATGCACCCAGATTCCTCGAAGGATGAATTGAAAGATATGTACAAAGCTTGTCATGAAGAAAAAGGAATGATGGATGGAACCAATGGGAAGGAAATGAGTAATGACAATATGATGAATAGTTTGTAAAAAATGTATAGTCATTTCTAGAGGTTTGGTATTTTACTAACGGGTTCCGTTTCCTATCGCAAAACGTTAATTTGTAGTCAAAATTGTAAAAGAAAATGTATATCAAATTGCACCGCAATCTGCGGTGTTTTTTGTTTTGTTTTCAACAAATAAAATAGCACAGTCCGATACAATATGATCTGAGCTATTATCTGTATTTATTTTTGCTACCTATCAAACTAAGCTACCCGTTAATACACTCTATTTCAAACACAAAAAGGCCCTAGGGATCATCCCTTAGAGCCAATTCTTTATGAATTATACAAACTTATTTAACAGCTTCTTTTAATTCCTTGCCTGGTTTAAAAGCTGGAACTTTAGAAGCAGAAATCTGAATTTCTTCACCAGTTTGTGGGTTACGACCTGTTCGAGCTGCACGCTCACGCACCTCAAATGTGCCAAATCCAATCAACTGGATTTTCTCTTCTTTTGCAAGAGTATTAGAGATGGTTTCAAACAATGCATCGACCGCATTTGCAGCATCTTTCTTTGTTAACTCTGTTTGTGTTACAACAGCATTCACTAATTCTGTTTTATTCATATTCAAACACCTCTTCTTTTTATTTTTAAATTATGTAGGGATAAAAACATAACATACGTTCTACATGTTTGTCATTAAATAAGATTAGATAAAAGAAAGGTATATTCCTGCTTTTTCATGAAGATTAATATTAAAACTGGCTTTTTAGCGAAATAAAATGCTTTATTCTCTGTTTTTCTAAATAATTCCTCCATCTCCGATGAACTTTGTCATATCCTCCTTAACTTTTAACAATCTATAATAGAAATAAACTAGAATATAGACTGATTATTTAGAAGGGGACTTCCAGCATGCAATCATTAATAGAAATGTATAAAAATGATCAAGAATCCGTTTATCATACTTGGTTTTTACATAAAACGAGAAAAGAAAATTAAGGCTCAATTACTGCGGCCTTCCATTCGCTCTCTTGATTCTCACTCGATTTCATATCTATTATTTCACGATTTGCGATGTGACTGTGATGCTATGTGTAAGTTTGGCAGTGATGCATCCATCCTAAATAAAATAGCGAAAACTGTATAAACTTATTGGAAAAAAAATTTAATGACTAAGATAAGTACCTAAAAGTAGTTAAAAAGCCATTTCCCCATAAGGAAACGGCTTTTATCTAACTCTGACAGACAAGCAACATCGCATCATGCCCGCCATTACAATTTCACCTTTTGCAGCCTTAAGGCATTTAGAACAACCGATACCGAACTGAACGCCATGGCCGCACCTGCTAACCAAGGTGCAAGGAATCCCAGGGCTGCCACAGGAATACCAAGAGTATTATAGGCAATAGCCCAAAACAAATTCTGCTTAATATTACGAATCGTCTTCTTACTCATGAATATCGCATCTGCAATACTAGCTAAATTCCCGCGAATAAGGGTAATATCCGCAGCCTCCATGGCAACATCCGTTCCAGTTCCAATCGCCATCCCTATATCAGCTATTGCAAGGGCTGGTGCATCATTGATCCCATCTCCGACCATAGCCACGTTCTTCCCTAATGCCTGTAATTTCTTAATTTCCTCGGCCTTCCCTTCAGGAAGAACTTCGGCAATTACATGATCGATACCCACCTGAGCGGCAATTGCTTGGGCGGTCTGTTGATTATCCCCAGTAATCATAATGACTTCTATTCCCATATTCTTTAATCGGCTGATGGCATTCTTAGAAGTTTCCTTAATGGTATCTGCCACGGCCACTATACCTGCATACTGGCCATTAACAGCAACAAGCATCGCCGTTTTCCTGGCCCTTTCCAACTCAACCATCTGATCAAAAGCATTTTCAACAGAAACGTTATACTTACTCATTAACTTTCTAGTTCCCGCTAACAGCTCTTTACCATCTACGTTTGCCTTTATACCAAACCCAGGAATGGCTTCAAATTGAGCCACTTCCTTTAAAGAAATTCCTTTATCTTTGATACCTTGGACAATTGCTTGGGCTAGTGGATGTTCTGATTGTTTTTCTGCTGAACCCACCATTGATAAGAACTCTTCCTCTGATAGGTGTTGGTCTGTGAAAACGTCTGTTAATACGGGTGTACCATTAGTGACGGTTCCGGTCTTATCTAAAACAACCGTAGAAATCTTATGCGTCATTTCTAAGTGCTCGCCGCCTTTAAATAAAATGCCATATTCAGCGGCACGCCCAGAACCAGCCATAATGGAAGTCGGCGTAGCCAAACCCAATGCACATGGACAGGCAATAACAAGGACTGCGATCATTTTCTCAAGGGCATTGGTAAAATCACCAGGTGTTACCCATACATACCAAACGATAAATGTGACGACAGCGAGAGCAACTACTATAGGAACAAACACTCCAGAAATCTGGTCAGCAAGACGTTGAATCGGTGCCTTGGAACCCTGTGCTTCTTCCACTGCTTTTATAATCTGAGCTAAAGCGGTATCTCTACCTACTTTTGTTGCCTCAATGATTAAAAATCCATTTTTATTTAAAGTAGCGCCGATTACCTCGTCACCTGCCGTCTTATCGACCGGAACACTCTCACCCGTTAGCATTGACTCATCAATGGCGGAACGGCCTTCCAAAATCTTTCCGTCTACCGGTATTTTTTCACCAGGTTTAATATGGACAATATCTCCAACTATTACTTCCTCAATAGGGATTTCTAGTTCTACTCCATCTCTTTTAACCAACGCGGTCTTTGCTCGAAGGCCCATCAGTTTTTTTATGGCCTCTGATGACCGTCCTTTCGCCTTGGCTTCAAAAAGCTTCCCTAGAATAATCAACGTAATCAGAATGGAACTGGTCTCATAGTAGAGTTCTACTGAATGGGCCATAGTTCCAATTGAAAGCACGGATGAGTATAAGCTGTAGAAATATGCAGCTGACGTGCCTAATGCTACTAGCACATCCATATTGGCACTTTTATTTATTAAGGCTTTGTAAGCACCAACATAAAATTGTTTTCCGATCACGAACTGCACCGGAGTAGCCAGGGCAAATTGAACCCATGGATTCATAAACATTTTTGGAACCCAAATAAACGAGGTAAATGAAAAGTGCCCAACCATTGCCCATAATAAGGGGAAGGAGAGGATCGCTGAAATAATCAACTTCTTTGTTTGTTTTTCGATTTCCCTTTTCCGATGGTCACCTGTCTCGTTTAACTCTTCCTTTATTTCGGCTCCGTAGCCGAGATTTTCCACCTTTTTAATGAGATCGCCAGATGAAATCATCGCATTATTATACTCAACTGTGGCCTTTTCTAGGGTCAAGTTGACATTAGCTTTCTCTACCCCGGCTAACTTATTTAACCCTTTTTCAATACGGGTCGCACAGGCCGCACAGGTCATACCGGATATCACTAATTCTGTTTTCTCGTTAACAACATCGTTTTCTAGTTCCTTTAGATTCCGACTCATCAAAATCACCTCTCATACCCTATAGGGGTATATATTTTTGTAAAAAGAACGTGCTATTACTAGCACGTCTTTATTACGATTTATTTCACATCGTAGCCTTGGTCATCAATGGTTTCTTTAATTTTTTCTAATGAAACTTCCTGGCTATTATATTCCACATCTACTTTAGCTGATTTCAAATCAACTTTAACGGAACTAACACCGTTAAGTGTACCAACACTGCCCTCTACCGCTTTTACACAATGACCGCAAGACATTCCTTGGACGTTTAATGTTACTTTTTCCATTTTACATTCTCCCTTTCTATTTTCAACCTATTTTTTCATAAGTAATGTTCCTTAACTTAAATTTACCATACCCCCCTACCCTATGTAAAGGATATTTTATCATCTTTATTCGAAAATTAATTTATAATCGAAAAATATATCGACAAATACTTCATACCTTTCTTTACCAATTAAATAAGGAGAAACTATGCATTTACGACTTTTGTAAAAAAAAGTTCAAAAATCAAAAAACAGGACCCTTATGTAATAAGAGACCGTAACATCAGTTTGCGCTGCTTTGATTTTGATACGGCTATCTAAAACTGGGTAAACTAGGTATATAAAAAGAACCTTTTCTTCAATGAATTAATTATTAAGAACTCCTTAAGATGCTAAAAATACTTGAACTTTACGAACCTTCAGTCTTGTGTGTTATATAAATGGAGATTTAGTTGGGGGGATTACCTTGTTCAAACAGTTAGTAAAAGTGGTGCCCAATTTATTTACGCTTGGAAATCTATTGTGCGGTGTGCTTTCCATTACATGTAATATGAGTGGCTTATTAGAGGTATCGGCTGTTTTAATATTCTTTTCAGCTGTTTTCGACCTTTTAGATGGAAGGGTTGCTAGAAAATTAAAAGTGAACAGTGCATTAGGCGTACAATTGGATTCCTTAGCTGATATTGTCAGTTTCGGAGTGGCACCTGCGCTTTTATTTCATTCCTTAGCGGCACCATCTATTTTAACTTCTTTAGCCTTTGTTCTTTTTCCAATGATGGGGGCATTAAGATTAGCAAAGTTCAATGTTAAACCAACGGTTGGATATTTTAAAGGATTACCAATTCCAGCTGCTGGACTGCCATTGGCAGGCATGGGATTCTTTTTATATAGCAATGCATGGATTACCCTAATCCTTGCTCTCTTAATGGTAAGTCCAATCAGGGTTAAAAAACTTTAATTTTACTTAGTTAGTTAGATTAGGGAATATTAATGAAATTTTAATTCTTTTTCATTTGTGAAAGGAATAAAAGTGAAGGAGTTCTGCTAGATAAAAGCAAGAGGTTAATACGGATGACTGAGGTGAATGAATGGAATCAGAGAGGCACTCGAAAAAACAATTTTTCGGATTAAGTTCAGTGATTTTTGTCCTTGGAATGGTGAGCTTTTTCACAGACCTTTCGAGTCAGATGATTGTACCAATCCTTCCACTTTATTTAACTTCCGTATTGCATGTCCAAGTGGGGACTGTGGGGATGATTGAAGGAATTGCGGAGAGCACAGCAAGCATTTTAAAGTTTTTCTCCGGGTGGATTTCGGACCGATTCTGCAAAAGAAAATGGTTAATGGTTGGCGGTTATGGACTATCCAATCTGATAAAACCCTTTTTCGCCTTATCCTCGACTTGGGGTCAAGTTCTCTTTATTCGGTTTGCCGACCGTTTTGGCAAAGGAATTCGTACATCCCCAAGAGATGCCATCCTTGCCGATACCACGACAAAAGAAGAACGTGGAAAAGCCTTTGGGTTTAGAAGATCTATGGATACCTTGGGCGCAGCTCTTGGACCTTTTGTCACCTACTTAATCCTTACTCAATGGAATGGAAGCTATCAGGCCGTATTTTGGATATCTGCCATTCCTGGACTAATGGCAACGCTGCTCCTCATCTTCTTCTTAAAAGAAAAACGGAATCCACTAAAAACGCCAGGTAATGTAAAAGGGTTACCGAAGATTAGCTTCAAGGGGCTTAGTCCACGTTTTGTATGGTTCACACTTATTACTTTCCTTTTTACCATAGGGAACTTCTCTGATGCGTTTCTGATCTTACGTGCGAAAGATGTTGGTATGACTGCTGCATATATCCCACTGACTTATTTTGCTTACAACATCATTACAAGTATTTTTTCTACTCCATTTGGGATCATCTCTGACCGAATTGGCCGCCGCCCCGTTTTAATTACAGGTTATATCATGTTTGCACTCATTTATCTCGGCTTTGGTCTGGTCCATACGGTGATGGGGATTTGGGTCTTATTCTTTGTTTATGGGTTGTACTATGCCACTACAGAAGGGATTCAAAAGGCCTATGTAGCCGATATCGTACCCGAAGGACAGCGAGGTATGGCGATGGGTACATTTAATGCCTTAACGGGTATTGCTGCCTTGCCCGCAAGTGTAATGGCGGGCTTTTTGTGGCAATCATTTGGGGCTTTTACTGCTTTTGGAGTGAGTAGTCTACTCGCCATTATTTCTGCAATCCTGATGCTTTTTCTTCGCATATAAATAAGTTTAATAAGCGTGTTAAAAAGGAATAGTCCTATTTAAGGATTATTCCTTTTACTTTGAATAACTTGTACTCGTTTGTTTAGTATTAAACTCTATGCATCATCGGAAGCGAAAATAAGTAAATGTTTGCTGATGCGAGCAGTACCATCAATACATAATATGGGGCTAAGCTCTTAAAAGATCCCTTATTACCAATCCGGTAAGCTGTGTAGATGGAGCCAAGCGTACCAATCACAATAATAATGTACTGTATCATTTGTACAGATGAGGCAGGAGCAAATGCCAGGTCACCTCTTGTTACATTCATCCCAACTAATGCCGCAGTGTTATACCAAATGGCTTTTCCTTCAGTAATGATATGGAATAAATTGTGTGCGAGATGACCTGCTAAATCCAATGGAATAATCGCATAACCGAATCGCACAAAGTTTTTCTTTACCGTTTCCACAGATCCACCTGTTAAGGCAGCCAATTTTGCTGTTCCCCATAAAAGGCCAACCGGTAGCGCCATGGCAATAATAAAGGCAACTGTAAAGTTAACATTATAGTTATCTGTTCCAGTTATAGACCCAATGGCCTTTAAAATATCCTGCCAGATCGCCACCATGGTTATATTTTGAACAAACACAATCCCCATAATAACCGCTGCTAGGAAAGTATGCTCAATCATAGGCTTTTTGATTACCCACAGTTCAGAAGTAGGTATTCGCGGCGAGATACGAATGGAATTATTAGGACAAGATTTCACACAATTGCCGCACAAGTTACAATCAGCAGAGGTATCCATCGTTCTAACAAATTGAAACATTGGGCATCCTTCTGCCTGTTCACTGCCTTTAAAACACGATTGCGTTTTACAAGTTTTACATACTTCAAGTGTCCCGCGAAGTTCTAGAGAACCAGAACGAGAATAGTTTCCGGAGAGTCCTCCTAAAAAACATAAAGTTTTACAAAATGTTCTTCGCTCATAAAATACGGAAGTCGCTACTACCATTGTTACAAGTAGAAGAAGTAAATAACCCGATCCTCTTGGTGATTCAACAATTCCCCAGATGTGATCGCTATACGTAATGGCTATGAAGAAAAGATCAATCATCCAAAGTCCATATTTCCTTAAGAACTTTGGCATAGGGCGATTACTGCCAATCGTTTTCCTTACTATGTCACTTACTTTACCAAATGGACAAATCGTACACCAAAATCTGCCGATAACTAAGAAGAAGATTGGGATTAACGGCCACCATAACACCCATGTAAGGGATGTGCCGACATTTCGCGTAGGATCAACAGTTCCTGCTACCAATTCATACACAATCACCGAAAACACGACAAGGACAATCCATTGAAAAATTCCCGGATACCATTTGCTTTGAATGAACTTTTTAACGATTGATATAGATAGTAGATTGTAAGGCTCTTTTTCTGCCAATTGCTTTTTCTCTTTAACTAACTTACTTTTTGGAATGGACATCGGAACCATCCTTTCTTCTAAACCATTTATTCCACACACCAATGATAATAAAGGAAAGGTTTACGGCACCATACGTTCCCAAGACCTTTAGGTTTGCCGGTTCTTCCTTGACAGGCTCGTGGCTGTGACCTTCACTGCCCTCCATGTCCATTCCTTGCATATTGTCTCCGCCAGTCATCCCTTCCATCTCATGACCATCACCGCTGTTATGGTCCATGCTCTCCATATCCTGATTGTCCATTTTGTTTTGTTCGGATTGTCCATTAAGACTAGAAGTTGCTGGAACTTTACTGTGGTCTCCATCTGCCATGGCCATTCTTCCACCTGAGAAAACAATAATAAGGACAATGATCAACGCCCATTTTCCTTTCAAAACCTTCACCCCATTCCTACTTTGCTAAAAATTGATTTAAGTGATTAACAACTTAAACTTTAATAGAAAAGTTTGCAGAAACTTTGGTTTTTATTTGTATAAAAATTGTCTGTTAGTGAATTAAGAACAATTGTCACAAAATCGGTATAAATACAAAATAAAATAGTAAATCTGCAAAGATTCTTCACATATTTTTACTATTATAGAGTTATAAACTTTGTTAAGGTGGCAGGAATATGAAGACCATTTTACTTGTGGATGATGAAACGAGAATGCTAGACCTGTTGGACCTATATTTATCACCATATGGATATAAATGCCTTAAAGCCGAATCAGGAAAAAGGGCATTAACCTTTCTTGAAAGAGGAAATGTGGACATCGTCCTTCTTGATGTGATGATGCCAGAAATGGATGGATGGGGGATTTGCCGAAAAATAAGGGAGTTTTCAAATGTTCCCATTATCATGCTAACGGCAAGGGATCAAACCGTGGACGTGATAAAAGGATTAAAATACGGGGCAGATGATTACGTGACCAAACCTTTTCACGAAGCTGAATTACAGGCAAGAATTGAAGCCTTATTAAGACGGGCCCATACTGACAATGATGGACCTTTTATCTTTAATGGATTAGAGTGGAATGAAGAATCTGTTCAATTAAAATATCACGACAAACCTATTCTCATCACACCTAAAGAGTTTGCATTGATTGGCTTGTTTTTAAGAAATCCCAATAGAGTTTTCTCCAGAGACCATTTATTATCAAGCATTTGGAGCCAAAAAACCAATATTGATGATCGTACGATCGATTCCCATATTAGGAACTTACGTGAAAAGCTTCGAAATGAGGGATTTCCGATCGATAACCACCTTTTTACCGTTTGGGGAATAGGGTATAAATGGATACCCGACAATCCAGCGGCTAAGTCTTAAATAGGTATTCCTACTCAAGCATAATGTTAAGGCACGAATACAATGGAAAAGGCTGCCCTAAAAGTATACTTTTAGGAGCAGCCTTTATTTTAGTTATTTTAACTTTCCTTTTCCGTTTACTAATACATTGGATTTAATGCGCACACCTATTGTTCTAAATAACTTACTTAAAATCTTTTCTGGTTCATTTTTGGCTTTTAGTGCTGCCTTTCTTTCTTGCTCCATTTGGTGAAGAGTAAATTTCATCGGTTTCTGACACATAAGGCCCTCCTCAGTATGCCGCAATATATTCATACGGTCATCTTCTATCTGATTTGAGTCTATTAAATATGTGTGCAGAAAGTAGCAAGTTAATGTGCAGAAAGTAACCAAATTCTATTACAATTTCTAAAACGACAACTTGTTATTTGGTTGACAGTTCACTTTCTGTCACCCATTTATGATTTTTCACCTTCTCTCCCCCAGTAGTTGATGTGTAATCAATCATATACACAGTGGTTTTTTCTGCTGAATCAATCGTTGCAGTCGCCCCCATCATCCCTTCCATGTGGTCTGCTTCTAAGGTAACTTTTGTTCCTGGCACTACCGTTTTATTCCCGGCATCTTTAAGTTCTTCTTGAATAACCCATTTATGATTTTTTACCGGTTCACCTCCGGTAGTTGGGGTATAAGTAACAGCATATGCTGTTGTTTCATATGCCCCTACAATAGTTGCCTTAGCACCATTCATTCCTTCCATATGGTCTGCTTTGACCACCGCTTGGCTTCCTACTTTATAGGTTGGTTTCGCTGCTTCTTTTAATCCTTTAGGAACTTTACCTGAACCCGAATGTTCCATATCACCCATGTCCATATTTTCATGATCCATGTTCGAATTTTTATCATCCATCTTCATGGTTTCTTTGTCCATATTTGTATTTTTCGTTGTACTTTTATCATTACTAGAATTAGAACAAGCAACTAACATGAACATTAATACTAAAAACACCATTCCCAGCCACCATTTTTTAGTTTTCATTTTGACCCTCCTTGAATTTTGTTTTATCACACATCTTACTATAAAAATTTGCAGAAAGTATGGATTTTTATAGGAAAAATTAACTGTTCCTTTTTCCATCCGGCCAGTTGTTTGTTCAAGATGGCTTGGAAACCTGTACCCCCTCATTCTCTATACGGCTTAGTTTCTTAGCATAGAAAAAAAATAAGCTCAATCCAATAGTACATGTTAATACTTCAGTAATGGTCATCGACCAAACCACTCCATGTAAACCAAAAAAATGATGCAAGGTAATAACTACAGGAATGTAAAGAAGTCCTTGTGTAACAGCCATAATGATGGCTGACATTCCTTCGCCGGATGCCTGGAAGATGCCTGTGAATAATCCAGTGAAACCATTGAAAAGGGCTGAAATCAACATTGCTCCTACGATGTATACTCCTATATGAAGGACAGAGGAGTCGGTAGTGAATAGCTGAATGACTGGCACTTTAAACAAGTAAACAATACCAAGGAAGGTCCCTGAGATTACCCCAATGTAGATGGCAGCATGTTTTATAACCGATTTCAGGCGGGAGATATTCTTACTTGAAAAATTGTAAGCAATGAAGGGAATGATCCCAAAGAACAGCCCCATCGATAAAAATTCCGGAAGTTGTGCGATCCTTAAAGCAATTCCAAAACCTGCAACAACATGGTCCCCATATTCCATTGAGTAATGGTTCAGCAACAAGGTAGTTATGATTAAGAAAAAGGTTTGGAACAGTTCCGAAACCCCAATTTTGAATACCTCCATTTGATTTTTAGCATTAAGTTTAAAATGATGCAAAAATCCTTTCAAGTGATCACTTTTTGAATCTAAATACCAGACATAATACACGGTTGAACCAATGTTCGCAAAAATCATCGATAGTGCAGCGCCAATTACATGCCAATCAAGGATCAATATAAAAAGGAAATCGAATATGATACTTAATGAGATACTGACAATCATTCCATACATCGATTCTTTTGAGGCTCCTTCTGACCGGACAAGCTGTTCTAAGGCAAAATTCGTTACTATTGCGAATCCTCCAACGAATAATGTCAGTGCGTACTTTCTCGTATAGTCAAAAGTTACTGCATCAGCACCCAGTAAATGGACAAGAGGTATTATAGAAAAATAAGCAACTATGGCAATTAGTAGACTAATAATCATACCTCCGTAAAAAGAATATCCAGCGACTCTCTTAGCTAGTTCCCCTTCTCTTTTAGCCACTAATCTTGTAATAAATGTTCCACCACCAACTCCAAACACATTCCCAACTGCCATCAGAACAGCAAAAATAGGCAGCCCTAGCGTAATTGCACTAAGCATGGCTGTATCATGGACCTGTCCAATGAAAATTGCATTAATGATATTATAGATCGTGCCGGCTGACATCCCCAACATCATGGGAATGGAAAGGTGAGCAATTGCTTTCTTGATTGGTGCTTCCTCTAAATAATACGTATTTGACTCCGTCCTTTTCATTTGAATACTCCTTAAATTTAGATTATTAATAGTTAGAACTCTAACTTTTTCGATAAGTTTAATCTTCTAAATATTAGAATTCTAACTTTTACATTGCAGTAACATTGGCTACTGCACTTTTAAATAATTTATAAACTTTGATTCACCTTAGTCAACAAAGCGATTAGTGTTTGTTTTTCCTCTTCCGTAAGAGATTTTACAATTTCTTTTTCTACCTTCTCAAAAATGTGATTAAAGGAATCAATTAATTCTTCACCTTTTGGTAAAACATAAATATTTTTCTGACGTTCATTTTCTGCCGGAATTTTACGTTCAATATACCCTTTTTTTTCTAAGCCTTGCAGCATACTGGTAATGCTAGCTCCACGCCTATTAAAGGTTTCAGCTAAATCTTTTTGGATTAAGCCTTTATCCTGATGTTCATAGATATAGTCAATTATGCGACCTTGTTGCGCATTTAAGCCTAACCCCTGAACACTTTCGTCTGCTCTTCTCTTAATTTTGATACCGATGGATTGAAATAAATTTGAATAAGGTGTATCTTTTCTGCTTCCCAAACTTCATCACCTACTTTAAGAACTTAATAGTTAGAAATCTAACTATTTGATAAGAAAACTATATAACCATCTTAACCCTTCTGTCAACAGCATGCTAATTAATTATCAATGTGTGTATTATCTTTTGTTTAAGTATTAGTGCGTAAAAAAGAGGATTGCAGTGCAATCCTCTTCGGTAGTATCTCTAAATGGAATCCACTGGCGCTTGGGAACAAGTAAAGGTTCCTTTTTCAATCTGAATCGTGGTATGTTCAATCCCAAATTCATCATGTAATTCTTTATTTAATCGTTGTAACAATTGATCGTTATCGGTTATATCCGAACGGACGAGGTGGACGGTTAAGGCAGGCTCAGTGGTACTCATTCCCCAAACATGTAAATCGTGTACCTCGACAACAGTAGGTAAATGGGTTAAATAATTTTTTATCTTATCCGTATCAATCCCATCCGGAACGGCATCTAACGATAAATTGATTGATTCACTTAGTAATCCCCATGTACCTATAAAGATGACGATTGCAATGACTAAACTAACAAGTGGGTCGAGCCATTGCCAGCCAGACCAAAGCATAATGAAACCTGATATGACAACTCCTAAAGAAACCACCGCATCTGCCACCATGTGTAAGTATGCTCCGCGAATATTCAAATCATGTTTCCTGCCTGACATAAATAGGAAGGCCGTTATGGAATTAATGACGATCCCAATTAGTGCCACGATGATGACCGTTTTTCCAGCCACAGGTGCAGGAGCGGAGAACCGTTGAACGGCCTCCCAGGCAATGGCGCCGATCGCCACGAGTAGAAACACGGCATTAAAAAGAGCAGCAAGAATGGAGCTTTTCTTAAAACCATACGTTCGCTTGGACGTAGGCGCCTTTTTCCCCAGCCAAACAGCAATCCATGCAATAACCAGACCTAGCACATCACTTAAATTATGTCCGGCATCGGCTAGTAACGCAAGCGAGTCTCCCAATAGGCCAAAAATAACTTCAATTATGATAAAGATCACGTTTAAAGTGATTCCTATGCCAAAAGCAAACCCATAATTCGCCGGCTCATGATGATGATGGCCATGCCCGTGTCCGTGTGAATGTCCATGATGATGGTGATGATGATGACCCATGTTTATCCCCCCAGAGCTCTTAATGGTAAGTGGCTCTATTTCTCTTTCTAAAACGAAAATATTTCGATTAAGAATAGTTTTTTCTATTCAATATTTTTCAATACATTTTGTTGCGAACCAAAGCATATAATTCCATTATTCTTTCACCCTTAATAGTCTCAACCCGTTTAATGTGACCAGCAAGGTCACACCCATATCGGCAAAGATAGCAATCCACAAGGTTAGCCAGCCGGGCACAACTAAGAGGAGCGCAAGCAATTTTACTACGATTGATAACGTGATATTCTGCTTGATAATTTGCAGCGTTTTCCGGCTCAACTTGATGGTAAACGGCAGTTTCGTTAAATCATCGTTCATTAAAGCAATGTCTGCCGTCTCGAGGGCTGTGTCGGTACCCGCCCCGCCCATCGCAATTCCGACGGTTGCAGCTGCCAGGGCCGGCGCATCATTCACACCGTCGCCAACCATTGCAACCCTTCCGTACTGAGCTTTTAAGCTTTTGATAAACGTTAATTTATCTTCTGGCAGCAACTCAGATTCCACTCGATTAACACCCGCCTCACGGCCAATCGCATCTGCTGTGACTTGGTTATCTCCTGTCAGTAAAATGGTCTGCTCAATCCCAAGCAGTTTAAGGTGATCAATCACAAGGCTGCTGCTCTCACGAACTTCATCGGCCACCGCAATCAGTCCAAGAACCTCACAATCAGTTCCGGCAATCATTACCGTCTTGCCTTGGCTTTGCAGCAGAGAGAGTTTATCCAAAACCGCTTCAGGTATTTCCTCAAATAACTTCCTGTTTCCCACACGATACTCTGTTCCATTTACAACCCCTTTAATTCCTTTTCCTGGTATGGATAAGAAATCCTCGACCACATAGTTCTGCGAAAGATGAGAGGCCTTTTTCATTACAGCCGAAGCAAGCGGATGCTGTGATTTACTTTCTAGTGCAGCAACAACTCCTAAGAGTTGTTCATCATATGTGAAGTTCACGAAATCCGTCACTACTGGAATCCCTTTTGTGAGTGTTCCAGTCTTATCAAACGCGATAGCCTTCAACGCTCCTGTTTCCTCTAAAAAACTCCCGCCTTTGATGAGGACTCCATTTCGTGCTCCGTTGCCAATGGCAGTAACAATGGAAACAGGCGTTGAAATGACGAGGGCACACGGACAGCCCACCACTAATACCGCGAGCCCTTGATAAATCCACTCCTGCCAGCCTCCATCGAAGAACAACGGCGGCATAACAGCAACAAGGGCGGCCACGAGGATAATGACAGGGGTATAATACTTGGCAAAGCGGTCGACAAATTGCTGCGAGGGGGCTTTTTCGGCTTGGGCTTCTTCGACTAAATGAATGATTTTAGAAATCGTTGTATCATCCACCAGTTTGGTTACTCTTATTTTTAAAAAGCCTGCCTCATTTAAAGTACCGGCGAATACCTCATCCTCAACGCCCTTTTCAACCGGAACTGATTCACCGGTGATCGCCGCTTGATTAATCGTAGATGTTCCCTCAATGATCATCCCATCCATCGCAATCATTTGTCCTGGTTTCACAAGCATGATATCGCCGATTTCAACATCTTCCGCTTTTAACAGGAGTTCTTTCCCATTGCGGACGACAAGCGCTTCTGCCGGAGCATGCTCCATCAGCGAACGAATGGAATTCCGCGCTTTATCCATGGAATAGCCCTCAAGGACCTCACTAATGGCAAATAGGATAACAACTACTGCTCCCTCCCGCCATTCACCAATAATCGCAGCACCAATGATGGCGATTGTCATCAAGGTTTTCATATCAAAATCAAACCTGATTAGATTTTTAATACCCGTTTTGAATAGAGGATATCCACCTATTACTATAGCTGCGGCAAAGAGAAGGGTTGCTGAGAAAATATAGCCTGCCAGTAGAAATAACAGTGATAATCCCACTAACGAGTATCGCTTCCAGAAAGGTTCCCTTTGGATGACTGTTTGTTTTTCTTTATCCGGGACAAGGATTAATTTCTCAAAAGCACCTGCTTTATGCAGCTCTTCAAGACTTGTGTTTCCATAGACAGTGAGCTTTGAAGCTCCGAAATTAACTTTGGCATCAACAACACCATCCAGGTGCTGTACGTTCTTTTCGAACTTAGCGGCACAGCTAGTTCAGGAAAAGCCTTGGACTCGATAGACTTGTTTTTCTGTCGATGCTTCACTCACGGCCGGCCACCTCTTTCTGGTGCGCAATTGCAATATGGATTAATTGTTTCACATGCTCATCATCAAGGGAATAATAAACTAGCTTACCCTCTTTGCGGTATTTCGCCAGACCAAGGCCCTTTAAGTGACGTAAATGGTGGGAAGCGGTTGCGGTGGTTGCGCCGACAATATGGGCAACATCACAAACACACAGTTCTTCTTCCAGTGTTAAAGCATAGGCGACTTTCAAACGTGTTTCGTCTGATAAAGCCTTAAAAAGCTTGGTCACATCAACGATATTTCCGTTCGTGATTTGCTGTTTGACCCGAGTTGTTTTCTCGCTATCGACACAGGTAATCTCGCAAACATCCTGTTCTTTCAACATCGTCACCTTCTTCATTCAAATATTCGTTTGATTATATCATATTCAAATGGGCATTTGAATGTCAAACATATTTAAGAATTTTTTATAAAGTAATATTAGATAAAAGAGCAAAAAAAAGAACCCAATACGGGTCCCTCTAGTAACTATTTTAACACAAGCTCTCTGTCATTCTCCTTCACAACCTGTGTTGAGAAACGGTCCACTTCAATCGCATACCTTGGGCGCCGTTTCACTTCCCGGTAAATCTTACCGATATATTCACCAATTATGCCAATGCCCATTAATTGCAGTCCGCCAACGAACCAAATCGAGATCACTAACGATGTCCAGCCAGACTCTGTATGCCCCAAGATTTCTTGAACAATGGCATAACCGCCAACCAATGCACTAACGAACACAGAGAGAAAACCTAAGAAGGTGACGAAGCGGATAGGTGCTACACTGAAGGAGGTCATTCCATCAAAAGCGAAGGCAAGCATTTTTTTCAATGGGTATTTCGATTCGCCGGCAAGCCTTTCTTTTCGATCATAATAAACTTTCGTAGAGGAAAAGCCTACTAGAGGCACAAGACCGCGTAAAAACAAATTGGTCTCCTTATATTTTAAGAGCACGTCCAACGCCCGTTTGCTCATCAGCCGGAAATCGGCATGATTCGGGACTAGTTTAATTCCGATCCGCTCCATGAAACGGTAAAAGAATAGGGCTGTGTTCCGCTTAAAGAAGGTATCGGTCTCGCGGCTGTCTCTCACGCCATAAACAATATCGACCCCTTCCCAGTATTTCTCTACAAAGGTCACAATGACATTGATATCATCCTGGAGATCCGCATCAATCGAAATCACGCAATCGGAGTACTGATTAGCTGTTTCAAGTCCAGCAATGAGAGCGTTCTGATGACCGACATTGCCTGCTAACTTCAGCCCGGTTACAAAACTGTTTTTCTCGCATTCGCTCTCAATCATCTTCCAGGTTTGATCCTTGCTGCCATCATCGACAAATAATAGCTTACTATTCTTCGAAACAAGCGAATCCTCCATTAAATGGTCCATTATTTTAGTCAGTTGTAAAATCGTTTCACTTAAGACAGCTTCTTCGTTATAACATGGAACGACAATGGTTAAGATTGGTCTATTCATCTGAAATTTTCCTCCTTACTTTACGTGATAAAGGTAAATTTTCCAGGCTGAATCCTTTTGAATGAAGGTCTTTTGAAGTTCTAGATTATTTTCATTGGCATTCATAATCGGCACGGCCGAAAAGATATACTCTCCGCCCATTTGTTTAAAAACATTGGTATTTAGCTGCAAATGATGTATTTTCACTTTCGAATCTTTTTTAAACTCATAGTGTTTCCCTAGTTCAGCGACAAATAGGTAACACCTGCCGCCCCACTGATCAAAGTACTTCTTTAATGTCGGACTCTTGTCCAGCTCTCCTGCAATAATTTTTCTAAACTCATGTTTGTAGGTTAGCGGATAAAAGTTATTGTACGAATCCAACGTATAAAAGCCATTATACTGGGCGATCACTGGGTGAATTCCGATACTTGCGACCCGGTAGCTGCTCTTTGGCTTTCCAATATAATCGGAAATTTCTTTAAACTGCTCAGTTGCATAAAACTGTTTAACCGATGGCTTTCCAGCGACACGGTAGATAATTTCATCGTTTGCACAGAATAAGACAATCAGTTGAACAATAAGGCATATTTTAACGAAAGACTTCCAGTGCTTGCCTTTTTGCCACAGGATAAAGGCCCCGACCGCATACATCAAATAAATGATTAACGGTCTTAGGAAATGGAATCGGGCAAAATTAAAGGTATTTAATAAAGAGATTCTCTCTTTAAGAGGCTGCCAGCCTTTATTGAACCAAAAAGCATACCAGACAGAAAGGAGAATATTAATAACAAATAAGTACATATAACGTTTGTCTGTCTCATTTCGGTCCTTCTTTTTCCAAAGCATACCGATGACAAGGAAGGATAGCGGCACAATTACCAGCGTATGCAAGGTTAACACATGGGTATGACCAAGGAAGTAATTTTTACATGCAAGTCCAATTGTATGCCAAAAGCCCAGTGTTGAGCTGACAAACTCATTTCGGCTCGTTGGCGCTTCCGGAAATACTAAGGAATAGACAAGGCGGTACTCTATTAAAAGGTAAATAACCGTCATTAACACAATACTGCTAAAAAACACCCCGTTCGGTTTCCGCTTTACGAGCAGGTCTCTCAGCCAAAGAAGTCCCATGGCAAATAAAAAGAAGAAAAAGCCTAACACAAAGCTGGAATACAGGGGCAGCAAAATCAGTGTCAGCCATTCTTTCCAGGAATAGCGTCCTTCCCTGATATTCATAAATGCCCACAGAGCAAGCGGCATTCCCAGTGTACTTAACATTCCTGAGGGCCAGAAAGGAGTTAGGGCAAACGCCAGCGATACCCAAACACGAATGGGGTAGGCCACATCTTTTTTCACAAAATGCCGCTTCAGCAATAAATACATACCAAGAAAAGCAAATAGCCTTGTAATGGTTTGACTTAATGCATAGGCAAGCATGGAAGGAAAGAGATGATGCAGCCACTCAATTCCGCTGAATTCTGTTCCAAATGTATTTCGCGGCAGACCATTGATGACTTGTGGTATGACCGAATCAATTCCACCGAATAACTGACCGCTATTTTTCAAGACTTTGTACCACGCTATATTCGAATCCAGGTTATCATGGACCCTTATATGAGCATTTTCGCCTAAGATGAACAATGGCGACAGATACAAAAGGATGAGACAGAGAGCAAGTTTGATCGACTTGTTTTCTGAATCCAATAATAACATTATCTTTCTGCAAAGCTCTTTCATGGCTAAGAGAACTTTACCTCCTGATGCCTATCTTTTTCTAAGCATATTTGATTTTTCGAGGATTTTCCCTTCCACACTCTCATATACCCCAATTATGGCTTCGCTAACTTTGTTCATTTTTTCAAATCGGCTAAATAGGCAGTGAACTGCAAACGCAATGCTAACCCCTATAACCATTCCCGCGGTCACATCCAACGGATAATGAACCCCCGTCCACACGCGGGCCAAGGCAATTCCGGCAGCTAGAATCAACCAAATCCAGCCATCCCGCTTAATCCAAATCCAAATCGCTGTTGCAATCACAAATGCCGCGGTCGCATGGTCACTTGGGAACGAAGCGTTTTTCGCATGTGAAATTAAAAAGTTGACATGATGGGCCACAAATGGCCGGGCCCGGTAAAAAAAGTGACCAATCCCGCCGTTGATACTAAGCGCTGCACAGGCAGCAAGGATCGCCTCCACGACCATTTTTCGATTATTGGCTTTTGGATAAAACCAATAAAAAATAATCGCGGCAAAGAATAAATACTGTGCTTTTTCGGCTAAAAAAATCATCAATGGATTCAAAAAGCGATCACTTACCGCCAGATGATTAATCAGCTGAAAGACACTATAATCTAAATGTGACATCTTTTTGTTCCTCCTTGGTTCATTATTGTGCGCTGCTAGCGTGCAGAACTGCCGATGACAGCGCCGCTCCCGCCGGAACGATTTTGGGTTGTTGGTTTACTACATCGAGAATGGCTTCGATGAGTGTTTCCTTGCTAGTCAATTCCATTCCTTGTTGATAGGAATCAATGGCTTTTTCCCATTCTTTCATTTGCTGACTATTATTCAACACCATTAATAATTGCTGTTCGATTGAACGGCTCTGGTCAAGAACAAAGGCCAGCTTGTGATCCTTTAAAAAACGCAAGTTGATTTTTTCTTGTCCTGGCAGCATAGAATGAACAAAGATCGGCAATCTTTTGTGCAATGCTTCACTAACTGTCACGCCGCCAGGCTTTGTCAGAATCGCATCAACCTCTTCATATAGCTGATTCATGGCTGACCTTGAGGAAAGGTAGGACAATGGCATAATATGCTCAAGCTGCCAAGAACGAATCTCCTCATACAATCTTTTATTTTTGCCGCATAAAACGAAAAAGTCCAACCCACTCGAATTTTTCAACTCTTCTAGAAGCTTGCCAATTCCACCTAGGCCACTGTTTCCCCCGGCAATTAATAGTTTCGGACGCTCTTGTGGCGGTTGGTAGGCCTTAGAGCTCTTCGTCATTTCCTCATGAACAGGAATACCTGTAACGATTATCCGATGCTTAGGAATGTGAAACCGCTCAACCAGCATTTCTTTAACTTGTTGACTCGGAACATAATGGGCATCGATCCCCTCTTTTCCCCAAACACTATTAACAAAAAAGTCAGTGTAAACATTAATAACCGGAATCGTACATTTACCTTTTTTCTTTAAGACGCTAAGCAGACGGGAAGGAAACCCATGGGTACAAACAAGCAGGTCTGGTTTTTCCTCCAGCAGTAATTGTTCCATTTTCTTTAAAAATAACGGCTGATACCAATTAAAGGACTGCTTTTTCGTGTCCGGCATGTAAAAAAAGCTTTTATAAGCCAAGTTATAGGTTTCAGGTGCATAGCGGATCCAATTCAGATAGCCATTGGAAATCATTTTTTCTAATGATTTATTGGTATAACTTAATAAGTCGACTTTCTTTAAGATTAGATGGTCAGTATGATTTTTTAAAAGATCCATTATGGCCTCAGCTACCTGATGATGGCCTGATTGCATTTGTAAGAGTGGTAAAAACAAGATTTTTTTCATTATCGACCAGCTCCTGTTTTGATAAGCTTGTATATTTGTCCCATTTACTGTACCACTCATTTTTTTGAAAACCCGGTTTTTAATTGATTTTTAATCAACCCTTCAGGAAGAATTAAAAAAACTCGAAGCATCGAGTTTTTGTTTGTCACTATGAGGTTAAACGGGCACGCCGCTTGTTGCGGAGCCAAACAAAGCTCAAGAATAATAGAAAAGAAATGATACCGGCACAGGGAATGTATGCTGGATTAATCGAAAAGACCTTCCCGGCAAAAAATCCGGCCGACATCACCGGAATTGTCCAGGCCAGTGTACCCAATAGAGAGAGCAGCCCAAATTTACGAAACGAAATTTGGGTAATTCCGGCAAAGTATGGACTGATTTGCCTTAGTCCTGGCAGATAGAATCCAAATAGGATCGTTTTCTGCACATTTTTCGAATAAAACCTAACCGCTTTTTGCCATCTCTCATCGGTAATCCCTACATACTTTCCAAACTTTTTAATAAAGGGGTAGCCAAGATATTTTCCACAGGCGTAGGCTGAGAGCATGCCGGTAAACACGCCGAGAATGGAGGCGGCTAGTCCATACTCAAAGGAGAGTTTGTGCCTTCCACACAGTACCCCTATCAAAAACAGCAGAGATTCCTCCGGAGCAGGAATCCCAACAATTCCAAAAAAAAGACAAACGAAGATAACCGCATAACCATATAGATTAATATAATGAAGGATCGATTCTATATTCATAAATAGCCCTCTTTATTCCTTTAAGGGTATAAATCTTGTCCCATGATCGATGGCTTCCCTTAAATAGATTTCTAGATTCTTAATCATGTAACTCGGGGCTTCCGGATCCGCCCCCAGTGTTTCCCCGCAGTCATGCAGCAAGAGAATTGAACCTGGTTCTGCAGCTTCCCGCAGTTCTTCCAGCAGGCCATTTTTGCCCTTCTCAACCTTCCAATCTCCAAAAATATGCGACCACATAATCTTTTTATAAGATTTACTAATGAACAAGCTAAAAAGATTGAAATGGCCCCATGGCGGCCGGTAAAATATGACCTTTTCCTGTGTACATTCCGCTATCGCTTGCTCCGTTAATTGTAACTGCCTTTTTAAACGAAACGGTGTGATGATCCAGCTTGAGACATGATGAAAATGATGAATTCCAACCGTATGTCCTTCCTCACTCATCCGTTTAATAATCTCCGGATACCGTTTTACCTTACTGCCCACCACAAAAAATGTTGCTTTCACCTTATACTTTTTTAATAGGTCTAACAATTGCGGGGTATAGATTGGATTGGGGCCATCATCAAAGGTAATCGCAATCGCATCTGATTGCGTCCTTTTTAAAATGCCCCATCTATTCATGCGAATCAGGATCGTTGGGACGATCGCATAAACTAGTAAGAACACGATCATGATTACAATACCTATCAATAAAAGTTTCATGGCTGGTCCTTTCTCAGCTTTTCGGTAAAAATAATTCAGCCTCTGTCCCTTCACCTTCTGTACTGCTTATTTTAATTTCTCCGTGATGCTGTTTCATGATATTCTTCGCAATGGCCAGTCCCAGGCCTGTTCCTCCGGTTTCACGGCTTCTAGCCTTGTCCACTCGGTAAAAACGTTCAAAGATATTTTTAATTTCATATTCAGGTATCCCAATTCCGTAATCTTTTACCTTAATGACCGTATTTAGTTCGTTTACAATTAGGTAGACTTCAATTTTGTCTGTACTATATTTAATGGCATTATCGATTAAAATAATGATGGCTTGTTTAAGCTTTAATTCATCCGCTTTAACTGTTATGGCGGGAGCAGCAAAGTGCAGATCAATGTCCCGTTTATAAGCACTTTTCAGTTGTTTGATGATACTTTGACATAATGCGACCAAATCCAGCGACTTCGTGTCCAAATGATTCCCTGATTCGGTATCCGCTAAATCGAGAAATCTTTCGGTCATTTTTTGAATCCTAGTTGCTTCGGAATGAATCGTTTCTATCGCGTCCAATGCATCGGCTTCATTTCGAATTCCCCGCCTTAATAAATGGTCAGCGAAACTCTTAATAACCGTAAGTGGCGTTTTTAATTCATGGGAAGCATCGGAAATAAATTGTCGTTGTTTATCGAGATTCTCTTCTAACCTGCCAATCATCTGATTGAAGGTTACCGCCATTTTTTGCAGTTCATCCTTTGTTTCGTGCTGAATCACAATTTTTTTGGGAATCCCGCTCTGCTCGATCTCTTCCATTGTGTTAATCATGTTAGAAATCGGCCTTATGATCAGATTGGATAACCACCTGCCGCCAAGCAAAGCCAATAAGGCTCCTAAAATGGTACTTGAGATTTGAATCGAGAGTAATACATCCTTTGCCAGTTCGAGACCGGATAATTTTTCCCCCATCTCCAGCACCGTACTCATTCCACCATTTGAATGAATGGGAATCCGGACAATCAGTATTTGTTCTTCACCATTCTTTTGCATAATGGTTTTTCTTTCTGCTTCTTTTTTTCTAACGAATTTCGGCTTAATTTTGGCTGCCATATGCTTATCATTAGTTACTTCATTTTTCACTTTTGAACCGGGTTGAACCATCCTAATAAAAGAATGCCCTGTTAAATAAGGTGTTAATTGATCTTTTATGAGGACAGAGGAAGAATCGAGTTTCATATCCTTAATCAGACTATTAGCTCTTTGGTAGAGCTCCTGATCTTCCATGTTGATGGTAATTTTCATAAATGAAAAAAAGACAATCGCATTCACAGCCACTAAAACACAGAGAATCCAAGCAGTTGTCATGATGTTTATTTTGGTTGTTATCTTCATTTGCTTAATTCTCCTTTATGGTATAACCAATTCCCCTCACTGTTTGAATAATAGTTGGGTCGGTGAACCCTTCTTCGATTTTTTTTCTTAAGTGTCGGATAAACACATCAATGACATTTGTTTCTCCCTCATATTCATAACCCCAGACATGAAAGAGGATATTTTCTCTGGTGACAATTTTATTTTTATTCACTAACAAATAAACCAGCAAATCAAATTCCTTCGGAGTTAAGGAAATGGAGGTATTTCCCCTGGTAACTTCCCGTGTTTCAGGATTCACCGTTAAGTCCTGAAACGACAAGATCGATTCCTCTGGCTGCATAGCCTTGAATGCTAGAGCATTCTGCCGCAGACAAGAACGCACTCGCGCTAATAATTCCTCCATTTCAAACGGTTTGGTTATATAATCATTGGCCCCTTGGTCCAGACCAGTCACCTTGTCCATTGTCAGATTTCTCGCCGTTAACAAAATAATCGGGATGAGGTTGTTTTCTTTTCTTATTCTTCTTAACACTTCAATCCCATTCATCTCAGGAAGCATGACATCTAGTAGGATTAAATCTAGTTTTTCGGCCAGTGCAGACTGCAAACCGGCTTTCCCGTCATAAGCAACTAATACTTCGTAGCCTTCGTATTCGAGCTCTATTTTTAAAATTTTTGCGATATGCCGTTCATCCTCGACAACCAAAATTCGCAACTTTTCCATATCATCAGTCCCCCTTTTGATCAAGGCAGAAACTCTATTTACTATATCATCTACAATTTAGCACTATTTTTCTTTATTTTACTTGATTTAATTAAATTTTAATCTTTTTTTCACGGAAATAAAGTGCTCCCTTTTAGCATGTTCAGGGCTGAGTGTTTCGAATGAAAACATTTTTGCATCAAAATAGGAATAGCATCAGCCATTCCCTGGTAAATCCCGCACAAGGACCTTATTTTTCAATCGAACGGTTAGCACGATCGCGAATTTATGAATGATCATCATCAATAGTCCAGCTATGATCAAATCAGCCCTTGTGTTGAAAGGCGGGGGGAGGATACTAAGTGAATTTTGGGCAGTTGGTGTCATGCACAGACTCGCCATCATTCCGCTTAGGAGTGGATTTGTCCCGCTCCCAAAAAGACCGCTCAAAATAAGTAAACTGCATGCTGGCAGCAGAACGATCCCGCTCAGGAAAGCGAATCGTTTATTCTGTTCGGTTACAATTGGCCGCCAAACCAGCAAGGATAAAAGCATGAGCAGGAGCAAATAGCTATTATGGATAGAAGAATGTAAGGAAAGATAGCTTAGAACGGCTTGAAAATGATAGAAGAAAAACAGGATAGCAAAGGTAACTAAAGCCGCTAAGAAGGGGATGTTTAGTCGTTTTATCATTAGAAGAGAGGCTTCTGGAATGCCTAATAAAAACAGCGGGGGGATGACAAAAAATAACAAACTCATCTGAATCATGTGCAAACTGAATGATAAATGATTAAGGCTCGATAAGGGACTGCCGATCGTAAGATAGAGTAAGGTTAACGAGAGGAAGAAAAGCAATGGCTGCTTGTCATAAATTTTGATTTCTGTATACGTGTGTAATAGAACGATATAGAAGGCGTAAACACCAATAAGTCCAGCCAATAATGGGAAATTCCACACTAATGGATCTTCAAATAAAAAAATGTCTAACATACCTCTTTCTCCCCTCTGAATCAATCCTGTGGTGCACACATGGAGAAAGCCGCTACTTTCCAATCTTGTTTGGAACTATAAATTATATGATTTCTGTATCGAAATATACCCAAAATTCAGGAAGAGCCATAAAGTATGTAATGGGAAACACTCCTTCCATTTCAGCATAGAAGGAGTGTTTAAATTGAAAATGGTGTCAGGCACCGATGATTTCCTGCAAGGTGTGTTTGCGGACCGCGAGTGCGAGGTCGGCGAGAAAGTAGAGTCCGACGGCTGACCAAATCCAAGCCCAAACCGGCTCAATTCCTCCATACATCAAGGCAATGACTGGATGAATCCATTTTAAACAAAGAAGCGATAAAAGGCCCCAGCAGATGGAAAACGGCAGACATATATGTCCGTGCAGCTGGAATCGGGCAGTGGAGTAATCCCACCATTGCCGTTGGAATAGTTTCTGCAGCAGTGCCCCGCTGGCATACTCAACCAGGGTGGGGATAAGGAAACACAAAAATAGTATGTAAGCCCAATGTGAACCCGGCGGAGTAAGATAGATCAGCAGTATCGGGGCAATCCCATACATCGGTTTAAAGGGACCAAATAAAAAATTCTCCTTAAGAAACTCTCGTTTAGTAACATAGTTATAACTATTTTCCAGCAGCCAGCCAATCAATGAGTAAAGCGTGAAATAAAATAGCATGGCGGCGGCTCCCTCCATTGTAAGAACTTCTACAAGTTGAAGTTCCAAGCCTCTTAACCAATTATGTGCCATGGCTAAACCACCTTTCACGGATACGAATTTCCCATTTTATGATTACCCGTGAAGAAGGAAATTATTCCATTAATTTCTGACTAAATTGGACCAAAAGCGCAAGCGCCTTGAACAGCCCCGACAAGCATAAGACGCTCTGGGAAAGAAGGCGCTCTTTGCCTTCATTCCCAGAGTGGCTGTAGACCATCGAGGGGCTAGGCGCTGGAGCTAGACGTCGATAGTCCTTTTATTAACAGTTAACTACAAACGAAAATACTATAACTTCCCAAGAGATAAAAAAAGGTGCCTGACACCATTTAGGTATCAGACACCTTTGTAGCAGTTTCAATAGGAAGAAACTTAGTTTCTAATTGTTTTTAATGCTCCGCTCCACTGGACTACTTCGTTAAGCATTGCTGTTACATTTGTTAGGTGTAATTCAGCTGGTTTGAAAACACTGCCGTTTTCAAAATCAGTGAATAATGACAAGGTTGGATGTGTACGAACGTCTGCCACTTTTAATTCACCTAAGATACCGCGTAAATGTTCAGCCGCACGAGCACCGCCAGTGGATCCATAGCTTACGATTCCAGCTGCTTTGTCATTCCAAGCTTCACGAGCAAAATCAAGAGCATTTTTCAAAGCTCCTGTGATACTGTGGTTGTATTCTTGAACAACGAATACGAAGCCATCTAGGCTAGCTAATTTTTGATTCCATGCAGCAATCCCTGGTTCTGTACCATCAGTAGTTCCTAAGAATGGCAGGTTGAAGTCTGCGATATCAACGATTTCGTAATTTGCATCGCCGCGTTTGTCGGCAATTCCTTTTACCCATTCTCCTACTTGTGGACTAACGCGTCCTTGACGTGTACTTCCTAAAATAATCCCGATATTTAATTTTGTCATTGTTTTTTCCTCCTTTGGTGTGTTACCAAATAATCGATTTAAAAAACCCATTGCTTGCACCGCCTTCTTGGTGTGATATCTTAGATGTGAGTATCTCAAAGTTGTTTATTTTTAATTCGAGATAATCATATAATAAAAGGTCTTTTGATGTCAACAGTTTTTTTCAATACATTCAGAATGGTAATGGTAAAAAGCAAACAAGCTGGAATACATATGGTGGGCTTTTATGGCCTCTTGATTCTAATTAGCTTATTCGGCATCTTAGAACTTAGTTTACATAGTGACTATATTCCAGACAAAAATATCATATGAGTGATTCAGTTCACTTAAATGATAATAATTTTCATTTATACTGTAGATAGAGAAAATAAGGAGGTAGATTATGGATAAGCAATCGATTAAGACCTATCAGGAATTCAGTGAGGAAAAATTTACAAAACGAATAATTTTTAATAATGGCAGCAGTACTGCTTTTATTTTGAATTTTCTGCCCGGACAAAAACTGCCTGCTCATAAGCACCCTGGTGCGGACGTCTATCTGCTAGTGGTATCTGGAAATGGCACGATTATCATTGACGGCCATGAAAATGAAGTAACAGAACAGGATGTCATCCATACAAGTGATAGTGAGGAACTTTCATTTATTAATACAAGTTGTGAACCCGTTAGTTTGTATGTAGTGTTAACTAAGTTTTCCAAATAAGAAAAGTTAATTAAAAAACAGTAGGAGGACAACATGGACACAGAAAAAAGTGATCGTCTGCGTTCAATGCTTCAAGAGGCATTGACACCGTTTATACAGAAAATAGAGAAGTTAGAAGCAGAAATAGCCTCGTTAACAGAAGAACAAAGAGAACTTATAAAGATGCTCAAAAATCAGTAATTCGATGTTGACTATCATATGGCGGAGTGTGAAGGACACTAGCCGCTTGGGCGCTGGAGCTGGAAAATTTTCAAAGTCATTTTTATACCTTATGAATCTTAGAAAACCTAAGAAGTCCTATTTTCGTACCTCTTAGGTTTAGACTATAAACAAATCGTATAGCGACCTTTAAACCAGCCTACCTTTTAATATCTCAAATCACTCCCCATTTGTTAAAGGAGAATGTATCACAAACGAACATTTATCGTGAGGATTTTGGACAAGTACGGCTTTCAAACCCTAGGTTAAAAAATGCAAAATTTGAAACCCAATAATACCTAAAATAAGAATTGGCAACGCCATAATTAGGGAAAAAATACGTCCTTTGTTTGTACGTTCCAAAACTAAAAACAATGTAAAACCTATTACGATTTGAACTAAACCTACATTCAACATATGGCGATAGTCATTAATATGAATAAATTTATCCAATCCTTCACTAATAAACACTCCACCAATTAGGGCACTTCCAAATTTATGTTTAACCCCATTGTCCCTTCTCCATAAAAAACCAGCAATTCCAAAAATGGTGCCACCCACAATTGCTGCTCCAGTCCAAATCAATATAAAGTAAAGTGAATGAGGTACATTTTGTATCTGCATTGCATACCCATAGTAGCCAATAAACATTCCAAGAAGGCTTATCATGCTAAATGATGCTGATTTTGTTTTTGTTGAACCCATTGCACCTATAAAAAAGGAAGGTAAAAGCCAAGATACTCGAGAGTTAGCGAGCAAGTTCCAGCTTCCTGGAAGGACTCCTTGCCCTAAAACTGTCAGTATTCCTACTATAATTCCTATGAAAAATGATATAAAAACACCATTCCAAAGTTTCAAGATTTTTCACCTGCTAAAGTTTTGGAGAAATACAAATCCCATTTATCTAAGTTACTTTTTTAGAAGTATACTTAGACTAAACTGTCAGCTTACTTCATTAACAAAGGGGATTAATCTCCTTTTTTATTGAAGTAAGCCCTGTTAACTGACGAAGAGTCATGAGTGTGTTTGGAATAAATTATTTTGTTGCTGTATTTCCCATTGAAATAGAAATTCTATTCCAGTTGTTAATTTGATTAATGATCAGAATAAGGTCAACATACTGTTTCTCATCATAGTGCTTACGTACTCGTTGATAAAGCTCTTCTGGAACACGTTTTGTCGACACCAAAGTCACATACTCTGTCAACTCTAAAGCTACTTTTTCAGCTTCTGTATAGAATTCACACTCTTCCCATGCACTAATACAATATATTCGTTGTTCTGTTTCACCCATTTTTCGAGCATCCGCTGTGTGCATATTTAAACAAAATGCACAGCCGTTGATTTGAGAAGCACGAATTTTAATAAGCTCACGTAGTTTACGGTCTATATTAGTGGTTTTCGTATACTTCTCCATTTCCATCATTATTTTAAGGGCTTCTGTTGCTACATTATAATAATCGATTCGATTTTCCAATTTTATAACCTCCAAAAAATTCATTCGCTAAATACATAATTTTATCCTTAAGGATAACTAAAATCACAAATCGCCAATTAAATACTTGTATACTTAGAAGGAATTCAAACCATTCCAAAATGGTGTTATGCAGTTTTTGATAATGAAAATTTAGAAATCAATTCCTTGACGGGTTTTATTTTTACCAATTTCCTCACTATTATAAATCCAACTGCAGCCCCGAGCGTATTAGCAATAATGTCGTTAATATCTTCGATTCGGCCGCTCCCTAATGTGAATTCAATTATAAACTGTAATATTTCAATTGATAAACTAAGGAAGAAACCATACTTTGCTGCTTTTTTTACAGAAACTATGTTACTGCTTAGAAGCGGTAAATAAACTCCAAAAGGGATGAACAGAATGACGTTTAATACAAAACTTGATAGGTCAATTGTTAAGACAGGAATAAAATTAAATTCATGCAAAAACTGTTGCCATAATGGTTGTGTGGATTTATATTGTCCTAAATAAACCTCTAAGGGAAAGAAAACTAAATGAATCAGTGCTAAAAGGTATATAGCCAACGTTATTAATAAAAAGTATTGCCCTGCCCTATAGATCTTTTTTCTAGTTCCAATGATAAGAGATAGTAAAAAGAGAATAAATACAGGAAGTAAAATATACCATGAATTTATTGTAATCATAATCTTTATGTCTCCTTATTAGTATGGGTACACTTAAGCCATTAAATATATTTTTCGAACTACGGAAGAACGTAATTAACTTCCCATCTGCCCCTAAACAAGGCCAAACGCTGTCAATATTTACATATTAAGAGTGTTAGTTATAATGCTTCTTTAATGCTAATAGTATTAAATAGTTACTGGGCTATACCTTTAGAATAAAACCGATTAAATTCCACAGAATAAATCAACACATAGATCACAATTAGTGATGCAAACAAATTTAATAGAATCAACGATACGTTCAAACTAAAAATTTGAGTCAGCAGTCCGACGCCAATAACTGGAACAATGAAACCTGAATATGCGCATAAATAAAATGCTGAAATTACTCGCGGGCGATCTTCCTGCTTCGGCAATTGGCTGGCAAACCATAATGAAGCTTGAAACGTCCATCCGGCACCAATACCTTGAATAAAAAATCCGGCCCAAAGCAAAAATAAATTCTCTGTCTGACCAGAAAAAACAATAACCCATGATCCAATTGAAAGAAATAGGATTCCCATACGCATCCGTGTAATGGAGTTATACGGCCGAGGAAAAAACTGCATCAAGGCTCCCCCGCCTAAAAGCAATAATATTAATAAACCTGGAATAGAGAGATTGGCGGTATGCATTACGTTCTTGGTGAATGTAGGAATAAGAGAAAATACAATTCCGCCTAATGTAAAAACAGTAAAGATAGGTAATCCGATAAAACACAAAAAATGGGAACGAATGTTATTGGGAACACCGAGTGAGATTTTAGTTTTAGCCGGTCTTTGCGTTTGGAAATCTTCATCCTTCGGTAACATTTCCAGGAATACCAGGGAGCTCAATAACATGCCGAGCAGAATCCAATATGGTAATCGAAGCGGTTGGAAATGAACATATTGCAAGATTAAACCGGAAATTGCTGGGCCTAGACCAAAACCAAAGTTTACAGTTACACCTGATAACTTGATTGCCGTACTCACTTTATTGTGAGAGGTTTGTTTTAATAGGAAAGCACTAGCAGTACCTGTGAAAGCACCATATGCAATGCCTTCCAAAATTCTTGCCACATAGAGCATCCAGATATTGAAACTTACCAAAAAGAGCAATGTAGATACGATTGAAATTCCTATACTCCAGCGCAGAACCCTTTTTAATCCCCAGACACTCCCTCTGGCTCCTACAACAAACAATGTCGGAAGCAGGATACAGGCATAAACGGCAAACAAAATGGTGATTTCCAGACTACTTAGCCGATAATATTCACTGTATAAAGGAAATATTGATGAAATAAACGTAGCTCCACACGACATCATAAGGACAACCCATAGCATTTTTTTCATTTTCAGCCAACTTTCTAAAAAGGACCGTTTGGTCTTTTTTTATTCAAAAAAAAGAATAATTTTATAGAATTAGAAAAGCAGTGATTTTATCTGCACGATAACCATGTCTAAATATCGCTTATCTTTATATAATCTGCTGAGGGCCAATGCACCTTCCATAGAGGAAAGAATGAACACAGCCATCTGTTCAGAATCAACATGTTCGTCAATTTCATTTTTATTCTTTCCAAACTCAATTATTGATTTAATAATATTTATTAAACCAGAAAAGCCTTCCTTAACGGAATCTTCAATTAAAATGTTGGAATCGTCAGCTTCAATAGCTGCATTCATTAAAGGACATCCCCCGACTAAGATGTCATTATTCAATAGAGTCATAAAAATAGACGTAAAAGCTTGAAATTGTTCTTTTGCAGTCTCTTTAGACATAATTGCTTGTAAATAACTTTCTTTTAATGTCATCAACGAGTAGGAAAATGAAGCTTTAGCTAAATCCTCTTTACTATCAAAATGGTAGAATATCCCTCCTTTTTTCAATCCAGTGGCCTTCATTATTTCAGCGATAGAAGTGGATTTATAGCCAATTGTGTTAAATAAAGTGGATGAGCGTTCGATAATATATTTTTTCGTTCTTTCGCCTTTATTCATTTTATCAACCCTCCCTCTAAAAAAAGACCGATTGTTCTTTTTTATTAAAACCTTTAAAACTGTTTATGTCAAGTGTTACTAAAGTCAAGCCAACAGTTTGTTAGTTCCTTCTTGTTTCAATGTATATATTTCACATATAATAAACACTCCTAAGGAAAGTGTACGAAGAATAGCTAGATCGATTACATTCCAGCCATGGTAAAGACTTAAAATGTGAAGGTAATTAAAGAGTAGGTCCCCTGAAATAATTAGGAATAATGGTACCACGCACCAATAACGTTTTTTAATAACACTAACAAATAAGGTAAAATCGGACGCCATAAACACATTGTAAAATCGGACGCCATAAACACATTGTAAAATAATCCGCTAAATGCTACACTCGTCCGATAGATATTTTCGCCCCAGTTAACATCATAAAAGAGATTCCCAATAGGATAAGTGTCGATGATGTAGTTGTTATCAGGACCCATGCTATCATCCAAATAGTGATAAGCCGCATTAATTTGTACCAATTCCTATAGAATTTTGAGTACCATTTTTTCATAGCCCACATAAACAGAAAAACCCCGATTCCAGTCATGCATGTCTTCCACCAATTGTGCTCATAGGCATCAACTTTAAGAAATAGTTCTTCAATAAACATAAATGAAACTGATATAAAGCAAAGCCATGGCACCGAAAGCTGTAAGTACATGACTAAAATCGCGGTTGAGCTCCATAAAGCTGTATTCGCTATCAAATGACCTGCAATATTTTCCGCAGCAGGATCTTCGAAAAGTCCAGGTTTATAGTCATAAGCATTTAACATCAAAAGTATAAATAATTCCAATATCCATGAGATCGCTGTTACGAAAACAAAAAACGAAAAAATGTCGAGAATCTTTTTTTTTTTGAAACCTATGAAGATTATCATGATTGCACCAATGATAACCAATAAGTAATACCACCATATTTTCGACGTCATCTTTCTCCCTTACTTTTCACTTCATATATAGTTCGACTTTTCAAAGTGGATTGCACGGTTTAGCTCAATGTAAGAATGGTTTACTTGATTTGCTACAGGCATTTTTCATTACCCACAAAAAATATTCAATACTATTATTGTCCTATAGAAGGATAGGAATTATGAGTGAATAAAACAAAAAGACTAAAACCAGTTATTTAAACTAAACTGCTTCAGCAACCCCTTCACATACGCGAAATAAAAACTGTAATATACTTTTGTACTTCTTTCTTTTTCTAAAAGAATGTAATTATTCCTATCACTGGTCTTCAAAAATCATTAAGCCATAGAAGGTTAATGATTTTTGCGTGAATCCACTTATCTCACATAGAGCCAAGAGCTCAAGCCTTCGAATGGGAAATAGATCGGTTTAATGATGCCAAGAAGTTAGTTGCATTCGCTGTGGAAACAACCTCTTACATTGGATTTTCTCCGAGCTGCTCCTAAATATTATGCAAGGCCCCCATTTGAAAATATTTGACCATTAATCCAATGTCCTATTGTCGCTAAATATAATACTGTATCGGCAATATCTTCAGGTGTTCCTAGGCGTTTATAATCAATGGGTAATTGCTAACCTAGTCCATTCCTATTACTCGAGGTTTGGTGGTGTTATAAGGATTCGGGGGAAACCACCCCCGCCTCCTGTTTAACTATAAAACTATGATGTTGAGGTTATTTATTTTTCGGTTGCTATATTACCCATTGAAATAGAAAGTCTATTCCAATTGTTTATTTGATTGATTATTAGTATAAGGTCAACATATTGTCTTTCGTCATAATGTTCACGTACTCTTTGATAAAGCTCATCTGGAACACGTTTTGTCGAAACCAAAGTCACATACTCTGTCAACTCTAAAGCTACTTTTTCAGCTTCTGTATAGAATTCACACTCTTCCCATGCACTAATACAATATATTCGTTGTTCTGTTTCACCCATTTTTCGAGCATCCGCTGTGTGCATATTTAAACAAAATGCACAGCCGTTGATTTGAGAAGCACGAATTTTAATAAGCTCACGTAGTTTACGGTCTATATTAGTCGTTTTCGTATACTTCTCCATTTCCATCATGATCTTCATTGCTTCTGGTACTACATTGTAATAATCAACTCGTGGTTCCATTATTATTTCCTCCTTATATTTCTTTCTATATTTAAGATCGTGTTAATTCAGATGCTAATTTTGAAGCAGCTTCTTCAGCTTCTTTATATGCTTTTTGTAATACTTCATTTTGATCTAATAAAGCAGTTCCTTGTGCACGAATAATTTGATAATCTTCAATACCAAGGAAATTAAACATCGACTTCAAGTATTTGTTAGAGTAATCAACTTCTGTATACCAATCATTATTGGTATAGATTGCTCCACTTGCTTGTATGATAAGTATTCTCCGCCCGTCTGTAAGGAGACCCACTGAGCCATTTTCAGTGTATTTAAAAGTTTCACGTGCAATCATGATATTGTCCATATAATCTTTTAACTTCGATGGGATATTAAAATTATGCAAAGGTAAAACGATGACGTACGTATTTGCACTTTTAAATTGTTGTAAGATCTCGGTCATGCGCTCCATTACTTGTTGTTCTTGGCGAGTTAGCCCCTGTCCTTTTTGTTGTTTTTCCCATGCTGTTAAAACTGTTTGATCTATCATAGGCACTACATCACTATACAAATTAATCTGTTCAATTGCTTCGCTGTCAGGAATTAAATTTTTATATGCTTTCAAAAAGTGGTTAAAAACCTGCAAGCTTACTGAAGATGTATCATCTACTTTTGGATGTGCGTTAATGATAAGTGTTTTGTTCATTTTTATTTCCCCTCTAAAATAAATTTTAAGTTCCTATTGTGGACTTAGTTAATCGTCGATTAACTAAGTCCATAATAACACTATAATTATTTTTGTCAAATGAATATGAATTACCCAAAAGGGATTCTTTTATTTGACTAAAACTCTAAATACACCTAAGATACAATTTGATAACCCTTAAAATCAAAGGCAGGTGAGTTTATATGCAGTATAGTGTCGGAGTTGAATATGCTTTACATTGTCTGGTTTATTTAATTGATGTTCCTTCCAACGATAGTATTGGGATAAAGGATTTGGCAGAATTCCAAGGTCTTCCTGAGACATTTCTTTCAAAAGTTTTCGGTAAATTATCTAAGGCTGGAATTGTAAGTTCTGTGCCTGGGGTAAAAGGAGGATATAGATTATCTAGATCTCCGGAAGATATATCCTTTTGGGATGTAGTTGAAGCGGTTGAAGGTCGTAAGCCTATTTTTCAATGTAAAAATATTAAAGCTAATGGGTATCTCTATAGAGAGAATTGCTGTGTAGCTCCCTCCTTTTGCACCATCAATTCAGTTATGCTCTCTGCAGAGGAAAAGATGCGTGATGACTTACGCAGTAAATCACTTGCATGGTTAAATGAAGAACTTGGTAGTGTTTTATCCAAACAAATACGTGAAGATACTCGGAAATATTTTTCGAAGAGAAACACATAAAAAAAACCTCTCATGAAATTGCTATTTTTGTAGCAATTTCATGGGAGGTTTTTTATATCAATGTGTGTACGTAAACAATCCTTGCAATTATAGCTTACCCTGACTGCAGCCGCTTTAATTCCTTTAAACTCTTCAATATTTTCCTTTTAACTAAACTCCCTCATAAGAACAGTTTTTAAAAGATACGTTTATCCTAATCCTTGTAAAATAGCCGTTAGTAAACCAGGAAAACGCGTATTTAAAACATCATCTCGGAGAGATATAAACCGTTGAGTACCTTCTAATCTTGTGTAAATAACACCTGACTCTCTAAGCACCTTAAAGTGATGAGAGAGGGTCGATTTTGCAACAGGAATTTCCAGATTACTACACGATTGTTCGCCATTTTCAGCTAAACTCTTAATTATGTTGAGCCTTATTTGGTCACTAAGGGCATAAAGTACGGTTGATAAATTAATTTCATTATAACTAGGATGGTAAAGTGTTCTCAATTTAGTCACCTACATAAAAATTATTAAATAAAATAATAATTGCATTATATCATAGTTGGTGATATATTTCTATTGTTCGATTATATTCGAACAATAGAAATAAGGAGGACCAACATGAAAAAAATATTAACTTTATTTTTCTTTATCATGTTTATCATCGGAACTGACACGTTTATTGTTTCACCACTTTTACCAACACTTCGTGATGTTTTTAATATTTCTATTGAAAGGTCCGGGTGGATTGTTTCTGCCTATGCTTTAGGATATGCTTTGTTTGCTTTAATTTCTGGACCTCTGTCGGATGGTTGGAATCGTAAAAAAGTGATGCTCGTTGGGATGACTAGTTTTGGTATATCCACCTTCCTATGTGGGTATTCTACTGGCTTTTGGATTATGTTTGTATTTCGTTTTTTAGCAGGAGTTAGTGCTGCGTTTACTTCACCTCAGGTTTGGGCTGCTATTCCGCAGTTAGTCCCATCAAATAAAATATTAAAAGCTATGGGCATAGCCACTGCAGGACTAGCTGTTTCTCAGATGTTAGGTGTGCCAATCGGTAGTTATCTAGCTACTTTGGGTTGGCCAACTCCATTTATTGTTATCGGAGTCTGTTCTTTCCTATTAGTCATTTTTATTGCCTTTTTATTACCAGACATGCCATCAGTTCTATCACAGGAAAAATCACCTTCTATTTTAGAACGATATCATACTCTACTCGGTGAATCGGGATCAAAATTAGCTTTTCTTGCATATTTTATCTTTCAATTAGGAAATTTTGCAGCATTCTCGTTTATCGGTACATGGCTTTCTGACAAATTTCAACTCAACATTGCGAGTATTGGAACCGTGTTTTTATTTCTTGGCTTAGGTAATACAATAAGCAGTTTTTTTGGAAGTGGCTGGGTTAAACAGATGGGCATAAAACCCTCACTGATTTTTGGAGTATTGCTGCTGGTTTTGCTTTATCTGGTACTACCATTTTTACAAAATATAATATACGTAAAAGTTACATATTTTTTAATTTTTCTCGTCGTGGGAATGGCTTTCCCACTTATGATGAGCTTGTTACAAACACTTTCTATTTCAGCACGTGGAACGATCGCATCACTTGCAAATGCATCAATGTATTTGGGAACAACTGTAGGATCTTTTGTAGCTGGAATGCTCTACTCAAATATCGGCGGTTTTATTTCTGTTAGTTTTTTTACAGGACTTTGTTTTATTTTTTCCTTGATCTTTTTCATAAAAAGTGGGGTTTTACCTTCTAATCCGCAAATTGATGCAGCAAATACCACTGCTTAATATCGATTTACTGGTATTAAAGCGGCGGTTGTATCATGACAATGGTATTGGCTCACGAATTGAGTCGTAAAGGAAATCATCGTTAATGCAGTATCTTCATGTCCAAAAGCAACACCATTATTGTTAAATGGAAGAGTTTTAAATGTGAGTTTGCATAATTTAAATAAGGAGGGATGATAATGAGTAGTGGAGAAAAACAGATATAAGTTATAACAGGAGCTTCAAGTGGATTGGTGCTTTTACCGCTCGATCACTTTCAAGAACTGGACATATTGTCTTCGCAGATATGCAGGAAACAGAATTTCCTTCTTTAGAAGAGACTATTTAATTAGAAAGGTGTTTTAGATTATGCTTATTGAAGTAGCAGGTATTAAAATTCCGGATTCTATATTAGCAAGGGATGCACAAGATATTTTAAGAGAACACGGAGGTGATTTATTATGGAACCATTCAAATCGTGCATTTCTATTTGGTGCCATTACGGGGAAAAAGGCTAATAAGAAATTTGATTTAGAGTTACTATATATCAGTGCATTATTCCATGATTTAGGGTTAACAAAGGAGTATAGTAGTCCAGATTTACGATTTGAAGTAGATGGTGCAAATGCTGCAAGAAGCTTTTTGCAACATTATCAAGTTCCAGATGAGTCAATCCGTCTTGTCTGGGATGCAGTGGCATTGCATACAACAGTTGGTATAGCAGAACATAAAGAATCTGAAGTATCATTACTGAACTCAGGTGTATCTTTAGATGTTGTTGGAAAAGGTTTTGAACAATTTCCAGTTGATTTGAGAGAAGAAATTATAAAAGCATTCCCACGTAATAATTTCAAACAAGATATGATTCCTGCTTTCTATGAAGGTTTTAAGCACAAACCAGAAACTACCTATGGTAATATGAATTATGATGTTATTAAATTCTTTGAACCGAACTATAAACAAAAAAATTACTGTGAATTGTTATTACACTCACCCTGGAAAGATTAATCAAGCAATAAAACACAATTGTTTGATCTAGGTTTATATCACCAATTTTTATCCACGGGAGAATGATATTGAAAGATGATTTCTTGATAGATGGGAGTAACTCAATACCCAAAGCCTGCTTTAAGAAGAGTACATATAAGTGGATTAAGGGGTTTAATGATTTTTCCCTAGATATTAAATAGAATTGGATATGGTAGAAAATACAATTTTAACCGAATGTTGGCGGTTCCAAAGAACACTGCAATTTTTTCCATAAAATATCACCTCTTAACAACTAAAGTGGTATAACAGTATATTAGAAAAGCTCGACATATAGTCGAGCTTTTCTTTGGTGATTATTGCGCGAAATAAAGATATTTCATTCCTATAAAAAGTGACAAATTTCCAGCAGATTTTGAAAAAACATTCCGGAGATTTTTTAACGAATTCCGTTTGTTTATGAAAAATTACACTATCCAATCTTCTCATCAAACTTCCGGTCACCCTGCACAAACAAGACGCCGAGCTCGTGATGGTCTCCTTCATAAAGAGCACGCTGCACAAAGCGGATTTCGCCGTTTGTGTCGAAAACTTCAAGCTTACAGTGGGCGCGGTTTTTTTGCAACGCTTCATAAAAGGTTTGTTCATCGCGGACTAAAACCCCGTTGGTCTTCGAAATAATTTCCCCAACCTGAAGGCCCATTTTACTTGCCGGAGATTCCGGAATAATCCCGATAATCATCACACCGTTATTCTTCTTAGAAAAATACGATGCCCTGCTGTCATCCTTCAAATAGGCGATTAATACTAGTAATTCCCGGCCAATGACTGCCACTGCCGCGACAACAATCGACAACAACGGAAACCAATACCCTGCAAGCGAAAGCAGTGAAATCACCACCCCCAGAACGATGACCCGGCGCCCATGGAGCTGAATCGACTCTTTTGGGAGCATGCCTTTAATTTGCTGATGGAAGCCAATCGCGAACGGTACAAAAATCAATGAATACTCCTTTGCCCCCAAATGAAAGACCGGCCACCATTCAAAAGGGAGATGCAAGGCATTCCCAGGAATCAGCAGGAACAAGGGCACCATCCATAGCCGCTTCACTTCATGAACTCCAACCACTTGTCCGCGCTTACTCTTCGCAAGCTTAGGGGAAGAACCCTTGCTGGCATTTTTAAAAATCAGGATACCTTCGGCAAGTAATAATAATCCAAGGATAACCACCAATGATGGATAGACTTTATCATCAATCGAAGAAAACGCCTTTGAAAAGAGTGGAATCGACCAATTATTTTGCGCAATCATAATGATCGCGAAAAATGCAGCGCCAATTGTATACGCTGGTGACATCAACCGTATATGGGTCGTTAATGACCAGATCAGCGTGAAACCGGCAATCAGTAAGATTGCAGCAAATGGTACTGCGATACCTGCAGCAATCGTGATAATCGACAAAATGAGTCCAATAAAAATTCCCAATGGAAATAGCTGCCGCAGTTCAAAATAGGCATCTTCCGCCCGTATATGAAAATTTTTCCGCTCACGTTTTACCCTTTTAACACCTAATATCCCGGCAAGGAAAACGAGATAGTATAAAACAGGATGAAGAAAGAATCTGCCTGCCCCTTTTAATAATTCCACAAGCCACGTTTCTACCATTTCCTGCCACCTGCCTCTATTAAAAATTTCTAAAAATGTGAAATAAAAATCTCTTAAACTTTATTTTACCAAATTAATAACATAAAACATATTGCTAGTTTTTAGAAGTAAGCAAAATTTTGTCCTCGTACGGTGCCGATTCTGCCCATTTTGAGAGGTATTCCGTCAACTTCTGGAGGATTTCGGCGAAATCTGCGACTATTTCCGTGGAAATTCTTGATAATTCTGCGAAGTTAGTCACTTCTTCCCACATCCCATAAATGAACCCGACGATCATTCGACCACAAAAAAACAGAGGCTTAAAGCCCCTGCCGAGTTTATTCCGCTATTAATTTTAATGCCATTTTCAGTTGTAAATCATTTTTCTCTTTTTTCATTTCCTTTACTGCCGCCTCCTCCAGCTTAGCCGCTGTCTTTTCATCAATTTTTCCGGTAGACGGCAGATTATGCTCCTGCTGGAAGCCCTTCACTGCCACCTTGGTTTCCTCACTAAAATAACCATCTTTCCGGCCCGGTTCAAATCCCAATCCGTCTAATATTTCTTGAGCATTCTTGACTTGCTCATTGTTCATATCTTCCACCAGTGGCTTACTTACTTGAATAGGATGGGTATTAAAGATGGCTGGCTGCTTAATGGCAACATCCGGTTTGATTCCTTTCTTATGAATCCAGTTACCATCCGGTGTCAGCCACTTAGCCAATGTCAGCTTAATATTACTGCCATCTCCCATTGGAATCGCCTGCTGGACCGTCCCTTTGCCAAACGTCGTTTCGCCCACAAGCTTATAACCGTCCGCCTCCTGGAGAGAACCTGCCAAAATTTCAGATGCAGACGCACTGCCTTTGTTAACTAGGACTAAGACTGGATAATTCTTTTTCTTAGAAAGGGTTGAAAAGAAGCGTTGTTTCTCGCCGTTGCGCTGCTCAATTTGCACATATGGTTTATTTTTTGGAACGAACTCTTTTAAGATTTCGCCAACACTATCTAATAAGCCGCCCGGATTACCGCGTACATCAAGGACCAGTCCCTTAATATGATCATTCTCAAGCGCCTTTAGGTCTTTCTTAAAATCGGCAGCGGTATCTTCGGAGAACGAGGTGATTTCAATATAGCCAATCTTTTTGCCATCTTGTTTCTTGATTGAAGAATGAACGGTCTCAAGCGGGATTTCATCACGTTTCACATCAATACTCAACGGTTCTTTTAAGCCTTTTCTAGCGATTTCAAGTTCAACAGTCGTACCTTTTTTTCCACGGATTTTGAGGGTAGCTTTATTTAAATCAAGCCCCTCGATACTTTTTCCATTTACCTTTAAGATTTGGTCATTTGGCTTGATGCCGGCTTTTTCGGCAGGCGAGTTTTTAAAAGGCGACACTATAACAATTTTCCCATCCACCATGCCGACCTCGGCACCAATTCCTTCAAAAGATGAGGACAAAGTTTGGGTAAATTGCTTCGCTGTGTCCTTGTCCATATAAACCGAATATGGGTCCTTTAAAACAGACAGCATCCCCTGAATGGCCCCTTCAACTAATTGGTCATGGTCTACCTTTTCGACATAACGGCTGGAAATAAGCTCATAAGCCTGCTCAACCTTAACAAGATTATCTGTATTTGCCTCGGAGGAGGCTGCTTTTTCTTTAGGACTGACTGCTTGCTCCAATTTTGCTGCAGCTTCTGTTTTATTAAAATAAGTCATTCCCGCATAAGTGCCCCCTGCTCCTGTCAGCAGTGAACCTGTCATTAACAGGGCCATCCATCTACGATTCATCCTGAATCCTCCTCAAGTAAAAAATGCCTGTCCTTCAGATAGTCAAATTCAACCGAACCCCTGCCCGATTATTAACTTATATGTAAGAAATGGACGTGTTATGATTAGAAAAGCGGGAGGGACACAAGAATCGTAAAAAAGTAAAAAGGAAGAAACCAGTTGGTTCCTTCCTTTTTTGCTATGGTAATGGCACAATGCCGACGGGATTAATCGCAAAGCGCTTATCCTGTGTCCACGGGCCTTTATGAAGTTCAAAGTGTAAGTGCTGGCCATGAGATGCACCGGTGTTACCCATCACACCGATTTGCTGGCCTTTTTTCACAACGGCTCCACCGCCGACCAAACGGGTGGTCATATGAGCATAGACAGTGGTATAAACTTGTCCATTAATAGAATGGGAGACAAAGATACAATTTCCATATGTGCTAGATAAATAGGAACGAATGACGACCCCATCAGCTGCCGCCACTATCGGCACCGCTGTATGGTTGGCAATGTCTACACCGAAGTGCATTTCACTGCCTCGCCCTCCAAAACCAGAGCTTAAATAGCCGACAGCTGGCTGTGTCCAATAACCGCTGGATACACCAGGAGTTGCTCCGGAACTTACACGGCCAGAACTGCTGCTAGAACTTGTACTGCTGTTGCTGCTTGCCGCCTGACGCTTAGCAGCCTCTGCTGCCTTTGCTGCTTCGGCAGCCGCTTTCGCTTGGGCTTCCTGCTCCATCTTGATGGCTGTCTGAATAGCTGATTGTTGAGCGGCAAGAAGGGCATCCTGCTCTTGTAAATCCATTAAACCTTCGTGGACTTCATTTTCTTGATCCTTCAAGCTCGCTAATAATTTATCTTTATCTGCTTTTTGCACATTTAATTGCTGTTTTAAGGTTTGTAAGTCTTCCACCATTTTTTCGATGCTGGCAAGATTGGCTTGAACTTGCTTTTGTTTTGTTTCTAATGCCTGTTTATCTGCCTCGTGTTCTTTTAATATAGCCTGGTCAGCCTGCATAATCGTCACGACGGCATTGGCACGATCGACAAAGTCACTAAAACTTGTGGCCCCCATTAAAACATCGAGATAGTTAACCATTCCGCCTGTTTCCTGATAGCTGCGGGCTCTGTCTTTTAAGAGGATATTACGTTTCTCAATCCGATCTTTAATGACTTCCATTTCCCCTTGAAGTTTCAGAATTTCAGCTTTGGTACTTTCTAATTTAGCGTTTGTTTCATTAATTTTATTGGTTGAGTCAGCAATTGCCTTATCTAGTCTAGTAATTTCATCTTTTACATCTGCCTGCTGATTCTGTAGATCAGTAATCTGATTGCTTTTCTGATTAATAGTGGAATTGATATCGGAGCGCTGTTCTTGAATTTTATTCTGCTCACCTTTTAAGCTGGAAATAGAAGCAGCCTCTGTTCTAACAGATGTTCCTCCAAAAATGGTTCCAAACCCCACCGTTGCCGTCACGGCAAGGGTAACTATTGATTTCCTCATAACCGATTGTTCCCTCCATCTCTCTATACACAGGTAGATCGTTGCTGGTCCTGCTTTCATCATGATTGAAGGAAGGACAAATGAGTCGTCCTTCCTTAAAAATTACACCCTTAAGAACTTACGTACGGACATGACACTGCCCCATACACCAATCAGTGCACCCATTAAAATCAAAATGCCTGAAACTTGGTACATAAATGGGTTAAACGGCAAGATTTTAATAAAGGTTCCAGCAAGCTTAGGACCGATATAATCATACGCACGATAGTAAGCAATCGATATCAGGACAATCGGTAAAATCGAGCCAATAATGCCGAGCCATAAACCTTCTAAAAAGAACGGCCAGCGAATAAATGTATTCGTTGCTCCTACTAACCTCATAATCTTAATTTCTCTTCGTCTGGCAATAATCGTAATTTTAATCGTATTGGAGATTAAGAAAATAGCCGTAAAGAACAAGCCAATCACGAGGACAATTCCCACGTTACGGGCTGCATTGATAAATTTAAATAATTTTTCAACCTTGCCCTGACCGTATTTAACCTTTGCGACAAAGTTGTCTTTTTCAATCAACTTCGCCACTTTCATCGTATCGGCCGGATCTTTTGTTTTGACGATAAAGACATCATTTAATGGATTATCTTGTTCAAACAGCTTGAACGCTTTACCATCCTCACCAAGACTCTTAACAAGGTTATCTAGTTCTTTCGTTTTCGGTGAGAATTGAATACTTTTTACTTCAGGTATACTATCAATCTCGTTTTTCAACGTTTGCTGATCTTGTTTAGAAGCGGCAACGTCTATGTGCACACGAATTTCTACATCCTGTTCAATTGTTTGCGCTACCCTGTTAAGATTCATCATAATGGCAAAAAATACACCCACTAGGATTAAGGTAACGGTAACGGCACCCACAGACGCAAAAGTCATCCAGCCGTTTCTTTTAATACTTTTTAAACTTTCTCGGGCGTGACGGCCAACTGTTCTAATTTTCATAACCGTATTCACCTCTTTGCTCATCACGAACAATCTTACCGCCTTCAATAGCAATAACGCGATGTTTTAATGTATTAACGATCTCTCTGTTATGGGTTGCCATCACAACAGTGGTTCCTCTGTTATTGATTTCTTCAAAGATTTTCATAATTTCCCATGATGTGTCCGGATCCAGGTTACCCGTTGGCTCATCGGCAATCACAACTTTGGGCGAGTTGACGATGGAACGGGCAATTGATACACGCTGTTGTTCCCCGCCGGATAGCTCTGTTGGCAGCATTTTAATTTTATGCTTTAAGCCCACAAGATCGAGTACTTCCATTACCCGTTTGCGGATAAATTTTGGCTGTGCCTCAATAACCTCAAGGGCAAAGGCCACATTTTCATAAACCGTTAAGGACGGGAGGAGTTTAAAGTCTTGGAACACGACGCCTAAATTCCTTCTAAATAGCGGTACCTTTTTCATTTTCAATTTGGCAAGGTTGACGCCATTCATCGTAATTGTACCAGTAGAAGGAACTTCTTCACGGTACATCATTTTAATGAAAGTTGATTTTCCGGCACCACTTGGGCCAACTACATAAACAAATTCGCCCTGATTAATTCGGACATCTATACCATTAATGGCTGTTACACCATTCGGATACTTCTTATATACATCTTGTAGTTCTATCATTTTTATCACCTATTATCGAAGATTATTCGACATTAACCTTCGTATTTTTACAAATTGGGCCAAAAAAACAAATAATATGTGCATAATCTTGCATATTTTTATTATAACATCATAATCTGCTAATAAAACGGTAAAAATATTACAGTTTCTTTTCAAGAGACTCATATCTTGACAAATTTCTCACTATTCTAAATCAATTATACAAATAAAAAAACGCCCTGTTTAATTGCAACAGAACGTTTTCCTTCATTTCTTATTTCTTTCCTGCAAGCCATGTAGCCATGGTATTCGCATCGTCGCCAGTTACCAAACCTGCCGGCATTCCGCCTGCTTTACCGTTTTTAAGGATGTCTAGAATTTCAGCTTTTGAATACTTTGATCCAACCTTGGTTAAGTTTGGACCCATTGCACCCTTCATATCACCGCCGTGACAGCTCGAACACTTTTGGTCATAAATTTTTTGGGCATCACTGGCATTCGAAGTTTCCGTTGTGCCGCCGCCATTGTCTTTAGACGTGTCCTTCTTGTTATCGTTGCCGCCGCCACAGGCAGCAAGTCCCATTACAAGAGAGGTTCCAAGTAATAGGGCTAACAGTTTTTGCTTCATCACATTACCCCCTTTTTAGAGAAAAAGTTCCCATCAATGTACTATTATACCAATCTTATGCGCGTTTGAAACCTTCACCGAGTACTTCAGCTGCATCCATCACAATAACAAAAGCAGATGGATCAACGGATTGAACTAAATGTTTCAATTTTGTGAACTCCGTTTGGTCTACCACACACATAAGCACTGGCCGTTCATGGTCTGTAAAACCACCATATGCTGATAGTTTTGTCACGCCACGGTCAATTTTATTCAAGATTCCCTCTCTAACTTCATCTTGGTTATTCGTAATAATCATTGCCATTTTCGAACGGCCAAAGCCAACCTGAACCAGGTCAATCGTTTTGCTTGTCACATAAAGAGCTATTAACGCATACAAGCCTTTTTCAATATCAAATACAACCGCAGCTGTCAGTACAATTAACCCGTCAATGAGCACCACACATCTCCCGAGGGTAAAGCCCGTATATTTATTGATAATTTGAGCCGCCAAGTCGGTACCGCCAGTCGAAGCATTTCCGCGGAAGACAATCCCCAGCCCCAAGCCTACGCCAATCCCCCCGAATAATGCCGCTAGCAGGGCATCGTGAGTCCATGGTTCTAAGTGTTTCGTCAGATAAACGACAAACGGCAGAAAAATCGTGCCAACAAGCGTTTTGACACCGAAGTGCTTTCCTAAAAAAATAACCCCGGCAATAAATAACGGGATATTAAAAGCCCATTGCACAAAGGCCGGTTCCCATCCAAACACAGCTTTAAAAATCGTACTAATCCCACTGACTCCTCCTGAAGCTACTTGGTTAGGCAGTAAAAACACATTAAAGGTTAACGCAATGATTGCCGCTCCCACTAACACGTAAATATAATCAACTGTTATACTCCATTTCGGATACTTGTGTGTTAAATTGCTTAATACATTCATACAAATTCTCCTCTACTTCAATCCAGATAAATTAACCGAAAGTGAGTATAGCATTTGATAATTAGGGGTGTAAATGGCATCGAGTTAACGTGATAAAGTGTTACTAGTAATTCCTCATTAGCATGTGCCTTTCTTCATTGTTTCATAAAAAAAGAAAAGCCTTTGCCAAAACATCACGGCAAAGGCTTGATGATTATGAAATTCTTGAACGCAAATAGGCATTAATAAACTGATCTAAATCTCCGTCCATAACGGCTTGCACATTTCCACTTTCCGTACTCGTCCGGTGGTCTTTTACCATGGAATAAGGATGGAAGACATAGGAACGGATTTGGCTTCCCCAGCCAATTTCCTTTTGTTCACCACGGATTTCCAACAGCTCTTGTTCCTGGCGCTCAATTTCCCGCTGATACAGCTTCGCTTTTAACATTTTCATCGCGGACTCACGGTTTTTAATTTGTGAACGTTCTGATTGGCAGGTTACGACCACTCCGGTCGGCAAGTGGGTAATCCGCACAGCCGAATCGGTTGTATTGATATGCTGTCCACCTGCACCTGTAGCACGGTACGTATCAATTTTTAAATCCTCGGTGCGTATTTCGACCTGAATTTCTTCATTGAACTCAGGCATGACTTCACAGGAAACGAACGAAGTATGACGGCGTCCTGAGGCATCAAACGGAGAAATCCGGACAAGGCGGTGAACCCCTTTTTCTGCTTTTAGATAGCCATAGGCATTATGCCCTTTAATCGACAAGGTTACACTCTTTATTCCAGCCTCATCACCAGGAAGATAGTCGAGCGTTTCCACCTTAAAACCCTTCTTTTCAGCCCAGCGGGTATACATTCGAAGAAGCATCGAACCCCAGTCCTGCGATTCAGTCCCGCCTGCACCCGGGTGGAGCTCTAGAATAGCATTATTTTTATCATATTCCTCACTCAAAAGAAGCTGGAGCTCAAATTGGCTTAAACGAGCGGTTAGTTCTTCCAACTCTTCTTCAAGTTCAGCCCTTAATTCTTCATCATTTTCTTCTTTGACAAGTTCATACGTCAGCTCAAGATTCTCATAGGAGTCATTTAGCTCCATGAACTCATTCACTTGATCTTTTAAACCATTCGCTTCGCTGATCACGGCCTGCGCCTTCTCTTGGTCATTCCAAAAGTCAGGATGAAGCATTTCATCATCTAGCTCTGCGATTCTGGCTTCTTTATTTTCAAGGTCAAAGAGACCCCCTAAAGTCCGCTAATGTTTTAGCTGTTTTCTCAAGTTCATTCCGAATTTCTGCTAATTCCATTTTGTTCACCTCTATAAAAATTTTATTAATAACGTTTTGTATTAGTTAGTCCCTAACCATTATAGCGTGAGAACCGGATTAAATTCAAAATTAGACAATTTCGACTGTATTTTTTTTAAAATCCCCCCATACATCCGCTAAAATAAACAGTAAAAATCCATTAAATATCCTTAGTATTTATATATTTCGATATGTCAAAGATGGTACTATTATATACGAACAAACTAGGGTTATCATCAAAATTTATACATAAGAAGTTGCAACAGGACGAGCGTAAACTAAAGAAAAGGAGCAAAGGAATGGAGAAAATAAACCGTAATGAACCTTGTCCTTGCGGAAGTGGGAAAAAGTATAAAAAGTGCTGCGGAGCAACTGATGCTATTTCCATCACCGAAGTCCTTGAACATGAAATAGATGAACTGCAGAAACAATTCCTCCTTTTCGCATACCATCACTTTGGTCATGAAATAGCGGATGATTTTGAGGTATTAGAAGCAAGTCTCGAAATCATGAATGACGAGGAGCAGGAATTCTATGAAATGATTCACTCCATCTGGTTCTCCCTGTTTGAAGGGTTGGATGATGGTGAAACGATCATGGAAAAATTTATTCATGCCGAAGCAGGAAAAATAAAATTACCTAAATTAAAACATATATTACAAACATGGGCGAACGCCAGAACCATTGCCGGCAAAGTAATTGCTGTAGATGAAAACAAGTTGACAATCGAAGATGGCTTCACTTTGGAACACCTTGAGACGATTAATTTAACCAAGTCCCTTCGGGTAGACGAAGGAGCGTTTGTTGTTGGAATCCTGGTGCCATTCGAACAACAATATGCCTTCTTACCGGCACCATTTGAACTGCCAGGCCTCGACTCAGACCTTGCGATTTCCTACATCGAGGAAAACAGTCTTAATGCCGATTATGATTCACCCCAGGAGTATCTGACCGACTACTTTGTGGACGTTGTAAGTGAGCTCCCGATGGCTGGCGGTTTAATGGAAATAGACGAGATGGATTGGCCTGCTCCTATTTACAAGGAAGTAGCTGATCTTTTTAAGGAGCAGCTTGAAATGCAGCTGCCCACTCATGTCTTAGATGTGGGCATTGTTCTCTGGTATAATTTCTGCCTAAAGAAACAAAAGCGAATCCAAAATCCCAATATTTATGTAGCCGCCCTGCATTACTTAATGTCCACGCTCGCTCCATTGGTTGAACCCGTTACGCAAAAGGAGCTGGCCCAGCAATACGGCGTTTCTGCCCGCAGTATTTCCTCAGTTGTATCTGATTTGGAGTTTGAATTAGAAGAAGATATTGGCGAGTTTTTCGGGTTATCCAATCTGGGTCAGGAGGATACTTTTGTGCTCCCTAAGGCTCAATTAGCGCCTGTTATTGAGTTTCCTAAAATTAAAGGTTCTCAACCTGAGAAAAACACTGCAGCGGGTCCGAATGTGACAACTTTCCCAACTGGAGCGGATAGGCACGGAAAGAAAACCTCCATACGAAAGGTTTCCAAGCGTGATGAAGAGCGGGCTCGTAACTTGATTTATGACGCCCTGCAATCAGACGGGACGCAGCGTTATAAATTTGCGGAGGAAGCATTAAAACTAAATCCAAACTGTGTCGATGCCTATGTTATTCTTGCTGAAAAAACAAAGAGCCTAGAAGAAGCGATTCTATTATTTGAAAAAGGGATCCAAGCGGGTGAACAGGATCTGGGCAAGGACTTTTTCAAAGAAAACAAGGGTTATTTTTGGGGATTGGTCGAAACAAGACCTTTTATGCGCGCCAAACTCCATTATGCCGAAGCCCTTTCGCTTTTGGGAAAAATAGGCGAAGCGGCTCGGCAGTATGAAGAGTTGCTTGAATTAAATCCAATGGATAACCAAGGTGTCCGTTATTCCTTGTTTGTTGCTTATATGGATTTGGGAGACTTAGCAAAGGCTCAGGCGATTCTGGAACAATATGAGGAGCCCACTGCCCAATTCTTCTATAACCGGCTTTTATTGGAGCTATCTGAACATGGTTTTTCGGCTAAAGCCGGGATGCTTTTGAAGGGTGCCAAAAAGGAAAATAAGTATGTGATTCCGTATTTAATTGGTAAAAAAAGACTGCCTGCTTATCCTCCTGATTATTTTGGGTTTGGAGATGAGAATGAAGCGATTGTGTATGCGGATATGCATTTGCATTTGTGGAGGAAGATTGATGGGTTAGGGGAATGGTTGAAGGGGAAATAATTGAGGGATATTCGAGCAATCAAGATAAAAGATATCATTTCAGCAAGTTTAAGTCCTCGAAGGCACCATTCGGAGTTTTCGGGATTTTTTGTACTGTTTTTATAAAGATTGTTGTTTTACAACGATAAAGCGAAAAATCACACCACATATTAAAGGTGCCCTCCTCGGGGACATGACCATCAACCAAGATAAGGTGGCTAGTTAAAACTGATTGGGAATATAGAAAAGTGCAGACGGGAAATTAACATTTTCTGGATGAAAAAACACAGAAGAAACGGCTCCATATTTTGGAGCTCTGTTTTTGTCCGCAGATCTTCCCAAAACATAGTGAAAGCTACCATCGCTTCTGTATTTTGTATAAATTTATTACCAAACAAACCATTCATTCGGCAGTTCCTCGGGGGCAGAGTGGACTACCTTGGTTCACCTGTGAATTCACCTTTATGGCAGAACTCACAGTATACATCTGAAGGAGCATTTCCTCCCTTATCGTCCGGTTTTTCATTATCATGACAGACAAAACAGCTTCTTCTTTCTTCTGGTGACCCTGAATTCTGTCGGTGAGCATCAAATAACCATGTGTGTCGATCCTGATGGTTTGCCGGGCTATAAGCATGACAAGTGCTGCAGAAAAAATTGCTGCGAGATTCTCTAGCAACTGTAATCAAGTCTTGTTTATAGGTTATTTTCTTTTTGGTATCCGTTAATAATGATTTTATATCTTGTTTTTCAAGCTCTTTTATCCATAATGAGTCCTGATGACAATTGAGACATTTATCTAATTCTTTTACTGCGAATTCACCATGGCGATTTGTCCAGGTTTGAATATCATGATTTTTAGGTGTTTTGATTTTTCGATGGCATGTAAAGCAATCCATTGAAATCTTTACATCGGTTTGCTGTTTACCAATCGCTTCGAGAACGGTCTTTTGCTTAATTTCGGGTATTTTCCTTTCCCATATCCCCGCCTTCATTTCAGGTGTTTCCTTGTAGGTCACGTCAGCTTCTTTCTCTTCCTGATTTATGGGAAGACTATAAGCTATTTCCTTCCATGGCTGTTTGCCCTGGTTGACTTGATTGTGACAGTCAATACAGGTGCCCATATTCGGTTTAACATATTTTTCACCTATCAGCTTTTTAGCATTTTCCTTATTCCAATAAACATAAGTGGATGAATCATTGATTCCCCGCTCAACAACCTTCGCATGTGTTACACCTCTGTGACAGGTGATACAAGGAATTCCTTTTTCAACATGGCCTTTATGATTGACAATTAAATCACCAGTTGCAGTAACTAGGCGATTTCTCGAGTGACACTGCTCACAGTTCTCATTAGACACAGCAACGGAAGGAACTATATTATCAGGTTGCCTCGCAATATGAGAATAAACATTTTTCATTAATTCTACTTTACTTAGGATTACATTTTTAGAACCAAGTTTAACATGGCATTGTATACACTTTATTTGATTGTGAGCACTTGCCTGAAAAGTAACATGTTCCGGCGCCATTTCATGACAACTAGAACAGAAGGACGGAGTGGAGGTATAGCTAATCGATCCATATAGGAAAACAAGTATCACAAAAAACGTTGTTAATGCGGCTACGAGCAGCTTCCAACGTTTGGCTGGGTTTTTGACTTTTCTTTCTCTTCTGCCTGCAGGCTCGGAATTTTCCCCAGCAAGCTCCTGCTCTAGTTTAATATCTTGATTCATTTTCATTAAATCCACGGAAATCCCCTTTTTACTAAAACTAATAGCTTTCATTCAACGTTTCTACTATTTTAATTGTATCAATATTAATAAATGTAAAAATATACCAATATATTATTTTTAGGTAAATTATACTACTATCCCGGATAGGATACAACTTGAATAATAGTAAAATTTCCACTTATCATTATGTGAAACTTAAACTTCAATTACATCTCAAAACAAGATTCCTTAAAGATTCACAAGAACAAAGGCCATGTCAATTGAACTCAAGCTATAATTGGAAACAGATACAAGCTCATGAAGGAAAATATATTTGTTTCCATTCAAAAACTAAAGTGTAAAATAGATCAAAAGCGAGGAATCTCTCTTGGATAAATGTTCTGAGAAAATAAAAAAATATATAAAGTCTGTTATAAAGCGCTGGATTTGGCCTTTTTTTCGCCGTGTCTTAATTCTAATAGCAATTTTTTTAGTGTTGATTTATGTTGCCGGAAAAGTTAATTGGGCGCCTGTGGAAAATTGGGCTATTGACAAGTTGGCCCGAGTGGAACCAATCGGCACGAAGCCACATCTCCCATTTCAGGATAATGTAAAGGTTAGTATCACAGATACAAAAGCTTATAAAAAGGAACAGTATTTAATTTTTAAGACCAACATGAAAAATAGCATACAGTTGTTAGCTTCTAAGGTCGGGTTTCATCCTATTCCCCCTGGTGACAGCAAAACACGTGTTAAAAAGAAGATTTATATTAAAAGCAAAAATAAAGAATTCGAGGATAACCAGGCAGAGGACCCAATGAGTGCCTTATCTGATTGGGATATTATAAAAAATAACCTGGACAGTGGTTTTTCTGCTCTGTTTGACATGGTAACGGTAAGGATTGTTACTGAGGATGGCAAACCAATGATTGTTAAGGTTGTTGATGACCAACCATTAGTTGTTGAATATGATTCATCTGATAAAGTAATGAGATGGGGTAAGGAAATTCAAAGCGCCTCCAGAAAATATGGTATCGACGCTGCTGTAATAGCCGCTATCATTGAACAGGAATCCGGGGGTAATCCAAATGCCTTAAGTCCGGCAGGAGCAATCGGATTGATGCAGTTAATGCCTGAAACAGCTAGAGGCTTAGGTGTTAATCCTTACGACGCAGTTCAGAACATCGAAGGTGGCACAAAATATATAGCCATTCAGCTTCAACGATTTGGAAGCCTGGAATTGGCACTGGCTGCTTACAATGCAGGACCAGGAAATGTGCTCAATTCAAGGTATTTGTATATCTCAGAGACCCAAAACTATATTCGAAATGTACCTGCTTTAGCTATAAAATATCATCGCCAATTTACACAGAAGTAAATTTTCTGAAACTCCTAGTAAAAATTAACGAATTCCGTTACTGGTGAAATATGATGGACTCGACCAATTCAAGGTTTTCAGTTACCCTTTTATAGATAAAAAGAATTATTAGTGTTTACCTTAGTGTGGCCATCAAAAAATAACAAAATCGAGAAGATTAGACTGTCCATGTCATTTGAGACAGAGATAAAACACCCTTTTAGGCTGCCATGATCTCAAATACGATTGGGGTTTGGTAGCCTAATTTTTCTGTTTGAGTGAAACGTCTCAATAACCCATGCAAAAACACCTCCGATTTCAGTACTTATTTCAGTGTACCATTTCGAAGGTGTTTTATCGTGTCTCATTTTATTAGGTTAGTCAGCTTAGCCCCATCGATTTTATGGTGTTGATATTATTGGCGCATGCACAGCTTCGGTAAATGACTTACTAGTGCTATGGCAAGTAGAGCAATCCACATCTATACTATCTCTTGCATGTGCTGCTTTTACCTCATCGTTCGTTGTAATGAGTGATTGACCCGTTTCATCATAGATGGCTTTTCCTGTTACTCCGAAAAGGACTGTTTTGCCATTATGACAGGTTAAACAATAATCACGTTTCTTTTTGATTGTCCAATCACCTATGTTGGTTAAAGAAAATGACTGTTGATTTTCTTGACCTAGTTTATCTTTTAATAAAAGTATATTTTGTGATGCATGGGTATCATGGCATTCTGAACAAGGAAGCTGACCATTAAGTTTACTTCCATCCAATGCTGAAATGATATGTTTGGAATCATTATTAGTATAATAGGTTAGGATATCCTTTGTCCCATCTTTAGTTTCCTTTTCACTATTATGACAAGTAAAACACAAGTTGTAATCATCTACATGTAAAACCTTATTTGTAGCACCATTTTTTACTTCGTCAGTTTCTGATATATTTCCAATTGCAGTGGTTTCTTGTCGATAATGGAGGACATTATAACCACCACTTTTCTCTGCTAAGGACTTATAGGAATAGGTAAATCTGCCATGACAGGCTTCACACATTTGAACATTGCTGTCAATTTTCCCAACTGAAATCCCTTCCCAAGTATCATCTGCTTTATGATCATATACATAGTGATCAATAAGCAGATTTGGGTTGTCTTCACTCCAAGTTAGATGTGGATTATGACAGGCTGTGCAGGATCCAGACTTCGTATCGTGTTCGGTGATTTTTTGTGTCTCATGCTTCGATTTAATTGATGAGTCAAAGTTTACCAATCTAGGACCTGTTGTTCCATCATGACAGGTCATACAGTATCCCTGTGCAATATCTTTATCTTCCAAACTACTATTTGCACCTTCGTGAGTATTATGGCAAATTGCACAGTTATTAACATTATTGTTGTATTCCCCATGCGGCAGCTGTTGGAGGTTATTCATTTCCTGAACAGTATATCCGTTAACGGCGAAGTTTTTTGCTGCATTACTAACCGTTGTAAATTGTTTGGTAATGGAATAAAACGGGTTAGTCAAATCATCAACTAGTTTTCTTGTACCATCGTTATAATTAAGACTGATTAGGCTCGGGTTAAACCTTAAGTAATAAGTTTCACCAGGAGCCAGCGCAGTTTGGTTGGTAAGTGTGATTTTATTAGATGCAGGTGTAAAGTCAATGTCGAATGGAACTTCTTGTTTGTTTTTATCATAAATGATAAAAGGATTATGATTGTTATCAATCGGATTAGTTAATGTGTCGCTTAATTCTATTACAATGGTTTGATTTAAAGAAACTCGGGTGATATCATCTTTATCTAATATATTAACATTTGCAGTTACATCTTCTAGTTTATAGGGCTCAGCGCCTTCATAATCCTTTTGCTTATATTTAAATACATTCATAGTAATAGATTTAATATAAGGGCGTTGAACAAAAACTTCTGTGGTATTATTTGCCGCATCGATTGCCTCTATTTTATATCGGTTAAGTTTTGCTGTGACAGCTGTTTTAAATGTCCAAGCCCCCAAATTAGGAACTAAAGCATCTTTATGACCGTCAGGATAAATAATATTCATAGTTAATGGTTCAGTGGTTGGCTGATTGTCTGAAACTGTTCCAGTAATGCTTATTCCATCACTTTGCAACGTTATGCTTTTTACAAATATAGAAGGCGTAATTGTATCGCTGACTTCAGTTGTTGTTACAGCCAATGCTGGTTCTGTTACAGGAGTTGTTTGATCAACCGTAGCGGGGGGATTATTTATTGTATCAACCTGTGGAGAATCTCCAATAGGAATCTGTTCTTCTGCAGATGCAATGGAGGGTATGCTGGTTGATAGAAGAAAAAATATAAGGACAATAAAAAAATTTAGCTTTTTATTTCTTGGATTATTCGAGATCATGGATGGCCATTCCTTTTTTGCTTTGACATAAAAGCTGAAATTTAATTTCTATGATGTATAAAAAGTTTACAAGGTAAGAAATATTCAAATACCGTTTTCTTGTAATCTACATTATTATTATACTTTTATTAGAAAGTTAATTGGGTAACAGAACTGTGAAGATAAATTGACAACATTGTGAACCTATTTATTGACAATATTGTGAACAAATGGTTTAATGAAAATAAATAACAGCCCACCGAAGTGAGCTGTCATTTCCATAACTTAAATATTCCATTCAGGGCTATCAAATAGTAGGGCTATTTGATGGCTTTTTTAATAACCAGCATTTGGCGTATTAGGTGTTTGAGTATTATCAATACCGTTACGATCTGTATTTACACCAGGAGTTGTATCGTATTTATAAGAGTCTGCATTTCTTGTACCACCAGAGTGGGAAGAAGTGTGACATCCCCAACATACAGCCATGTTAGTGTAGCGTTTTAATGCAGATGATGGGTTTTTATCTAATAGATAATCTTTAACCATTGTTGTACGAGCGTCACCTGTTACACCAGGGAAGTAGTTAGTAGTATCAGCATTGATTTGGTCATAAGTTAAACCACGAGCATCACGCATGATAGTTACGTCAGTACCGTGTGCATAGTGACAGCGTACGCAAGTGTATGTGTCAGAGTTAGTAGTGTGACGGTATGCATGGTCGAATGTGCCTGTTTCTTTACCAGAAGATGCTAGGTAGTCAGTGTGACAAGATGCACACCAAGTAGACATTGCAACACCTTTACCTGCATTAGCGCCGCCTGCCCATAATGAAGCAACCTTTGTTGCTGTTACATTTTTCGATGCATCTACAGTAGAAACATCAAGCTTAACAACATAACCACGAGCGATGTTACCAGTTGTTACTTTACCAACATTAGCTATTAGTGTATCAGCTCCAGGATAAGTAGTTGTGTCATTTCTAACACCAATGAAGCCTGCACCTAATTTTTCACCAGCTTTTAAGCTGTCAGTGTGAATGATATCTTTTAACTTACCAGCAAAGGCAGGGTCTGCATAGTTAGCTGCATACTTTGTACCATCATAGAAAGCGGTCCAATAGTGTTTTGTATGAGTAGAGTCGAAATCATACTCATGTAACCATGGATCTGTATCGATAACATATTGTGTGCCATTCCACTTCATTAACTGAAGAACAACGTCACCATTTTGAAGACCTTTTGCAGCATAGTCAGCGTTTGTAGGTGCGTTAGTATCAGTAGCATCACCAATATTGAAACGGTAAACGATATAGTTTGCAGTAGAAGACACTTGGTCTAATGCGTCTTTGATTACGATATCAGCAGCAGCATATTTAACTTTCATGTCAGGCAAAGTAGTTTTGTCAAGAACTGGAGTTCCTTCTAATTTCTTACCGCCGTCTTTTACTAAAGTGTTACCCATGCCGTTAGGATCTTCGTGTAATAAACGGTCAGAGTAAGAACCGTGTGGTGCGTGACAGTTAGCACAAGTGAATTCTTCAGTCCACTCGCCACCACGGCCAGCAACTTCTTTCATGTTACCACCAGGTGCTGCACTTAATTTAACAGATCCGTTCGCTAAGTGAGCAGACATGTTGCCATCATGCGTTCCGCCGAAAGTACCAGCAGAGTTAGAGCCTGTGCCCATTACGTTGTAGAATCCTAATGTACCATCATGACATGCAGTACAAGTTGCATATTCACCGTCTTTGAACAATAAGCCTTCAGATGCGCCAGTGTGTGTTTGGTGACAGCTAGCACAAGAGTTGGTGTTGTTCATGTATTCTCCGTGAGTACGTTGTGTTCCGTGTGAACCGTCTGTACCTTTCACCATGTCATCTGATTTAATAACATTACTAAAGTTTTCATTTTGTCCGCCAACACCAGAACCTGTTTTGTTAGCGTTGCTTTTGTCGATAGTGTTGAAGCTGTTGTCTAGACCTTTGTCATCGGCTTGTTTGCCGTCTGCTACGCCTGTACCACTTAATGTGTTACCGTCTTTGTCTACCAAAGCTGGATTATAAGTACCAGTAGTGTTACCAGCAGCAGAAGCCACAATGCTAAACATTGCTACTAACATTAATGTTAGCAGGAATGAAAAGCTTAATTTAATCTTACTCATTCCAAAAAACCTCCCATTGAATCTGTTTTTTCTCTCTTTTTCTGTCTGTTTCTCTCTTTTTTTGTCTGTTTCTCTCTTTTTAAAGTAAACTATGAAATTACCTCATTACCCTAATTCCAGGCACCACCTCCTTAAATAAGGATAGCTTAATAGTATAACGCCACACGTTGATTTAACGTATCGGTAATATAAACCCGGTCATTATCATCAACGTATAATCCATTAGGAAGATAGAACTGTTCGTTTTGGTCTCCCATGGAACCGAAAGTAAAGATTTGCTCACCTTTTTCATTAAATCCATAAATCGTATGAGATAAATTGTTGACTACATAGAGAACACCTCTTGAGTCAACACCAATTCCACGTGGATTAACAAATACCGAAGAACCTTTACCATCTTTTGAACCGTTTATAGTCCGTAGGTATTTTCCATTTTTATCATAAGCTAGCACTCGTTGATTTCCTGAATCACAGATAAACAGTTCATCGGTCTTTTTATCTAAGGCAATCGCATTCGGTGCTTTAAATGTGTCATCCTTAGTCGCTCCAGTACTAATTTCCTGTAGCTTCTTACCAGATAGGTTTAATACAAATACTTTGTTTTGTTGAACATCTGTTACATATAACTTTTCATCAAAAATTCTTAATCCAGCAGGCGATTTTATTAGTTTTTCTTTATCATCAAAGTATTTAATGAATTTGCCTTTAGGATCAAATATTGAGATTTTACCGTTATATAAATCCGCTACATAGACATTGCCTTTTTTATCCCCAGCAATCCCGTATGGAAATTTAAATTCACCCTTACCTTCGCCTTCTTTACCAAACTTAAAGACAGGTGAGCCTGAACTGTCAAAAACTTGAACTCTTTTATTGTTTGTATCTGATACATAGATGAATTCTCCAATTTTAGCAACATCCATTGGCTTGTCTAGTGCATTATCAAAATCACCGTAAAAAAGTTGACTAAAGGTTGGAGGTGAATTAGGGTCAATCACATTTGATGCCTTTTTTACAGTTGACTCCATATTTAGAAAATAGATAGCGGTAAACGCTGCTATTACTAAGATAACTATTCCGCTCATCCACATGTACACGGTTTTTTTCTTCACTGGTTTTCACCCCTTGTTAGCTATTTTTTGCCGATTCTCTTGAGCCCTTCTAAGGCTGGTTTGTACATAGGGTCGTAATTTAGTGCGTCTTTGTAGATTTCTTCCGCATTCTTTTTATCACCTTGGTCTTCCGCAACACGACCAATTTCATAAAGTATATCTGTATTTCCTGGCATTAACTTATTTGCTTCATTTAATGCCTCAATGGAGTCGCTATACATCTTGAGTTGACGGTAAGACATTCCTTTTAACAAAAATCCTTTGTAGTCTTTTGGTGAGATCTCTGTTGCCTTTTGCGCCATTTTCACTGAGTCATTAAGTCTATTTTCTTTGTTATAGACAAGTCCAAGATTGAAGTAAGCATCAAAATCATTTTTATCTAAATCCAGCGCTATCTTGTATTGGGTAATGGCTTCATCATTGTCCCCATTTAAGAAATAAGCATAACCCAGGCTTACGTAGGATTTGGGGTCATTAGGCTTTTGATCAACAGTATCTTTTGCGCTTTGTAATTGCTGCTTAAGTTGGTCTTGATCGTAACTTGACCACAAATATTTACTGCTCACATAATATCCTGCTCCAACTGAAATAACTAAAGTTAGTGTTAATAAGAGAAGAGTTTGCCACCATTTAAATCTTTCATTTTTTGACTTCTTTTTTTTCTTATCAGGTTCCTGTTTGGTACGTGTCTCTTGTTCTTGACTGAGTGGATGTTCTTGAGCTTCCATACGAACCCTCCTAATCTAGCAATGTATTCGCTTATTATTTATGACAGGCTATGCATTTATTTTTTACATGACAGGTATAACATTTTTCGGTAACACTTTGCTTTTCTGCTAGTGGTATTGGATGTCTTTCTTTATCAAATCCCTTGTGTAAAGCGGGATGACAAGATGAACAAGCAACCATTGTTGTACTAACTCCACCTGCTTGTTGGTAATTATGGCACGCTAAACATTCTTGCTTATTTTTTGAAGCTTCATTGCCATGGTCCTTCATCCAACTGCTTGAATGACTGGCAGGTCGCTTGCTGTGGCAATCTTTACAGAAGGTATTATCCTTCGCATAATCGTATTGGTTCTTCTTTTGAATGGTGCCGGTATCCTTATGAAGATACTTCGTTACTGCTGGAACATCCTCGTATCCCTCAATTGGGACTGTTGACATATCCTTATGGCATTGATTGCACTTTTGTAAGTTAGTTGCAGCTTGTAGTCCATGTGTTTTGGTTGCAAAGTTTGCTTTCTTATGACTTTTTGGAACCATTCCCGTTTTATGACAGGCACTGCATTCGGTTGTCACTTTCCGTGCCTTATGGCATTCAATACATGTATCCATATCGGGCCGGATAAACTTAATGTCTGACATTGCCGCTGTTCCAACTTGACTATCCCATTTATCCAAGTCGGTTGTGTAGGTCATTTTTCGATCAGCTACTTTTCCATGTGCAACCCCACTATGACATTGCACACACTCGACACCTTTATTTTCATGTTTGTCGTGGGGAATAATGATATCCCCTGAAGGAGTTACTTCTCTTGTAAAAACATTGTGACAAGATTCACATGCACTATTCGGTATTTCATTTGGCATACGTATCGGTGCTGCTGAAGTACCCTCAGATTGTTTTTTTAATTGAGCCACTAATTCTTGGGCCTTATCTTTCGCTAAATCCTTGTACACTGCATCCTTATGACAGCTGGTACAAGCAACCTCGCTGTGCGTAGAGGCTTTCCACGTATAGTACTCTGGTTTCATCTCATGGCAGGATGTGCAAACCTTTGAGCTTGAGGTTGTTTCTAGTCCAAAGAACCCCGCAAAGGACAAAAGGACTAGAAACAACAGAGTTAACGTTGCTATTTTGATTAATTTATAGCGAAATTTTGGAGGGGCCGGCGTCTCTTGTTTGTGTTCTTCCTCCATAAAAGCGACCCTCCATTCAGTTTAGTTTACTTAGTCCTTCACATCAGACTTAAAGCCAGTTCTGTGACAGTATTGGCAATAAACATCTGTTGGTGCTTTTGGAGTTGTTGAACCTGCCACTGGTTTTTCCCGGTCGTGGCAGACAAAGCATTCTGCTTTTTGATCTGCTGTTAAGGCCTTCTTCGCGTGTCCTGTTAACCATGCATCACTTTTCCCGTGTCCTGATGGACGGTCCGCATGACATGCACTACAGAACTTATTGATTCTTGTTTGTTCTTTTACAACTGTTAGGTTTGGTACATAGTGTGTTTTCGTCTTCATCTTAAGGAGAGAGATAATATCTTCTTTTGGAATAGCTCTGGCCCATTTAGAATCTTGGTGACAGTTTACACACTTGTCTAAGCTTTGAATGGCCGTGCTGCCGTGGGCTCCACTCCACCCTTCGACTTTATGGCTCTTTGGCACCTTCACCTTTTTATGACAAGTTTCACAGGCCATGGAAAGCTTTACGTCTTTCTGCTGCTTACCTATTGCTTGTAGAATGATATCTTGTGTTTTTTGATCATGTGCTGCAAGCGTTGCAGCTTCTGATTCACTTGTTGTGGCTGTATTTTCACTTTCAGTTGCAGCAGCAGTTGTGGTTGTTTCACTAGTTGTTTCTTTTTTGCTTTCTTCTAGTTTCTTCGCTGCTTCTTCAGGGTTCGGTGGAACGTTGTAAGAAGCTTCTAACCAAGGCTTTTCGCCATTATTTACTTTGTCGTGACAGTCAATACAGGTACCCATGTTCGGTCTCAAGTATTTTTCTTCCATTAACTTTTCAGCACTGGCCTTTGTCCAATCACCGCGAACCTCTTCTGTATTAATACCGCGAGAAGCCATTTTTGCGTGAACAACACCTGAGTGACAGGTAATACAAGGGATCCCTTGTTCAATATGTCCTTTGTGGTTTACCTTTAAATCACCTGAGGCTGTAACCAGCCGGTTTTTCGAGTGACATTGTAAACAGTTCTGACTTGAAACTGCTTCTTCTTCTGTTTGAACAATCTGTTCTGGTACTCCTGTAACGTGGTAGTACACTTCTTTCAACGACTTCATTTTGTGTGTCAGCATATTTACCGTACCTGGCTTAATATGACACTGAACACAGGAAATCTGGTTGTGGGCACTTGCTGTATAAGACGTATATTCCGGCTGCATTTCATGGCAGCTGGAACAGAAGGACGGCGAGTTGGTAAAGGAAAGAACTCCATAACCCCCGCCAAATAAAACAATACAGCCAATTAATGAAACAAATAATAACTTCCATCTATTAACTGGGTTCTTCCAGTCAATGGCTCTGAACTTTTGCCAGAGTCTGCGGATTGGGCCAACCTTTTTTCTATTTTCTCTAGTATCGGGATCTGTTTCTTTATTTTTCTTTTTCCCCCAAATGGCCACTTAACTCACCCTTCCCATTTCGGACTTTTTCTCTATTTATTTTCCATATTAACCTCTCTAAAGGTAGTATCTAACATTGTAAGAGTATATTCCAATGTACAATTTGTGAATATTTCTTCATACTTTTCTCGTGCTGAGTTTCAATCAATAACAACATATAAATGTTGTTTTCAAGGGGTTTGGTTAGCACTACTACGATAGTGCAAACATCTGAAATCACTAATTTTTATACAGATAATTTATATTTTATACATTTATTATTCATTTAAAAATGACATGGTCTCCTAGATCACAAAAGTGCCTTAAGTCTGTCAATATTGTCGAAAAATCGAATTTTTGTTTGCGCTTTAGTGGTAGTTCGATGAGTAGTTACTATATAATAGTAGAATCACCCTTTTTACTCTGTTTTTAACATTGTTGTCACTATAAAAAGTAAATGGTAAGATGAAAAGGGAAATTATCGAACATTTTTGACATGGATATTTAATGTGAATTAGTCTCAGATAAAGGAGCGTTCATCAGGTATGGGGATTTTAAATAAAGTATTTGATTTGAACAAACGCGAGTTGAAGCGGTTAGACAAGCTTGCAGCCAAGATTGATGAGCTTGCAGCCGAAACCGAAAGATTAACAGATGATCAGCTTCGCGAAAGAACAGAAGAGTTTAAAGCACGCTATCAAAAAGGCGAGACACTTGATGATTTGCTCGTGGAAGCATTTGCCGTTGTCCGTGAAGGTGCCCGCCGTGTGCTTGGATTATATCCATACCACGTCCAATTAATGGGTGGTATTTCTCTGCATGAAGGTAACATTTCAGAAATGAAGACCGGGGAAGGTAAAACATTAACAGCGACGATGCCGGTTTACTTAAATGCCCTTTCTGGTAAGGGTGTTCACGTTGTCACCGTTAACGAATACTTGGCAAGCCGTGACGCCACTGAAATGGGTCAATTGTATGAATTTTTAGGACTCACTGTAGGTTTAAACCTAAACAGTATGGATAGTGAAGAAAAGCAGGCTGCCTATGCTGCAGATATTACGTATGGAACAAACAACGAATTTGGTTTCGACTACCTTCGTGACAATATGGTCCTTTATAAAGAGCAAAAAGTTCAGCGCCCGCTTTTTTATGCGGTCATTGACGAGGTTGACTCCATCTTAATTGACGAAGCCCGTACACCATTGATTATCTCTGGTTCAGCCCAGAAATCAGCTGTGCTTTATATCCAAGCAAATGCGTTTGTACGGACGCTGACTAAAGAAGTAGATTACACCTATGACGAGAAAACAAAGGGCGTCATGCTCACCGAAGAAGGAATTAGTAAAGCTGAAAAAGCATTCGGAATTGAAAACCTCTTTGACATGGCCCATGTTACCTTAAACCATCATATTAACCAGGCATTAAAAGCCAATGTCAGCATGCACCTGGATATCGATTATGTCGTTCAAGACGGCGAGATTGTCATTGTTGACCAATTTACTGGCCGTTTGATGAAGGGCCGCCGTTATAGCGAGGGTCTGCACCAGGCCATTGAAGCAAAAGAAGGTCTTGAAGTTCAAAATGAAAGCATGACCATGGCAACGATTACGTTCCAAAACTACTTCCGTATGTATGAAAAATTAGCCGGTATGACCGGTACAGCGAAAACGGAAGAAGAGGAATTCCGGAATATCTATAATATGAATGTTATAGTCATTCCAACAAATAGACCCATTGCCCGTGATGACCGTGCGGATTTAATTTACGCAACGATGGACGGAAAATTCCGTGCAGTAGTGGAAGATATTGCGGAACGCCATCAAAAGGGACAACCAGTTCTTGTTGGTACGGTCGCGATTGAGACATCCGAATTAATTTCCAATTATTTATCTAAAAAACGGATTCAACATAATGTCTTGAATGCGAAAAACCATGAACGGGAAGCGGAAATCATTGCTGAAGCAGGTCATCAGGGTTCGGTTACGATTGCGACGAACATGGCTGGTCGTGGTACAGACATTAAGCTTGGTGAGGGCGTAATCGAACTAGGCGGTCTCGCGGTAATTGGCACCGAGCGTCATGAAAGCCGACGGATTGATAACCAGCTTCGTGGACGCTCTGGACGTCAAGGGGATCCTGGTGTTACCCAGTTCTATTTGTCGATGGAAGATGAATTGATGCGCCGCTTTGGTTCTGACAATATGAAAGCGATGATGCAAAGACTTGGTATGGACGACAGCCAGCCAATCCAGAGTAAAATGGTTTCCCGTGCCGTTGAATCGGCGCAAAAACGAGTGGAGGGCAATAACTTTGATGCCCGTAAACAGCTCTTGCAATATGACGATGTCCTCCGTCAGCAGCGTGAGATTATTTACTCTCAGCGTGATGAGGTATTGGAATCTGAAAACCTGCGCGACATCGTTCAGAAGATGATTCTAAACTCGATTGAGCGGAATGTCGATGTTCATGCCCCTCGTCATGAGGATGAGGAAGCATGGGATCTGCAAGCGATTGTCGAATATGTTCAGGCCACCCTTCTTCATGAAGGTGATATCACGGTAGATGATTTAAAAGGCAAAGAGCCGGAAGAAATCGTTGAGGCGATTTTTGCAAAAGTCAAGGAGCGCTACGAGGAGAAAGAACAAATTCTGTTCCCTGAGCAGATGCGTGAATTCGAGAAGGTTGTCACATTAAGAGCGGTTGACTCTAAGTGGACAGACCATATTGATGCCATGGATCAGCTTCGTCAAGGAATCCACTTGCGCGCTTATGGACAAATCGATCCGCTTCGTGAATATCAGCATGAAGGGTTCGCAATGTTTGAGGCGATGATTCAATCCATCGAGGATGAAACCGCCATGTATATCATGAAGGCAGAAATTCGCAATAATCTTGAGCGTCAAGAGGTGGCGAAAGGCCAAGCGGTGAATCCGAAGGAAGACGGCGAACCAGTCAAGCAGAAGCCAAAAGTGAAGCAGCTGGATGTCGGCCGTAATGCTCCATGTATCTGCGGCAGTGGTAAGAAGTATAAAAACTGCTGTGGGGCTGGGAAATAATAAAAAGAGGACAGCACACTAGCTGCTAGGGCATTGGAGCTGGATAATTCTTAAAGATTTTGTATTTTCGGTCAGCGATTTTTCGCTGGCCATTTTTTTATCCGGTTTTTAATGAATGCATCTATTGGACAGTTTTCTAGAATTCTCGAGAGTTTTGTCCGATAGCTGCGCATCTATTGGACAAAATTCTATGGCAACACGAGGTTTCTGTCTATTAGAGTGCCTCTATTGGACAATTTGTCATAAATCACAAGAGTTTTGTCTTATAGGGGCTCTATATTGAACAGTTTTTTATAAAAACTAAGCGATTTTGTCTAATAGGCTTAATCCTTTTAGACAATAAACAAATGAAATCCTAAACTTTGTTCTATATGAGAAATTTCCATAGAATTCCCCTTCTCTCAGGATAAACAATCGACTTTATACACAAATTTTAATATAACACCTGTGATTAGTGTGCATAACTTTCAGAAAATTGTGGATAATTACACAAAAAAAGAGTTATCCACATGGGGACAACTCTTTTTTTAGTTCCTTTTCATAAATTCTAAGATCTCTAAATCGATTAATCCTGTTTGCTGTACTCTCATTTCAAAGTTTTCTGTATGAATAAAGTTGGTTAGCGCACGATAAACTTCCTCTATCCCAACAATATCACCAGTTAAATATCCCCATCTTTCCAACTGTACCATTAACTCTGCTTTTACCTTCCCTTCCACCGTAACAATCCTCTCTGGTTTAGATGGAGCAAAATATAATTGCTGAAGCTGATAAAGGCGGATTAATTCCTTAATGGGGGCTCGATGGTCATCCACGCGGAGGTCCACATAGCGGTCATTAAAGCCGCCGTATCCGCCAGCTTCCTTTACCACGAATAGCGCAGCCGACTGCATGCCTCTGCTGTCCCCGCCGGCTTCTTGGCCCGCATCCAATGCCGCAAGCAATCTTGCTGCCAGTGTTCCTTCGGTCTCTTCAAACACACGCGCCATCGCCTTCACAGTCTTTTCGTCCACTAAAATATTTCCTTGTGCGGCAAAATGGGCCCCTGTGAGCCCGCCTGCCCAATCATAGCATTCCTTACCAGTAAAGCTGGCCGCGTTTCCAGCCGCATCAATTATGCCGAACTGGCGCATCTCTCGCTCAGGGTCGTCGGCAATTAATAGCTCAAGCACCTCTTGCGCTGTTTTTCCCTGAGCCATTAATTCAAGTCCTTTTGGACCATATGACGTATTGGCATATGACTGTGTGGCAACCGCACCGACACCTGCTTTTGCCCAAGGAACGACTGAACCTACCCCTAAAAACTTAGACTGTACTGCAATTCCCCATTCTTTTTCAATTGGGTCATAGCCAACGATTGAAAATGTCATGACGTAACCTCCACATTGCGGTTTTATAAAAAAACACTGCTCCAAAAAAGGAGCAGCGTTCCTGTTATCAAGTTTACTGTGCTTCAATTAAGCCATAACGGCCATCTTTACGCTTATAAACAACATTTGTGCGATTAGTATCAGAATTGGTGAATACATAGAAGCTGTGACCCAGCATGTTCATTTGCAGAATCGCTTCTTCGCTGTCCATTGGTTTTAAATCAAAACGTTTAGTACGGACTAATTCTAAATCTTCTTCATCATAATCGTGAACTTCAGGGCTTTCAGTTGTTACAAAAGTGAATGAAGGTTCCCCTTTTTCACGGAATTTACGGTTTACTTTTGTTTTGTGCTTGCGGATTTGACGCTCAAGTTTGTCAGTAATCAAGTCAATCGCTGCATACATATCAACGTTTGTTTCTTCAGCGCGTAATACTAATTGCGGTAGTGGAATAGTGACCTCTACTTTTGAAGATTTATCTTGATTGAATCTAAGATTCACGTTTACCTTTGCATCAGGTGCCTCAGTAAAATAACGCTCTAATTTAGAAATTTTCTTTTCAACATACTCTCTAATTGCTGGAGTAACCTCAATGTTTTCGCCACGTACGTTGTATTTCATGTGGACTCCTCCTTTTGTTAAGGCTATGTAAATACAATTCTATTTTACCCTATGAGATTCCTGCTAAAACAGTACAATAATTTTGTCGAATTTTTGACAAAAACAATAGGGAAATAGTGCCTATAGGGATAACAACCGTTGACTTTACTGGGATATTTTTACTAAAATGAATGGTTATTCATATATTTATTTTATTATTTCGGAGGACAATTTGCCACTAATAAGCCTAGGGAATACGTTACATTGATGTGAACATGAATGGAGGATACGAGTTATGGAACAGGAAAATAGGAAAAAGCTGGCCTGGCACGAGACCCTGGAATTACATGAGATGGTAGCCTTTCAATCCTTAGGATTAATGAAACTGAAAATGTCGATCAATAAAGTGACTGACTCCAATCTTAAAGAATTATACCGTTTATGTATTCAGGATCTTGAAAAAAACCTTAACGAATTACTGAAATATTATCCTTCCGCTCAAGGCTATCAAGCCCGTGAAGATGAAGAAGTCCGCGAAGATATAGGCTTCTTTGCCGGTGATCTATTGGCACTTTCAAAAACAATGGTGCGAAATCTTTCTGTTGCGATTACGGAAACAGCCACCCCCGCTTTACGAAGAACTTTTACGAATCAGCTGATGGGAGCGATTCAAGGTCACGAGAGAGTCTATAACTATATGCACAAACATGGCTACTATCCTTCCTATGATTTAGGTCTTCTTCTCGGTCATGATATTGAGAATGCCCAAAAGGCACTTAAGATGCGTTTCTGATTTCAAAACGGCGCTAGGCCCGGAGTCTATCTTGCGATCGTCAATGATTGGACGCTCGCGGCCCCCGCCTCTTTTAGTAATTTTGCTGCATGTCTTAGCGTCGAGCCGGTTGTGTAAATATCATCGATTAATAAAACCCTTTTTCCATATATTTCACCATCAGGCTCGACTTTAAAGACCTGCTGGATATGGATCCGCTCCTCCCTTGATTTTTTCGATTGTTTTTCAGAATGGATTCGTGTAAGGATATCATCTGATTGAAAGCCTGCAAAGGTTAGGACTGCCGTTGCCTGATTAAAGCCTCGTTCATACAGCCGCTCTTCACTTAACGGAATAGGAACAAGTAAATCTGGGGTCATTTTAGTAATTTCTTTTTTAAAAAGTTCCGCAAAGATCTTGGCTAATACATAATCACCACGAAATTTGTACATGGCAATCAAGTCTTTTAAAAAATCGTTGTATAGATAAAGTGAGTGATTCTTTTCAAGAAAGCCCTGCCAGTCAGGATCCTCCTCCCAGCGTGTGCAATCATGGCACAAGTCCCCGTCACGGAATTGTTCATTTAAATGGTGGAATGGCCGACTGCAAATCCGGCAGGTTTCCCCTGTAATGTTCTCCAGCCTGCCTTGACAAGTCGGGCATAGAAGGGGTTCCTTTTCTGGCGAGAGGAGTGTTTCCCAACTCACAAGTGGGGTAATCTCTTTATGGCAATACAGACAACGGTCTTGCTGGAATAGCTTCATTTTACAGCCCCCTATTTATCAAGTAATCCTTTGTTACGCCCTTCTCGGTTCATCGTAATAATCTGTCTTTTCGCTTTTAGCATGTCTTCGGTTTTTCCATAATGAAAAAAGGTGACAATTCCAGTTGGTTGATCCTTGCTTCGCCCTGCGCGGCCGGCAATTTGAACGAGGGCACTTTCGGTGAAAATAGAATCCTCCGCTCCCACTACGGCTACATCGATATTGGGAAAAGTAACCCCTCGCTCAAGGATGGTGGTGGTGAGGAGCATTAGAACTTCTTTGTTGCGCATTTTTTGCACCTTCCCTTTTCGGTCCAGGTCTTCGGCATGGACCGCTTCGATTGCAGGATGAATTTTCCGTAAGATGGCCAGTGCTTTTTCCATCAACGGGATATGTGGAAAAAAGACTAAAGTTTGTTTTTCTGCTAGGATTCTGGTTTTGATCCACTTAACTACATTGGGTGGCAGCTTCCCTTTCTCAAGCTGTTTTTGCCAGTTGCCGCACCAAATGAATTCCGGGACAGGGAGCGGTTTACGGTGAAATCGGGCCGGAATGGTCGTATACGCCCTTTTGCCTGTCCGGCATTCTCTTTGCCATTTGGAATTAGGAGTCGCGGTAAGGTAAATCATCGCGGAAGTTGGTTTCCGGGCCTGAACAGCAGCGTACTTAAGCGAATCTTCCACTGTATACGGAAAAGCATCGACTTCATCTAATATAAGGGCATCAAAGGCATGGTAAAAACGAAGGAGCTGATGGGTGGTCGCGATGGTTAGGGGGGCATAAAGATGGCGGTCCTCACTCCCGCCGTATAGAGAGGCAACGGGGATATCGGGAAAAGCCGCTTTTAATCTAGGGGTTAATTCTAAGACGACATCCGTTCTTGGCGTGGCAATACAGATTCTTTTTTTCGCAGCTAGTGCGGATTCGATTCCAGCAAACAGGACCTCGGTTTTGCCTGCCCCGCAGACGGCCCAGATGAGATGCTCTTGGTTTTGACGGATAGCCTCAACAACATGGTCGGATGCTGTTTTCTGCCCCTCAGAAAGTGTTCCTTGCCAGGCCATGATTTGGGCTGGGAGCTGAAAATCAGGGGCCGGGCCGTTCCAGCCAATGAGCGGTGTGCATTCGCTGATTCTCCCCATCATCAGACAGTTGCGGCAATATAGACAGGTCTCTTTGCATCTAGCACATGGAAAGGCGGCAAACCATTGCGGGTCCTTGTTGCCACAGCGGGCACAGATTGATTGTTTACCGTTCTTTTCGATTCCTTTTCGGTAGGTAAGGTATCCATGTTGATAATGTGATTGAATGTCAGTGAGCGGGAATAGGAGGTCATCGAGAAGGAGCTGTTTACCGGTAAGCCACTGTTGCAGTTCTGGATTGTAAGTGAATGCGTGGTTAATCGGTGGGTTTGGAATAGTTGGGATTTGTGTGATGGGCAGGGTATCCTCTTTTGCTTTGCTTGGAATTAGTAGGTTGTCTTTTTGGAAAAACCGCATGTGTAGTCACCTTCTATTAATTTGATGTTGGGCGATGATTTTGTCTGCTGCCATTGCGTAAACTTTATTGTCCTGCCATTGATGATACAAGCGTTTTTTGGTATGACCTGATGTTGGAAGGTTAAGGGAGAGTAATATATTTCTTGAGATGTCCGGGGTTGGGAGTTGAAAAATAGTCTGGCATTCACGGTTTGTGATGGATGGTTTAATCAAGAGGAAATAATCAATGAGTGCTTCGATATGGGCTTCTTTGGAGCTTGAGCTGCATTTCGGACAGATCCATTTCCCTGTTTGGTAATCCATTGGAAGGTGGGTACAATTTGGGCATGGAACACCTTGGAGCAAGTCTGCCACGGTGAGACCATACTCTTGTAAAATATCTATTTGTCTTGGGGTATGTTGGCTTAACAGGAATTGGGCAATTTCATTTCTTTTTGAGGCTTGGATTTTAACTTGTTGGAATTGTTTTTCGGATTCTTCAATTTTACTAAAAAGGTCTCTTCCTTTACAAATTCTTGTAAGGTCTGTTTCGGTACCGCTGGTTTTTAATATGGTTTTGTTGGTGCTTTTGAAAAAAATAAGGTAATCGATTGGGAGGGAATGGAGATGATGAAGTGTTAGCCATCTTTTAAGAAGGGATTGCAGTCTCCGGCATTGGATTCGAGGGTCCTCAAAGGATTCTTCTGTTCCGTCCGGGTTTTTTCGGATGAGCTGGTTAAAGACATTATCAAAATACAATGTTCCGATGATACTTTTGGCTTCGATGATCAGGATATGGGTTTGAGAGAATAGCAAGGTATCAATTTGAAAATAGATATCGTGGAGTTTTAGTTGAAGGTCGTGGAGGATTTGGTACTTTTCTTGCGGCAGTTCATTCATGTAGTTCGCTAACGCCCATTCGCCCCAGTAGCCTGCCCATCTTTTGGCTAGGTCTTTCTCTATTACTGGATACATTGGATGGTTCCGATTTAGATATTTTTTTAGGGTTACGGTTAGTGTAAGTCTTTGAGGAAGTGTTAGTTCTTTTATAACCAATATACATCACTCCTTTTTTCTTTATAATTCTACATAATTTGATAGATTCCTACTTGTTTTTGAAAAATTTTTTAAGGGTTCCCTCCTCTGTGATCGAGTGTCTCATGTTGCGATTCCCGGGGATTTGGTCTGAGATTCCGTGGGTTTTGGATTTATTTCCGCGCACTTCTTTAATAATTCCGTACACTTCTCCCCTTTTTCTGTGCAAATCCCCATTATTTCCGTAAACCTCATCTTTTTCAATTACCATTTTTAAAATAGCTCGGTTACCTCGTTGCCCTCCAGCTGGATTTCCGCATACTTGGTACGGATTTCTGCGTGTTTCCGATTTATTTCCGTGTACTTTCTTTATAATTCCGTACACTTCTCTCTTTTTTCCGTACAAATCTCCATTATTTCCGTAAACCCTTCTTTTCAATTACCTATTTTTAAAAT
>NZ_JBALNF010000022.1:113651-127114 GCF_036962465.1 Neobacillus vireti
TACACTTCTCCCTTTTTTCTGTGCAACTCCCCATTATTTCTGTAAACCTCTTCTTTTTCAATTACCTATTTTTAAAATAGCTCGGTTACCTCGTTGCCCTCCAGCTGGATTTCCGCACACTTGAACTGGATTTCCGCGGGCCTCCGCTTTATTTCCGCACACTTCTTTAATAATTCCGTACACTTCTCCCTTTTTTCCGTACAAATCTCCCTTATTTCCGTAAACCTCATCTTTTTAATTACCTATTTTTAAAACTAGCTCCGGTTCCTGGCTGCCCGCGCACATCCTTAATAATTCCGCACACTTCTCCTTTTTTCCGTACCACTCCCCGTGTAAACCCCATTCCCGCACCAATCAAAAAAGCCATCCCGGCCCAAACACCGGAATGGCAGCAAACTACCTATCTTATTTTTTCATCCAACCCATGCCCATCGCACCCTCACCAAGATGGGTACCAATCACGGCGCCAAAATAGCCGATCATAAATTCAACATGAGGATACAAACCCGCTAACTCCTCACGCCACGCCTCCGCCTCTGCCTCACGATTCGCATGAATGATCACAGCCCGGTAATCCGCGCCGTCTGAGACAGCTTCACCTAGTAAATCGACAATCCGTTTTAGAGCCTTCTTCCGGGTGCGAATTTTTTCAAATGGCACAATGACCTTCTCTTCAAAATGCAGGAGCGGCTTCACCTGCAACAAACTGCCAATAAAGGCTTGAGCACTCGACAGACGGCCGCCGCGTTGCAGATTTGACAAGTCATCTACCATGAAATAAGCATCGGCCGATTGCTTCAACTCTTCCAACCGGCTCATAATCCGCTCAGGCGATTCACCGCGTCCGGCCATATCAGCGGCCTCAAGCGCATAAAATCCTTGAACCATGCAGCTGATCTCGGAATCAAACGGATAAACCTTAATCCCTTCAACCATGGTTCCAGCGGTTACCGCGCCTTGATACGTGCCGCTGATTCCGCTCGACAAATGAATACTAATCACCGCATCATAATCTGTGGCTAGCTCCTCAAACAGCTCCACAAACTTCCCGATTGGCGGCTGGGAGGTAGTAGGCAGGCCACTAGTTTTGATTTGTTCAAAAAACGCACTTGCGTTTAAATCGACCTCTTCTTGATAGGCCTCCGTCCCGAAAATCACATTTAACGGGATCATATGTATAGTAAATTGTTCTCGTAACTCCTTCGGTATGTACGCGGTGCTATCCGTGACAATTGCCGTTTTCATAAAAATGTACCATCCTTGTATTTTTGACTATCCTTTTATTTTATATGAAGCCACAAAAAAAGAACACACCCATTTAAGGCGTGCTCCTAAACAACTTTATCTCACTTCGACCCAGCCATTTTTAATCGCAGATACAACGGCTTGGGTGCGGTCATTAACATTCATTTTTTGTAAAATATTACTTACATGGTTTTTGACTGTTTTTTCACTGATAAATAAAGATTCGCCAATGCCTCGGTTGCTTTTTCCATCGGCAAGCATCTGCAGAACTTCACATTCACGGCGGGTTAACAAGTGCAATGGCCGGCGGATATCAAGTGTTTGTACATAACCGCCTCCGGAACGACTGGCAGTGGTGGCCAGTTTGCGGTATTCATTCACAAGGTTGTGGGTAACCTTTGGATGTAAGTAAGAACCGCCATCCGCTACAACACGTACCGCCTCAATAAGAGCATCCGCATCCATTTCCTTTAATAAGTAGCCGCATGCACCTGTTTTTAAGGCATGGGTCACATAATTTTCATCATCGTGAATCGATAAAATAATGACTTTTGTACTTGGATATTTTTCAACAAGTTCACGGGTTGCCTCGACACCATTCATACCCGGCATATTGATATCCATAATAACCACATCAGGCTGGTACTGTTCCACTAATCCTAAAGCATCGCTTCCGTCATCGCCTTCGGCCACAACCTGGAACGACTTTTCGAATTCTAGTATTCTTTTAACACCTTCTCTGAATAGTTGGTGATCATCAATAATAGCAATTTTGGTTGTCATTTGGTACTCCCCCTTATTTCAATTTTATCATTTGCTGCCATAATTTCTTTTAGTTAATTAATGGAACACGAATGAGGACGGATGTTCCTTTACCAATTTTCGAATCATACGTAATTTCCCCTTCAAGCAGGTCGACACGCTCTCTCATTCCAATCATCCCAAAGGACTCAGGTTTCTTAATCGACGTATCGAATCCAACACCATTATCCTTAATGAGTACGGTGACAGCAGAATTGGTAATTTCCAATCTAACGTTGATTACACAGGCATTCGCGTGCTTAAGCGCGTTTTGCACGGACTCTTGGATCATCCGGAACAACGCAACCTCATACTTCGTTGGCAGCCGGAGCTCCAGACCGGCATTGACAAACTCGATCCTTGAGTGGTTATGATATTCTTCGATCGTTTGTAAGTATTTTTTGAGGGTGGGGACAAGGCCTAAATCATCAAGTGCCATTGGACGGAGGTCATAAATAATTCTCCGCACCTCATAAAGCGCGGCCCGCACCATTTTTTTATAGCTGTGAACTTCAGCAAAAGCCTCTTCTGGCCCTCGATCTTTATATACACGTTCAATCAGATCAGAACGCATGATCACATTGGCCAGCATTTGGGCAGGACCATCATGAATCTCCCGGGACAAGCGTTTTCGCTCCTCTTCCTGGGCTTCAATGATTTTCAAACCAAAGTCTTGTTTGGCTTTGGCGGTTTCGATGACTTCCCCGACTTGTTTTAAATCACTTGTCAAGTAATTCATCACCACAGAAATTTGGGAAATAAGCTGGTCGGCGCGGTCAATCGTGTCATCTAACCCAATCAATCTTCGCTCCAAATCATCCCGTTTTTCCAAGAGCTGTTTTTTGTACTGCCAATTAATGGAGAGGTCCATTTGCAGCTGGTGGGCTTTTTCATAGGCCTCACGCACTTCTTCTTCGGTATACTTTTTAAAATTCATACTAACTTCTGATAACATCAGCCGGGCTTGATGAACCTGATCTTCCAGCTGGTTCCCCTCTTCAATGAGCTTAACCATCATATCCTTAATATTTCGAAGTTCCGATGTCATACTCTCATAATCTTGACGGCATTGCTCACCAATTCGAAAGATATCACTTTTACTGCTAGTTACCCTGTCAATCATTTCTTCACGAATTTCATCAATTGACTTTGTATTGACCTTTTTTAGTTTCATTTCATTCCCTCCAGGGTTTTCCCTTAAGGCCCTTAACATATTTTACATGGAATAAAAGCAATTAGCGAACGATAACACTCTTATTGACCTTCTTCTGGGGTGAAAGTAATATAATGATAGTGTTACATTCCTTTTAAGGATACTTTTTGAACCATTACTATTATATCATTCGAACGTTACCACCATATTAAAGGTATATTACAAATATTTTTTTAAAAAAGGAGGGGAGCTTATTATGCTTCCTCGTTACCATACTGTAAAACAGAGCGGCGAACACGAGATTACGATTCAAAAATCACGGTTTATTGCCCATTTGAAAAGAGCTGAAACTGAAAATGAAGCGGTTGAGTTCATTCAAACCATTAAGAAACAAAATTGGAATGCTACGCATAACTGCTCAGCCTACCTCATCGGCGAGCATGACCAAATCCAAAAAGCTAATGATGATGGTGAACCAAGCGGAACAGCGGGTGTGCCGATCCTTGAGGTTTTAAAAAAGCGAAAGCTTAAGGACACGGTGGTAGTTGTTACACGTTACTTTGGAGGCATTAAATTAGGAGCCGGCGGGCTGATCCGTGCTTACGGCAAAGCCACTTCTGAAGGGCTTGATGCGGTAGGCATCGTCGAAAGAAAACTTTCACAAGTCATCCATGCCAAATTTGATTATACTTGGCTTGGGAAAATTGAGAAGGAACTGCGCGCCTCGGATTATAAAATAAAAGAAATACACTACTTAGATATCGTCGAAGTCGAAACGTATGTAGACGAAAGTCAAGTCCAATCCTTCAGAGAATGGATGATTGAACTAACCAACGGCCAATGTACATTAGAGCAGGGTGAAATGCTCTATCTCGAACAAGACTACACAAGAGAATAAATTTTTCCTTAGGTCCATTATAATAGGACCATACCGGCTAGACAATTGGGAAAAAAATTAAGGGGCTCAAGAATCCTGAGTCCCTTGTCCTATTATGAGCGGTCTTTGGCCGTTGTTAATGTTCGTACGATATTCAACAGCGGCTTATGGTCTTTGCCCATTAGGCCAATCTTTTCAGCAATAATTTCGATTAACAAAACGATTACACCGATTAAGACGAGGGCACCGCCAATTCTTGCCTGCGAAAAGATAACGGCAACAAGTCCAAAAAAAGCGGCCATCGCATAAATAAGCAACACTGTTTGCCGATGGGAGAACCCCATTCTGAGCATGCAATGATGGAGATGAGATTTATCAGGAGCTGACAAGGGCTGCTTGTTAATAATTCTTCGGATAATCGCGAAGAGAGTGTCAGAAATGGGTACTCCGAGAATGATGACGGGAATTATAAACGAGATAAAGGTAACGTTTTTAAAACCGAGCAGCGATAATACGGAGATGATAAAACCCAAAAAGAGTGCACCTGTATCCCCCATAAAAATCTTGGCGGGATGAAAATTGTATATTAAAAATCCTAGTGTGCTCATGAGTACGATTAAACCAATGACGAAGACATATAAATATCCTTGAATAAAAGCAATACCTGATATGGAGATTAATGCAATTGATGAAACCCCTGCTGCCAGGCCGTCTAGACCATCGATTAAGTTAATTGCATTCGTAATCCCGACAATCCAAATAATCGTAAAAGGAATGCTTAAAAAACCAAATTGAAGCTGTGCGCCGAACGGAAGATTAATAAAGACAACCTGCAAATTCCCCCACAAAACAACCACGCACGCCGCAGCGAGTTGTCCAATCAGTTTGTATTTAGCCGGCAGTTCTATCAAGTCATCCAAAAAGCCAGTTGCTATAATAATAAAACAGCCAACTAATATCGGTAATGAGGATTGGTTTTCAGGATGCAAGAGGATAATTCCTATTATAAAACTAATAAAAATCGCTAATCCTCCAATCCTTGGCATAACAGATTGATGAACCTTACGTTGATTAGGTCTGTCAGTAGCACCTATTCGAAATGCAAGCTTTTTTATAAGTGGTGTAATAAGAACAGATAGGACAAAACATAATATCAAGGTAAGAAAAAACATATAACATCCTCCTTAAAGATAAGTTTGTCCATTAATGCTGATTCGAAACACGTTAGAAGATGTTAATATCCGGAAATCCTAATTAAAAAATATAAAAAAACAGGCAGCCAAACTAAATGTTGGCCGCCTGTTTTTTTAAAATTATTTATCTCGCACATTCACTATTCTAAAACCTCGGATTAGTTTTAGCAGTGGTTTGTAATCTTCACGGATAAGACCAATTTTCTCGACAATAATCTCAATGGTAATTAAAATCGTGAGTATAATCAGAATTGCCCCAAGAAGCGTTGACTGTGAAAGGATAAATGCTGCTAGTCCAAAAATGGCACTCATAGCATAAATCAATAACACAGTTTGACGATGTGAGAAGCCTGATTTTAGTAAACAATGATGTAAATGCGATTTATCTGGTGCCGATAAAGGTTGTTTGTTGACAAGTCTACGGATAATCGCAAAGAATGTATCAGAAATTGGTACACCAAGAATAATAACTGGGATAACTAATGAAATAAACGTGACACCTTTTAGACCCAATAACGATAGGACACTAATTAAGAAACCTAAAAATAAAGCACCCGTATCACCCATAAATATTTTAGCTGGGTGGAAGTTATAGACAAGGAAGCCCATGGTAGATACAGCAGCAATTAATGCTACAACCGTTACATAAGGGTTACCTGTTATATAAGCCATTCCGGCAATTGCAAATAAGGCAATTGTGGATACCCCGCCAGCTAAACCATCTAATCCGTCGATTAAATTAATCGCATTGGTTATACCGATAATCCAAACCATTGTAAATGGGATACTGAATATTCCAAAGTCTAACCGGCCCCCACCAAAAGGCAAGTTAATAAACTCCACTTTTATACCACCTAATATGATAATCACTAAGGAAGCAAGAATTTGTCCTAAAAGCTTTACCTTTGGTGATATTTCTTTCACATCATCAACTGCACCTGTAAGGATAATAATTAAACTTCCAAGCAGAATCGCTATGTGTACATTTCCATTAGGATGTAAAAGTGGCAAATGAAAATTCTCAATTGGTTTAATAATCAATATTCCTATTATAAAACTTATATAAATAGCCAGCCCGCCTAAACGAGGCATAATTTTTTGATGAACTTTCCTTTGATTGGGCTTGTCAGTTGCTCCAATTTTAAAAGCTAATTTTTTTACGAATGGTGTGAGGAAGATCGAAGCACAAAAACACAAGAATAAAGTTAGATATAACATAAATAGACCCTCCGTGGTTTTATCATTACCTGTTCTTTTAGTGATTTAAACTATAAAAAAAGCCAAATTTCGATAAAATACTCCTTAAGGATTATAGCACAGACTTTTATTCAATGAAACTATTAAATTTACTTTGTAATAAATCTCTAACATTGTAAACTATTTTGTTAGAACACTTCCTTTTTATGTACCCAATAGTTAGACGAATTATGGTGAACTAGGTTACATTCCGCAAAATAATTAATTAAAGCTCTTTTACATAACAATAAGAATATGTATGAAAAAAAGGAATATGTTAAAAAAGTCGATGATACGACTTAAACATATCCCTTTCATTATAACTTATTAACCTTTAATTTCCCTTAAGTATGCTGACAAAGCCTCTTTCCAATTGGGGAGCGGAGTAAAACCTTGATCCATTATTTTCTTCTTACTTAAAACTGAATATTTTGGCCTAGCCGCTGGGCGGGGAAATTGTTCAGAAGTCAATGGATTTACCTTCACATTCACACCAGCTTGGTTAAAAATTTCCACCGCAAACTCGTACCAAGAGCAAACACCTTCATTGGTGGCATGATAGACACCGTATTGATCAGATTCGACTAAATCAATCATAAATCGAGCAAGATCAACGGTATAAGTAGGGGAGCCAACCTGGTCGTGAACAACCCCTAATTCATCGCGCTCTTCTGCAAGACGGAGCATTGTTTTGACAAAGTTATTTCCGTTGATTCCAAATACCCATGCAGTACGAACGATAAAATAACGGTCTAAAGACATTTTAACAAATTCTTCACCCGCGAATTTTGTTTCTCCATAGACACCAAGCGGATGGGTCGGATGGTCTACTTCATATGGCTCGGAAGCTGTACCATCAAAAACATAATCAGTACTTACATAAACCATTTTAGCTCCAACCTTGCTTGCTGCTTCGGCAAGGTATTTTGCACCTAATGCATTCACATTGTAGGCTGTTTCTTTGTCTTCTTCCGCGGCATCGACATTCGTATATGCGGCACAATGTAAAACAGCGTCAGGATTCACGGACTCAATATATGCTTTGACAGCTTGCTCATCAGTAATGTCTAATTGAGTACGATCAATGCCAAATACCTGGTGGTTTCTGGCCGTTAATTGCTTTTCAAGGTCATAGCCTAACTGGCCTTTCACTCCTGTAACAACAACTTTCATTTATTCTACCTCTAATCTCTCACCATATTGGGATTTGAAATAATCCTGATATTCTCCAGAAATGATGTTCTCCCACCATTGTTTATTCTCTAAATACCAATTAATCGTTTGTTCAATGCCGGTATCAAATGTATATTTTGGTTTCCACCCAAGTTCATTTCGTAATTTCGCAGCATCGATTGCATAACGGCGGTCATGACCAGGACGGTCTTTAACAAATTTTATTAACGACTCTGGCTTGCCCAATTGCTTTAAAATAGTTTTAACGATTTCAATATTCGTGCGTTCATTATTGCCACCGACGTTATATACCTCACCATTGCGGCCATTATGAAGAACAAGGTCGATTGCTTGGCAATGGTCTTCAACATGAAGCCAGTCACGTACATTTAAGCCATCCCCATAAACAGGAAGCTCCTTGTCATTTAAAGCATTAATAATCATTAATGGAATCAGCTTTTCAGGGAAATGGAAAGGTCCATAATTATTTGAGCAGCGTGTAATATTCACTGGTAAGCCAAACGTTTCATGATAAGCACGAACAAGCAGGTCTGCACCAGCTTTACTAGCACTATAAGGGCTATTAGCTGCTAATGGGGTTTCCTCAGTAAAATAGCCTGTTTCTCCTAAGGTTCCATAAACTTCATCTGTCGAAACTTGAAGGTATTTCTTTACGCCAATTGTCTTAGCCGCATCAAGAAGGGCAAGCGTCCCCTGGATATTCGTTTGAACAAAGATTCCCGGATCCGTAATACTTCTGTCTACATGTGATTCAGCAGCGAAATTAATGACATAATCAAACTTCTCTTGTTGAAATAGTTCACCGATAAATTCGCGGTTTGCAATATCACCACGAACAAATTTGTAATTCGCTGCATTTTCGATGTCCTTTAAGTTCTCAAGATTTCCTGCATAGGTCAGTAAATCAAGATTTACGATTTGATAGTTTGGATATTTATTTACCATATAGCGGACAAAATTGCTGCCAATAAAACCAGCTCCGCCTGTGATTAATAATTTCATTAGTTGCCTCCTATTTCTCAAACATAAAATTTAGATTTTTTGCTTCTGCTAATGTTGGGTGCTTGGTATCCTTATCAGAAAGAATAGGATTCGTCGTTGGCCAATCAATGCCTAATGCAGGATCATTCCAGAGGATGCCCCCATCATGCTCAGGCGAATAATATTCGTCTACTTTATAAGCCACGGTGGTATCGGGAACAAGTGTACAAAACCCATGCGCAAAACCTTTGGGAACTAACAGCTGACGTTTATTATGTTCACTTAAAATCACGCCGACCCATTGTCCATATGTAGGAGAACCTTGTCGGATATCGACCGCAACGTCATAAATGGCTCCTGTTACACAGCGAACAACCTTTGTTTGTGCTTTTGGATTTAATTGAAAATGTAACCCGCGTAAAGTTCCAACAGGAGCTGAAAGGGACTGATTGTCCTGAATAAAATCAAAGTTTAAACCTAATTGTTCAAAAATATTTTTATTATAACTTTCCATAAAGTAACCGCGATGGTCACCGAAAACCTTTGGTTCTAAAATTTTCACTCCAGATAGCTTCGTTTCAATAACGTTCATTAGTGATACCTCATTTCAATTCTTGAGTTGCTACTTTTAGTAAATATTGACCATATTGATTTTTCATTAATGGCTCCGCTAATTCTAATAACTTATCTTTTGTTATATAGCCCATTTTATATGCAATTTCTTCTAAACAGGCAATTTTTAAGGACTGCCGTTTCTCCACTGTCTCAATAAATTGCGATGCCTCTAATAATGATGCATGTGTACCGGTATCTAACCAAGCATAACCGCGTCCAAGCAGCTCTACATTGAGTTCCCCCATATCTAGATAAGCCTTGTTAATGTCGGTAATTTCAAGTTCACCACGCGGAGAAGGCTTGATGTTCTTGGCAATCTCTACAACCCGATTATCATAAAAATAAAGTCCGGTCACTGCGTAGTTAGACTTAGGCTCTAAAGGCTTCTCTTCAATTGAGACGGCTTTACCTTCGCTATCAAATTCAACCACACCGAAACGCTCTGGATCGTTTACGTAATATCCAAATACGGATGCCCCAGTTTCCCTAGAAGCTGCTCTTCTTAATAGATCGGTTAGTCCATGGCCATAAAAAATATTGTCACCTAGTACTAGGGCAACATTGTCATCACCAATAAATTCCTCACCGATTAAAAATGCTTGTGCTAACCCGCCAGGATGTGGTTGAATTTTATACGAAAAATTCATTCCTAAATCGGAACCGTCTCCTAAAATTTGCTCAAAACGTGCTGTATCTTCTGGGGTAGAAATAATTAAAATATCCTTTATCCCTGCCAACATAAGAACAGAAAGCGGATAATAAATCATTGGTTTGTCATACACAGGTAATAATTGCTTTGAGACTACCTTTGTTAACGGATAAAGACGTGTACCACTTCCACCTGCGAGAATTATTCCCTTCATTTTTCATTCAGCTCCCATTCAAGGTTATTTATGCCTATAAACATTTTAAAAATATGTAATTCCTACTATTTATCCATCGCTTTAAAAATTAAGGAGGTTCTTTTTTATTTTTCTTAGCGTCTTAGCAGACTTTTATAAACAAAGCCCCTAAGAGAATTAGGAAGTATTCTGACAGCTCCCCTAGTAATAACATTCTTGATAAACGTTTGTCTATCAATAAAATTCATTTTTAAAAATTCTTTTTGCAGTACCATTTCATTTTTGAAATATTTTAGTCCCCCGCGTCGGTTGAACATATCTGCACCAGCACGAGCATAGACTAAAATTTCTGGTATATTCATTATTTTTATATGACTATTTAACATTCTTCCCCATAAATAATAATCCTCGTTCCACATTAAGGTCTGATAGCTGCCAGCTTTTAAAACAGCATCTCTCCAGTAAACGACAGTCATATGATTTAACGGGCATCGTGTTTTGGCATATTGTAAAATCTCCTCATAGCTGGCAGGAACTTTACGAATCGATTCTATTTTTTCAACATCTTCTTCAAATTCACCGATCCAAGATCCAAGAACTTGTACATCAGGATTATTTTTCATAAAGTTTATTTGTTTTTCAAATCGTTGTGGATGACATATATCATCACTATCCATTCTTGCGATTAAATCATAACTACATTCCTTAATCCCTATCTCCAAGGCTTTTCCTAACCCCATATTTTGTTCTAGTTCAACATATTTAAATAAATCTGGGTCTGCCTTTTTATATTCATTTAATAATTGATACAATTCATCCGTGAGTTTCCCATCAAATACAATTAAAATTTCAGTTGGTCTTAAGGTCTGACGTAACATGCTTTCAATTGATTCTCTTAAATACTCGGGTTTTTCCTTAAAGTATACGGACATAAGAACTGAAAAGTTCATTATTTCAACTCCATTTTATTCATGACTTTGTATCCTGACGATACCTGGCCGGTCGCCATTAATATTTCCTTTAACTCCCCTCAGTGCATCCATCGTCCCTTTTACCATAAATTTAAAACGGACCGCTCTTGGTTTTACAAACAGGCTAAAAAAGAAAAACTTAAAAAGTAAAATGGGAATATATTTCAGTTTAAAATTTAAAGGCACGTAAGACCTTTTAAACATTTCCAGGGTGTTGCGGAACTGATAGTAATGTCTGATTGGAGAAGGGACCCCAATACTCTTACCTAAAAAGTGGTACCTGTCCTCCCCTAAACGGTGGGCCATTTTCACATCATTCGTAACATAGGTTGAATAGCCATGTTTTTCTGCCCGCCAACACCACTCATAATCAACTAAATCAATAAATAAGTCTTCTTCCATACCGCCAATGCCTATAAAAGAATCCTTTGGAATTAAGGAACCAGAACTTAAGGTTTGCGGGACTTTAATAATTCTTTCATTATCTGAACTGTAATTGTGATAGACAGCGTCTTCCGATTTATCACGATCATACGCTAATGGTCCAATGCAAGCGATCTTTTTATTTTGGGTTAATAAAAAATTATATTCGTTTACTAATTTTAACACCGTATCTTCCATCAGTTTACTATCCTGATCTAATTGAAAAAAAGCCTCATAGCCCTTGTCTAAGGCCCATTTCATCCCAATATTCTGTGCAAAGGCGATCCCGTAGTTTCCCTTGTTAGATAGGACATGAAACTTTTTATTCTCTTGGAAAGCCAGAAGCTTTTCCTGGAGGGATGCATCGGTAGAATTATCAACAATGCAGATTCCTCCAACTTGATGAACAACTGATTCCATATTTTCCTTTAGCTCTTCAATATTAGGGTTATAGGTAACAACAATTGCACATACGTTTTCTATATTTATCATGCTATCAGCCATTAATAAATTTCCCTTTCCTGTTGAATAAGCCATCTTTTATCCCTTTAACAATATACCGAAATCGGCTTAACCTGGGGGAGATTAGTAAAGAGTAAAGGAAAAATTCGATACTTCTTTCAATTAGTGCTTTTATCTTCCAATATCGTGGAACATAATCCCTTTTCAAAAGAAAAATGGTGTTTCTAAATTGATAATAGTGTCTGATAGGAGCAGGGATTAATAAATTATACGAATTTAAAATTTTTATATTTTTCTGCCCAACCATATGTCCCATTCTAGCCCGTTTACTACTAAAAACTCTAAAGCCATATTTCCTTGCTCTCCAGCACCACTCAAAGTCAACTAAATCGATAAATAAAGCTTCATCCATCATCCCAATTTGTTTGACAGCCTCAGCTGAAATTAATTTCCCAGAACTAATCAAAACATCTTTTTCTACAAAATCTTGACTTAATTCTACTCCCTTATTTACTAAGGGCTTATAGGTTTCATTTGTGTTTTTATTAAAAATATCCGGACCCAAGCAAGCTACTTTTATCCCTTGATCATTCAGAAATTGAATACCTGAAGAGAGTTCCTTCACGAGATTTTCGGGTGGATTACTGTCCTGATCCAGCAGCAGGATGCCATCAAAATTTTGTTCCAATGCCATTTTGATTCCGACGTTATGCGCCGCGCCAATCCCCAAATTCTCCTTCAAAGAAACCCATTCAATTTTACTTGCATGATCACTATTATTTAAAAAGTCGTGATTAACTGGCTTTTCACTATTATCAACTATGATTAATTTCTCAACTTGTCCAACAATGGCATTAATATTAGAGGAAAGTTCTTCTATGTCAGGATAGAAACAAACCATAACAGCACAAACCTTAAATTTTCGATTCACTGTTATAACCTTCTTTTAGATATAGTTTACTTAATGAATTTAATACAATCAGTACCATAATATTGGTTGCATCAAATAAATAAGGATTCGAAAAAGCATATACTACATAAGCAAGATAAATTAAATAGACAAATTTATTTCTCCAAAATTTAATAATAAAGGTAACCTTTGTAATCAGGAAGAAAATAAAATACAAAACGCCAACCTGATTGAGAATATAAATTGTTTGTAATTCGTAATAGTAGTAATTGCGGTAGTCGCGGTAGTCTGAGATTACATTAATTAAATTCCCTAAACCCTGACCAAATAGTACGGAGCTAGTTGTCTCCCTTAAATTATTAATAAGATGAATCACTTGGTCAAAACGAGTTGGAATCGAACGTTGCATTTTCAGAAGCAACAAACTCTGAAAATAAGGGTATATTACAAATGCAGCCACGCAGAGAAATACTAAAACAGTACCCGCTGCCAAAAATATTCTCGATCTACTTTTTAATAAATTTTTCAAAAAAGTAGATACTTTTTTATTAGAAAAAAAT
>NZ_JBALNF010000023.1:0-9595 GCF_036962465.1 Neobacillus vireti
AAAAAGGGTGACAGGCACCATAATTGGTGCCTGTCACCCTGTCTATTCTTATTCTGTTATTTCTCCATGAATTAGGATTGGTGCTTCTATCTTTTCAGCAGTAATCTTTATATTTTCGTAAAGCTTCTGTTTAACTTCGTCTACCTTTTCAAAGTTGCTGTAAAGAGTAACGAGGGAATCTCCTTTTTTCACTTGGTCGCCGATTTTCTTTCGTAAGACTAGGCCAACTGCTAAATCAATCGTAGATTCTTTAGTCGCTCTCCCTGCACCGAGAATCATAGCTGCTGTTCCCACTTCATCGGCTACAATTTCAGCTACATAGCCATCTTCTCTAGCTTCAAGTTCAAACGTATATTTTGCCTGCGGCATGTTAGCAGGGTTATCAACAATAGAGGAATCCCCGCCTTGAGAACTCAAGAAGACTTTAAATTTTTCTAGTGCGGAACCGTCTTTAATAGCATTTTCGAGCTTATGGCGGGCCTCTTCTAACGAACTGGCTTTTTCAGCCAAGTAAACCATATGACTTCCAAGGGTTAAGCACAATTCGGTTAAATCTTCTGGGCCCTCACCTTTTAGGGTATCAATTGCTTCTTTTACTTCTAGGGCATTCCCAATTGCATATCCAAGCGGCTGGCTCATATCAGAAATAACAGCCATTGTCCTTCGGCCAACATTATTTCCAATTCGTACCATTGCTTTTGCTAAGTCCCTCGAATCGTCCAATGTCTTCATAAACGCACCAGCACCCGTTTTCACATCAAGGACAATCGCATCGGCCCCAGCAGCTATTTTTTTACTCATAATCGAGCTTGCAATAAGTGGAATACTGTCTACAGTTGCGGTAACATCCCGTAATGCATATAGCTTTTTGTCCGCGGGCGTTAAGTTTCCACTTTGTCCAATAACAGCAATTTTATTTGTATTGACTAAATCAATAAATTCCTCATTTTTAATTTCAACATGAAAGCCTTTAACCGCTTCTAACTTGTCTATGGTTCCACCTGTGTGGCCTAACCCGCGGCCAGACATTTTGGCTATTGGTACACCAACGGCAGCTACTAGGGGGCCCAGAACAAGCGTAGTGGTGTCACCCACACCACCTGTTGAGTGCTTATCGACCTTAATCCCTTTAATCTGGGATAAATCTATTTGATCTCCCGATTCAACCATTGCCATCGTTAAATCTGCTCTTTCTTTTTCTGTCATACCTTTGAAATAGATGGCCATTGTTAAAGCACTAATTTGGTAATCAGGAATCGATCCATCTGTGTACCCGTTAATAATAAATTTTATTTCTTCTGTTGATAATTCGTTTCCATCTCTCTTTTTCTCAATTAAGTCGACCATTCTCATTAAATATCACCACATTTTTCAAGATCATTTTTGTACCCTCTTTAAAAGGAGTTGTGCGGATTACTGGACCATTCCTTTAACAATTTCATTAATATATAATAGGAAATCGGCTTTGACTTTTTCTGTAGTTTCCATTACTTCATCATGTGTTAATGGCTGGTCAAGGATTCCCGCTGCCATATTAGAAATACAGGAAATCCCAAGAACCTTCATTCCACTGTGGCGGGCTACAATGACCTCTGGGACTGTAGACATCCCTACCGCATCTCCACCCAATATACGAACCATTCTGATTTCAGCCGGGGTTTCATAAACCGGACCAGGATTCCCAAAGTATACGCCTTCTTTGACATTGAGTTTTAGCCGATCGGCAATATCTCTTGCCATCTTTCGTAATTCCTTTGAATAAGCCTCAGAAAGATCTGGAAAACGAACACCTAAATTGGCATCATTCGGTCCAACCAAAGGGTTCGTTCCCATATTATTAATATGGTCTGTAATAATCATTAGGTCGCCAGGGGAAAAGCTCTCATTTACCCCGCCTGCAGCGTTCGTGACTATTAACATTTCAACACCCATTTCTTTCATAACACGAACTGGGAATGTCACTTTATCCATGCTGTATCCTTCATAGAAATGAAATCTGCCCTGCATGGCTACTACCTCTACCCCATTTAACTGACCAAAAACAAGTTGTCCGGCATGGCCTTCTACTGTAGAGACTGGAAAATCTGGGATTTGATTGTACGGTATTTTAACTGGATTTACTATGTCATCCGCTAGGACACCAAGACCTGAGCCTAAGATAAGACCCAATTTTGGTGTAGTCTGATATTTTTCCTTTAAAAAATTAGCTGCATTATGAATGCTTTCAATATTCATTTTTATCCCTCTCTTTATTTCAATTCATTTAGGAAGCTTTTGCCATAGTTAGGCAACTTAACATTGAAGTTATCAGCGACTGTCGCACCAAGGTCTGCAAATGTTTCCCTTAATGGAAGTTCTTTACCACCGTTCATACTCTTAGAGTAGACAAGTAATGGAACGTATTCACGTGTATGATCTGTTCCTGGTGCGATAGGGTCATTTCCATGGTCGGCTGTGATCATTAACAAGTCATCGTCCTTCATTTTTGCAAACACTTCAGGCAGGCGGGCATCGTATTCCTCTAGTGCCTTTCCATAGCCTTCTGGGTCACGGCGATGACCGAATAATGCATCAAAATCAACCAAATTTAAAAAGCTAATGCCTGTGAAATCCATATCGAAGGTTTCAACCAGCTTATCCATTCCGTCCATATTGGATACGGTTCTAAGAGACTTTGTTACCCCTTCACCATCGTAAATATCAGAAATCTTACCAATCGCAATTACATCAAACCCTGCGTCTTTTAACTCACTCATAACAGTTCGATCAAAAGGTTTTAAGGCATAATCATGACGATTTGGCGTGCGCTTAAAGTTGCCAGGTTCGCCTAGAAATGGCCGGGCGATAACACGACCTACCATATATTTTTCATCAAGTGTTAATTCACGAGCAATCTTACAGATCTTATACAACTCTTCCAGCGGAACAATTTCTTCATGTGCAGCAATTTGAAGCACAGAATCGGCAGAAGTATAGACAATTAATGCTCCTGTTTTCATATGCTCCTCGCCAAGCTCATCTAATATTTCTGTGCCGCTCGCAGGTTTATTTCCAATAATCTTTCTGCCTGTTTGTCTTTCAAGCTCTGCAACAAGTTCATCCGGGAAGCCTTCGGGAAAAACACGGAAAGGTGTTTGGATATTTAGGCCCATAATTTCCCAATGTCCTGTCATGGTATCTTTTCCGTTTGAAGCTTCCATCATTTTTGTATAGTAAGCTAATGGCTTTTCTGCTTTATTAATTCCTTTAATCTCACGAATATTGCTTAATCCCAATTTCCCCATATTAGGCATATTCAGGCCATTCATTCTTTCGGAAATATGACCAAATGTATCTGCCCCTTTGTCTCCAAACTTCTCAGCATCGGGTGCCTCCCCGATTCCAACCGAATCCATTACGATGATAAATATACGTTTGTATGTACTTACAGTCATACACTACTACCTCCTTTGACATAGAAAACGTTTGCAAATAAGAATCAGACAATTATAGGTTGTCCGCTTAAAAATAGTTTATGAAAGTGATTTATTTATTCATTCGTCAGAAGTCTGACATCTCTATTTTACTCCAAGTTTTTGAAAACACAAGAAAAAAAGCCGCCAAAATTTAGGACGACTTTTTAACACTTTTGTGAATGAGTCTATAAGACTATTTTTCTATTAAGCTCGGGGATGAAATTTTGTATACACATCCATAATTCTTGATTTTGAAACATTGGTATATATTTGCGTTGTGGATATATCTGCATGACCTAACATCTCTTGAACCGACCTTAAATCGGCACCATTCTCAAGCAGATGGGTGGCAAAGGAATGGCGAAGGGTATGAGGGGTGAGTTCTTTATCAATGCCCGCTTCACGTGCTAGTTTTTTTAATATTTTCCAAAAACCCTGTCTTGTTAAACGATGCCCTTGATGATTTAGGAAAAATGCATCATCCTTGTGCTTCTCCGTAACAAAATGAGACCTGCCGTTTTCTAAATATTGCTTAACTGCAGTTAAAGCTATTTTTCCAATTGGGATAATCCGCTCCCTGTTTCCTGTTCCAATACAACGTATAAACCCAAGCGTTAAATGAACATCGTCTTTTTCTAAAGCTATTAATTCACTTACTCGAATTCCTGTTGCATATAAGAGCTCCAACATGGCCTTGTCCCTTAAACCAAAGTGATCATTTGGGATGGGTGCATTTAACAGTTGCTCTACTTCCAGTAAGCTCAAAACCTTTGGCAGAGCTCTTTCTAATTTAGGAGATTCAATTAAAACAGAAGGGTCCCCCTCTGCTGCCTTTTCTCTTAGTAAAAACTGATGAAACGCTCGAATAGAGGCAATATGTCTTGCCAAGGTTTTTGAGGACTTTCCTTGGTCCTTTAAGAAATTTAAAAAGTGGATAATATGAATACGTTGAATCTCATTTAAGGACTGAATGGCTTCCACACTTTTTAAATAATGAAGGTAGCTTTTCAAATCTCTTTCATACGAAATAATCGTATTCTTAGCCAACCCTTTTTCTACTATTAAATAATCCAAAAAAGCTTTTAATTGGTTTTCCATTACAATTACTCCCCATTTAAATAAAACAACATCAACCGGTCTAACACAGATGAACGGTCTTCTTTCACTACATTTGAAACCTTTAACGCAGATCCTTCCGGCACATCATAACGATGGTAATTTTGATATTCTTCAGATACCCACATGATACCATAATAAAAGAGAATCGTGCACCCGGTGAAAATGATAAACACCTTTACTGTTTGGACCGCCACTTTAAAAAAAGAAACCATCTAACATCCTCCAATACTAATTTCTATTAAAAGGTATGCCAAAATGGACAAAATATATACCTGCTTCCTTAAGCTGCTCAAAAGAAAAAAGTCCTTTCAATGAAAGAGACTTTTGGTTTCATATTATTCAGTTTCCTCTTCTTTATCCTTATCCAGGCAGCGATGACAGATTCCATGAAAGGTTAGGCGATGGTCTTTTATTTTAAAGTTCCATCTGCTCTCTACAACGGCTTCTACATCTTCTAGTAAATCCTCCTGAATTTCATCAACAGCACCGCATTCAATACAAACAAGATGATGGTGAAAATGGGCTGCACCTTCCTGACGAAGGTCATAACGTGAGACTCCATCACCAAAATTTATTTTATCGACAATTTTTAATTCCGTTAGCAATTCCAATGTTCGGTAAACAGTTGCTAAACCAATTTCAGGCGATTTTTCTTTTACGAGGAGGTACACATCTTCTGCACTTAAATGATCCTCTTCATTTTCTAATAAAACACGAACGGTTGCTTCACGTTGGGGAGTTAATTTATAACTCGCTGAATGCAACTGTTTCTTAATTCTCTCAATTCTAGTTTCCATCCTGAAGGCCCTCCCTCGCCACTGTTAATTTTCATTATAACAGATGAAGAAAGAGATTCAAAATAAAATTATTATAAATAAGATTCGATAATCATTACCAAATAATAATTATTTTAGCGAAACTGAACTTATGATACTTTTCATTAACCAGGGAGACAGATACGCTTCTACTCCTGAAGCAGCAGAAATAAATAGTACAGCAGCAATTAAGGAAACGATATAACGTTTAAAATAAGGCATGATTGGCAAAGCATATTTCTTCATAAATTGCCGTTTAATCATCCTTATTGAAAAAATGACTGAGAATGCTGCCATCAATATAAACACAGGAATAATAATTAGATTTTGCGGCAGGATGGACGCAAATGCTAACAAAAAGCCTTTCCAGCCCATTTGACTGACTAAGAATCCCACTGTAAAACCTACAACCATTCCTTTAAGGAATAGGAGAATTAATATAATTGGAAGGCCAATAATAGAGATTCCTAGAATCCACATAAGGCCAATAAATTTACTGTTGTGTAAAAAACTTTGCAAAAATAAATCGTTGTCGTCTGTTACCGTTCCATCGGAAACTTGGCCAAAGAATTGTGATAAATAATAGAATAAATCTTCCTTTTGGGTGATGCTCATGCTATTGACAACTATTGCCCCAAAGATTACTCCCATTAAAAATAAAACCACAATAAATAAAAAGATTGAGGAATGTTCACGAAAATAACTGGCGGCATCGGACTGGTACAATCGTTTTTTCATCTTTAATTTCCTCCTACTACAAAGGTCGATTAGTACAGTCTATGCTAGACTAGTTATTCTATGACGGGATTTAATAGATTTATCATCAAGTTGATGACATTTTAACCATAAAAAGAAACCGGCAGTTACTGGCTGCCGGGGATTTAATCAGCTATTTTTCCATACTTGCCGCCGCCTCCGGCTGCAAGATTAATGCTTCCTTCTCTTGCTTTTAGAATGAGCTCCGCAATTTTAGCGGGTACCACATCAGTTAATGCTTCATATGGAACTTCATGCAAAATGGCCATTTCACTGCCAAAATGATTAACCAGCTTTTCCAACAGGCGCGGGCCTAATCCAGGAATAAATTCCAGCGGTACTTGATGGACGTATGGGGGGCGTCCAAGCGGACCGGCATCTGCCGTCTTCAACTCTAGGATTCGGTCTGCCACACCTTTAATAATTTTATTTTTTCCGCAAAGATTACATATTTGATCGTCAGGGGTTAGTGGATTTAAACATTCTGCACAGACGGTTTTATGATATTTACCCAATAAAGGATCGAGACCATAATTGGCAATGATATGGCGGCCGTCTTCCCCTTTTAAAGCTTTATGTAATTCTAAAAAAGTTGGCTCTTTCATGGCCATCACTTGATATTCACGGGCAATTTTTGCCAGTGAATGGGCATCAGAGTTGGTTACAAACGTATATTTGTGTAGCTCTCCTAATTGGTCTGCCATATGTGTGTCAGAGCTTAATCCAAGTTCAATTCCATCAATTAAATTTGGATCTAATACCTCGGTCAGCGACTTCTGAACCCCTTTGCCATATAAACTTTTGAAAGGAGTAAACACGTGGGCTGGGATAAATATGCCCCCTAAGTCTTTAACCTTTTTTTGTAACACCAGACCTGTTACGTAGATTCGCTGAGAACTAAGTTGAATATTTTTCAAATGGGTCGAAAGCCAGGAAGAAAACTCCCGCATGATTGTAAGGTTAGGAAAAAAGGCAAGCAGGTGAATCGGACCATTTGATTGTTCATCGTAAATCTCCAATTCAGAGCCGGGAATAACCGTTAAATCTCCAAAAACCAAACCACCATCTGGATGTTCGCTAATTTCTCCGCTTTGAATAAGACTTTCCATTTCTAAGATGACTTCCGGTGAATGACTGTCAATGATTCCCACCATATTCAGTCCCTTTTCATGCCTGGCATGTTCAATAATATTAGTAAATGTCAGCGATTTCGCACCGGTTATTTTAACCGGTTTTCCTGTCCAGGTCCGGCCAATATGAATGTGTAAATCCACATAATAGCGGTTCATTTATGTTTCAACGCCTCTTGTAATTGTAAGTACTGTACGGCATAAATAGTTTTTGCATCAAAAATCTTTTGTTCTGTAATATAAGATTGGGCTTCTTCTAGAGTTAATTCTTCTAGATTAACAAACTCATCTTCGTCAAGTCCCGCTGCATTTTCTTTTTTTGTGAGCCCTTTTGCGAAATACACGTGGACGATTTCATCAGCAAACCCTGGTGAGGTATAGAAAGATGTTACCAATTCCAAGCTGCTGCATTCATAACCGGTTTCCTCTTCTAGTTCTCTCCGGGCACAATATTCTGGATTCTCACCTTTTTCTAGTTTGCCAGCTGGTATTTCTACAATCGTTCTTTCTAATGCCTTTCGATATTGTTCCACCATAACCACTTTATTTTCATCCGTAACAGCTATAATGGCCACAGCTCCCGGGTGCTTAATGATTTCCCGCTTTGACTGTTTTCCATTTGGCAGCTCGACGTCTTGTAAATGAAGACTGATAATCCTTCCCGAAAATATTTCTTCACTTTTTATTGTTTTCTCAGTAAGATTGTCCATTACCGTCAACTCCTGTTCTATTCCGTAAAGACATACGTATACATTTTACCATACTTTAATTGGAGGGGTATGGTAATGAAGGTGTATACCCATAAGCAGGGAATAACTCTCGTTGGCAAAGCTTGGGAAATCCAGCAGAAGTTGAAAGAATATAACAAGGATTATATTTTCATCTCTGAATGGATTAAAGATGTATCGCAAAAAAAGTAGCTTCCATTTGTAGTCTGCCCAATTGTTTATTAATATTGAAAGAAAGGAGCAGGGGGGTTTTAAAATGAAGAAAAGAAAACTAGGTCATTCCGATTTGTACGTTACGGAACTCGGCCTCGGCTGTATGTCTATCGGAACAGAGGAGAAAACGGCAAGATCAATCATCGAGACAGCTCTTGAGGAAGGGATTAATTATTTTGATACTGCTGATCTCTATGACTTTGGTGAAAATGAGAAAATCGTGGGACAGTCATTAAAAGCGGTTCGAGAAAATGTCATCCTGGCAACCAAGGTAGGAAACCGCTGGAAACCTGATCAATCTGGCTGGACTTGGGATGCTTCAAAAGCCTATATAAAGGAAGCAGTAAAAAATAGTTTAAAACGCCTTGGGACTGACTATATCGATTTATATCAGGTCCACGGCGGAACAATTGATGACCCGATTGATGAAACGATTGAAGCGTTTGAAGAATTAAAGGCAGAAGGATTTATTCGTTATTATGGCATTTCCTCCATTCGCCCCAATGTCATCCGTGAATATATTAACAAATCTAGTATTGTTTCGGTAATGATGCAATACAGCATTTTAGATCGGAGACCAGAAGTAGAAACTTTACCACTTTTACATGAACATGGGATCAGCGTTGTGACACGCGGGCCGCTTGCTAAAGGCCTTCTAACTGATAAATTGCTAAGCAAAGCATCTGAAAAAGGCTATCTTGATTACAGTTATAGGGAATTAAATGAAATTTTGCCTCGTTTGAAAGAGAATCTTGCACACGATCGGTCGTTTACAGAGGTTTCACTTCAATATAATTTAGCAAACCCTGCTGTGGCTTCGGTTATTACTGGAGCGAGCAGCCCTGAACAGATTAAGCGTAATGCTGCAGCGATAAGAAGTACTCCGCTTACCGATGAAGAAGTGTTGGTCATTAAAGACTTAACAAAGCCAAGTATTTATACGGAGCACAGATAAAAGGAGAGCATTAATCTCTCCTTTTTTATTTAAATTCTTTCCAATTCATGCCACTCTCGTTTAATAATTCTGCAAATGATTTGTTCTTTTCTTTTAATCTTCGTTCTTCCCGTTTTCTTTGTTCTTCTGCCTCTTTTTTTCTATCTTCTTCAGCCTTTAGTTGGTCTTGCTGCTCTTTAAGCTGCTTCATTAAGTCTGGATTAATCAAATCTTTGAGTGTTACTGCGGTATCTTCCTTTTTTGGTTTAGATTGATTGGTCTGTCTTTTTTGTTTTTTCATTCTAAACTCCTCCATATTAAAAATCTTATTCTATTATACCATTTCTTAAAACGCTGCTGACATTAAAAAACAGGCCGTGCCCGTGAGGGCACTGAAGGAAGTCCCTTAAATGCAATTTGGCTGTTGATTTCCGCTCCAGGCGGC
>NZ_JBALNF010000023.1:9657-69768 GCF_036962465.1 Neobacillus vireti
TCCGCTCCAATCAACAAGGTCTTTTACAGAGTCTAAATTAAAAAAGGTATAATTTCTCATCATTAAGAGAATTATACCTTTTTGTTGTTACTTTAAGATTCTTAATAAACCGAAGGTTTTTCAGTGCCCTAGTGCCCGTCAGCCTGTTTTTACCATTAATAAGCATTCAATCTAACATTTTGGTCGACATGTAATAGGGCTTCTGTTGACTTAACAACTTCTTCAACTGTATACCCACTGGCCACTTCTACAAGTTTTAACCCTGAATCGGTCACATCCATTACGGCACGCTCGGTGATAATCCGATTCACAACTCCTTTTCCGGTTAGCGGCAAGGTACATTGTTTTAATATCTTTGATTCACCTTTTTTGTTGACATGCTCCATAATAACAATGATTTTCTGAGCCCCATGGACAAGGTCCATTGCCCCGCCCATTCCTTTAATCATTTTTCCTGGAATCATCCAGTTGGCCAAATCCCCGGTTTCCGATACTTCCATTCCGCCGAGGATCGCCAAATCGACATGCCCCCCACGAATCATGGCGAATGATTCCGAACTATCAAAATAGGCTGCCCCATTAATGGCCGTGACTGTTTCTTTTCCTGCATTAATTAAATCAGGATCGACTTCTTTTTCATGCGGATATGGGCCTATTCCAAGAAGACCGTTTTCTGATTGCAAAACAACCTGTTTATTATCTGATATATAATTGGCAACGAGGGTGGGCATACCAATTCCAAGGTTTACATAGTAGCCATTCTCTATTTCCTTTTCTGCCCTGATTGCAATTCTTTCTCTAACACTGGCTTTATCATTTGCCATGGTTTTTACTCCCTCCCACTCTATTTTTTTACGGTTAATCTTTCTATCCGTTTTTCTTGTTTCCCCTCAATAATGGTCTGAACATAAATACTTGGTGTATGAATAAAATTAGGATCTAGTTCACCTATTTCATAAAGCGCTTCCACTTCTGCAATTGTTACTTTCCCGGCAGCGGCAATCATCGGATTAAAGTTTCGGGCAGTTTTATGGTAAACGAGATTTCCCATCTTATCTCCTTTCCATGCCCTTACAAGACTAAAATCAGCTGTCAGCGCTTCCTCTAATAGATATTCACGGCCATTAAATATTTTTGTTTCTTTCCCCTCCGCAATTGGTGTACCAACCCCCGCTGGAGTATAAAAGGCCGGAATCCCGGCACCACCGGCCCGAATTTTTTCCGCTAGGGTTCCTTGAGGAGTTAATTCTACTTCTAATTCTCCTGTTAATACCTGTCTTTCAAACTCTTTATTCTCACCAACATAGGAGCCTATCATTTTTTTTATTTGTTTATTATTTAATAGAAGACCCAAGCCCCATTCATCAATCCCGCAATTATTTGAAATGACCGTTAAATCCTTTACTCCCTTTTCGGCTAAAGCTAATATCAGATTTTCTGGAATGCCGCATAACCCAAATCCGCCAACCATCAATGTTGCCCCATCCTGAATATCGGCAACTGCCTCTTGGAAGGACGTACAAATTTTCTTCATCCTTTCTATCTCCCCTTTAATTATTGTTTCACTAACTCACTACAATCCGTTGACTTTTAATTACTTCTACTTATCTGCTCAAAATTCCTCTAATTTTGTCAAAATTCTATTAACTCTTGCTTTTCAGAAATCAACACCACTACAATGAAGGTATGTACTTGGGAGGGGGAAAATGATGTTAAATTTACCTAAAAAAGTGACGATTATTGAAGTAGGTCCGCGCGATGGCCTTCAAAATGAGAAGCTATTAGTCCCAACTGATATCAAAAAAAAGTTTATAACTAGTTTAAGGAGTGCCGGACTTAAGGAAATGGAGCTGACGTCGTTCGTGTCACCAAAATGGGTGCCGCAAATGGGAGATGCTGCTGAAATCACAGCCGATTGTCTTGATGAGAAAACGAGAAACATCGTCCTAGCCCCTAATCGGAGAGGCATTGATCGGGTTTATTCGACCAATTGCCAAGCAGTTGCGGTATTTGTCGGTGTCAGCAATAGCTTTAATATAAAGAACATTAATAAAACAACTCGAGACAGTATGGCAGAATTAAAGCCCATTATCCGTGAATTAAAAGAAAAGAATTATTTTGTCCGGGCCTGTATTTCTACAGCCTTCTATTGTCCTTATGAAGGAAAAATAAGCGAGAAAGATACGTTAGAGCTCTGCCGTGAATTTGTTCTTGCGGGAGTTGATGAATTAAGTGTCGCCGACACGATTGGGATGGCAGCCCCAAATGAATCCTATTCTCTATTTACCCAATTAAAGTCTGAATTTAATGAAAGCCTGATTACAGCCCATTTTCATGATACGCGCAAGCTTGCCCTTGCTAATATTCTCGCTGCCCTCCAAGCGGGAATTGATCGGTTTGATACATCTGCCGGAGGCCTTGGCGGCTGTCCTTTTGCTCCGGGTGCGGCAGGAAATGCTGCTACCGAGGATGTTGTTTATATGCTGGAAAGAATGGGCATTGCAACAGGTGTTGATTTGGATAAATTAATGGCGGCTATTGAAGTTGTCATCCCTTATCTTTCAAGGAAAATCGAGACCGGCTATTACCGCCTTTATGCCCAAACGGTTTAACTAGACTTCTTATGAATAATCAGTCTCCTCATCAACCATCATAATAATTGAGACTACCAGGAAGGGAGACTGAATATGAGCCAGAAACGGGAAAAAGGAAACAGTCAAAGCGGGAAAAATTATGCGGACACAGCAGGAGGCGGCAAACGAATGATTGCTGCGGAAGAGCTTGAAAAAGCCCTTCACCCAACAAAAAGGCAAAACTCAGAGCAATAAGAAAAGCGGAAGCGCCTTGGTCAGCCCCGACAAGCACAAGACAAGCCGGCCGAAAGGTTGCCTTTTAACCTTTTGGACGGATGGTCTTGTGACCTCGAGGGGCTAGGCGCTGGAGCTGGACATAAAGAAAAGCGGAAGCGCCTATAGTTAAAGCCGCTCATTGGTGTCAGCGGCTTTTTTTATGTTAAAATTAAATTTGTTAATTTATGGGCAGTGTGTTGTTTTCTTACATATTTTATTAGGAAACTTTATTTCTGTGGGAGGTGCCAATATGAAAAAAGCATTCCGGACTTTGTTTATTTTGTTATTTTTCTGGGTATCTCTCGGTTTGTATTTTACAAACCGTCTGATGTATATGAAAAAGAAGGACGAGGAATTAATCCTCAGGCGGGAAAAAGAAGCGGGCAGGTATAACCCTGAAGAATTTGAGTCGCTTCCAAAGCGGGAGGTGGACATCCCTTCTCCATATGGCTATATCATTAAAGCACTGCTTGTTGAACCACACCAGACGAATCGGTATGTGATCATTTCTCATGGTGTGACGGAAACTAAAATTAACTCGATTAAATATGCAAATCTTTTCCTAGAGCGCGGCTTTAATACCTTAATTTATGACCATCGCCGTCACGGACAATCGGGTGGAAAAACAACGAGTTTTGGCCACTATGAAAAGTTCGATTTAAAAACCATTGTTGATTGGCTGAAGCAGGAGATCGGTCCCACGCTTCGACTCGGGATTCACGGGGAATCGATGGGGGCTGCTACCATGCTTTTGTATGCCGGACTATTAGAAGATGGGGCCGATTTTTACATTGCGGATTGTCCCTTCTCTGATTTCAAAGAACAGCTTGCCTATCTTATAAAAAAGGACTTTAAGCTCATCCCTGGTCTCCTATTGCCAATCGGTGATGCACTTTTACGCTTGCGCGATAAATATTCGATACAGCATGTTTCCCCCATTTCGGTGATTGAAAATATTAAACATCCTGTGTTGTTTATCCATAGCAAAAAAGACGATTTTATTCTACCCTCCATGTCAAAGGATTTATTTGAACAAAAAAAAGGGCCCAAAATGCTTTATATTGCTGAAAATGGACGTCATGCCCAGTCTTTCAATGAAAATCGCTCCGATTATGAACGAGCCATTGATGAATTTTTACAAAAATATGTGGATCAGCCACTGCCCAGTTAATAGCAAATAGTTAAATGGGCGGCTTGCCTCTAAGCCGCTCTTTATTTTATAGATCGGTTAACCGGATATCTGCAATATCTGCCAGTGGTATCCGGTGCACCTCCTCAAAACGGTCCACCACGTGAAGCTTTTGGACTAATTCATCCCAATAATGGATTTTACCAATAACCATTTCATAGTTTTGATTTCGATAATGAGTAATCGTAACAAAGTGGTTAAACTCAATCGCTTCGGACAAGGTTTCGTTCATTAGCTCCAACTGCTGCTCATCCATTTCCTTTTTCTGTTCGTATCGATCTTCTTTTACCCAGTCCCTAAGTAATTTGACGTGTTCAGGCAGCATCATGGACGTCCATTTGATTTTCCCACGGTCACGAATCATAGGTATTTCCTTCTTTCATTACATTTTATGTCCCCCAACCAATGTCGCGCGGTGTTTAGCGGTTCCCGCAGGCGTATAAGAAACAGCCCGCAGTAAAGAACCTGACCCAAAACGCCTGCGGATCGAATCCACTACATACCCAAGCTCCCGTCGCTTAGACGCCCCCATGTCAAACAAATCAAGCTGAAGTTCCCAATCGTCGACAATATTTCCAATTGCAATTGAAATTTGCCGTACCGTTTTTCCACTATAATGTTCATTAAATAATTCGAGGCAGACACGATAAAGTTCCATTGTTACATTTGTTGGCTGTTTGATTGTTCGAGAACGATGAAATCCGCCCCCAAATTCATCCTGACTATACCCCACTCCGAGACTAATCGTTCTTCCTGCTTTCCGATGGGTGCGTGCTCTTCGGGCAACCTCTTCACATATTTCTAACATGACAGCCTTAATCTCCTCTACCTCTTTATAATCCCTCAACAAAATTTGACTCTTCCCAAAGCTGATTTGTCCTTGAATAATGGGCGCTCCCAGATCGGATAGATCTACTCCCCAAGCATGATAATAAAGCTGGTTTCCCATAATCCCGAATTTCTTTTCCAGCTTTTCTAAATCATAACGAGCCAATTGGCCAACGGTAAAAATCCCCATGCTATTTAATGTTTTTTCGACACGTCTGCCAATTCCCCACATTTCTCGCAGTGGTGCGACATTCCAAAGTTTGGTCTGAACATCTTCGTATGTCCATTCCGCCACCCCTTTTTTCTTGGCATCAAGGTCAAGGCAAAGCTTTGCTAATAACATATTAGGTCCAATACCAACGGCGCATGGCAGCTGAAATTCCCGTTCAATATCCTTTTTTACTTTTTCGGCAATGGTACAGGCATCCCCCCACAGCTGAGCAGCACCATCCACTTTAATAAAGCTTTCATCGACACTATAGACATGGATGGCTTCCTTTGGAACATAGCGGTTAAATACACGGGTAATTTCAGTTGAAATCCGCAAATAAGTAGCCATTTTGGGCTCGACAATTTTAATCCTCGGGTCATCTGGTATTTCAAACAAACGTGAACCGGTTTTAATTCCAAATTCCTTTTTTAAGCGCGGTGAAGCGGCAAGTACGATGCTCCCCTGGCGCTTTTTCTCACCTACAACAGCCAAATAGCAATTCAAAGGGTCAAGACCTTCCATAACAGCGGAACAGCTTGCATAAAAACTCTTCATGTCCACACATAAAATTTTACTTTTCGGCATCGCGCTGTAATCAATCATGACTTTTCCCTCACAATTTAAATATCGAACATTTGTTCTTTAGTATATTCACATTTTAAGCGAATATGCGTTCGTATTCAATGGAAATTTTTTGAGCAGTTTCCAGTAGAGAAAAACGTTATAATGATGATGAGGTGTCGTGATGGAGAAAAAACTAGTCGTCAAAATGATTAAAAATTGTTTTAAACAATATTACGAAACGGATACCCTGCCAGTAAGCGAACAGGATTTAGCACAATTAGCGAATCGGATTCTTGAAAGGAAAAAGGGAGAGCCCACAGCGGATTTATATGAGGTTGTAAATGATATCGTCTATGAATTTTTGACTAATTAAAGATAAAAAGCCTCTGAAAAAAAGAGGCTTAAATCATTTTAATAATGATCTTGAATGTTGATTTCCGCTTCAGGCGGCAAGCGGTTCGCGGGCGTTCCAGGAAGCCTCCTCGGCGCGCTTGCGCCTGCGGGGTCTCTCCTAGCCCGTACTCCCGCAGGACTTTGCATTTGCATCCTCGAATCCGCCCACGCATAAAGGAAATGCGATAGCATTTTCGAGGAGTCTTCGCCGCCTTCCGTTTCAATCAACAGACTAAAATCAACAATAACCTTTAACACAGTCTAATAATTAAGAAAGAATCTCGCGAATATCTTCCTCGGTTAAAAGGGAAGTTTGCTGCTCATCAGAAGATTGAATAATTTCTTCAATCAGGTGCCTCTTTCTATCCTGAAGCTCACTGATTTTCTCTTCAATGGTCCCGCGAGTAACAAGTTTAATCACCTGGACTACATTTTTTTGACCAATGCGATGGGCCCGGTCCGCTGCTTGGTCCTCTACTGCTGGATTCCACCAAATATCATACAGAATGACCGTATCAGCTCCAGTCAAATTGAGGCCTGTCCCGCCGGCTTTTAACGAAATCAAGAAAAAGTCGCGTTCACCTTCATTAAAACGACGGCAGATTTCCACTCTTTCTTGAGCAGGCGTTTGACCATCCAGGTAGAAAAAAGGAAGTCCCATCAGACTCAAATTTCTGCCTATTAACTCAAGCATTTTGGTAAACTGTGAAAAAATCAGGACCCTGCGCCCAGACATCCTGGACTCTTCAACAATTCTGAGCAGCATGTCCAATTTTGCAGAACCCCCATTATAACTATCAACAAACAAGCCTGGGTGACAGCAAATCTGCCGCAAACGGGTTAAACCAGCGAGAATTTTTATCCGATTTTTCCGAATCGTCTCCTTATCAAGATGCTTCAACGTATCCTCCCTTAATTTCGCCAAATAAGCTGCATACAGCTTCTTTTGATCCGGCAGAAGCTCTGCCATTTCTAGGGATTCTAACTTTTCGGGAAGCTCAGACGCAACATCCTCCTTCATCCTGCGCAGCAAAAAGGGACGGACTCTACGGGCAATCTTTTTCTTAGTAAGATGGCTAAACTCTCTTAATCCCTTAAATAATTCAGGAAAAACAACATGAAAAATCGACCATAATTCTTCGGGTGAATTCTCTACCGGGGTGCCGGTGAGAGCGAAGCGATAGTCGGACCTAAGTCTTTTTACACTCCTTGCCGTTTGTGTGACCGGGTTTTTAAAGGCCTGCGCCTCATCAAAAAAGATGGTATGAAAGGATTGTTTCTCATACCACTGAATATCCCGTCTCAACAGTGGATAGGAGGTAATAAGCACATCTAATTCCATAGCCTCTCTCTGAATTTTATCCCTTTCCCGCTGATTACCATCCACTACAACGGATTGTAGTTCGGGAGCAAATTTCATTATTTCATTTAACCAGTTATAAGATAAAGAGGAAGGACAAACGATAAGAACCGGCTGTTTTCGATCCCGAATAGAGGGAAGCTCTGATAAAATAAACGTTATACTCTGCAAGGTTTTCCCTAGTCCCATATCATCCGCAAGAATCCCGCCAAAGCCATAATGGGCAAGGGTCTTCATCCATCGATACCCGTGTTTTTGATAGTCACGCAGAATAGACTCCAAACTTACCGGCACCTCAAAGCTTAGACCGCTAGGATTTCGTAATGTTTCAAGAAACTGTTGAAATGAATCCTCCAGCCTTAGCACCTTACTGTCATCCACCGAGTCGAACAGCGGAAGTCCCTGCATGATGGAAACCTCAAAGATGTTTTCAATCTCCCCCCTCTGGACAGGAAGTTCTGTTAAGAAACGCTGAATTTCTTCAAACTCTCTTGTCTCTAACGAGAGAATACTGCCGCCCGGCAGACGGTAATATTTACGCTTTTCTTCTAATGCCATTAATACCTCTTTGATTTGCTGTTGAGAAATGCCATCGAGCTCGAATTTAAATTCAAGCCAATTCGTTCTTTCTTTTTTCAATTTTACCCTGAGTGCCGGAGGGGCGGGTGCTCTAAAGATTCGATTTCTCACTGCAGTCGTCGCATAAATTTGTACCTGCTTTTGCAGCTTTGGGACAACACGGTAAAGAAATTCGTATTCTAATTCTTCATTGTGTAAAAAATAACCGCTGTCCGTTTTAACAAAAGAGCTTTCCTCCATTACTTTTAAAATTTGCTCTTCCCTTTCTTTATCCCTGATTATCCGAACACCGGCAAAGACAGTGTTATCTTCCAAAGGATTAATCACTAGATTTTCATACTGAAACTCCAGCCCCGCCAGAAGCCGATTTTTTACCCGATCTAAGTACAATTTCGCTGTCAACGGAGTTTTCATAAACTTTCTAGCAAGGGTAGTTGATAACTGTACATAACCCAATCTTCTCAGTCCTGGAACTACCTTTTCAAAAAAAGGGGCTATTTGCTGTTGGTCAATAAAGATTTGGTTTGTTTCGGAAATATCCAGCATCTGTTTAATCTCTTCCAAATGCTGACAATCCTCAGCGTTTAGGTTAATTATTTTACCGGCAGACACTACCGAACCATAGGCAGTTAAGACAACCATCCGCGACAGCCCTTTTACCTTTAACCAATAACCAGTGGTTTCAGCCTCCAAAAATTCAAACTGTAAAGGCGGCAGTTCTTTTGTTATTTGCAGAGGATTAAAAGTTAACCCTTCAAGTTCCAACTTTACGAGGGGCGCCCTCGTTAACAGAGTTTGCAGCTGCTTCCAAGAAGACGGTGGAATCGGGAGCAGTTCTGTGTTGTTAACCACGGAAGAATCAGCTCCGTCATGGATCAGCTGAATGAGATGCTGAATAACCGCATCTGCCTCAGATTGAAAACAATGCAGGCTCGGATCATATAAAAATAGGCTAGAAAGCTGGGATGAATGACCAGATTGGACTCCTTCAAGGAAGCTCCTGATATGCTCCACTTTCGTCTGTTCAATGAACAGCTCCATTCCAAGTGAAGGGTATCCCGTATTATCCATAGTAGGTTTTATAATAAACTCCAAATCAAGAACTGCTCTATTTTCAAAATGACGCTGATAACCGCTCGGTCGTCTTTGTTTGCTTTGAAAAATATTCAGCATACCTGCAGCCAATTCTTCTCGTTTAACTGGGGCTGAACTAACCGGACTCGTTCCTTTCATTTGAAAATCATGAACGGCTAACAAAACGGCAGCAATATGCTGACAATCCTTTTGAAAAGAGGCAAGTTTAGGGCAGCTGCATCTGGAAAGTAACTGCTCATCGTTTTCCTTTTCAATCACCACGTAAAAATTCTCTGTTCCGGAGACAGTTGCTTTATACCGCTCAGGTCCAAATTGTTCAAATAATACTTTATTAGAGCGGAAAAATGCCTCGCCTCTTTTAAAGGAGACAGTCCCGCATAATTCTTTAATCATTTTTTGATTTATTTTAATACTCACATCCCTGACTCCTTCCCGAAGACAGTTCTATCTATCTAAGAATTAATCCATTATACCATGTCTAAAAAAGAGAAATGAAAAAGCTGCCTTCTTTTGTAAAAGCAGCTTTTTCCAACTCTCTATTTAGAATTAAGTACTCTTTTTCCGATTCGCTCAAACAGCCGTGGGAATAGAACATAAACAACGCTGCCCATATTCATCCAGCGCGGAAGATTAACTTCTCTTGTTTTAGTCAGCATGCTATCGACTACTTTTTGAGCCACATACTCAGGCTGCAGCATGAACCTCTGGACATTTTTTACGTAGGTGCCCTGTTCATCAGCAATATTGAAAAAGTTAGTCGCAATCGGTCCTGGGTTGACAGATGTCACTTGGACATGATAGTCATCAAGTTCCATCCTAAGAGCATTCGTGTAGCCGAGAACAGCATGCTTTGTGGCGGAATAAACACTCGACTTTGGTGTCGCGAGTTTTCCAGCCTGAGAGGCAATATTAATAATATGGCCAGACGCGCGTTCCCGCATCTTTGGCAAAACCATGCTGGTGCATGCCATCAGGCCAATGACATTAACATTGAACATCCCTTTTATTTCGTCCATCGTGGCTTCATGGGCCTCACGAAATACCCCAAATCCCGCATTATTAACGAGAATATCAATGTGGCCTATTTGTTCAAAGATTTGTTCAAAAACCTCTTTAACTCGGTCTGTATCTGATACATCAAGCTGGAACACATTAACTCGTATGTGATGGTGCTCCTCTAAGTTAATTTTCAGCTGATCGAGTTTATCGACACTCCGTGCCAACAGGACAAGATTAGCACCACTCTTTGCACAAAGCTTGGCAATTTCGGCGCCAATTCCGCCCGAAGCACCTGTAATGACAATATTTTTACCTTTCAATTGTTCCCTCACCATTTTAACACCCCATCAGAGTTACAGCCCTAACTACCTAAACCCTTGCTTGATAGAAAACAGGCTTACTTGTACTACTAATAATTTCCCCGATAGATGCTAAATAGTCAAGCTGGGCTACACTTTCCGATATCGTTAACATCAATTCACGCTGATAGACCGTTGGAAAAAGACGTTTACAGATTTCAAAGACTGTGAGCGGTTCTTCCTTTAGCCAGTTATACACTGTCATTGCACGTTCATGCTGCCGAGTTCGTCTTTTTTCAATCAGCTCGGCTAATTGAGTGACCTCTTCCCCATGCCCCGTATAGACATATTGAATCGGATAGGATAATAGTTTTTCCATAGAATCATTATGCTGCAGCTGCGGTTTCGGCCTTTCCGTTTCCCCAGGAACGGGCGGCTCTAGCAAGGGATTGGGTGAAATATGAGCTAAAATCAAATCACCTGCAATTAGGATTCCATCCTTTTCGCGAAAGAGTGCAATTTGACTTTGGGCATGACCCGGTGTTTCAATTACCTCCCAATCACCAAGTCCGATCGGGCTCATTCCCTCGACTAAAATCCCAGTTAACGAGCGGTTACACGAATATTTAAATGGGTTACGAAGCTTAGATAAGAAGGGAAAATATTCTTCGGGCAGACCAAACTCCCTAAAACTCGCTTTAAAAAATTCTTCCTGCAGTTGAAAAAATTCTTCTGTGGGATGGATCCATCTTTCATTAAAAGGATGACCGTATACCTCTAGAGTATCTGAAAAAAAATCAAGCATTCCAACATGATCAGGATGATGATGTGTAAGAACAACTTGCTCAATATCCTGTGGGCTTAAATCTAATTCAGCCAGCTGCTCTGTGAAGGATCTCCAGCACTCAGCTGTTTTTACTCCGGCATCCACTAGTGTTAACCGCTCTCCCTTTATCAAATAGACATTAACATCGCCCACGGGAAACGGCGTTGGCAGCGTAATTTTCGCGATTCCAGCTTTCCATTCTGTCATTCAAAGAACCCCTTATCTTTACTAAAGAATGTAGTTAAATTAAGTTGATAGCTTAAAGTTTAGCCATTTTTTTACTTATTGTCATGTTTAATGAATCTTTTTAGAAAAAATAAAAAATTCTTATAATTACTCTCTTGACAAACTGTCTGTCTTCAAGCATAATCACTTCATTTCAATAGGAGGAGTAACAATGAAAAAGATTGCAATTGTAGGTGCTGGTTCAATGGCTGAAGCTTTCATTTCCGGCATACTAGAGAATAAATTAATTGATAGACAACACATCTGGGTGACGAATCATGGTAATAGAGAACGATTAGCGCTTCTTGAGGAACGATATGGCATATCTAGTACGTATGAGTTGAGTACCCTTTTTAAAGGGGCAGATATCGTTATGCTTGCGATGAAGCCAAAGGATGCCGATACCGCGATTAACCATATTCATGAATTTTTAACGGACGACATGCTGATTGTATCCGTTCTCGCAGGTGTATCGATCAATACAATTGAAACACTAACAAGAAAGCCCCTTTCAATAGCCCGATCAATGCCTAACACATCTGCAGCAGTCGGAAAATCAGCGACTGCTATCGCCGTAAACGAACGGGTTACAACGGAGCAATTAAAAACCATAAAGATTCTTTTTGAGACAGTTGGTTTGGCAAAATTCGTTGAGGAGGAACAGCTCGATGCAGTGACAGGATTGTCGGGAAGTGGTCCAGCCTACATTTATTATCTTATCGAAGCAATGGAAAATAGTGCAGATGAGATTGGCCTTGATAAGCAAATTGCTCAAGAACTAATTGTTCAAACGCTTATCGGTGCTGCTGAAATGGTGAAAAACTCCTCTAAATCTCCCGAACAGCTGCGCCGGGAGGTAACTAGTCCTGGTGGAACCACTGAAGCAGGGATCCGCGTTTTGGAAGAATACGGAGTACAACAAGCATTTATATCTTGTATCAAGGCCGCTAGTGCCCAATCAAAATTAATGGGTAAAAGCTTAAGTTCAGAACTAAATGTAAGCAAGCACCTATAAAGTTTGGTATAGATCATCCACGCAGCTTTTAAACTAATAGAAAGCCACTTCGGCCTGCTAAGAAAATACGCAAAGGACTGGAGAAATGGATAACTTCTTAATTATTATGTTCACCATCGGGATTCTCGTTTGGATTGTTTTTCTACTAGATGCAGTGCTCGGATTTCGAAACTTCGATTCTTTGGAATTGGAAGAGGGTCTGGATTCCGGGCCGCTGCTCTCTGTCATCGTAGCAGCAAGAAATGAAGAAAAACAAATCGAAGTGAGTATCCTAAGCCAGTTAAAGCAAACCTATAAAAATGTTGAATGGATTCTCGTTAATGACCGTTCTACAGATGCCACTGGATCCATCATGGACAGATTATCAAGACAAGACTCCAGAATCAGGGTACTACATATTAAGGAATTGCCTGCTGGCTGGCTTGGCAAAAACCACGCTTTATATAACGGTACACTCCAGGCTTCCGGCCAATGGATTTTGTTTACAGATGCCGATGTACAATATGGAACCAAGGCATTTGCAAAAGCATTGCATTATTTTGAGAGGCATCAACTAGACCATCTAACAGCAGCACCCAATTTAAGTGCCAACCATTTCTGGCTTAAATCATTTGTTGCCTTTTTTTTATTCGGATTTTCCTATTTTAAACGACCTTGGATGGCCAATAATCCTAAATCCAAAATTGGAACAGGGATTGGTGCCTTCAACTTAGTATCCAAAAGGGCATATGAAGCATTCGGAACACATAAAAAATTAAAAATGAGACCCGATGATGACCTGCAGCTGGGATTGAAAATGAAAAGAGCAGGGTACCGCCAAAGGATTGTTTCTGCATTACGGCTGATGGAAGTGGAATGGTATGGAAGTCTTAAAGAAGCATTTGTCGGCTTGGAAAAAAACACGTTTGCTGGTTTAAATTATCGAATTAGCATGGTGTTTTTTTCTATTTTCGGGGTTTTTATGACGAATGTTCTTCCCTTTTTCACAATCTTTGCCGAAAATAAAACAATTGTCCTGCTAAGTCTGGGGAATATTGTTACAAGTTGCATTCTTTATTGCATTGTGATCAAGAAAATGACTGTTTTTTCCCCAGCCTTGTTTCTTGTTCTGCCAATCACTGCTTTACTCTTTATATATTCGATTATAAGAGCAAGTTTTCTTACATTTAAACGTGGAGGCATCGTCTGGCGTGGGACAACTTATAAGTTAAGTGAGCTACGAGAAAAGGATTAAGAGCCGAATTTTTCAATATTTCCAGTCCATTTGTTATACTAAAAAGTGGTAGCCAATTGGACTGGAGGTAATTTTTATGGCAATAAAATTATTTTCCCCTTATACAATTAAGGGTGTCACGTTTAAAAATAGAATCGTCATGTCACCAATGTGCATGTATTCCAGTCATAATGAAGACGGACATGTACAAAACTGGCATCGTACTCACTACACGACCAGAGCAGTGGGCCAGGTTGGCCTCATCATTGTGGAAGCAACAGCAGTAACACCACAAGGTCGGATTTCCCCTCAGGATTTAGGCATATGGAATGATGAACATGTGGAGGGCTTACAAGAACTAGTTGGCCTTATGAAAGAGCATGGCTCTAAGACAGGAATTCAACTTGCCCATGCCGGCAGAAAAGCGGTTTTAGACGGCGAAATTCTCGCTCCTTCCGCAATCGCTTTTAACGATAAGTCCAAGACCCCTAAAGAAATGACTATAACGGAGATCAAAGAAACTGTTGAGGCCTTTAAAAAAGGAGCTGAACGGGCAGGCAGGGCAGGGTTTGATGTCATTGAACTGCACGGTGCCCACGGCTATTTATTAAATCAATTTTTATCACCGCTTTCTAATAAAAGAGAAGATGAATATGGTGGAACGGCTGAAAATCGCTACCGTCTTCTTCGCGAGGTTATTGATGCTGTTAAAACGGTCTGGAATGGACCATTATTTGTAAGAGTATCTGCCCATGATTATCACGAAGAAGGATTAGCTCCCGAAGATTATATAACTTTTGCAAAATGGATGAAAGAGCAGAATGTGGATTTACTTGATGTTAGTTCAGGTGCTGTTGTACCCGCAAATATCAACGTCTTTCCTGGATATCAAGTAAAATATTCAGAAACGATTAAGAATGGTGCAAATGTGGCTACAGGTGCAGTCGGATTAATAACCTCTGCTATACAAGCAGAAGAAATATTACAAAATGAGCGGGCCGATTTGGTCTTACTAGCTCGTGAATTATTGCGCGACCCCTATTGGCCCCGGACGGCAGCAAAGGAGCTGGGCGTCAGCATTGAAACACCCAAACAATATGAACGCGGCTGGAACTATTAAAAGCAAAAAGCACTTACCAATCACAATGGTAAGTGCTTTTATTACCTAAAAGGAATGTTAAATTCTTTAAAATCCTCAGCAATAACCGTTTGCGGAAAAATTTCTTGTGCTTCGTCAACAAGTTCAAGCCATGCCTGACGATCATAGCGGGAGCTTATATGGGTGAGACACAATTGTTGACAGGAGGCTAGTTTAGCAATCTCTGCAGCCTGCCTTGTGGTCGAATGAAAATAATCAGAGGCAAGCTGCTCCTCGCCTTTTGCAAAGGTGGCTTCATGTACTAAGAAATCGGCATCCTGAGCTAACCACCGTGAATTTTCACAATATCGGGTGTCTCCAAGGATAGTGACAATACGTCCCTTTTGGGAAGGACCAAGAAACTTGTCCGGTTCGATCACCCTGCCATCTTCGAGTGTGACGATTTCACCATTTTTTATTTTTCTAAAAATGGGCCCTGGCTGTACTCCTGCTTCTTTCAATTTATCGGCAAGAAGGGTACCGGGCCTGTCTCTCTCAACAATCCTGTAGCCATAGGAAGGAATTCCGTGGTCTAACCGCCGTGCCTCCACTTTAAATTGCTCATCCTCAAAAATAATTCCTTCGGAAATTTCAGTTACGGTTAAGGGATATTTTAAATATGTTTGACTTAACGAAAGACTAACCTGAAGATATTCTTTAATGCCCTTTGGTCCGTAGACAGTAACGCCCGTTTCACCGCCTTGAAAGGAGCGGCTTGATAACAGCCCTGGCAGCCCGTAGATATGATCACCATGGAGGTGGGTAATAAATATTTTTTCAATCCGCCGTGGTTTGATGGATGTATGTAATATTTGATGCTGAGTTGCTTCACCTGCATCAAATAGCCATACCGACCCTCGCTCTTCAAGTAATTTGAGGGCAATGGATGTAACGTTTCGTAGTTTTGCCGGCATCCCTGCGCCTGTTCCCAAGAAAAATATATCCAAGTAGAAGGCTCCTCTCTTCTCCGTTTTTGCTTATGAATAACTATATCACAAACTCTTTTTTTATGCTCCCTCCTGCTCGAGTTCGACAACTAATTCAAAATTTTTTGTTACATGCAATTCAATATATTTGCGAAACCTAAAGAAAACATATAAATTAAATAAAAGCAAAAAATACATAACTAGGCTATTAGAAAAGAGGTTACATAACGTGGAGCAAAACATGACTTCGTTAATAATGATTTTTGGAGCAACTGGAGACTTGGCTAAACGAAAATTATTCCCTTCGCTTTACCGCTTATTTTCACGGAATAAACTAGACAAGTTTGCCGTGATTGGAGTTGCAAGAAGGTCCCTTTCTAATGATGATTTTCAAGCATCTGTAAAGGAATCCGTAATTTCTTCCTTAGGAAACAAAGAAAATCTTGATGAATTTGTTTCCCATTTCTATTATCAATCACATGATGTAGCGGATTCCAGCTCTTATGTATCATTAAGAAAGTTTGCTGATCAAATTGATGCAACTTACGAGCTGGAGGGTAATCGAATCTTTTACTTGGCAATGGCTCCGGAATTTTTTGGTCCAATTGCCCTGCATTTAAAATCCGATGGCCTCACCGATGTTAAAGGATATAAACGGCTTGTCATTGAGAAACCATTTGGACACGACTTAGAATCGGCTAAGAAGTTAAACCAACAGATTAGAAGTGCCTTTTCTGAAAAAGAGGTATATCGAATTGATCACTATTTAGGAAAGGAAATGGTTCGAAACATCGAGGTCATTCGTTTTGCCAACGCAATTTTTGAACCACTTTGGAATAACCGCTATATTTCTAATATACAAATTACATCAAGCGAAACACTTGGGGTAGAAGAGCGAGGCCGTTACTATGAAACAAGCGGAGCTCTTCGGGATATGCTGCAAAATCATATGATGCAAATGGTAGCCTTGCTTGCGATGGAACCGCCAATTAGTCTGACCACAGACGAAGTAAGATCTGAAAAGGTCAGAGTGTTTAGGTCCCTAAGAACAGTCGAGGGTGAGGAAGTAAAACAATATTTTGTCCGCGGTCAATATGGTGAAGGAATGGTTGAAGATGTTAAAGTTCCTAAATACCGTGATGAAGCAATGGTTGATAAAGAATCCAATACGGAAACTTTTGTAGCTGGAAAGATTATGATTGATAATTTCCGCTGGGCGGGTGTGCCTTTTTATATTCGCACAGGTAAAAGAATGGCCACTAAATCAACCAAAATCGTCGTCCAATTTAAAGACATTCCGATGAATTTATATTATCAAACTGAAAAAATGTTAAATCCAAACTTGCTTGTTATCCATATTCAGCCTGAAGAAGGAATAACACTGCATCTAAACGCTAAAAAAGCGGGCGGACACCTTGATGCACAAGAAGTAAAATTAAGCTTTGCCAATACAGGCATTCATGCCATGAATACTCCTGAAGGGTATGAGAAACTCTTATACGATTGTATGAGAGGGGATGCTACCAATTTCACACACTGGGATGAAGTAGCGTACTCTTGGGCTTTTGTGGATAAGATTTCAGCTGTATGGGAAAAAACGAAAGCAGCTTTCCCTAATTATGAATCCGGAACGATGGGTCCTAAGGCAGCAGATGAACTTCTCGAAAAAGACGGCTTCTTCTGGTGGCCTATGGCCGATTTAGAGGTTGATATCTGTAAGTAAGAAAAACGGAACTTCCTTTTCTGTAAATGACTCCAAACTAAAAAGCTCCCTTTGTTTAACAAAGTGGAGCTTTTTAGTGTTCATCCTTGTTTTTGTCGGGAAATGACCGTAAAAAATCTTTATTAAAGCTTGTCCCTGTTCCAACATTTTCAGCTTGTAGATCATTATGGGAGCCTGCCGTCTCAATAATGTTTTTTCCATACTTTTCACGCAGGCTGGAAAGGGTTTTTAAGAGCGGCTCTTTTTTAGCATCTTTTTCGAACGAGAATAAATCCAGCTGTTTAAAAGCATGATCTTGTTCTACTAGATCATTCCCGGTTATTCCCAATAAACGAACAGGGTCACCATTCCAAGCCTTTAAAAAGAGCTGCTTCGCAAATAACGAAATATCATCTTTATGATTAATCGGGTTCAGCAATTTCATACTTTTGGTAATGGTCTTCCGATCTTTATAGCGGATTGTTATTGCCAAGGCAGTTGTCATAACTGTTTTGCGCCTAAGTCTGGTCGACACTGTTTCGGCCAACCCATCCAGCACCTGGTACAATTCTTGTTGATTGCTAATATCCCTTGGGAGAGTAGTTGAATTTCCAATACTTTTAAATTCTGATACAGATTCAGGGTCCACTGGCCGAGGGTCAATACCGTTTGCACGATCTTTTATGCGCATCCCATTGATTCCGAGAAGTGACTTTAATTGGATTTCATTTCCTTTAGCTAAGTCCCCAATCGTTTGAATGCCAATTGTTTGTAATTTTTCAGCAGTCTTTTTTCCAACCCCATGCATCTCATTTGTATTCAAGGGCCACAGGACGGTAGGAATATCGCGTTTCCTTAGAATGGTTATACCCAGCGGTTTTTTCATATCGGAAGCCGTTTTGGCTAAAAACTTATTCGGAGCAATCCCAATACTACACGGTAAATCCAGTTGATTTAGGAGTCTGTTTTGGATACTTTCAGCTATCTCAATTGGACTTCCTAAGGAAAAGCTTTCAGTAATATCCATATATCCTTCATCAATCGAAACAGGTTCGACTAGTTCCGTATATTGTCTTAGTATTTCAAACATAGCAGTCGACGCAGCCCGGTATCGTTCAAAATTCGGTTTCATAACCACAAGCTGCGGACAATGTTTTTTTGCTTCCCAAAGCGGCATGGTCGTTTTTACACCAAATTTCCTCGCTTCATAGCTGCAGGTAACTATAATTCCTCGTCGCTCCTCAACATTTCCCGCAATGGCAAGCGGTTTTCCCTTCAGTTCAGGGTTATAAGCCATTTCAACAGAAGCGTAAAAACAATTCATGTCTACATGTAAAATCACTCGTCCATTTTTCGGATACATTTCCTTCATAACGAACACACCCTTAAAACATTTGTTCTACTTTTATTATAGCAAAAAAAGGAGGCCATTTGGCACTCCTTCCGAAGAGAGTTGGTTATTGATTGGTTACTTCATCGACAATGGCAAGGGTCATCTCAGCAAGCTTATACAATTCTGCCACCGGCATACGCTCGTTTGTGGTATGAATTTCCTCATATCCTACAGCTAAGTTTACAGTCGGAATATTGAACCCATTAAAGACATTGGCATCACTGCCTCCACCGCTATGTTGAAGTTCACAGCTGCGGCCAATCTTTGCTGCTGCCTTCCGGGCAATTTCCACAACTTGGTCGCCTTCGCGAAATTTGAAGCCTGGATACATGACTTCCACATCAACTTCTGCCCTGCCGCCCATTTGTTCGGCAACTGTTTCAAAAGCTTCCTTCATTTTGTTAACTTGGGCCTGCATTTTTTCAGGAATGAGTGAGCGAGCTTCCGCTAAGATATCTACGCGATCGGCAACGATATTAGTAGCTTGTCCGCCCTCAAAACGGCCAATATTAGCGGTCGTTTCATGATCGATTCTGCCTAATGGCATTTTCGCAATTGATTTGGCGGCGATGGTAATCGCAGATACTCCCTTTTCAGGTGCGACACCAGCATGGGCTGTTTTGCCATAGATGACAGCTTTTACCTTTGCTTGTGTTGGTGCGGCAACAACCACGTTACCAACTAAACCATCACTGTCAAGGGCATAGCCATATTTTGCTTTTATTAACGATGGATCAATTGCTTTGGCACCATGTAAACCAGATTCTTCACCGACAGAGATGACAAATTGAATTAAACCATGTGGAATGTTTTGTTCTTTAAGCAGACGAATGGTTTCAAGCATCACGGCTATACCCGTTTTATCATCAGCACCAAGAATTGTCGTACCATCTGTTACAACATAGCCGTCTTTTATGGAAGGTTTAACACCCTTAGCAGGGGTTACAGTATCCATATGACAAGAGAAATAGAGAGGATCCACTCCTTCTTTTACAGCAGGTAATGTACAAATTAAGTTACCTGCTCCATGCCCCGTTATAGCTGTTGTATCATCTTCAAAGACTTCGAGACCTAATTCGGTAAATTTTTGTTTTAACACCTTCGCAATTTCTGTCTCAAACTTCGTTTCTGAATCAATTTGAACAAGTTCTAAAAATTCATTCAAAAGACGTTCTTGATTTACCATTTATGACCCTCCAATTATGTATACACTAATATCTAGCCGTAAGCACTAGTCAAAGTGCTTACGCTTTTCTATTTCAGTATACCTCTTTATTTGTTATATCATCAAATGAAAGAGCTACGTGGTAAATTAGAGAGGGATATTTCCATGTTTTTTGGCCGGCCGGGACTCTTGTTTCGTTTTTAGCATATCCAGTGCTTGAATAATTTTTATTCTAGTATCACGTGGATCAATAACATCATCGACCATTCCCCTACTTGCGGCCACATACGGGTTAGCAAATTTTTCACGATATTCCTCAATTTTTTGCTGCCTAGTAAGCTCCGGGTTTTTACTACTATTGATTTCCTTTGCAAAGATAATGTTGGCTGCCCCTTGTGGACCCATTACGGCGATTTCCGCATTTGGCCAAGCAAATACCAAATCAGCACCGATTGACTTACTATTCAATGCCACATATGCACCGCCATATGCTTTCCTTAAAATAACTGTCAATTTAGGCACCGTGGCTTCCGAATAAGCGAATAAAATTTTCGCCCCATGGCGAATTATTCCACCATGTTCCTGTTTAACCCCCGGAAAGAAACCGGTTACATCTTCAAACGTAATAATCGGGATATTAAAAGAATCACAAGTCCTGATAAATCTGGCGGCTTTATCTGATGAATCAATATCGAGGCCTCCCGCCATTACTTTTGGCTGATTACAGACAAGTCCGACTGTTTCACCTTTCACCCGTGCAAAACCAACGACAATATTTTTTGCAAAGTTTTGATGAATCTCCATAAAGGAGTTGTCATCGACTACTTGTTCAATTACCTTTCTAACATCATAAGGGCGGACAGCATCGAATGGAACAACATCCATTAAATCAGGGCGATAATCATTTCCCTCTTCCACCTCTATCAATGGCGGCTTTTCTCCATTATTCTGTGGAAGATAGCTCAAAAGTCTGCGGACATTTTCCAATACCTCGGCTTCAGTTCCTGCTTGAAAATGGGCGTTTCCACTAATGGAATTATGAACATTTGCACCGCCAAGATCCTCCGGAGAAATCTTTTCACCGGTTACGGTTTCAATTACTTTTGGACCAGTTATAAACATCTGACTCGTATTTTCTACCATAAAAACAAAATCGGTAATCGCTGGTGAATAAACGGCACCACCTGCACACGGTCCCATGATGACAGAGATTTGCGGAATGACTCCGGAGTAAATGGCATTCCGGTAAAAGATATGTCCATACCCATCAAGTGATACCACACCTTCTTGGATACGCGCCCCGCCGGAGTCATTAAGGCCGACAAAAGGGGTACCGTTTTTGGCGGCTAAGTCCATTACTGCTGCAATTTTTTTAGCATGCATTTCCCCTAATGCACCGCCAAAAACAGTGAAGTCCTGTGAGAATAAATAGATCGGTCTGCCATTCACTTTTCCAAAACCTGTTACAACCCCATCACCAGGTCCTTTTTGTTCATCCAAGCCAAAGTCGTTGGTACGGTGTTCAATAAATGGATTTAATTCAATAAAACTGTCCCTGTCTACTAACAGGTCAATTCTCTCGCGTGCTGTTAATTTTCCTTTTTGATGCTGCTTATCAATTCTTTCATCTCCGCCGCCAAGCTCTACTTCCCTGCGCTTATCATACAGTTCATTGATTTTTTCATAAATATCAATCATTTTACCCCTTCATCCCCTTTTTTCTCACAAAGCTCAACTAGAACACCGGCTGCGGATTTCGGATGCATGAAGGCGATTTGTGCCCCGCCTGCCCCTAACCTCGGCTGGTCATCAATCATTCGAATTCCCTGCTCCCTCATATTAGCTATTCTTTCTTCAATCGAAGTCACACCGAGAGCCACATGGTGAATTCCCTCTCCGCGTTTAGCAATAAACCCTGCAATCGGGCTATCCTCTGAAGTTGGCTCAAGAAGCTCCAGTTTGGTTTCACCTGCATTAAGAAAAGCCACTTTAACCTTTTGAGTGTCAACCACTTCGATCCCTAACAATGGCAGCCCTAGAACATCCATATAAAATGGCAGCGTATTCTCCAGAGACTTTACAGCAATTCCAATATGGTCGATTTTTTTAATCATGTTTTCCCCTCTGTTTCCAAAATTAAAATAAATCTGACAGTTACCATATTCGTTAAAAAGTTCATAAATCCTTCCTAAAATGCGTAGTTGTTCCGTTGTCCATTTAGGCTTTTCCTAGTAAAATAAGAATAAAGCTTATAGAAATTAGAGGGAGGTACTGAAAAATTGTCTAAAAAGAAAACACGAAAAATTATTGTCTATCTCATGCTTTTTGCCATGCTGGCTTCCACCCTCCTTTTAGGTATTGCAAGATTCTTATCTTAAAAATACGAAGGGACTGTTCAAATTTGAACAGTCCCTTATCTATTTTATTGCTCCATTTTCTTTTGCCAAGACATCAAATGTTTTATTGGAGGAAGTAACCAATATTTTTGTTCCAACCGGGATTAATGGAAAAAGGGAGGATACGACCTCATTTTGGGTGCGGATACAACCATATGATACATACTTTCCGATGGAAGCTGGTTGGTTCGTTCCATGAATTCCGTAGATTCGGCCGTCAGTTCCTTTGGCATCAAAGCCAATCCATCTAGCTCCAAGTGGATTTTCAGGAGAACCACCGGGAATATTCTTCTTGCGATAATATGGATTCTTAGCCTTTACCGTAATGGTAAACAGGCCTTCAGGTGTTAAATCTTGAGTTTTGCCAGTACCTACACTGACAATCGTTTGAACTTTGTTATCATTGATAAGGGCTAGTTCATTGTTTGTTTTATTGACGATAACGAAGGGATCGCCAACCATAGGGTTAGGTCCTAATGGCCAAAGGGGTGAAAGAGAAAAAGTCATGAGAAGGGGCGATAATAGTTTAATCAATCCAACCACCTGCCTTTTTCCCTTAATTTACCTCGACCTTCTTCGTTTCATTCATTTTTTTAACATAAAGGGAACTTTTGATAATAAGATACTCGTTCATTTCATTAACTAATTGCAGTAATGCTGCCCTGACTTCAAACTCCTGTCTTGTTTTAGGCAATTCCATTTCTTCGAATTCTTTCTTCATTCCTTTTAATTTATCTATATAAATATAAGCTGTATTGCCCGGATGAATATTCTCTGAAAGTTCCTCAAGAAAATCAGCCACCATATTTCCCTGTTTCACGGTACTAGTAAGTGATGTGACAATTGGTAAAACGCGTTCAATTATTTCAAATTGTTTTTCTCTGATTTTAAAATATTCAAAGTACAGGTTCTCTTCACGCCGAATACGGTTTTCAAAATCTCTATAAGCAAGCATTTTTGCCTCTTCAAGCAGCTCGGCACTTTCGGTAATTTCCAGTCCGTCCCAACTGCTCTCCCCAGTTCTTAAGTACCTCACCATTTCACAAAAAATTATTTTAAAATTTTCCTCAATCTTCACTTGAAAGTCTTTAAGTTTTTTATCCACACTGGGCATATACAGGTTAATAAGTAACGCGACACCTATACCAACCGTTATTACCCCAAGTTCATTTAAGAAAATAGACCATGAAAAGTGATGTGCCATATAAATATGCAAAATAATAACACTGCTTGTGACAACACCATCTTTTGCTTTTAGCATTACAAGGATAGGGATAAAGAAAAGGAGCATTATCCCAATAACAATGGAATGATAGGCAATCCCTTCGAAAAAGACCGCTGAAAAAGGCATGGCTAAAACACAGGCTAAAAAACGGTCCCAAGCTGTTCGAAGTGATCTCCTTTTTGTCACTTGAACACATAAAATCGTTAATATACCGGCCGAGGCAAAATTATGCAGTCCTAACTGCTGGGCAATTAAAATGGAAACAGCCGTACCTACAGCTGTTTTTATTGTCCGATATCCAATCGAAAATTTCATAAATATCTCCCCACAAAAAAAGATGATCATATTGACCATCTTTAGCATATCCCTATTTAGACATTTTTTCCAAGAAAAACTACCCTTTAATGGTTAGCAGATTCAACCGTTATAATACTTTTTCTAAAAAGTCCTTTGCTCTGCTTGTACGTGGATTATTAAAAAACTCACTTGGTGAGCCTTCTTCTAATAATCTCCCTTCATCAAGGAAGAGGATACGGTCAGAAACCTCACGAGCAAACCCCATTTCATGTGTTACGATGGCCATCGTCATTCCGGTTTGGGCCAAGTCTTTCATAACAGTCAATACTTCTTTAACCATCTCGGGATCGAGTGCTGATGTAGGCTCATCAAATAACATTAACTTTGGTTCCATTGCAAGTGCACGAGCAATAGCAACACGTTGTTTCTGACCACCTGACAAATTATTCGGATAAGCAGTCTCTTTTTCAGTAAGACCCACTCTGGCGAGTAAATCACGAGCTTTAGCTACAGCGGTGTCACGGGATTCCCCTTTAACTTTCTGCGGGGCATATATTAAGTTATCCAATACTGTCAGATGCGGGAATAAATAAAAGTGCTGAAAAACCATTCCGATTTGTTCCCGAATTTTCATGATGTTTGTTTTTTTATCCGTAATGTCTTGATGATCGACCCACACTTTTCCTTTGGTAGGAATTTCCAACATATTTAAACAACGCAGGAAAGTTGATTTTCCAGATCCTGACGGGCCAATAATAGACACAACCTCACCACTGTCAATACTGGTCGAAATATTTTTTAGGACCTCATTTTCTCCGAATTGTTTATAGAGGTTTTCAACTTTAATCACTAAATTTCATCCTCCTTTCAACTCGTTTACCAATGAGAGTAAGGACCATAACTAAGATCCAATAGATTAAACCAACAAAAATTAAGGGCTCAAAATTACGATAAGTATCTGCCCCAACAACTTGGGCCCGGCGCATCAAATCTAAATAACCAATGGTTGATACGATTGCTGATTCTTTTGTTAACGTAATAAATTCGTTCATAAGTGCCGGTAATATATTTTTTAACGCTTGAGGCATGATAAGATCCTTCATCATCAGACGATAAGGTACACCAAGAGCTTGTGCTGCTTCTGTCTGGCCTTTATCAACTGCCTGAATTCCTGCCCGGATAATTTCAGAAACATAGGCGGAAGAATTTAATCCAAACGCTAGGATAGATGATAAGAATGGTGAAATATCATAGCCTGTTAATTGAGGTATAGCAAAATAGATAAGCATCAATTGCAAAATTAACGGTGTACCCCGAAAAATAGATGTATAAAAATCTCCGAACCAATTTAAAACTTTTATTCGTGAAATTTTACACAGTGCCAAAAGAGTACCAAGAATAAAGCCTAAAATAATTGAAATTATAACAAATTTTAATGTAACCCATATTCCTTCTAAAATAAAAGGAATATAAGGCACAATTTGGCTAAAATCCAAATTCATGCCTTACACCTCACTTCAATTTATTCATCAAACATTTAAGAAAATTAATCAATTACTGTTGATCTTTTAACCACTTGTCCTTCAGTTCTTGAAGTTTTCCGTTCTCTTCTAATTTTTTAAGAGCGTTATCCACATCGTCAACTAAGTCACTGCCTTTTGGAAAAGCTACTGCCATCCCTGGAGAACTAGATGTTGGATCATCAAAACCTGCTAATCCTTGTTGCTTAATGTATCCAGTTGCAACTGATTTATCTAAATAAGCTACTTGGATACGATTTGATAATAGCTCTTGGATTAAGTTTGTCGCATTATCTAATGGCTTAAGCGTAAAATCAACTTTTTTCTGTAGCGCTTTTGCCCCTTCTTCTTGGATGGTTCCTAATTGTACAGCAACCGTTTTTCCTTTAAGATCATCAATCGTTTTAATATCGGAATCTTTTTTTGTTACAAACATTTCACCTGAGTGGTTATAAGCTGTGGAAAAGTCAACATTCTTTTTACGTTTTTCAGTTGCTGACATCCCAGAAATAACCATGTCTACACGTTTCGCTTGCAATGCCCCGATTAATCCATCAAACTTCATGTCTTTAATTTCTAGTTTATAGCCCAATTCATCCGCAATGGCATTAGCTAGGTCAATATCAAATCCAATAATCTTTCCTGATGGCTCTCTTGATTCAAATGGAGCAAAATCAGCTGAGGTAGCCATGGTTAATACTTTTTTAGAAGAAGCCTTTTCTCCAGTTGCCCCGTCCTTATTACTCTGACCGCAAGCAGCCATAACTAATAATGTAAAGATAAACATAAAAGATAAAATTGTTTTTTTCATGATGTACCTCCTGTGTAAAATATAAGTATATGCGTAGTTAAATTGAATTTTTATTCAACAAAACGAATAATAACACATGAAATTATATTTGAAAAGACGTTTTTTAAATATAAAAATATTCTAATAATTTAATATACCAATATTATTTCCCCCTAAAAAAAAAACACCTTTTAAAAAAGGTGCCTTTAAGGAGTCAAGCTTTAATTAGCTCGACCTGACGAAATTCATTTTTCATTTTTTCGAATACGTCCTTATTCGTAATCAAATCATACCCTGTTAGTGCAAGAGCCAAAGCACCTCTAGAGAGTATCTGATGAGAATTGTCCGTAATGGTTAAGTCGGCAAACTCTCTGGTATGGGCAACTAATCCAGGTGAATCAAGACCAATATACGGATGAATAGCCGGAACAACGTGACTAACATTTCCCATATCGATTGAACCATAAGAATCCTTCGCTTTCTCGACTTGCATAACACCCGTTGTCAAAAGATTGCTTGTAAACAGCTGGGATAATGTTTGGTTTGTAACCATATTATCATAGCTCAATTCATAATTTTCAATATGAACCTCTGCGCCCGTCATGGACGATGCACCTTTCGCTATGTTCACCACCTTTTGAACTAGTTCATTTAAGTAGGATCTCTCCTTTGCCCGAATATAAAATTGAGCTACTGCTTTATCCGGAACAATATTAGCAGCTACTCCCCCCTCCTTAATAATTCCGTGTATTCTAACATCGGAAGTTACATGTTGACGGAGAGCATTGACCCCGTTAAATAATTGTATAACGGCATCCAGTGCATTAATCCCCTTTTCTGGCGATGCTGCTGCATGACTCGTTCTGCCGCGGAAGTCAAATTGAATAGCATCCATCGCTAACGATTCACCACTCTCATAGGAAACATCTCCTGGATGGACAATCATCGCTGCATCAATATCGTCAAATACTCCTTGTTCCGCCATCGGTACCTTTGCTCCATTGGTTTCTTCTGCAGGTGTACCTAATACAACAACTCGGCCGCCAATTTCATCCAGCACTTTACTTAATAAGACTCCTGCCCCTGCACTCATAGTTCCAATCATATTATGACCACACCCATGTCCAACTTCCGGTAAGGCATCGTACTCGGATAAATAAGCAATAGTAGGACCTTCTTTTTTACTATCATAAACCGCTTTAAAAGCTGTAGGTCTGCCAACAATTCCCTTTTCTACTGAAAATTGATGCTGCTCAAGTAATTCCACTAAAAGATTCATAGATTCATATTCTTGATCACCAAGCTCTGGATGATGATATAAAGTATCGTTGATTTCCCATAATCTGTTTTGTATAGTTTCTAAATTATTTTTTAATAATTCTTTCATGTCAATCCCCCTCCGAATTTATGATTAAAATTACAAAATAATTAATAAATATACATGAAAAAATATATTTAGACAACAAAAAAGGTCAAATCGTTTTCGATTTGACCTTTTTTGTTTACCCCTTAAACTTCTTCGCAATATTGATCAAATTCACTTTGCAGCTTTGCCACTACAGTTGCAGGGTCAAATCCCTCAATTTGATGTCTTTCGATCATGGTCACAATTTTTCCGTCTTTTAACAAGGCAAAAGATGGTGAGGATGGCGGATAACCGGTAAAATAGCTTCTTGCTGTTTCGGTTGCCTCCTTATCTTGTCCGGCAAATACGGTAACTAGATGGTCAGGACGCTTGTCATTGTGAAGAGCATGTGCTGCGGCAGGGCGCGCAATACCACCCGCACAACCACAAACTGAATTAATCATCACTAATGTCGTTCCTTTTTGATCAAAAGCTTCTTCGACTTCTGTTGGAGTTTTTAATTCTTTATATCCAGCAGACACGATCTCTTCGCGTGCTTGCTTAACTACATCATTCATGAAAAAGTTAAAATTCATACTCATCGAAACACACTCCTTATATTCCTTATATAACTACATCATAACAGTTTAAATGTGTTTATTTCAAATGAAATGAAATACCAAAGTTAAGAGAAAACTGCCATGAACCAACGGTTTACCCTTTTGTTGATAAAAAGGTTTCGAATAATGTTTCTACAGCGGTAGCTACGGTCATTTCTCCGGAAATGACCTCATTCTCTAGTTTTGGCAGAGCACTTTTAACCCCTTTATGATGGTAAAAAAGAAATTGAAGCTGATCTGTAATCATTGAATATAACCATTCCTTGGCTTGTATTCTCCTTCTTTCCTCAAAAACTCCTGAGGATTTTACGGTTTCTTCAAAGTTTTGAATAACACCCCAAATTTCACTAATGCCTTCAAACGTGATTGAAGAGCAAGGATATGCCCTTGTCACCCAACCTTTTGTAGCTGGCTGGAGGAAGTGAAGGATGCGATTATACTCTAGCCTTGTATGTTCCGCTCTCTGTTTATTTGCTCCATCCGCTTTGTGAACAAGGATAAGATCCGCTAGTTCCATAATCCCTTTCTTCATTCCTTGAAGTTCATCCCCTGCCCCGGTCAAAACTAGCAACATGAAAAGATCCACCATATCTCTCATAATTACCTCACTTTGACCCACTCCAACCGTTTCAATTAAAATGATATCAAAACCGGCTGACTCACATATTAGCATAGCCTCCCTTGTTTTTCGGTGTACTCCGCCAAGTTTTCCTCCCGTAGGTGACGGACGAATAAAAGCGTTCGTATTCTTTGATAATTGCTCCATCCTAGTCTTATCACCTAGAATACTGCCGCCGGAAATACTTGAACTCGGATCAATAGCTAATACAGCAACCCGGTACCCTAGACCGCACAGGTACATACCAAAAGCCTCAATAAAGGTACTCTTACCGGCACCTGGTACACCAGTAATACCGATTCGAATTGATTTTCCTGTTTTGGGAAGGAGTTTTTTCAGCAGCTCCTGTGCTTTTTGAAAATGCTGTTCAGCATTACTCTCAACTAGTGTAATGGCTCGGGCAATCAGGCTGCGGTCACCCTTTAACACCCCATCATAAAGAACGTCAACGGATGGTTCTGTTGTATTTCGTTTACGAAAGCGCACATTTTTTTCAATAGCCGCGGGATGACCTTCAAGCTCTTCCCCGCTGCGTACGATACTTAAACAGCTGTCAGTTGTATGAGGATCACTCCACTCCGGCTTATGGTCCTTTCCCATTTATTGCGACACTTCCTCATAACCTAGTTTTAAATAAATCTCCCTAATCACTTTTTGAGCGGCCACAGGAATGATCGTGCCCGGTCCGAAAATAGCTGCCGCACCATGATCAAATAAAAATTGATAATCTTGTGCAGGAATGACACCTCCAATAACAACCAAAATATCCTCGCGGCCCAATTTTTTCAATTCGTCCACAAGTTGCGGAAGCAATGTCTTATGACCCGCTGCGAGCGAGCTCATGCCCACTACATGAACATCATTTTCAACAGCTTGAATCGCAGTTTCTTCTGGTGTTTGGAACAATGGACTAATGTCGACGTCAAAGCCTAAATCTGCAAAAGCGGTGGCGATGACTTTTGCTCCCCGATCATGACCGTCCTGACCCATTTTGGCAACAAGGATTCTTGGTCGTCTCCCTTCATTCTCGAGAAATTCATCTGTCATTTTTTTTACTTCATTTATCTCTTCCTCATTGCTAAACGCTGTACTATATACTCCACTTACGGAGCGAATGACAGCTTTATGTCTTTTAGCCACACGCTCAATAGCGTCAGAAATTTCACCCAGTGTTGCTCTAACTCTTGCTGCCTTTATGGCAAGTTCTAATAGATTTTGTTCTCCTGTCTCAGCAGCTTTCGTTAAGGCACTAAGCGCCTCGGCTACTTTTTGATGATCCCGAGCTTCCTTTAAAGCCGATAATTTTTCAATTTGTTTTAAACGGACAGCGGTATTATCAATATCCAATATATCGATTGCTTCTTCCCTTTCGAGCCTGTAGCGATTAACCCCAATGATTGTTTCCTTCCCCGAATCAATTTGAGCCTGCCTTCTGGCGGCAGCTTCCTCAATTTTCATTTTTGGAAGACCTGTGTCAATAGCTTTAGCCATGCCTCCAAGTCCTTCAATTTCTTCAATGTGTATCCAGGCCCTTTTTATTAAATCATCTGTCAGTTTTTCAACATAATAAGACCCACCCCAAGGATCGATGACCTTGGTTAATCCTGTTTCTTCTTGCAAGAACAACTGAGTGTTGCGGGCAATCCGGGCAGAGAAATCTGTTGGTAAGGCAATGGCCTCATCTAAGGCGTTCGTATGCAATGATTGGGTATGACCCATGGCTGCAGCATGAGCCTCAAGTAGTGTTCGGGTAACATTATTAAATGGATCCTGTTCGGTTAAACTCCACCCCGACGTTTGTGAATGAGTCCTTAATGCTAACGATTTTTCATTTTTTGGATCGAAGGACTTCATCATTTTGGCCCATATGAATCTTGCTGCCCGCATTTTGGCAACTTCCATAAAATAATTCATCCCAATTGCCCAGAAAAAGGACAGCCGAGGTGCAAATGAATCAATGTCAATCCCCGCTTTAAGACCTGTTCTGACATACTCCAATCCATCTGCAAGTGTATAAGCTAACTCTAAGTCTGCGGGAGCACCTGCTTCTTGCATATGATAACCCGAAATACTAATACTATTAAACTTTGGCATGTATTTGGATGTATATTCAAAAATATCGGCAATGATCTTCATCGACATAGCTGGAGGGTAAATATATGTGTTGCGAACCATATATTCTTTTAAAATATCATTTTGAATCGTACCCGAAAGTTTTTCTTGGCTGACCCCCTGCTCCTCAGCCGTTACAATGAAGAATGCTAGGATGGGCAAGACTGCGCCGTTCATGGTCATCGATACAGACATTTGGTCCAAGGGAATTCCAGCAAAAAGGGTCTTCATATCAAGAATGGAGTCTATGGCAACTCCCGCTTTACCAACATCTCCGACTACACGTGGATGGTCCGAGTCGTAGCCGCGATGGGTAGCTAAATCAAAGGCAACAGATAATCCCTTTTGTCCCATTGCAAGATTTCGGCGGTAAAAGGCATTACTTTCCTCAGCGGTTGAAAATCCTGCGTATTGCCTCACCGTCCAAGGCCGATTAACATACATGGTAGGATAGGGGCCTCTCGTATAAGGAGGCAGACCTGGAAGATCACCAATGTGTTCTAACCCTTGACGATCTTCTTTTGTATAAATAGGCTTAAGGGATATTTGTTCATTTGTTTCAAAGATCAAATCCTCAAGGGAAGAAGAAATTTCTTGATGAACTTTCTCTTCCCACTCTTTTTTAGTCATGAATGTTTGGTCAGCAAACAATGGAATACTTTGAAAATCAGGCTTTTGTTTCTTCAACCGTGTTCACCTCCATATCAGTGAGGATATCAATAAGAGTTTCATAGCAATTAGTCCCTGTATGAATAAACTGCTTAATACCCAGACTCTGCCACTGGGGCTGTTTTTCTATTTCAGGAAGCCCTGCTAAATAAAATTTGCGGTCAGGAAATTCAGATTTTAGGAATGATAGTATGTTTTCACCTGCTAGTTCGTACTGTTCATTTGTTCCACAAAAGCAGAAATAGGATGTAGTTGTTTCTAAGAGAAATTGTTTAGCATGATCTACAGTTACGATCGGCTTGCTTTCTATTGCGTTCAAACCACCTGCCGCAAAAAAGCCTTTCATAAAATCAAGCCTTGGTTTATAGTGCTTTAATTCTCCAAGACATACGATTCCTACAGATGGAATAGTACCAACTTTTCCTTCAAGCTGCTTTGCCTTTTTTCGCAGCTCTTCAAATGGCTCTGTAAGTCTTCGTGCAGGAATTGCTTCTATTTTGCTCAATGAATACGTCCCATTTGAAAAAAAACTATTTATATTCTTCGGTAGAGGGTTGGAGGGGATTTCATTTATATCTGCATAAACATTGGTTCCGATCATACTTTGCTTTCTAGTTTGAATATCCAGATTCTTTACGTCGTAGACAGCTTTAATTTCCTGCTGCAGCCAATTGGATTTTAAGCTATTTAATATACCGCCCTGGGCTTCGATTTTTTGGAAATAATCCCAAGCTTTTTCGGCAAGTTCATTCGTTAGTTCTTCTACATACCAAGAACCACCTGCTGGATCAATTACTTTTTCTAGGTGTGCCTCATGTTTCAAGAGTAGTTGAATATTTTTAGCGATTCTTTCTGCAAATGGTGTTGTGACTGTAAGATGATCAAAAGGAGCAACTTGTAAATATTGAACCCCTCCGATAATGGCTGTAAATGCTTCATTTCCAGCCCTTAGAAGATTGACATAGGGGTCATGTAAGGATTTTGTAAAGGAAGAGGTCTCAGCAGAAATAATCATCCCGCGGGCTTCGTCTTTAATACCATAAAGCTCAGTTATTCGATTCCAGAGTACTCTTGCTGCCCGAAGTTTTGCTAGTTCCATGAAGAAGTTACTTCCAATCGAAAATTGGAAGACAACTTTTTTTACGATTGCATGAAGGTCCAGTTCACTCTCCTGAAGGATATCGAGATAATGCACCCCTTCTGCAATGGAAATGGCCAATTCTTGGACGGCATTTGCTCCGCCATTATGATAAGGGGTAGTATCAATTAGAATAGTGCTTAGAGATGAAAAACTTTTACTATACTTGTTTATATTTTTTTTCCATTCTTCAATATATTCCTGTGAGAAAACCCCTTCCTCGGCAAATAACGCAATCGGGTCTGAACCGATATAACCGGTAACTTTATTAGCTGTGTTTTCGTCTTCGGCCATTTTTGTTAAAACATTTAGAATCGTTGATTGCCATCCTTTTGCATTAATCGCTAATGGATATTGATGATAGATTCCTTCTAAAACGCTAGAAAGGTTCTGATCTGTTTCAATTAATTCTTCCGATACTTTAATGGCAATGGCAGTTTGCCCTTTTTTTACGGCATCATGAAGTTTCTCCTTTAATTCACTAGGTGATTGGTAAGCTAACTGCTGAGCAATGTTCCACATATTTGTATGGTAGCCCAATGGATATATTCCCCGCCGGTAATCGGAACCTCCTGGATAATCTGGAACTGGCTTCTCATCTAGTCTTGTATAAAGCGGTTTCAAAACTATGTTCTCATATGTATGACGATGTAAGGAATCAATCTTTTTCCCTTTTAAAGTGCTTTCCGCTTTCTCTTGCCAATCCTCAATTGTTTTCTGTAAAAATGATTGATTTTTTATATTTTCCAACTCCTTCTCCCCTTTCTTCTAAATTGAAGTAAAATTCAATTAATTCTACTTATTTCTATTTTATGGTACAAATAGTTTTCAGGCAATAACAAAAGGCGCAGGATGGATTCAAAGTCCCTATTCAATTTATTTTAGAATTTCCTATACCATTATAAAAACCGCTGCCAGTCCTGACAGCGGTTGTTTAATGCCTAATAAATAGATGTCGTTGATTTAGAGGTATTTTCCACTATTTCTTTCACTCGTTGTAAGAAACGGCCGCAAATTAGTCCGTCTAACACCCTGTGGTCCAAGGACATACAAAGATTCACCATATCTCTGATGGCAATCATGTTATTATTCATGACTACTGGACGTTTAACAATTGACTCAACTTGAAGAATCGCCGCTTGCGGGTAGTTAATAATTCCCATCGATTGAACCGAGCCAAATGAACCCGTGTTGTTCACCGTAAATGTCCCGCCTTGCATATCTTCTGATTTTAATTTCCCTGTTCGCACTTTTACGGCTAGTTCAGAGATTTCTCGAGCTATTCCCTTAATGGATTTTTCATCTGCATTTTTAATGACAGGAACATACAAGGCATCTTCCGTTGCAACTGCAATAGATATATTAATGTCTTTCTTTTGGATGATTTTATCCCCGGCCCACATTGAGTTTATTTGCGGAAACTCTTTCAAGGCTTGGGCTGTTGCTTTTACAAAAAAGGCAAAAAAGGTTAAATTGAAACCTTCTTTCTTCTTAAAGTCGTCTTTTAGACTGTTGCGATATTCCACAAGATTAGTTGCGTCCACCTCAATCATGGTCCAGGCATGCGGCGCTTCATGTTTACTGCGAAGCATATTAGCCGCGATTGCTTTACGTATCCCAGTGACTGGAATCTCAAGATCTCCGGTACTAACAGGAACGGTCGCTTGTTGAGGGGCCGGGGCCGAAACCGCTGCTGGCTGACTTGGCACAGCTGGTACTTCTTTTGGTTTCGCTTCGACCGCAGGTATCAATTCACTTACGGATTCAACCATTTGGGCTGGGGTAGGGATATGACCTGATTCAATTAATTTTAATAGGTCCTTTCTAGTAATTCGTCCCCCTGCACCTGTCCCAGATACCTTTGTTAAATCTATCCCGTGCTCCTGGGAAATTTTTAGCACAGCTGGTGAATACCGAGTTTTATTCGGTTGAACCGATGTATTTGTCGTTTCGGTTATTCTATTTTCTTCTGGAACTGGACTCTCAGCGGGAGTAGAATCCTGTCCAGTGCCAGCTTCGATTTCAATGGTACAGATTATTTCCCCGACCGCTAGTGTCTCTCCTTCTTCAGCAATCAGCTCTTTAATTACACCAGTAAAGGAGGACGGGACTTCTGCATTTACTTTATCGGTCATGACCTCGGCAAGTGGGTCGTATTTATTTACTCTATCACCCACAGTGACTAACCACTTGCTAATAGTCCCTTCGGTTACACTTTCCCCTAATTGAGGCATTCTAATTTGTTCAATTGCCACGAGTTCCATACCTCCTTAATATTCCGCCAGCTCACGCATTGCTTTTTCAACTTTGTCCGGATTAATCATAAAGAATTTCTCCATAGTAGGAGAATATGGCATAGCTGGGACATCTGGGCCAGCGAGCCGCTTAATCGGAGCATCTAAATCAAATAAACAATGTTCCGCTATAATGGCTGAAACCTCACCGATGATGCTTCCTTCCTTATTGTCCTCTGTTATTAGCAGCACCTTGCCCGTTTTAGAAGCTGCCTCTATAATTGCCTCTTGGTCTAGCGGGTAGACAGTTCGTAAATCAAGAATATGAGCAGAAATTCCATCGCGGGCTAATTTTTCTGCTGCTTGAAGGGCAAAATGAACACATAGACCATAAGTAATGACCGTAATATCTTCGCCTTCTCGCTTTACATCAGCTTTCCCGATCGGCAGGGTATAATCCTCTGCAGGGACCTCACCCTTAATTAAACGATAGGCCCGTTTGTGCTCGAAAAAGAGAACGGGGTCATTGTCGCGAATAGCTGCTTTTAATAATCCTTTCGCATCGTATGGTGTCGAAGGCATGACTATTTTCAAGCCTGGCTGATTAGCAAAAACGGCTTCCACTGATTGGGAATGATAAAGTGCTCCATGTACTCCGCCGCCGTAAGGGGCACGGATAACAATTGGACAGTTCCAATCATTGTTAGAACGATAGCGAATTTTTGCCGCTTCAGAAATAATTTGATTTACAGCTGGCATGATAAAATCAGCAAATTGCATTTCTGCAATTGGACGCATTCCGTACATGGCTGCCCCAATCCCTACACCTGCGATAGCTGACTCGGCGAGTGGTGTATCAATGACCCGCTCCTCGCCAAATTGTTCATACAACCCCTGGGTGGCTTTAAATACGCCGCCTTTCACTCCTACATCTTCTCCAAGGATAAATACTTTTGGATCCCGTTCCATTTCTTCACGCATCGCCATTGTGATTGAATCAATATATGAAATAATCGCCATTTTACGTCCCCCTTACTCTTCCGTTTCCTCATAAACATATTTCAATGCATCTTCTGGTGCTGAATAAGGAGCATTTTCAGCATAATCTGTCGCCTCATTCACCAGTTTCATCACACGATCATTGATTTCTTTTTCCAGTTCATCATTTAAGACCTTCGTTTCCTTTAAATAGGCCCCGAAAGTCATAAGCGGATCCTTTGTTTTTGCTTTTGCCACTTCATCCGGTGCGCGGTATGAACGATCATCATCATCCGAAGAATGAGGTGTAAGACGGTAAGAGACAGTTTCAACCAGTGTTGGCCCTTCACCGCGACGTCCTCTGTCAGCAGCTTCTTTTACAGCCCTATACACTTCCAAAGGATCATTACCATCAACGGTGACACCTGGCATCCCATAGCCGATTGCACGATCTGACACCTTTTCACAGGCTAATTGTTTTTCAATTGGGACAGAAATAGCATACTTATTATTTTCACACATAAAAATAACCGGAAGTTTATGCACACCTGCAAAGTTCGCACCCTCATGGAAATCTCCTTGGTTTGAGGAACCTTCCCCAAAGGTAACAAATGTCACGAGGTCTTTTTTCTCCATTTTTCCTGCAAGAGCGATTCCTACAGCGTGAGGAACTTGAGTTGTAACAGGTGACGATCCTGTTACGATTCTATTTTTCTTTTGGCCAAAGTGTCCAGGCATTTGCCGGCTTCCGGAATTTGGGTCCTCCGCTTTAGCAAAACCCGAGAGCATCAATTCTGTTGGTGTCATTCCGAATGTTAATACAACCCCCATGTCACGGTAATAAGGAAGTACATAATCCTTCTCGCGGTCAAGAGCAAAAGCGGCCCCCACTTGTGCTGCTTCCTGGCCCTGACATGAAATAACAAATGGAATTTTTCCTGCACGATTCAATAACCACATCCGCTCATCAATGCGTCGGGCCAAAAGCATCGTCTCATACATTTCCAATACCTTTTGGTCACTTAAACCTAAAATTTCATGACGCTTCTCTGCCATATATTTCTTACCTCCCGATTGTTCACTATACACTAACAAATGATCCTAGCATAAAACGTTTATTATTATGAATGAATGGCCTTCCCATCAACGGCTAGGGCAGCTTCTCCAATGGCTTCTGTCAAAGTTGGATGGGGATGAATGGTATGAGCAATTTCCCATGGTGTTGCATCTAATACCATGGCAAGCCCAGCCTCTGTAATCATATCTGTTACATGCGGCCCGATCATATGCACCCCTAGAATATCATCAGTCTCCGAGTCTGCGATAATTTTTACAAAACCATCTGATTCCCCAAAAACAAGGGCTTTCCCGATTGCCCGGAAGGAAAACTTACCTACTTTCAATTTACGGCCATTTTCTTTTGCCTGCTCCTCAGTTATTCCTACACTTGAGACCTCCGGGTTACTGTAGATGCACCTAGATACCAAGTTATAATTCAATGGTGATGGTTTTTCACCTGCTATATGTTCAACTGCAATAATCCCCTCATGCGAGGCTACATGTGCAAGTTGTAAACCGCCTATTACGTCGCCTATCGCATAAATATGAGATTCTTTCGTTTGGTAAAACTCGTTGGTTACGATAAAGCCATTTTCTGCTTGGATATCGGTATTTTCAAGTCCTATTCCCTCTAGATTTGCTTGACGGCCAACCGAGACTAAGAGTTTTTCAGCCTTAAACTGTTTAAGCACGCCTTTAACCTCTGCTGAAATACTAACCTCTTGACCTTTAACAATTGTTTCAGGAAGCACCTTAGCACTTGTAACCAGGTTAATCCCTCTCTTTTTCATTACTCGCTGCATTTCTTTAGAAATCTCTTTATCCTCTGTTGGAATAATGCGGTCAGCAAACTCAAGAACTGTAACATCAACTCCAAAATCAGACAGCATGGAAGCCCATTCTATTCCAATCACGCCGCCCCCAATTATAATAATGGATTGTGGCAACTCTTTGAGCTGTAATGCTTCATCAGAAGACAACACAAATTCACCGTCGATTTCCAATCCAGGCAGCGTTCTAGGTCTCGAACCTGTGGCCACAATGACATTTTTCGGAATCAACATCTCGTTTTCCGTTCCGTTGTTCATTTCAACAGAAATGGTACCTGGCATTGGTGAAAAAATTGATGGTCCAAGGATACGGCCGATTCCTTCATAGACATCAATCTTTCCTTGTTTCATTAGATGTTGGACGCCTTTATGTAATTGATCAATAATTTTATTTTTTCTGGCTTGAACCTTCCCAAAATCTAATGAAACATCGGTCGTAATCACACCAAAATCCTCACCGCGCTTTGTTGTTGCAAATACTTCCGCACTTCTTAACAGGGCCTTACTTGGGATGCAGCCTTTATGCAGGCAGGTTCCTCCCAACTTTCCTTTTTCTACAATGGCTGTCTTTAAACCAAGCTGAGAAGCACGAATAGCTGCCACATAGCCGCCAGTTCCACCTCCAAGTATGACCAAATCATATTCTTGTGCCATTAACATTTCCTCCCCATTCTACTTTAGATTTTTGCAGTGGAAAAATTTCCTGGATACACTTTCACCTCTTCTTCACCCCGTAAAACCCGAAGGGCTCCTTCGGCCAATGCTTGAAGCTCATCTTCACCAGGATGAACAATGACATCTGCAATCCAATTAACCCTATCACTAATTCGTTTGACGAAACCTGCTCCATAAGCAAGGCCTCCTGTTAAAACAATGGCATCCACCTTGCCAGATAGTACCGTACTGCAAGATCCAATTTCCTTTGCTACTTGATAGGACATCGCCTCATATATTAATTCCGCCTTTTTGTCACCCGCAGTAATTCTTTGTTCTACTTCTTTCGCATCATTTGTTCCAAGGTATCCAACAAGTCCCCCTTGCCCAACCAGTCGTTTCATAATTTCTTCTCTGTAATGTTCGCCAGAGTAACAAAGTGCTATCAAATCTCCTGCAGGAACCGTTCCGGCCCGTTCAGGACTAAATGGACCATCTCCATGCAAACCATTGTTTACATCTACTACTCTGCCTTGTTGATGGACACCAACCGTTATCCCCCCGCCCATATGGGCAACAATTAGATTCAATTCACTGTATTCTCTCCCCAGTTCCTTTGCTACTCTTCTGGCTACAGCTTTTTGGTTTAAGGCATGGAAAATGCTTTTTCTCTCAATTAGGGAAAAACCGGATATCCTTGCAATCGGAGCAAGTTCATCAACAACAACCGGATCGACAATAAAGGCTGGGATATTAAGCCCAGTTGCAATTTCGTAGGCGATAATCCCGCCTAGATTGGATGCATGCTGGCCGGAGTAACCAGATTGCAGGTCCTTTAACATCAAATCATTGACTGCGTATGTTCCCCCTTTAATGGGACGGAGTAAGCCACCACGGCCACAAACTGCTGATAACTTTGATATATTAATTCCTTCATTATCCAGTGTTTCCAAAATTGCCGTTTTTCTAAATTGATATTGGTCAATAATATTAGCAAAAGTATTAATTTTTTTAGCTTCATGGCGGATTGTCTTTTCAAAGATGGAAATTTCATGATCAAATATGCCTATTTTAGTGGATGTTGATCCTGGGTTGATGGCTAATATCCGATAGTTATTTTCTTGCAATGTCATAACCTCCACTTAAAAAACATCTATCTAATGGCAAATGCGCTGAATTCTAATTCAGCGCTCCGCCTTAACTTCAATTATCCTAGTTAGCCATTTAGTATTTGAACTAACCTCTGACACTGGTCTTGGTTCCCACTATTATCTTGAAATTCGATGGCTTAAAATGTGATGGCCATTTTGCAAAAATTGACTTCTTGAATTGCGGATTCGTTCAATTCTTTCTTCTGCCATTCGATCAGCAGCAACATAGGTTGGGATGCCATCCCGTTTCGAAATTTCAATTACCTTTTCAATTGTCGTATATAGCTGTTCAACCTTTTTCATGGCACGTTCTTGATTGTATCCATAAAGCTCATCAGCCACATTAATAACGCCGCCAGCATTTATTACATAGTCCGGGGCGTAGACAATACCCATTTCATGAATGGTATCACCATGACGGGTATCCTTTAATTGGTTATTGGCTGAACCTGCAATTACCTTTGCTTTTAATTGAGGGATTGTATCATCGTTGATGGTTGCTCCTAAAGCACAAGGAGCATAGATGTCACATTCCACTCCATAAATGTCATCCGGATCAACAGCACGTGCCCCAAAAGCTTCAACGGCCCGATTAACCGCCTCTTTATTAATGTCCGTTACGATTAGCTGGGCCCCTTCCTTATGCAGATATTCACAAAGCGTATAAGCTACATTACCAACCCCTTGAACAGCAACGACTCTTCCTTCAAGAGAATCTGTACCAAATGCTTCTTTTGCCGCTGCTTTCATTCCGCGATATACACCGTAAGCGGTGACTGGAGATGGATTGCCAGATGAACCAAATGCAGGCGATATACCCGTTACAAAATCTGTTTCTTCATGAATTAGGTCCATATCCGCTACAGTGGTACCTACGTCTTCAGCTGTAATATACCTTCCATTTAAACCTTGGACATAACGGCCGAATGCCCTAAATAAGGCCTCACTTTTATCTTTACGAGGATCGCCAATGATAACCGTTTTTCCTCCGCCAAGATTTAAGCCTGCCGCTGCATTTTTATAGGTCATTCCTCTTGCAAGACGAAGCGCATCTTCAATGGCTGCTTCCTCAGAGGCATATGTCCACATACGTGTTCCGCCCAATGCTGGGCCAAGAGTTGTATCATGTATAGCAATAATTGCTTTTAAACCTGATTGCTTATCTTGACAAAAAACCAATTGCTCATAATCATATTTTTCTAAATATTTAAAGATCTCCATGAATTTTTCCTCCTCAAAATGGGTCAAAATCTATTTATTAACACAGCATAAGGCTAAAGCTAATGAGTAGAGCTTACTCTCAGCGGAATCCGCTCTTGATGTCAGTACAATGGGAGCACTTGCCCCCGTAAGGACCGCGCCTACCTTTGCCTTAGCAAAGTAAATTAATGATTTGTACAACACATTTCCAACTTCAATAGCAGGGACCAATAAAATATCTGCTTTACCTGCTACGTCGCTTATAATCCCTTTGTGTTCCGCAGCTAATTCTGAAATAGCATTATCAAGACCCAATGGTCCATCGACAATGCAACCCCTAATCTGCCCGCGTCTATTCATCATCGTTAATGCAGCTGCATCAAGGGTTGCCGGCATATCTGGGTTTACTGCTTCAACCGCAGCTATGACAGCCACTTTTGGCATTTCGATTCCGATTGATTTGGCAAGTGTAACGGCATTATTCAATATTTGTATTTTTTGTCCTAGGCTAGGTGCAATGTTCATAGCAGCATCTGTAATGAAGATTAGTTGGTTATAGCCAGGGATTTCAAAAACGGCAGTATGTGATAAAACATTCCCTGTCCTAAGTCCATATTCCTTATTTAAAACTGCCTTTAATAATATACTGGATGGAATATTTCCTTTCATTAAAACATTTGCTTGTTTGTTGAATACCGCTTGAACCGCAGACTCTGCAGCAGCAACAGCAGAGCCTGTATGAACAATCCTTAATTTATGATTATTAAGCAAATCATGCTTTTGCAATTTAAGCAGTAAACGAATTTTTTCTTGATCGCCATAAAGTATAAATTCAGCAAGATTTCGCTTTAAGGCATCACTCACGGCCTCAACTACTTCTGCCGTGTCTGCTGCAGCTACAGCAACCGTATTTTGGCCTTTTCGGGTTGCTTGGTTAATCAGTGAATCTAGTAACAAGCATTCATCAACCCTTTCTTCACTTCCTCAATCCCATAATAAAATATGCAAGTTTTGTGCCAAAACACTTTTATGTAAACGTTTTATTTTCCAGATCAGAACAGTGCAATAATTTTCATACCATGAAAATTATTGCGTGCTATTTCTTTCAAGATTAAACTTATCCAGCTTATAATAAAGGTTTCTTACCGATAAACCTAATGTTTTAGCTGTTAACGTTTTATTACCGTTCATTCGTGAAAGAGTTTCCTGGATAATCCTTGCTTCGTATTCTTCGACCATTTCAGGCAAGGTCCTTTCTTCAAGAACCGGTACAGCAGAGTTCATTCCAGAAGATTCAACCTTTAATGTTTTATTCCTTAATTCTGGAAGATGGTGAACATCTATTAAAGTATCACTATAATTCATAAAAATAATCGCCCTGCCCAAGATATTTTCTAATTCTCTTACATTTCCCGGCCAGTCATATTCCATTAATTGAGTTAGTGCGTTTTTGGTCACACCTTCCACATTTCTTCCATAGTCTCGATTAATCTTTTCAATTAGCCTGCTGCATAAAACAGGGATTTCCTCTTTACGTTTCCTGAGCGGAGGAATTTGAATTGGCATACGATTTAATCGGTAATATAAGTCTTCCCTAAACGATCCTTTAGCAATACCCTTTTCTAGGTTTACATTGGTTGCTGCAATGACTCGGACATTTATGTTGATCGGCTTTGCAGCACCCACACGGATAATTTCACTTTCCTGCAGCACCCTTAAGAGTTTTGCTTGTGTATTGGCAGATAATTCCCCTATCTCATCTAAAAAGATACTGCCATTGTTTGCTTCTTCAAAAAACCCTCTTTTCCCACCCCTTTGTGCACCTGAAAAGGCACCTTCCTCATAGCCAAATAATTCGCTCTCTAATAATGATTCCGAAATTGCTGCACAATTCACCCGAATAAATTTATTGTATTTTCGGTCACTCGCATTATGTATCGCATGAGCAAACAACTCTTTACCTGTTCCTGATTCCCCTCGGAGCAATACGGTGGCAGGAGTTTTCGCCCCAAGCTTTGCCTGTTCAATCGCAATGACCATTTCCTCTGAGATGCCGATAATATCCTCAAAGGTGTATTTTGCTTCAAGCGTTCGGATGATTTGTCTAGCGCGATTTAATTCTCTGCTTAACGATTTCATTTCTGACATATCATGGATAACACCGACACTGCCTTTTAATTTTCCTTCTACAATAATCGGAGCAACATTAACAATTACTTCCCTTTTATTTGGTCCTACCCGCATTGGCACACCGCGTACAGCTCTTCTTGTTTGTAAAACTTTCATATGCATACTCTCACCCTCAGAAATGTCAGCCGTAGCTGGCTGACCGATAACTTGATCTTTGGTAAGACCTGTTAGTCTGGTGTAGGCTGGATTAATGAGTATTCCGCGGCCATTTTCATCCACAACAGAGATAGCATCATCGCTCGAATGGATAATGGCTTGAAGCATGGTTTGGATTTCTTTTAAATTGGTTATCTCCTCCGCTAAATTTACCACTTCGGTTATATCCTTAAAAACAGCAAATGCCCCCATCAATGTTCCATTTTCTTCAATGATAGGAATACGGGTCGTAATAATTTTTCGTCCATTACCTAATATCATTTCCTGGTTAGATTCAACTCTTCTTGTTTTCAAAATTAATAAAAGCCTGCTCATCGGGATTACATCCAGAACAGCCTTGCCAATTGCCTGCTCTTTTTTAACCCCCATAATTTCCTCGGCTCTTTTATTAAACAGAATGATTTGTCCTTTTTGGTCAATTACCATCATACCATCATTGGCCGCGTTAAAAATTAGTTCCTGCTTATATGAATCATTCTGAAGCTTGGCCACAAGTTCTTCCTTTTCTTCCATGAGCTTTGCTACTAAGAACGCCACACTCCCAGGAATTAATACAGTTTGTTTACTTTTAGCATTTCGAATTTCTCGAAAAACTTCATCACTTCCTGTTACTTCAATAATGATATCAATATTCTCATATAAAAAGGGCTCCCAGCTTGTCCCTGTTTTAATTCCTTCTTTCCTTGCAAAGAGGATTCCCGGTGCATTTTCGTTTCGATCGATTACAACGTGTACATTAAGCACTTCGGATTCTTTTAAAATTTTTAAGATTGCCGTTCCACCTTTACCAGCACCAACAATCATAATATTTTGCATTTTTTATACCCCTTTTGGCATTAGGAAATTTTTTGCATTCATTAAAGAAAAATCTCTGCAAATATCTTCATTATCAATATTATAACTAAATGACCCTCCTTGACAATTTTCTTCTATATAAAAATATTTTGTTGAGATATAATGATAAGGAAGTTAGAAATTATCTAGTAATTGGAAGGATTTATGTATGATACGTATTATTGCCCTCATCATTTTAGTCATTCCAGGTGCATTAGCAGCTTTAGGAATTAAATTAATGCGTGATATGACATTTGGAATTTTGCAAGCGCCATTTCCAAATTTATTATTGCAATTCTTAACGGGTTTGATTTTTTTTATCGGGGGTCTTGGATTTGTAGCTGGGTTTATATTTCATCGAGACCGTAAGCGCAATAAAGTTCAAACAAAGTTTAAGAAGTAGTTTGCAGCTATGAGTGTTTAAAAAAGGAGAGGCTGTTCGATTTGAACAGCACTCTCCTTTTCAATTAACAGCTCCTCATACTATGATTTGTTCTGAATTTGTTTCCGGATACGGAGAGCCTTAACAGGGTCATCCGTTATAATGGCGGTACAATTTATTTTAAAAAGCCGTTGCATATCTTCATCTTTGTTAACTGTATAGGGCCGTACCGCAATGCCATTTTCCATTGTTTCAACAAGAACAGCATCAGACATAGCGGAGTGTTTGGGATGAATTCCTTTTGCTCGGATGGATTGGGAATAAATCCAAGGCATATAAATTCCTTCGATAAACAATGGGGCTGTTTCAATTTCTGGTGCAATCCTATAGCTGTAAACAATACTATAATGATTAAAAGAGGAGATAATGATCCGTTCACTAAGACCATATCTTCTAACTAGCCGAATTACTTTTTCTTCCATTCCCTCATACGGAATGAGACCGTTTTTCAACTCAATGTTACAGATTAATTGATTGGATTGGAGCCATTCCAATACTTCAATTAAAGATGGGATTTGTTCCTTTTTTAAACCTTCTTTGTTTGCATTTAATTTTCTAATTTCACTAAATAAGAAATCTTTAACAAATCCCTTTCCCGTAGTGGTTCGGTCCACTTTTTCATCATGAATAACAACAATTTCTCCATCCTTGGTTAACTGAACATCGAGTTCTAATCCATCAGCACCAACTTTTTCAGCCTCTATAAAGGCGCCCATGGTATTTTCAGCAAATAAGGTGGAATATCCTCGGTGCGCAAAAATTTGTGTCATATTTTCACTTCCCAATATAAAAATGGAGGAATATACATGAAGCCATTACAATTATCAACAGAAACTGCCCTAAAACTATCGAAGGAATTAGAAATACCGTTAGAACAGCTTATGCATTTACCTCAACATATTCTCATCCAAAAACTAATGGAAATGGAAAAGAAAGAAAATTAATAAATCACCTGAAAACCTAAAAAGTAAGGCCTTCATTCAATGGAATGAAGGCCTTATACCGTATTTACTGGTCGTTTCAAGAAGCCTTATGTTCAAGGCGTAATTTATCTGCTACCATGGCAATAAATTCACTGTTAGTAGGCTTTGCTTTCGACATACTTACCGTATAACCAAAAAGAGACGAAATGGAGTCAATATTCCCCCTGCTCCAGGCTACTTCAATCGCATGACGAATTGCCCGTTCCACACGGCTTGCTGTCGTATTATATTTCTTGGCGATATCCGGATATAATACTTTGGTTATAGAACCTAAAAGTTCGATATCGTTGTAAACCATTGAGATGGCTTCACGCAAATATAAATATCCTTTTATATGCGCTGGAACACCTATTTCATGAATAATACTCGTGATACTTGCATCAAGGTTTTTTGGCTTTTGTTCGACTTGAGAACGATAACTTACAGATGGAGCCTTCCTTGTAAACGTATTACCATTACCGCTTACTTGTCGAATGTGACTGCCGAGATTTTCCATATCAAATGGTTTTAAGATAAAATAAGAAGCACCAAGTTCAACAGCCTTTTTGGTCACATCCTCTTGCCCAAATGCAGTTAGCATAATGACATTGGGAATCGTGCCTTTTTTCACATCACGTAAACGTTCAAGGACGGCTAAACCGTCAAGATGAGGCATTATGATATCCAACACAAGAACATCAGGATCTGCGGAGGTTAGCATATCTAAACATTCTTGACCATTATGTGCAATACCGACAACTTCCATATCATCTTGGGAGGAAATATAGTCCTCTAATAATCCAACTAACTCTCTATTATCGTCAACAACGCATACCTTGATTTTTTTCAATTCCAGTTCCTCCCTCATCAAATCCAGTCTCTATTTTTAAGTGACATTTAAATCGTGCATTTTTTCTCTTAATTCTATTCTAATTTAGAAATTCGACAATGCAACTAAAATTCCTTTCATTTTTTAAATATTTGTTAAAATAGTGATAAAATCTCATCTTTTCTTTGTTTTACTTCTTTTTTCGACTCAAATCGCGTCTTTTCCAATTTATAACTGTTTTTTGTCGAATTTTCTTTTTATAAAAAGGCTGTGTTAATCTTGAATGTTGATTTCCGCTCCAGGCGGCTTCGCTCCAATCAACATGTTGAAATCAACAATAACCTTTAACAAAGCCTATAAAAAAAGAAGCAAAATAGGCCATTATGCCTATTTTGCACTTTTCAATCTTAGCTTGCTTTCTCTTTCGGTGTTTCGTATATATTAATTCCAGCTTCATTCAACATCCACTCAATATGGACTCCATAGCCAGAGGTAGGATCATTGACAAAAACATGAGTGACAGCTCCGACAAGCTTGCCGTTTTGGATAATCGGACTTCCACTCATTCCCTGTACAATTCCTCCTGTCTTTTCAAGCAGCTTTGGATCGGTTACTTTAATAACCATGCCTTTTGTTGCCGGAAACTTTTGCGGAATTGTGCTAACAATTTCAATATCAAATTCTTCAACTCGGTCGTCATTAACCACTGTTAATATTTTAGCCGGTCCTTCTTTTACCTGGTCAGATAAGGCAATTGGAAGTGGTTTATCCATTATGCCATTTTTTAAATCCCTGTTTAATTCTCCAAAAATCCCAAACGGACTATTCTTTTGGATATTTCCAACAATTTCATGATCCGAAGAAAAACGAGCTAGTTTTTCACCTGGATCTCCATTACTTCCTTTTTCAATAGATGTTACGGTAGAACGGACAATTTGACCATCTTCTACAACGATTGGTTTTTTTGTATCCATGTCTGAAATGACATGTCCAAGGGCACCATATTTTTTAGATTGCGGGTGAACAAATGTCATGGTTCCAATACCAGCTGCAGAATCTCTGATATATAAGCCAAGCTTATAGGTGCTCTCTCCTTTATCTTTCAATGGAGTAAGCTTTGTTGTGAATTTACCACTTTCTCGGCTAATCACTAAATTGAGGGGTTTACCGTCTTGCCCTGCCGATTGAACAAATGGAGCTACGTCTGTCATCTTTTCAATCTTACTGCCATTGATTTCTGTAATGATATCCCCAACTTTAATTCCTGCAATTTCACCTGGGGACTTTTTTCCGTTTGTGGTGTTAATTAAATGGTGACCAACCACTAACACACCTACCGTATTTAGTTTAACGCCAATTGATTGACCACCGGGTAATACACGAAAATCTTTTAGGACCCGTACATCGACCTTTTTAATTGGGATCCCTGCGTATTCCAGGAGCATTTCGTTTTTGCCATATTCATTTGCTTTAACAGATACCGATTTTTTTTCCTGATTAAGCGTGATATTCGCATTGTGAGAAGCTATGGTGGCTGTTACCGGGGCAGCCTTTAGGAACGTGTAATCTTGTCCTTCAAAAACGGTTATTGATTTTGGTATTGAGAGGTATTGCTGTAAGGGCTGAAAAAAAATAAGGCTAATTAATGAAACAAGGAGAATTCCACCAATAATTTTTCTAATTATTTCTAACTTCAAATCCTTCACTCTCCTCGCTTCTTTTCAACTGCACTTATAAAAATGGCTACATCTATAATTTTGCCTCCTTGACAATCATTTATAACTTCGTTCAACATAAAAAAGCTACCCAATTTGGATAGCTTTTCATTTTTTCTTATTTTTACCAGCTAATTGCAATAATTCCTCTGCATGTTGCTTCGTTAAATCGGTAATTTCAGTTCCCGAAATCATCCGGCCGATTTCCTTGATCTTTTCCTTCGTCCTTAAGGATGTAACAGAGGTTTTTGTACGTCCGCCCTTAATATCTTTCGCTATATACAGGTGTGTATCAGCCATAGCTGCTACTTGTGGTAAATGGGAGATACAAAGAACCTGAGAACCTACGGCAACTTTATAAATTTTTTCAGCAATTGATTGGGCGACCCGTCCGCTGACACCAGTATCTACTTCATCAAAAATAATTGAGGTTACCCCTTGATGTTTAGAGAAGATACTTTTTAATGCAAGCATGATTCGAGACAATTCTCCACCTGATGCCACCTTTGACAATGGTTTTAATGGTTCCCCAGGATTGGTGGAAATATAAAACTCAATATGATCGACGCCATTTTTAGCAAAATGAAGCTGCTCGGATTCAAAACGAATTTCAAAAATAGTTTTCTCCATATACAGTTCTTTTAATTCCTGATGAATTAATTTTGTTAACTTTATTGCCCATTTACGGCGAATATCCGTTAATTGTTTTGCTTCAAGGACTAAGTCTTTTTTAATCGATATTAATTCCTTTTCCAGCTCTCCAATATGCGTTTCTTTATTTTGAAGTGTTTCAATTTCTTCTTCAATTTTAGCAGCGTATTCTAAAATTTCTGGAATGGTTTTCCCATATTTCCGTTTCAATTGGTTAATCTCGTTTAAACGTGTTTCAATATCATTTAATCTTTGCGGGTCATATTCTAAAATGTCTAATTCATTTCTTAATGTTTGTGCCGCATCCTCTAATTGATAAAAACTATTTGAAACCGAATCAGATAATTCTCGGTAGCTTGTATCAAGTGCCGCAGCCTCTTCTAGAGAGCCCATGACCATTCCTATCCAATCAAGCCCCTTTTGTTCGCCCTGTAAAGCGTTATAGCCTGTTTGGATGGCTTCAAATACCCTCTCGAAATTCCCCAGTCTTCTTTTTTCCTCAAATAATTCTTCGTCTTCGTTCGGCTTTAAATTAGACTTTTGAATTTCATCTAATTGAAATTGAATTAGGTCGAGCCGATGTGCTGTCTGCTGGTCATTTTCACTCAAGGATTTAAGTTTATGTAGTGTCTGCTCATAGCGGCGAAATACTTGAACATATTCATTCTGAGCAGGATCAATTTCTTCCGCGCCGAATTGATCAAGTAGTGTCAGATGTCTCGTTTCATCCATAAGCTCCTGATGTTCATGCTGCCCATGAATATCTACAAGTGTAGAACCTATCTCTCTGAGAATGGAAATGGTCACAAGCTTTCCATTAATTCGACAAACACTTTTCCCTGTACGAGCTATATCCCGACGTAATATAACCATGCCTTCTTCAATTTCGATGCCGAATTCAAATGCTTTTGAAATAACAGGATGGTTTAGGTCATCTATTTGGAATAATCCTTCAATTACGGCTCTTTCTTCCCCATGGCGGACAAATTCAGCCGACCCTCTGCCCCCAACGATAAGGTGAATCGCATCAATAATAATTGATTTACCTGCACCTGTTTCCCCCGTTAGAACCGTTAACCCTTTTTCAAATGAAATTGATAAATTTTCAATAATGGCGAAATTTTTTATTGATAATTCTGCTAACAAGGAACTCTCCCCCCATTTAAAGCATGTCAAGGAACCGGTTTGTAATGACCTCTGTATCTTCTGGTGTTCGACAGATAATTAACATGGTATCATCACCACATATCGTTCCCAATATTTCTTCCCAATCGAGATTGTCAATCAATGCACCGATTGCCATGGCATTACCAGGCAGGCATTTCATGACCAGTAAATGGCCAGCGGAATCAATTCTGACAAATGCGTCAATTAGCGACCTTTTTAATTTTTGTAGTGGGTTAAAACGCTGATCTGCAGGTAAACTGTATTTATAACGGCCATCTGTTAATGGCACTTTAACTAAATGTAATTCCTTAATATCTCTTGACACAGTAGCTTGAGTAACGTTATAGCCTGCGTTCTTTAATTCATCCACTAAATCATCTTGCGTCTCAATATCATTGCCGGCAATAATCTCTCTTATTTTAATATGACGTTGACCTTTATTCATTTTTTCACCCCGTAATATAAGAAAAGCGCAAGCGCCTTGGTTCGTCCCGACAAGCCTACAAGCTGGCCAAAAGGTTGCTTTTTAACCTTTTTGGACATATTGGCTGTAGACCATTCGTTAGGCTAGGCGCTGGAGCTAGACAATAAAGAACATATGAGCACTTGTCCCAATGTCCTACTTACCAATATGTTAGCCCATTTTAGAAGGAATGTACATTTTTTTATAAAAATACATTACGATGCATAAGGATAGGCTAATTGCCTACCCTTCTTCATGCTTTGTATGAAATTCTCGATGGGATTGTTCTACGACTTCCACAGGCTGAAACTTCAGCTGATTAGCACCTATTTCTTGTTCACCTTCCCAATGGAGGTGAAGCAAAAATTCAATATTTCCATCTCCCCCGGTAATCGGGGAGAAGGATAAGTTTCTTACAACATAACCTTCTTTAATGGAAAAATTAATAATTTTCTCAATGACTTGTAAATGAACTTTCTCATCCCGAACAATTCCTTTTTTGCCCACTTGCTCACGCCCTGCCTCAAATTGCGGCTTGACTAAGGCAATAATATCACTTCCGGGAATTAACAAGGTTTTTAATACAGGTAAAATTAAGGTTAGAGAGATGAAAGATACATCGATGGTCGCAAAGTTTGGCATCTCGCGGCTTAAATCCGCTGGTGTTACATAACGAAAGTTGGTTCTTTCCATTACAACTACTCGTTCATCCTGCCGCAGCTTCCAGGCAAGCTGATTATATCCAACATCAAGGGCATATGACATCTTAGCACCATTTTGTAGTGCACAATCCGTAAACCCGCCAGTAGAAGAACCGATATCCAATAAGACCTTCCCTTCGACATTAACATTAAAGACCTTTAATGCCTTTTCTAGCTTTAATCCACCGCGACTGACATATGGAAGGACATTTCCTTTTATATTCAGGGGTATATCAACCTTAACCTTTTCACCTGGTTTATCTAACCGTTCTTCATTTGTATATACTAGGCCAGCCATAATGGCTCTTTTAGCCTTTTCCCTTGTTTCAATAAGTCCTCTTTCAACTAATAAAACATCTAAACGCTCTTTATTTTTCATATTTTAAGCCCTTTGTTGTTTTTTTCTGGCATTTGCTAAAATAGAAGTCCTCTTAATCGTTTCTTCTGTTGTTAAACTGATTTCCTCAAGCAAGGAATCTACGTCACCGTGTTCAATAAACTGGTCTGGGATTCCCATCCGGTCAATAAGTGCATCGTGATATCCCTTGGACCCCGCAAATTCTAGAATTGCACTGCCAAACCCGCCCTGCAACACCGCCTCCTCAATCGTAAGGATAGGAATACCTTTATCGAGAAGTTCCGTAAGCATGGTTTCATCAAGGGGCTTGATAAACCTGGCATTGACAACGGATATGGATAACCCCTGTTTTTCAAGTTTTTGTGCAGCCTCCATAGCCATTGGAATGGTGGTGCCAAAGGTTAGGATTACCGCATCACTACCTTCTTTTAGCGTCTCCCATGTGCCAATTGGTATGTTATGGAACTCTTCATCCATTGCTACTCCAAGTCCATTTCCACGGGGAAATCTCATGGCTATCGGTCCATCATTATAACTTAAAGCCGTATAGACCATATGCTGGCCTTCATTTTCGTCCTTAGGCATCATTAAGACCATGTTTGGCATATGTCTTAAAAAGGCTATATCAAAAACCCCTTGATGGGTTTCGCCATCGGCACCAACTAAGCCTGCGCGGTCAATTCCAATAAAAACATTTAAGTTTTGCCTGCATATATCATGCAGCACTTGATCATAGGCACGTTGTAAAAAGGTTGAATAAATCGCTAAGAAAGGCTTCATATTTTGAGTTGCCAACCCTGCCGCCACTGTTGCCGCGTGCTGTTCAGCAATCCCAACGTCAAACATACGATCAGGAAACTCACTTGCAAACCCTTCTAACTTTGATCCTACAGGCATTGCTGGAGTAATCGCCACAATTCGATTATCATTTCTTGCTAGCTTCCGGACCGTTTCACTGACCACACTGCTCCAAGCAGGCGGTTGTTTTTTTGTGGGTTTAACAAAATCTCCTGTATCCATTTTATATGGACCAGTCCCGTGCCATGTACCAATCTTGTCAATTTCCGCTGGTCTAAAACCCTTCCCTTTTTTAGTAATAACATGGAGAAGGACAGGTCCGTCGGTTTTCTTAGCGTATTGGAGACTTTCAAATAAATTATCGAAATTATGACCATCAATAGGTCCTAAATAAGTAAAGCCAAGCTCTTCAAAGAACATACCGGAAACCACCAAATACTTGAGGCTATCCTTTATTCTTTCGGCAGTTGCAGCAAGTTTTCCACCTACTGCAGGTACCTTTTTCAATAGTACTTCAAGTTCATCTTTTACCCATTGGTATTTACCAGCGGTCCGCAATTGGCCAAGAATATTATGAAGGGCACCGACGTTAGGTGCAATCGACATCTCATTATCATTCAGCACTACAATCATATTCTTTTTTTCATGACCAATATGATTCAACGCCTCTAGTGCCATTCCGCCCGTTAATGCTCCGTCACCGATAACTGGAACCACAAAAGATTTTTCTTTTTTTAAATCCCGGGCAATCGCCATACCCATGGCAGCAGAAAGAGATGTAGAACTGTGGCCGGTTTCCCAAACATCGTGTTCACTTTCACCCCGTTTTGGAAATCCGCATAATCCCTTAAATTGTCTTAACGTATCAAATTCATTGGCCCTGCCTGTTAATATCTTATGGACATAAGATTGATGACCTACATCCCAAATCAGTTTATCCTTAGGACTATCAAAACATTTATGTAATGCGAGCGTTAATTCTACTACTCCTAAATTTGGTCCGATATGTCCACCGGTTACAGATAATTTCTGAATTAAAAATTCGCGAATTTCTTGACTAAGAGCCTCAAGCTCCTGATTCGACATCCTTTTTAAGAAGGATGGGTCCTTGATTGATAATAAATCCATTTTTGGACCACTCACTTTCATACTTATTCGTTCTACCCTTTTATTCCTAGTATTTCTATCTTTATCTGAAAAAATAGCCGCTAACACACTAAGTGATAACGGCAATTAACAACTTCTCAAAATGAGAACCATTAGTACATACTCATAATCAGCCAAAAACACTCTAGTGATCCCTTGATGCAACTAAATCCGTTATTTCGTCAAGAAGAATGGTATTTAAATCTGTCTTTTTTAAATATTCTTTTGACAGCTTAATTTGATTCTGAAGGGCTTCTCGTGCCCCTTCCAAGGATAATAGTTGTGGATAAGTGCTTTTATGGTTAACGGTATCACTGCCAACAGGCTTTCCAATTATTTGTTGATTGCCTACCAAGTCTAGAATATCATCCTGTATCTGGAAAGCAAGTCCAAGGTGATGTGCAAACGCTGAAAGGTTTTGTAATGAGCTTTCGTTTGCTTGGGCCATAATGGCTCCTGAGACCACACTGAACTTTAGCAGCTTGCCTGTTTTGTGAATATGTATATACTCTAGTTCTTCCAGGGATAGAACCTTGTTCTCCCCTTCCATATCAGCTACTTGTCCGCCTACCATTCCTTCAGCGCCGGCTGCTTTTGCCATTTCTAGAATCAACCTCATTTTCACAGCAGGCCCAGCAAAATCATCAGAAAGCGTATTTATTACTTCAAAACTATAAGTTAATAATGCATCTCCAGCAAGTGTTGCAATGGCATCTCCAAACACTTTGTGATTGGTCGGTTTACCTCTTCTTAAATCATCATTATCCATGCTGGGCAGGTCATCATGGATTAATGAATAGGTATGAATCATTTCTATTGCAGCTGCAGCCGGGATCCCCTGTTTAGGGTCGATTCCAAATGCATGTAAAGTTGCAAATAACAATAATGGCCGAATTCTTTTGCCGCCAGCTTCAAGAGAATAAATCATAGAATTCTTTAAGACGGAGGGGGCATCCAGTTTTTCTACCAGCGCTCGAAGTTCTTGATTTAGCAGTTGTTGATATTCTTTTCTAAATGCGTCTAGTAATCCGGTTTTCAAGCCCTAATCCTCCTCTGCAATAGAAAAACGTTCAGTACGCCCATCCTCCGTAATAATTTGCGTAAGTTGTTCTTCCACAGTTTTTAATTTATCATGACATAGTTTGGATAGTTCCATACCTTCTTTGTAGAAAGTAATCGCTTCTTCTAATGGAACGTCGCCTTCTTCCAGCTTTTCAACAATTTCTTCAAGCTTTGTCATGGCCTCTTCAAAGGTTAAAGTTTTTTCAGTTGTCACTCGCATCTCTCTCCTTTATGGTTTCCACATTACAGAAAAGGCTTCCATCTGTTAATTGAATTTGAACTTGCTCATTTGTTTTAACCTGTTTAACACTTTTTACGAGCCGGTTATCCTCTGTATAGGCTAAACTATAGCCGCGCTCCATTATTTTAAGAGGGCTTAATGCCTGTAGTGTTGAAATAATCCGATCAAATTCAGTTTGTTTTTTTTCATAAATTTGCGTTACTGTTCGGTTTAAATCCTTTTGTGTCCTTTCAAAACGTTTTTTTGCCTCTAGCAGTCCTTCTTTTGGATGTCTTCCCTGCAACCGTTTTGATAAGGCTTCATGCTGGTCTATTTTTACAGCAGATAATCGAGAAACTCCCCGTTTCAGTCCTTCAGTTAACCGATCTACCTGCTCAAGCTTTTGCTCATAAAGCCGGTGTGGATAACGAAATGCATACGATTTTTGAACACGGCTTAACCGTTCATTTTCAAACTTAAACCTCGCGCTCATAACACGAATCAGACGGGTTTGGCGCTGCAAAACCCTATCCACCAGTTCCTCAATATGTGGAACCGCTAATTCTGCTGCACCCGTTGGTGTCGGGGCACGCAAGTCAGCAACAAAATCGGCAATCGTAAAGTCTGTTTCATGGCCTACTGCTGAAATGATCGGGATTCTGGAAGCAAAAATGGCACGAGCTGTCATTTCTTCATTAAATGCCCATAACTCTTCAATCGAACCACCGCCGCGCCCAACAATTAAGACATCGATTTCTTTTATATTGTTGGCCTTTTCAATGGCTTTTACGATTGAAGGGGCAGCATTCTCTCCCTGGACAAGCGCGGGGAATACAAGAATTTTAGCGATAGGATAACGCCTTTTAATCGTAGTAATGACATCCCGAATGGCAGCTCCGGTAGGGGAAGTAATTACACCTACTGTTCTTGGATATAGAGGGATGGTTTTTTTTGTTTCAGGAGCAAATAATCCTTCCGCTTCTAACCTTTGTTTAAGTTGTTCATATGCTAAAAATAATTCGCCAATGCCATCAGGCTGCATTTCTCTTATATATATTTGATACTGGCCGCTTGGTTCATATACACTGATTTCACCCTTAACAATCACCTTCATCCCGTTCTCAGGTGAGAATTTCATAAACCGGGATTGTCCGGCAAACATCACGGCAAGAATTCGGGCTTTCTCATCTTTTAAAGTAAAATACATATGTCCGCTTGAATGCTGTTTGAAATTAGAAATTTCGCCTCTTACATGAACTTCCCGTAAGTGGGGATCCGCATCAAATTTTCGTTTTATGTATTTTGTTAAAGCATTCACAGATAAATATCTTTGTTCCTGCATGTGCAGCTCCTTTTGACGAAAGAATAAAACTGTCCTTATCTATTATACATTTAGCTCGATTTTTTGTCTGTAAAAACAAATTGAACTATATGTATGAGATAAGGACATAGTTTACTTAATCTCGAGCAAGACTTTCAGCAGCAGACTTCACCGTATTGTACATAAGCATGGTGATGGTCATTGGGCCAACACCTTTAGGAACTGGAGTAATAAATCCAGCCTTTTCGGAAACTTCATCAAAAGCAACATCACCACAAAGTTTTCCAGCTTCATTACGATTGATTCCAACATCAATAATTACCGCACCATTTTTAACATGTTCCGCCTTAATAAAATTTGGTATTCCAACGGCAGCGATCAAGATATCCGCTTGGTTTGTATGATACGGTAAATCCTTTGTTTTTGAATGACAGTAGGTAACCGTTGCATCTTGATTTAGGAATAATTGGCCAACTGGCTTACCGACGATATTACTTCTTCCCACAACGACAACATGCTTTCCAGGAATAGAAATACCTGTTTCTTCTAGTAAGACCATAATCCCATAAGGTGTACAAGGCAGAAAAGCATTTTGTCCGGTCATCATCCTGCCAATATTAATTGGATGAAAGCCATCGACATCCTTTAATGGAGATATGGATTCAATTACTTTCTTTTCATCAATATGCTTCGGCAGCGGCAGCTGAACTAATATTCCATGAATTTCCGGCGTTTCATTTAATTCAGCAATTTTTGCTAATAATTCCTCTTCAGAAGCTTCTTCCTGCATTTCTATTAATAAAGAGTTCATACCAAGCTCTTTACATGCTTTCTCTTTATTCGTTACGTAAGTCCTAGATGCATGATTATTGCCAACGAGAATGACGGCTAAGCCTGGTGTTACGCCAAGATCTTTAAGTCTCACAACTTCTTCGGCAATTTCTAACCTTTTTTTTGCAGCTATATCTTTACCGTTAATTATTTGTGCTGTCATCATAATTCCTCCCCAGTCCCTAGAAACTAATCGATTAATTGTTATGCAGTTTTTCTTTTACCTTAGATAATACCCCATTAATAAACTTACTTGATTGGTCATCTCCGTAAATTTTTGCAATCTCTATGGCCTCATCTAGTATCACATTATCAGGAATATCCTGAGAAAATTTCAATTCAAATGCTGCCATTCTTAATAAGTTCCGATCCACAGTAGCTAATCGGTCTAAAGACCACTTTTCAAGATTTTCGCTAATAAGAGCGTCGATTTCTTCTTTTTGTTCAACTACCCCCAGAACCAGTTGATTCAGATAGTCATCACTAGTCTCTCCTTCTAAAACATGTTCAATCGCTAATGATGGTTCGGTGTCACTAACATCAATTTGAAAAAGTGCCTGTAACGCCTTTTCCCTAGCTGTTCTTCTTTTCATCTACCTTTAACTCCTTTAGCTATATATTAACTAATTTTTGTTTAATTTTTGTTTATGACCTGGCACTATGTACTTGAAACTAGCTTGCACATAAAAAGATAATAGCATAACTAAAATGGAATCGCACGGTATGTCTTATTATTTTATAAAGGACCAGCCTGTCAATTATGGATTTGTACTTTTTTTCGTCAATAAATAGTATTTATAAACTCATCAAAAAATAGAAGAACCAAAGGATCGGTACCTTTGGTTCTTAAAAAGTTAAAGTTCGGCGTCAATTTCCTGTTCGTTCTTTTGATTTTCAAATTGAATTCCGACTACGTGAATGTTTACTTCCTCTGCATCTAACGCAGTCATATTCAACAAGGCTTGACGAATATTATCCTGAACTTCTCCTGCAACCGTTGGAATAGATGTACCAAACTTCATTAAGCAATATACATCCACTTTAATTCCTGTTTCAGTAAGTTCTACCTTAACGCCTTTACCATGATTTTTTTTCCCAAGACGTTCCACAACACCCGTTGCAAAATTGCCGCGCATCCCAGAGACACCTTCCACTTCGGATGCAGCAATACCTGCGATCACTTCAATAACCTCCGGGGCAATTTCAATTTTCCCATGACCATTGCTTCCTTGATCCATTTCCAAGACACTGAATTCGCTCATATTAAACACCTCCAAATTTTAGACAGACTTCATCACATCGTGTAATTCAAGAAACTTCGTATTAAAATTGCCTTCAACGAAATTTTCATGCTCTAACAATTTTAAATGGAACGGGATGGTTGTATGAATACCTTCCACAACAAACTCACTTAACGCCCGCTTCATTCTTGAGATGGCTTCTTCTCTGGTGCTCCCATATGCAATAACCTTCGCAATCATGGAATCATAGTATGGCGGAATGGTATATCCTGGATATGCTGCTGAATCAATACGAACTCCTAATCCACCTGGCGGCAAATACATCTTAATTTTCCCTGCTGAAGGAAGAAAGTTCTTCTCTGGATTCTCTGCATTAATCCGGCACTCAATTGCCCAGCCGGTAAACGTAACATCCTGCTGTTTAAGGGTTAGTTTTTCACCGTTTGCTACTCGGATTTGTTCTTTTATCAGGTCAGTTCCGGTGACCATTTCTGTCACAGGATGTTCGACCTGGATCCTTGTGTTCATTTCCATAAAATAAAACTTTCGATTGCGGTAATCATATATAAATTCTACCGTGCCGGCCCCCGAATAATCAACTGCTTGTGCAGCTTTTACGGCTGCGCTTCCCATTTCCTCACGAATTTCACCATCTAAAGCCGGTGATGGCGATTCTTCCAACAGCTTTTGAAGCCGGCGCTGGATAGAGCAATCTCTTTCACCTAAGTGAATCGTATTTCCATGTTTATCGCCCAGTACTTGTATTTCAACATGACGGAAATCCTCAATATATTTTTCTATGTAGACTCCAGAGTTTCCGAAAGCCGTCAACGCTTCCTGCTGTGTGATATTGATTCCTTTTATTAATTCCTGCTCATTTTTAGCAACACGGATTCCTTTACCGCCTCCGCCTGCAGTTGCCTTAATGATGACAGGGTATTCGATTTGCTTCACAAGCTCAAGTGCTTCATCTATATCATTAATAATGCCGGTAGAGCCTGGGACAATTGGTACTCCAGCTTTGCGCATCGTTTCCCTTGCAATATCCTTGGTTCCCATTTTTGTGATTGCTTCTGGACTTGGTCCGACAAAGGTGATATTGCATTCTCTACAAAGTTCTGCAAAGTCCGCATTTTCAGCAAGGAACCCATATCCCGGGTGAATCGCATCACATGAAGTCAAGTTTGCAACACTGATTATATTTGTAACGTTTAAATAACTGTCTTTTGATGATGTTGGTCCTATGCAATAGGCTTCATCAGCGAGTTGAACATGCAGGGCTTCACGGTCGGCCTCTGAATATACGGCAACCGATTCAATTCCCATTTCCCGGCAGGCACGAATAATCCTAACGGCAATTTCTCCTCTGTTTGCAATTAACAGTTTCTTTATCATCCTGTTATCGCTCCTTATTCTGGCTTGACTAGAAATAGCGGTTGTCCATATTCAACTAATTGACCATTTTTAACTAGTATTTCAACGATTTCTCCGTCTACTTCTGCCTCAATTTCATTAAATAATTTCATAGCTTCAACAATACAAACGATTGAATCCTTTGATACCCGGTCTCCTGCCTTTACATAATTATCAGCATCTGGAGTTGGCGACGAATAGAAGGTTCCAACCATTGGTGAAGTGATTTTGTGTAAATTTGCTTGCGCTGCTGGTTCATTTCCTGTTGCTTTTACGGCTTCCGGTGCAGCTTCTTGTACTTGAACAGCTGGTGCTGGCTGTGCCGCTGGGACAGCTTGTATTGCTGGGATTAAGGAAGCTTCCTGTGGCAATGAAGTGCCTTGGGCAACAATTGTTGTTTGACCATTTTTCTTCATTTTGATTTTTGAACCATCAATTTCATATACAAATTCATCGATACTGGATTGATCAACTAATTTAATCAATTCACGAATTTCTTGTACTTTTAACATTGAGTAACACTCCTTGTAAAACTTAATTAGTACTAACTACTAATACTATACGATAATAGCTAGTAAAAGTTCAATCATCTTAATTGAAAATGTCTCCCCTTATATATTAATCTTTTTTGATCAAAAAAAGAAATATTTTACGATTTCCTCCCTTACAAATGAAGATTTTTACCTATTCTAAGGGGTTTTAATCAAAAAAATTTATTGGTATATAGACTTTAAACATGTCTGTTGATTGGCTCACCATCCCCTTACTCCAGCAGGACTTTGATTATGCATCCTCGAATCCGCCC
>NZ_JBALNF010000023.1:69793-86810 GCF_036962465.1 Neobacillus vireti
GCGATAGCATTTTCGAGGAGCCTTCGTGCCTTCTGCGCCAATCAACAGAGTGTTTTTCAATAAAGACCTTCAACTCCACTAATAAAAAATAAGTTTTAAATTAATGTTAATCCAAAAGAATTTAAAGATCGCTCAACACAAAAAATTGCCGAGAAAAATACTCTTTCTCGGCAATCTGTGGAAATCAAAGACTTTCTTTTTAAGGTTATTTATTTTGCAGGCTGGTATTCAACTGCTACATAGTTTGTTTCATCAATCTCTTTTTTCACTTCCAGCATAATCTTATTAGCATCTGAAACAGATGGTTTTTTCTTTGCTTTGACGGTAACGATTACTTTTGGACCATCCGCCCTTACAAGCACATCTTCATAACCCATCGTTTTAATAAATGTTTCAAGCAATTCTTCACTTTGAGCAACTTGATTTAGTTTATCCATTTGATCTTTCACTTTACTTTTTTCATCAGGAGAAAGATCAGTAGATGCTAATTCACTTGTTAATTCTTCCTGTTTTTGGCTGCGTAAGTCTTCCAGTTTCATACGGAGTTCTTCAAATGCTGAATCGCCGGCAACGCTGGAAACAACTGTTTTGTCAACCTTATCCTTTGATTCAGTTGTTGTTTTCCCTAGATTTTGGTCCTTCGCCTTTTGTTGAACGGCAGCTAAATCATTGCCCTTTTGCTCTGGTGATGTAATGTAATAAACCGATAAGACCACAACTAAACTTAACATCGTTAATAACCAAACTGTTTGTTTTTTTAATAGCATATTCTTTTCCCCCTTATTTTTTAGGCATGACAGCCACTCGATGACTAGGTACTCCCAAAGCCCTAGTAACTGCTTCCTTAATCCATTTTTTCACTTCAATATTATCTGCGCCCTTAGCTACTACAAGTACCCCGCGAATATCGGGTTTCTTAGTTTCTACGACAATAGGAACCTCTTTATCTCCATTCCGAATAATAACCAATTGTGTGTCTGTTGAGGAATCAACCACCTTACGTTGTCCGCCTTCACGGTCTGTTTCATCCGTCGTTTGTGATTTTGTTACTGTATTTTTTTCAAGTATTTTCTTGTCCGTTGAATCAATTGTCACGACGACGGTAACATCATTAACACCCAGCATTTCCTCTAAGGCCTTCTTCATTTGGTTTTCATACTTTTCCTCATATTGAGTTATTGCCTTATTCTCAGATGACTTTTTAATACCAAAGGTCGGAACATCCTCAGAAGCGATCTTTTCATTTGTTGCTGCCGGCTGCGCTTGAGTGGTCGAATTGTCTTTAAAAACAATATTTCCTACAAGCATAAAGGCAGCTCCAATACAGAGAACCAACAACATATATTGGTATTTCCCAGGTTTCTTTTCTCCCTTATTTTCCGGTTTAAGGATTTTCTTGAGCCATGATAATGGTCCTTGATTGTTATCCATTTTTCTTTTTAATCCCCCCTTCAATCGAAACCTCTACAGTTTTCTCTGTGACATTCCATTTCTGTGACAGAAATGAAGCAATTTGTTTTGTTTCTTTGGTTGATCCTTCAGAAGGAAGAGGTTTTTCAGTGTTTATTTCAATTTGTTTAATTGCTTCGACTGTCTGAACGCTGTTTTCTGGCTGTTTTAGAAGAACCGTAACCTTTTGGAGGTTTTCAGGGAATGCTTTGTCGCTTTCTTCGTTCACTGCTAGGTCAATTTTTTCTATCTCCAATCCGTATTGATTCATCAACTCCTCCTTAACATCCTTTTTTAGCTGGACAGCCATTTCTTCTAAAATATATGCATGTTGAGAGGCTTGTATTTCTTTTTTCTTTAAATCTATTGAATTTTTCATATTTTTATCTCCCGGAGCCTGATATGAAGGGATAGAGCTCATAGTTGTTTCAAAATCCTTGGAGATCAGCTTAAGGATCGGAGTAAGAATGATAGCGATTAAAAGGAGCCCGGTCACCATTTTGGTATATTTCTGCATACTAGAGTTTGGCAGCAGCATATCGATGACCGTAGCTAACAGGATAAAAAGGATAATATTCGTTACCCATTCTTTTAAGAAATCCATCGTTCTCCCCCTTACCTCATCATCATCGTTAAATTTCCTGCCGCAACGATGACCGTAATACTTAAAAAGAACATAAGTGAGACAATTCCTAGCGCAGCAAATACATAGATAACACTTTTGCTGATAATATCAAGGCATTTAATAACTGGACCGCCCCCTAAGGGCTGCAGGATGGCCGCTGCAAATTTATAAATAAACGAAATCATTAATATTTTTAAAGCCGGAAATGCCACAATGATTAGTAAAATAGCAACACCGGCGATTCCAACCGTATTTTTTAACAGAACAGAAGCACTGACGACCGTATCCGTTGCATCTGTAAACATTCTTCCTATAACAGGAATAAAATTGCCGGTAACAAATTTAGCTGTTCTGATTGCTACTCCGTCGGTAACAGCCGCCGATGCTCCTTGAACCGAAATAACACCAAGAAACACAGTTAAGAAAAGTCCCATTAACCCAATGCTCCAGTTTCGCAACAGCGCTGCTAACTGCGACACTTTGTATTGTTCGGACATAGTACTGACAATACTAAGTAAGGTTGCTAAAAAGAGAAGTGGAAGAATAATATACTGCATAATTAACCCGCTCGAATTCATTAAGAAAAGGATGACCGGGTGAAAGAAGGCTGCGGACACCACTCCACCTGACGCCGCAATTAAAGCTAGCAAAAGAGGAACAAGCGCCAGGACGAAGGAGATCATCGTTCCAATCGCTTCATTCGTATAGCTGATAGCAATATGGAAACTATTTAAAGCTAGAATGACGAGCACCATATAGATAATTGAATAGGCTACTTTACTTATCGTGCTCTTTTCGAAGGCATTTTGCATTGATTGCAAGAACATACTGAAAATGGTTAACATAATTAATGAACCCAATAATTTTCCATTCGCTACGAACTCATGAAAGGCGAATTTTAAAATTCCTTGTCCCCATTCCTTAAAGGAAAATTTCTTGTCGCCTTTAACGAAATCATAGAGGCTGCCCTTTTGACTTTCCGGGAGAAAGCCGCCATATTTTGTGGTAATATCTTCCCAATATTGTTGAAGCTCACTTATGTCCAACGTCTCTAACTGTTGGTCGACTAAATCCTGTGCTGTGAGTGGCGCTTGAGTGTTTTTAGATTCTTCGGCAGCTTGTACACCTGGAATATAAAAAAATAATAAAACGAGAATCATAATAGGAATAAACTGCAGCTTTTGCCTCATTATCACACCTCTTTTGGGGCTGTCCTCAACTAGGAATAAGTTTTATAATGGTTTCGATTAATACGGTTAAGATAGGGATAGACATAGCTAGAATGATAATTTTTCCGGCTAATTCAATCTTTGAAGCAATAGCTCCTTGACCTGCATCCTTCGTGATTTGTGTAGCAAATTCTGCAATATAAGCAATACCGATAATTTTAAGAATCGTTTCAACATAAACCATATTTACCTTTGCATTTACAGCGAGTTTTTCTAGCATATGAATAATTTCAAAAATTTTATCAACTAAAAAGAGAAAAATGACACAACCTACAAAAACAACTAATAGAAAAGCAAAATTAGGTTTTTGCTCTTTGATTATTAACGCAAGAAAAGTGGCGATAAGGGCTACACCGACTATTTTGATGATTTCAATGGCTGAGCCCCCCTTTCTATTGAAACAAGAATACAGATTTTATTTTTTGGAAAAGGTCATCCACAATTGTAGCTACTTGAAATAAGATATAGATAAACCCAAATAATGTCACCCATTGGGCGTATTCTTTTTTGCCGACCTGATCCAGGACGGTATGCAAAAAGGCAACCACAATACCTACTCCAGCGATTTTAAAGATAATATCCACTTCTAACCCCATTGCTTTTCCCCCTAAAATAATAAAATAATCAGTAATAATCCGGATAAGAATCCTAAACTCTTTAGCATTTTTTCGTATTTCGCCTGCCGGTCAATGGCATCAGCTTCTTCTCTTTCAAGATGGGAAAGTGTAAGCAAAATATGCTTTTGCTGGGAAATGCGATCATGGCGTCCTAATGTTTCCCCAAATTGCTTCATTACCTCGAATTCGCCCTGTTTTAAAGCCGTTAATTTCCAAATTTCTTGTAAACTAGTCTCCCAGGCTTCTTTTACCGTTGTTTCTGTTTTCGTTAATCTACTAGCAAAGGTTTCAAAGAACTTTGACAGCGGATTAGTAAGCTGGGCAGCTAATCTCCTTGCAGCTTCATGTAACGGTGTATGGCTGTACATTATTTCAGCCTCGAGTGATTGTAAGGCTGACCGTAATGCCCTTAGTTGCTTAGGACGGTCACTAAAATTCCGGGCAGCTTCGAACCCCGTCCAAGTCGTGGCAATAATGATGATAATGGCACCAATTAGTTTAATCATTTTGTATCACTCTCACTTTATGAGGCATTTCCTTACCCTCTGTATCGAGAATGCGGGTTATCGTTCCTGGCCCTGATAATCTGCTTAAGATGACAAAACGTTCAAATATCTTTTGGTCCATGATGTCCGTTAATGAGGGACGTTTTCTAATTTCATCTATACTTGAACCATGGGTGGTCATCATCAGTCTGATTCCTGCATGTACCGCCTCCTGGATAGCCTCTGCATCTTCTCGGCGGCCAATTTCGTCAACAATCAGCACATCCGGACTCATCGAACGGATCATCATCATCATTCCTTCTGCTTTCGGACAAGCATCCAGGACATCTAGACGATGACCAAAGGTTAACTGCGGTACTCCATTAACGCACCCAGCAATCTCGCTTCGCTCATCAACAATCCCCACTTTACTTGCTTTAATACCTTTTGAATGATTTCCCGATGAGATGATTCTCGCTATATCCCTTAGCATAGTTGTTTTTCCTGTCTGCGGCGGTCCAATAATCATGGTATGCTTCCAGTCTTCTTGAAAAATATAAGGAATGATTGCCTCAGCAATTCCAACTTTCTCTCTGGCAATTCTAATATTAAAAGAAGAGATATCCCTTATAGCCTTGACCTTTCCATCTTCAAGAATGACCTTTCCAGCCAGCCCAATCCGATGACCTCCGGATATGGTAATATAACCGCGTTTAAGTTCTTCTTCCAATGTATAGATGGAAAATTGACTAATTTTATTAAGAAGATGAAAAGCATCCTCAGGCTGAATAATATACGATAAAAATCTAGGAGCACCCTTTAGTGTAATCTCAATTGGACGGTTAATCCGGATGCGGATTTCCTCTACTTCTTCTTTTTGATTAGGAGGGATTTGATTGATTAGGCTGGCAAGATTTTTGGGTAAAAAGGTAAGAATCGTTTCCACGTATGCTTCCTCCTCATTTTTCCTTTCTCATTAATTAAAATGTATGCCTGCTTGGACACAATATGACATGCACGTCTGTTAATTTCATTCTATTTTTCGATAACAGTTAATAGAACAAAATACCACTTTACTAGACTTGTTAAATACGAGGAACATAATCCGGGGGCAGCATAATTTATACAGAAAAGAGTAAGCGCCCGGTTAGCGCACGACAGGACTGGACGCACATCGACTGAAATAAAGGAAACACGAAGAGCGATAGCGATTCGATGTTGACTTATCGTAGGGAGATGGGCGAAGTCCAATAGTCGCTGGGTGGTGGAGCTGGAAAATTCTCAAAGTCAGATATCCAGATGAAAAGTATGAAGGGAAGGAGAATAAATGTATCCTTATCATGTATCTAATCGAAATGGACTCCATTCAAAAGGACATTTACTAAAAGTAATCGGGGAAGGGGAACTCTTCCTGCCGCCGGATATTGCATCGGTGAACTTAGGGGTCGTAACAGAAAGCAAAGAACTTATTCCCGCTCAGCAGCAAAATTCTGCTGAGGTGACCAAAGTAATTAATGCGATTAAGACACTAGGAATTCCCCAAAATTTAATCCAAACTTCTGATTATCGAATAGACACTGAATATGATTATGAACAAGGGAAACAACTCTTTCGCGGGTACAAAGTAACTCATTTATTACAGGTGAAAACGGAAGAACTTTCATTAGTAGGAAAAGTTGTAGACACGGCGGTTCAAAATGGTGCGAATTATGTATCTAACGTTCAATTTAGCCTAAAAAATAAAGACAGTTATTATTTACATGCCTTAGCTCTTGCACTAAACAACGCCAGTGAAAAAGCTAAAACGATAGCCACTACCATTCATGTTACTTTAAATCCGACACCTACTTCGGTAGTTGAAAGCAGTTCTAGTGTACAGCCCATACATTTTCAAGCCGATGCCTTAGCAAAAGGGTTTAGTTCGACTCCAATTGAACCTGGGCAGCTTAAAGTTAAGGCAGTTATCTCAGCAGAATTCCACTATCAAACAACAGTTTGATAAACAACAAAAAGGACTGAGCCGAATATAGGTCTCAATCCTTTTTCCATCGTATAGATTATTTATCATATTTCTTTGCCCAATTATATAATTGCATCTCCGTAACAGGGCCGTTAAAGTGCTCTCTGATTATTCCTTGTTTATCGATGACAAAGGTTTCAGGCTGTCCTGTCACATTAAACATTTTTGAAACCTGAGCATTATAATCGAATAAATAGTTCATTCCATCTTTATTGTTTTTGGTGGACTTTTTTATCCGGTCAATCGTTTCGCCGCGGTTAATCATCAGAAAGGGATATTTATCACCATAATCCTTTTGAAATGCTGCAAGCTCAGGGAATTCCTCCTTACATGGTTCACACCAGCTCGCAAAATAATTAATGATCACCACTTTGCCCTTATATTCAGAGAGTTTCGTAGTCCCACCCTCATATTTTGGCAATTCAAAGTTATACGCCTTATCACCGACATCGGTGTTTTTAGCTTTTGTTACCAAACTATATGCGAAAAAGCCAAACATGCCTACGATAAGAATTAGTACGAGTAATTTGATGACTCGCTGGTTCATAGTGTTTCCTCCTGCCACCCATAAGTTTTTAACAAAGGGCCTGGATTCGGTTCACAGGCCCTTAAAAAATCACTTATCAAGTTCCTTTAAAAACTCTATTTCCTTTTTAAGCTTTGTGTGTCTTTTTCCTAGAATTAACATATAAGCAAAAATAACCACCCATGCTACGGAATAAGCCCCATACATATATTCATAACCCATGTTAAATTCCTCCTATTTTTCCATGTCTGCTTTTAATTTTTCTTTATAACGCTCAACTTTAAGTTTCATGTTTTCAAAGGTAACACCTTTATGAAGAAGGTAAGAATATAGAATCGTAAATGCTGCGAGTGAGACAAACAATGCTGTCAGCATTGACCCATCAATTCCCCCACCCTGCTGAGAAGGACCATTTCCAAAAACAATTGGATGGAATTTTGTTTGCCACCAGCGAATAGCAAAAAATACAATTGGCACGTCGGCAAATCCGATAATCCCAAATACAGCTGCAAGCCTTGCCTTTTTATCCCATACACCATCCATTTGGCGAATCATAATGTAAGCAATGTAGATAAAAAATAGGATTAACGTTGTGATTAACCGTGGTTCCCAAACCCACCAGGTATTCCATGAAGATTTCGCCCAAATTGGACCAGTTGTTAACACGATAATTGTAAAAACAATCCCGATCTCTGCAGAAACATAGGCATAAGTATCAAAAATTCTTTTTCGCTTAATCAAGAATAAAATGCTAAATACAAATGTCACGAAAAAGGCCATAAATGCCAGCCACGCTGAACTTACATGAAAATAAAAGATCTTCTGTGCAGCGCCCATTGTTTTTTCTTCTGCAGCATAGATAAAGATAAAATAGAGGGCAACTAACATGGAAACAACTGTCCCACCAAACAAGAAACTAGATATATTGTTTGGCTTCGTTTCCGTGAAATTAGCTCCGGGAAGTACTGCTTTCTCTCGTTCGAGATTCATACTCATCACTTAAACCTCCAGCACATAATCTATTAATAAAAAACAAACAACAAAGAAGATTAGATCGTAAGCTGTAACAAGCTGGATCCATGCTATAGCGCTCGAAATTTTCTCCATATTCGTTAAGATTATCTTTGTTGCCTGCACAACACCAATTAAAATTGGTGTTGTAATTGGAAAGAGCAATAGCGGCAGCAGCATTTCACTGCTTTTGGAATTTGCCGCAAGGGCTGCTAAAAAAGTCCCAATTGCGATAAATCCAAAACTTCCTAAAAAGACGACTAAGAGGAAATAAGGAAGACTGCCGAGAATTTTAAAATCAAATAGTAAAAATAAAAACGGAATCGAAACGATTTCAACCACCAGCATCATGATAAAATTAGCCAGGAATTTTCCTAGATAAATACTGGCTGCTTCCATTGGTGCTACCAACAAACCCTGCATCGTATCATTCCGCTGTTCGGAAATAAACGATCGATTGAGTCCAAGAATCCCGGCAAACACGATAATAACCCAGATGACTCCTGGAATAACCGCTCTTGTTGTATTATTTGCAGGGTCAAAAGCAAAACTGAAAACGACAATAACAAGCCCTGCAAAAATAATTTGTGTAGTCAGGATTTGTTTTGTTTTTAACTCTGAATATAGGTCCTTCTTAGCTAGGAAGAGGGCTGTTCGGAAAAGGTTCATGATACACCCTCCACTTGAAGTTCATATTTTTCAGTAACAAAACTGAGATTGTCATTTTGAATTCTAAAGTCATCAACAATTTTTCCATTCTTAACAATAATGATCCGATCACATATTTCCGCTGCTTGTTTAAAATCATGGGTTACCATTAATGTTGTAGTACCTTTTTCCTTCATGGTTAAGATAACATTGTTTAAAATGGCAATGGCTCCTTGATCCAATCCCGTATGCGGTTCATCAAGAAGGAGAATCTCGGGATCATGGATAATTGCCCTTGCAATCGCAATCCTTTGTATCATACCGCGCGAAAAATTTTTGACTGGCTCATTCAAAAAGAAGGATAAGCCAACATCTTTTACAAGCGTCCTCGCCTTCTGTTCAACATCCTTAACCCCATATATATTCCCAAAGAAGACGAGATTTTCTAACGGTGAGTAATGATCATAAAGCAAGCTGGAATGGGGTAAATATCCTAATAGTTTTTTTATCAGAATCTGGTTCTTCCTTAAATCCAAGCCATTCATTATTACCCGGCCGGATGTCGGCTTTATTAAGGAAGAAAGTACCTTTAGCAGTGTACTTTTCCCCGCACCATTAGGTCCTAGGATGGCAACTGTTTCCCCTTTTTTTATTGAGAGGTCAACGCCGCGTAAGATCAGCTTATTATCAGCTTGCTTCGTCAGCTTTTTTATTTCAATCATCATGAGTCCCTCCCATCCCAGCGGTTATTCAATAAAAGTACGTAGATTTAACTTCACTTGAACTAAATGCTGTTTGTATGCAGCAAGCTTTCCATGATAGTCATCTTCTGAGATTTTTCCTTCATCAAAGGTTTCTTCTAGTTCAATGATCTTTTCCATGATTGCTTTTTGTTTTGCTATTAATTGTTTAAATGCCTTTTCTTCTTTATCTGCGCCTAGTCTTTCTTCTTCCAATCTAGCTTTTCTTTTAAAGTAGATAAAATAGGAAATACCCGCAATAATGATTGCTCCAATAATTATTAGAAAAATGTGTGGGTTAAAACTGTGTAATGGTGATTGTGCCCACATTCTAAGATGTCCAGGGTTATGAAATGCCGGTGCAGTGTGAGTGACCCCGGTAGTGCTATTTTTATCTGTGGTTGTTGCCGACTGCTTAGTTTCATCTGCTGGCGGTTGAACATCTTTTTTGTAGACTAATGTAAAGGTCTGTTTTTCCTTCAACCCTTCAATGCTGTAGCCAAAATAGTTTTGATCATCAAATTTGAAAAGACCTTGACTAGTTGCTTCGGCCCCTGTAACTTCAACACTACCCATTCCTTCAGGAACTAGGATTTGCATCATTTCAACAGGATAATCCATAGATAATTTGATTTCTTTGCCTTTTGGCATTCTATAGCTGTAAGGGAGCACAGTTGTTTGATTCGCCGGAATTGGCGTCGTCGTTATAAACCCTTTTTCCACTTCCTTAAAAGCGATTTTACTATCTAAAAAATTAAGATCCTTTGCATTTTCAGGCAGCGTCACCTTTAAGACTGCTTCACTCTTACCATCACCTTTATATTCCTGTGAAGAAGTGTTGGTATAATTGACCATATTCATCATATTAGTTGAACCATCTTCTGCAGGGCTCACAACCAGGTAATGCATGTCAATGGCTATCTTTGCATCTGTTGCTGCTAAACCTTGGAAAGGAAATAATAGCAATAGTCCAAGGAAGAAAACGGTGATTTTTTTAATCACTTTCCTTCCCCCTTTTTCTTTGCGTAGTTTTTCATTTGTGCTTCAATTTCTTTTTCTACTTCTGCCATTAGGTCTTTATCAACAGTTGTGTCTACAAACTGGTCTTCTTCCTTCATAATCTTGGCTACTTCTATTTCATATTGTCTTTTTAAATTCTTATAATCAGCATGTGAGATTTTATCCATCTTGTACTCAAACTCAATTTCATTAAGGGTGGTTAATAAGGCCTCTTTCGTGGCAGCTATATCTTGGTCCTTTGAACTTAATTGAACAAACGTATCCCACTTAAAAAATGGAGCCACTATTAAAAACAAACATACTAGCACCAGAGCTACTGTAAAAATTATTGATATGATTGAAATATCATGCATTTTATTCACATCCTAAAGATACTTTTTGCGTTCTTCATCGATCATCGAAGTAAGGATTTCTCCTTCCACTTCATCCTCAGTGCTTTCGTAATCAGTCATTACGACCTCTGTACCTTTTTTCTTCACCCACTTACGGATAATGATGAATACAGCTATTGCCGCTAATCCTAATACGACAAACGGAAGAACCCAAGCTGTTAAACTAAAACCGCTTTTCTCAGGGGATGTTAAGATTTCTTCACCATAAATATTGACATAGTATTGACGTATTTTATCTTTATCCCAGCCTTTGTTCATCATTTCTACCAAGTCTTTTTTAAACTCAGTAGTCAGATTACAGGTGTTTGGATCGCATTCATAGTGATCTTGTCCACAACCACATGTACAGGCAAATTGCTGGGCAACTGCTTTAAATTCAGCCGATTTATAATCAATTTGTTTTGCTTCTGCTCGAATGAATGAACCTTGAAAAATAAACGCAATTACTAGGAGCCCTAAATAAAATTTCCTTTTCATTATTAAGACACCTCTTTGCGTACTCCTGTGTACCTCGGAGTGACATTTCCATATTTTCCGTTCCAAACTGCAAATAATGCACCAATTACAATCATAAAGGAACCAAACCATAACCAATCCATCATTGGGTTGACCTTCACAACAAAAGTTGCTTTTCCATTATCTTCCCATGCACTTAATACAATATATAAGTCTTCTTTAACCGATGAAATGATGGCTACCTCAGAAGATGGCTGCTCCCAGTTACCGTAAAACACTTTCTCAGGCTGGAAGGTGCCAAGTTTTTTACCTTTTCTAAATACGGTAACGTCTGCATAAACGATATCGTTAATTCCCTCTTTCTTTTGATCCAGCCGATCATAATTGATTCGGTAATCCCTAAGCTCAATTGATTGGCCTAAAGAAACAGTTTTCATCGTTTCTACATCATAATTTTGCGAACCGATAATTCCCATTGTTATAAAGGCAATACCAAGGTGGACAATATAGCCTCCATAGCGGCGGCGATTGCGGACCATTAAACGATATAAGGCAACCAATGGAGATTCTTTTGTCATTTTCCGTCTAGCTTTCACACCTCTATAAAACTCTAAGAAATGGGTGACCAACAATAAAATAATCACTCCGTATCCAATCACAGCCCATGCTTTTTGGATGCCGAGTACAGCCATTAAAACCATTCCTATTACAGCAAGAATCGCTGGAATCAAAAAGTTTTTCCGAAGGTTTTTTACAGTAGATTTCTGCCATGCAAGCAATGGACAGACAGCCATAACAAACATCATTGACAATAGAATAGGTGCCTCTACTTTGTTAAAGAATGGCATCCCGACTGTTACTTTCGTACCCCGAACAGCTTCAGAAACCAGCGGGAAAACAGTTCCCCAAAATGTAGCAAATGCAGCACCAACCAATAATAAGTTATTAACTAAAAAACTACTTTCTTTAGAAACTATCGAATTGAACTCGCCTGCACTTCGTTTAAGCAAATTGTATCGGCTCATTAGTACATAGAGAGCCAGGATTACCGCTACACCCATGAAAATTAAGAAATATAATCCTAGATTAGAGTTAGCGAAAGCATGGACAGATGTTAGAACACCACTGCGCACAAGGAATGTTCCAAATAAGGTTAACGCATAGGAGACAATAATTAAGCTTATATTCCATATTTTCAACATATTTTTACGTTCTTGAATCATAACGGAGTGAAGGAAGGCTGTTGCTGTCAGCCATGGCATAAATGATGCATTCTCTACTGCATCCCATGCCCAATATCCACCCCAGCCAAGCTCTACATACGCCCATTGTCCACCAAAGATATTTCCAAGGCTTAAAAATAACCAGGCAATAATCGTCCAGCGTCGTGTCATTTTAATCCAAAAATCGTCGACGTTTTTCATGATTAACGCTGCCATTGCAAAGGCAAATGGTACAGCGAGACCAACATAACCAAGGTAAAGTGTCACTGGATGAATAATCATCCCTGGGTTTTGCAGCATTGGATTTAAACCTTTTCCTTCTGTCGGAACGGTTGCCAATAAGTTGAATGGCTTTGCGACAAATCCTAGAATAAAAAAGAAGAAAACAGCGTTGGCCATTAAAATCGCTGAGATGTAAGGAACCATTGGGTTCCCTTTCATCTTTCTAGAAAACGTGATCATCACCATGTAAAGAGTTAGGAAAAAGGTCCATAATAACAACGATCCCGCATTCCCAGCCCATAGAGCAGTAAGTTTATAAATGATTGGCAGTTCACTGCTGGTATAATCGGTAACGTATTCGTATTGAAATTGCGAAGTAGCTAATAGGTAGAACATAACAATCATGGCCATACCTGCACAAATAAATAATGCAATCATGCCACTCTTACCACTGTTGACGAGTTTTTGATTTTTTGTGCTTATCCCCAGGGTAATGATGAGGAGCGAATATACTGCAATGGCTAAACCTATATAAATCGTTGCGTTGGCAAATAAATACATTTCGTCACCTTCTTACGTTGACTATTATTTTTCACTGACTGGCTTATCAAGTAACTGTTTATGTTTTTCAGGGTCATAGTTTTTCATGTCTTTTCCTTCATATTTAGAAGGGCATCTAGTTTTGACTGATTCTGCTTCAAACGTATTTCTTTTTGTGGGGGCACCTTGAAGGATGGTAATCACTCCTTCAGAAAAATTATCTGGTTTTGTACCATGATAGATTACATGCATGACGTTGCCGTGATTATCTTTTACGTCAAATTTCAGTTGAATTTTGTCAGGATTCCATTTAATCGTTTTTTCTATCAATAATCCCTCGACCGTTACAAAATCGTCTTTATGCTGGGCTTGAGTAGCCAATAGCTCTTTCAACGTCAGTTCCACACCACTAGAACCTGGCGTAGCAGCCATCAATAAGAATACAATCGCACCCGCAATAATAAAACCGCCTAACATCACAAGCGTATTTTTCTTCACTTAGCTCACCTCATTAGATCAATTTTTTCATTTCTTCCTCATACATTTCCTGGTCAATTTTACCTGTTAACAGCTTTTTACGAAGTTCCTTCTTTTCTTCGGCATTATTTGATTTATGATCCTTTTTCCCAGCTAATTGTTTTGCAGGCTGCTGCTTTTGTTTTGTTCCTTTTGCTGGAGAACGCCGGCCTCTTTGAGCATTACCCTTTAATCCCAAATAAACGAAGAGTCCTGCGATGATTATAGCTAAACCAATAATAGAAGCTCCGCCAATCCCAATAAGCGGCTGTTTAGTGGTACTGCTTGATGTTTCTTTTTTTACTTGGTCTGTTGCCGTACTGCCACTCTTGTCCGTGGAAGCCTGTTGTTTGTTAATGGCCTCCATGGTGGATTCCGTTCCAGCCTTCTGGTATGAAAAAGAGTATTTTAGATTTTCTTTTGCTTTCACACCTTTATATTGGTAGTAATAAAGTTCCTCGCCATACTCACTCTTAGTGTTGTTAGCTGCTTTTGGATCTAACTTTATATTTTTTGCATCCATTGGAGAGTAAAAAACAACATCTAATTGGTCAATGACAGCGTTATTAATCAGCTGATATGTAAAACTTTTTTGTTCCTTTACCTCAATCGTTTTCGTGTAATATTCAATAACAAATTGATAGGTTTCGTTATTCTTGATTGCCTTTGCCGGCTTCCATGATACAATTCCTTTTTCTTTATCAACATCATATGGACGTTGAACTTCTGGCTTATTTTCCTCTGGAAACTCTGCAACTAAATAGGCTTCAAAACCCTTTTCCTTCGCAGGAACAGGTATTTCAATTTTCCCATCATAATCTTGACCGCTTTTGTTTGTGATGGTTCCATACTCGCCTACTAATAATGATGGCACATCCCTTGATCCCCAATCTTCTGGGTAATCAAACTCTGGCATAACTTGTACTTGCATTTCCTTAAATGGAAATTTCTCAGCTTGAAATATTGTTGCAGCACTAGTTTTGGTACTGATAAAACTAGTTAGAAATGATGCAATGACGAACATTGCCAACCACTTTTTCTTAAGCATATTAATCCTCCTTGGCTTGGAAAACTCATCACTTGTACTTACAATTTTCACTATAGTCCTCTTAGAAATAAATATAATCGTTCTGCTGCCTATAAAGTTGAATCACTATTGAACATTTTGTTAAAGGGTGAAAACGTTTAAGTTTTTGACAAAAAACCACCACAAATTGTTCACATTTTTAAGATTACATCGATTTTTTGAGTAATTTGTCGGATTTGAAAACTCTAAATATGGTAAAAAAACCTGCATCCCAAATAGCAGGATACAGGTTTTTACTAACTTTTCTATTTTTATTTCTTTTCTTCCAAGGATCGGATATAGCTCACAATATCTGAGATATCCTGTTTCTTTAGCTGACGGACACCATCAAGACCTTTTAAGGACGGTCCCATTCTTGTCTCTTCACGGCCATAAGCAGTACTAATCCATATTTGCTTATCGGTTGTTAATTTTAAATATTGTGGAGACGCAAGAGCTGTTCCCATTCGTAACATCCCAGCGCCTGCTTCCATATGACAGTTCTGACAATACAGCTTGTACAGTTCTTTTCCATTTACAGCATTCCCGTCAATGGTATTTGGCGTCTTAAAACTAATATCTTCTGTTTGCCAATCACGGATATAGGCTACTAGGTTTTTTAACTCTGTCTGAGATAATCTTGGTCCATAGGCCGGCATGCCTGTTCCGTCTCTTCCAAATTTTATATAATTGTATATATCTTTATCGGTTACAGAGTTTAAGAAATTTTGATTATTTAAGGCAGTTCCAGCCTTTTTTCCTTCACCTTTTCCAGTATCACCATGACAGCTCATACAATTTTTACTGTATACCTTTTCACCTGCTGTGATAGCCTGTGAATTCTCTTTACCAAAAATATTACTATTACTTAGACAAACGATAATACCAATTATAACCAAAATATAAAATCCAATTAATATTTTCTTCATGGGTTACCCCTACTTTGGCTGAGGTGTTGGGGTTGCTTCCCCTAAGTCTTTGTACTTTTTACTAATCAATTCATAAATTTTCTGAGGACTCTTACCGTTAAGATGCATATCTATTGCCTCCCGGGCAATATTAACACACGTATCTCACGATATACCATGTGAATCCCATTCTTGTACCGCGTTGTTTTCACCAACAGATTTAACAAAGCAATCTAAGTTACTCTTATGACCATCTGCCACACAACCACAGTAACATGGTACTTGAGCAACAACCTCAGGATAAGTTGATGCCATTATATACGTTTCTTGAACTTTTTCAGAAGAGTTTAAAACAAAATCAGGCAGTGGCGTATGTTTCTTATCGAGCTTCCAACTTTGGTCATCAAGCTTTGAGCTGCATCCTGCGGCTACAATGGCTAATAGAATGAAAAGGAAGAAGAAAGTTGTAATTCGTTTCATCTATTGATTCACCCCTTTCCAAATATTCTTATACTAGTTCATTTTATCAAACCGATGTTTGGTGACTTGCTCTTAATTCTTACTATTTAGTGAAGTTTTTAATCTTTATAAAGTAAATACTAATCTTTAGATGTAATTAAGGAGGCAGCATAGCAGCCTCCTATTAGGTATTACATATTCATCATATCGTGGCCGGTTGAGGAGCTAGAACCCAAGGACGGATCAATCATTCCGAATATCATAGCAATATGGGCAACAACTAGGAAAATACTAACAAAAATAGCATGGATTTTAAGTTTTTCTTCCTCTGTTTTATTTTTAAAAATTAGCCCTAGATCAAGTAGTGCCATGCCAAGGAATGGAATAATACCGAGCAAATAAAATGTAACCGCCACAACGTCAATCCAGCCCTTCCATTCACCATTTACCGTCAGTGGAATATAGGCTGTTTTCATTAAGTAAATAAAAATCCCAGTAAAGTAGAATCCAGCAAAAACACCTGTTACTCTATTCAATTTTTTCAAAGCGCCGTCTAATTTCCTTGTAAATAGGATGGCAATTTCTGAAATTGCCAGTATCTCTGCACAAATGACCGGAACCGCCATAAAAATTAACAAATTCCAAGGCTGGTTGTCTGCTAGTAAACCCATATAGTGTGTCATGTTCATGTTCATCTCATCTTCTCCCTCATGTTTTTTACACCCTTACTATAAAAAAAAAGTGTGCAGAAACTTAGGAGAAACTATGGATAAAATGTGTAAAATAACAAAAAACCTTAGACCATATGATGATCTAAGGTTTTTTGTTTTGGCTGTTTTTAATCTTGGATGTTGATTTCCGCTCC
>NZ_JBALNF010000024.1:1578-4533 GCF_036962465.1 Neobacillus vireti
ATATAGAGTAAAACCTTTTAGGTTAAGTTAGAAAGGGCGCACGGTGAATGCCTTGGCACTAGGAGCCGATGAAGGACGGGACTAACACCGATATGCTTCGGGGAGCTGTAAGTAAGCTTTGATCCGGAGATTTCCGAATGGGGGAACCCACTGTTCGTAATGGAACAGTATCTTTACCTGAATACATAGGGTATTGATGGCAGACCCGGGGAACTGAAACATCTAAGTACCCGGAGGAAGAGAAAGCAAACGCGATTCCCTAAGTAGCGGCGAGCGAAACGGGATTAGCCCAAACCAAGAGGCTTGCCTCTTGGGGTTGTAGGACACTCAACATGGAGTTACAAAGGAACGGGGTAGATGAAGCGGCCTGGAAAGGCCAGCCGTAGAAGGTAAAAGCCCTGTAGTTGAAACTTCGTTCCCTCCTGAGTGGATCCTGAGTACGGCCGGACACGTGAAATCCGGTCGGAAGCAGGGAGGACCATCTCCCAAGGCTAAATACTCCCTAGTGACCGATAGTGAACCAGTACCGTGAGGGAAAGGTGAAAAGCACCCCGGAAGGGGAGTGAAATAGTTCCTGAAACCGTGTGCCTACAAGTAGTTAGAGCCCGTTAATGGGTGATAGCGTGCCTTTTGTAGAATGAACCGGCGAGTTACGATTACATGCAAGGTTAAGTTGAAGAGACGGAGCCGCAGCGAAAGCGAGTCTGAATAGGGCGAATTTAGTATGTGGTCGTAGACCCGAAACCAGGTGATCTACCCATGTCCAGGGTGAAGTCCAGGTAACACTGGATGGAGGCCCGAACCCACGCACGTTGAAAAGTGCGGGGATGAGGTGTGGGTAGCGGAGAAATTCCAATCGAACTTGGAGATAGCTGGTTCTCTCCGAAATAGCTTTAGGGCTAGCCTCACGTAGTTAGAGTCTTGGAGGTAGAGCACTGTTTGGACTAGGGGCCCTCATCGGGTTACCGAATTCAGACAAACTCCGAATGCCAAAGACTTATCCGTGGGAGTCAGACTGCGAGTGATAAGATCCGTAGTCAAAAGGGAAACAGCCCAGACCACCAGCTAAGGTCCCAAAGTATACGTTAAGTGGAAAAGGATGTGGAGTTGCTTAGACAACCAGGATGTTGGCTTAGAAGCAGCCACCATTTAAAGAGTGCGTAATAGCTCACTGGTCGAGTGACTCTGCGCCGAAAATGTACCGGGGCTAAACGTATCACCGAAGCTGTGGATTGACACCGTTGGTGTCAGTGGTAGGAGAGCGTTCTAAGGGCGTTGAAGCTAGACCGTAAGGACTGGTGGAGCGCTTAGAAGTGAGAATGCCGGTATGAGTAGCGAAAGATGAGTGAGAATCTCATCCACCGAATGCCTAAGGTTTCCTGAGGAAGGCTCGTCCGCTCAGGGTTAGTCGGGACCTAAGCCGAGGCCGAAAGGCGTAGGCGATGGACAACAGGTTGATATTCCTGTACCACCAAAGAATCGTTTGAGTGATGGGGGGACGCAGGAGGATAGGGTAAGCGCGCTGTTGGATATGCGCGTCTAAGCAGTTAGGCTGAGAAGCAGGAAAATCCGCTTCTCGTGAAGGCTGAGCTGTGACAGCGAGGGAAATATAGTACCGAAGTTCCTGATTCCACACTGCCAAGAAAAGCCTCTAGCGAGATTCAAGGTGCCCGTACCGCAAACCGACACAGGTAGGCGAGGAGAGAATCCTAAGGTGAGCGAGAGAACTCTCGTTAAGGAACTCGGCAAAATGACCCCGTAACTTCGGGAGAAGGGGTGCTCTTTGGGGTTCATAGCCTCGAAGAGCCGCAGTGAATAGGCCCAGGCGACTGTTTAGCAAAAACACAGGTCTCTGCGAAGCCGCAAGGCGAAGTATAGGGGCTGACGCCTGCCCGGTGCTGGAAGGTTAAGAGGAGGGGTTAGCTCACGCGAAGCTCTGAATCGAAGCCCCAGTAAACGGCGGCCGTAACTATAACGGTCCTAAGGTAGCGAAATTCCTTGTCGGGTAAGTTCCGACCCGCACGAAAGGCGTAACGATCTGGGCACTGTCTCAACGAGAGACTCGGTGAAATTATAGTACCTGTGAAGATGCAGGTTACCCGCGACAGGACGGAAAGACCCCGTGGAGCTTTACTGTAGCCTGATATTGAATTTTGGTACAGCTTGTACAGGATAGGTAGGAGCCTGAGAAGCCGGAGCGCCAGCTTCGGTGGAGGCGTCGGTGGGATACTACCCTGGCTGTATTGAAATTCTAACCCGCACCCCTTATCGGGGTGGGAGACAGTGTCAGGTGGGCAGTTTGACTGGGGCGGTCGCCTCCTAAAGAGTAACGGAGGCGCCCAAAGGTTCCCTCAGAATGGTTGGAAATCATTCGTAGAGTGTAAAGGCACAAGGGAGCTTGACTGCGAGACCTACAAGTCGAGCAGGGACGAAAGTCGGGCTTAGTGATCCGGTGGTTCCGCATGGAAGGGCCATCGCTCAACGGATAAAAGCTACCCCGGGGATAACAGGCTTATCTCCCCCAAGAGTCCACATCGACGGGGAGGTTTGGCACCTCGATGTCGGCTCATCGCATCCTGGGGCTGTAGTCGGTCCCAAGGGTTGGGCTGTTCGCCCATTAAAGCGGTACGCGAGCTGGGTTCAGAACGTCGTGAGACAGTTCGGTCCCTATCCGTCGTGGGCGCAGGAAATTTGAGAGGAGCTGTCCTTAGTACGAGAGGACCGGGATGGACGCACCGCTGGTGTACCAGTTGTCTTGCCAAAGGCATCGCTGGGTAGCTATGTGCGGACGGGATAAGTGCTGAAAGCATCTAAGCATGAAGCCCCCCTCAAGATGAGATTTCCCATAGCGTCAAGCTAGTAAGATCCCTGAAAGATGATCAGGTTGATAGGTCAGAGGTGGAAGCGTGGCGACATGTGGAGCTGACTGATACTAATCGATCGAGGACTTAACCA
>NZ_JBALNF010000025.1:0-18539 GCF_036962465.1 Neobacillus vireti
TAGGACGTTGCCAGGCTAGGCCCCTTTTGGGGCTATTATTTTGTCTACTTTTATAGTTGGCCCGTTGGTCAAGCGGTTAAGACACCGCCCTTTCACGGCGGTAACACGGGTTCGAATCCCGTAGGGGTCACCAGTATTTTTCTTATAGCAAAAGGTTATTTGGAGGATTAGCTCAGCTGGGAGAGCATCTGCCTTACAAGCAGAGGGTCGGCGGTTCGATCCCGTCATCCTCCACCATGATTTTTTTACAAAAGTGAAAATTCACTTTAATATTTTGCGCCCGTAGCTCAATTGGATAGAGCGTCTGACTACGGATCAGAAGGTTATGGGTTCGACTCCTTTCGGGCGCGCTTATTTGCGGGAAGTAGCTCAGCTTGGTAGAGCACTTGGTTTGGAACCAAGGGGTCGCAGATTGAATTTTGAATATGGCGGTGTAGCTCAGCTGGCTAGAGCGTACGGTTCATACCCGTAAGGTCGGGGGTTCGATCCCCTCCGCCGCTACCATATAGTTTTAAACGGAGGAATACCCAAGTCTGGCTGAAGGGATCGGTCTTGAAAACCGACAGGCGGGTCAAACCGCGCGGGGGTTCGAATCCCTCTTCCTCCTCCATTTATACTTAACTTTTTATTATCGCGGGGTGGAGCAACGAGCGTTGCTGCAATGAATAATCTGCGAGTTGTACCCATCGAGCTGCTGCTTGAATAAGCTTTCTGAGATGGGGACAGTCAGTAACAAAGCATGGAGCATATTCCAAACTTTATTATTTCTATTATCGCGGGGTGGAGCAGTCTGGTAGCTCGTCGGGCTCATAACCCGAAGGTCGTAGGTTCAAATCCTGCCCCCGCAATTTGGTCCGGTAGTTCAGTTGGTTAGAATGCCTGCCTGTCACGCAGGAGGTCGCGGGTTCGAGTCCCGTCCGGACCGCCATTTTTATACTAGTAGCTTTAGCTGCTATTGATATATATTTCGGCGATTGTGGCGAAGTGGTTAACGCACCTGATTGTGGTTCAGGCATTCGTGGGTTCGATTCCCATCAGTCGCCCCATTTTCTTTTTAATTATTGGGCTATAGCCAAGCGGTAAGGCATCGCACTTTGACTGCGACATGCGTTGGTTCAAATCCAGCTAGCCCAGCCATTTCTTAAGGCAGCATAGCCAAGTGGTAAGGCCGAGGTCTGCAAAACCTCTATCCCCGGTTCAAATCCGGGTGTTGCCTCCAAAATTTATATTGCGGGTGTAGTTTACTGGTAAAACCTCAGCCTTCCAAGCTGATGTAGTGGGTTCGATTCCCATCACCCGCTCCAAAATGGGCCTATAGCTCAGCTGGTTAGAGCGCACGCCTGATAAGCGTGAGGTCGATGGTTCGAGTCCATTTAGGCCCACTTCAAAACCTGATTTCCATAAGGAAGTCAGGTTTTTTTCGTATAAAGGCAAATCTGTTTTCATGAGGACAAGTAGAAGAAGAGTAGAGCTATTATGTCCGCATGGAGGGTTCATGAGGACAAAGAGAGGAAGAATTAAGTAATCCAATGTCCGCATGAAGAGCTCATGTGGACAAGGAGAGAAGGATTCAAGTAATGTATGTCCACAAGAAGCGTTACTCATGTGGACAAAAAGGAACTAAGCCTCCAGTTTAAAAACAAACTCCCCATTTTCTCTACTATACTTTCATTTTAAGATTCTATTTAAATAAAAATGAACAGTGGCCAGCACTGTTCGTTAACTCGTGGGATTACAGAGCAAGACTTTCTTCTAACAGTCCCACCTTCATAAGTCCATTGAGGATTCCATGCTGAGAGGAAGAGGTGGTAATAACATCCGCTACTGCTTTCGCTTCTGGCACAGCATTGCCCATGGCCACTCCTGTTCCTACCGATATCAACATCTCAATGTCATTTAATCCATCCCCAAACGCAAAAGCATTTTCTTTTTCAATAGCTAATACATCTAAAAGTTTACGAATCCCGATTGCTTTTGAAGCACCACGTGGGAGAATATCGTAGGCAACATCATGCCATTTTACAAAACTGAAATCAGCGAAGCGATCGATATATCGTTGGGCCTCCATTTCGCTGCAGTATAAATGACCTTGGTAGATCGACAATTGATTAAAATAATCTTTATCTACTTCAGGATAGGGCATCATCAAGGAATCGAAGCTCGCTTCAATAAATGGATGGTTTTTTTCATTCACTTTATAATCTTCATGACTACAATAGGCTAAAGCATGGCCGTTGCGAAGCGCCATAGCAGCCATGGATTGCAGGACACTAGGGTCAATAGGATTGGAATAGACCTCTTTTCCTTGGTATACCACATATTGTCCGTTCATGGAAACATAAGAATCAATGTTAAGTTCCTTTTGAATCCAGTAAAACATCTTAGGAACACGTCCAGTCGCAATGACGGTCTGAATTCCTTTATCCTGAAGCAGACGAACAGCTTTCTTTGTGGAATCGGGAATTACCTTTTTATCATCTAATAACGTTCCATCAATATCAAAAAATACAATTGGTTTTGTCAATTTAGCCACCTCCAGTAAGATACAACACCGTCGTTACGCTCTAGTGAGTTAGATCACGCCGACGGTTGTTGTAGGTCTTGCAACTACATCATATTTTATGAAACGCGTTTCAGGTCAAGGGGATTATAAAAAAAGACTTGAACCTACACAGGTCAAGTCTTACCAAAATTTATACGGTTTCACGTTCAATTAATGCAGCTGGAATCTCTTGATGGAGAGCCTCATTACTTTCGCTAACAACCTGTAGAAATAGTTTCTTGCCAATCTCCATAAGAGGCATTTCTATCGTCGTTATCCGCATCATTTGTGCGATTGGCTGATTGTTAAAACCAATAATCGCGAGATCACTTGGAATAGAAATCTTGCGTTCTGATGCACTGGTAACAAGGCCAGCCGCTACCTCATCACTTGTTAGCAGCATAGCCGTTGGGGGATTGGACAATTGTTGAATTCGGTCTAATACTTTATTTCCATCCTCAAATTGCAGACAATGAGTAATTATATATTCTGGATGATAGGAAAGCTGATATTTTTCAATGAAATGCCGATAAGCCAAGGCTCTATTCTTGCTATTTGTACCCGAACTGCGGTAGATACAATAGCCAATTTTACGATGACCTTTCTGGTATAAGTACTCAAGAGCTGTCATGAATCCTTGATAATGGTCAACAAACGTAGAAGGGATGTTCCTGCCTCTGGTATCTTCACATAAAGTAATTGGTCCATATGGTAAATACTCTTCAATAGTGGCCCAGCTGGACGTCCTTGAGCAAATAACTAGACCATCAATCTGCTTTTGTTTAAGCATTTGCAGGGCTTCAAATTCTTTTTCTTTATCATAGCTGGTCTGGAATAAGACCAGCTTATAGTTATGTCTTAATGCTTCTGCAGCAATCCCTTTTACTAAAAGAGAAAAATAAGGATGGTCAATAAAGGGAATAACCACACCAACAAGAAAGGTCTTGCCCATGCTTAAATGGACAGCATTAATATTCGGCTGGTAATTACTTTCTTTAATGGCGGCTAAGACCTTATTTCTTTTTTCCTCACTTACATAGGGGTGTTTATTTAACACCCTTGAAACTGTGGTTACAGAAACTCCAGCCATCTTGGCTAAATCTCGAATGTTTGTCATCTCAACACCTTCTTATTAAGTGCTTGGTTAATACGATTATAGTACAAACGAAAAACATTCTATATAAACTAAGAGATTTTTTAAAAAATAACAGTTGCAAAAACGCTTACATTGAGTTTATAATACAGATAAATCGATTTACTAAATCGATTTACTAAAACGTTTTAGTATAATGTTCATCTAGAAAGGGTCTTTATTATGAAAAACGTAATCGTCCCGTTAAATGCCTTTGACAGCATTGATGTAACAACGAACGGCCAAGAGTCATTTGTCAAATTGATTGCTGAAGCTGGAGCTTATGGGATTGAGATTCGCCGTGAATTATTACCTGAGGCAGTTTTACCGCTTGGTAAAATAAAGCGTGAAATTGATCGATATGGACTGTTCACTGTATACTCTGCTCCGATTGAATGCTGGAAAGAAGATTGCCAGTTGAATGAAGATCAGTTGAATCATATTTTTCAAGAAGCTACCATCCTTGGTGCACAGTGGGTGAAGGTTTCATTAGGACATTTTCAGCAAAATAAATCAAATATAGCTGAACTGGGGAAGTTTTTGAAAAAGCAAAAGGAAATACAACTTTTGGTTGAAAACGATCAGACACCTCATGGAGGAAGTATTCATCATCTCCAGGCTTTTTTTGAAAGCGTTGTCGACCAAAATGTACCTGTCAAAATGACCTTTGATACAGGAAACTGGTATTTTTCAAACCAGGATGTAGAGGATGCGCTTCAAAAACTGGCACCTTATGTCAGTTATCTTCATTTGAAACAAGTCACTGAAAAGCTCGAAACCGTGCCGCTTGAAAGAGAGGGTGATCATAGTTGGAAGCTAGTTATGAGTAGTTTCCCTGCTGATATCGTGAAAGCGCTCGAGTTTCCAATTGTGCCAAAAGAGAAAACGAAGGATTATATCCAAATGATTACCGATATAGCAAGAGGAAGGGAGGCGTTAGTAAGATGAAACCGCTAGACGTAGTTACGTTTGGAGAAGCGATGACGATGTTTATCGCTAATCAGCCGGGCGCGTTACACGAAATAAGTCAGTTTACCAAAGAACTAGCAGGCGCAGAAACCAATGTCGCGATTGGGCTGGCAAGGCTTGGACTATCAGCCGGCTGGGCAAGTAAGGTTGGGAATGATGCATTTGGCAAATTCATCATCAATCGGCTGAAAAATGAAAACGTCAACATTGATCATGTATGGTTGGATGAGAATAATCCAACAGGATTCCAATTAAAATCAAAAGTGCTTGAAGGTGACCCAGAGGTTCAATATTTTCGAAAAGGTTCAGCCGCAAGTCATCTTAATGTAGCTGATTTTAAAAAGGATTACTTTTTAGCAGCAAAACACCTGCATATGACGGGGATTCCGTTAGCAATATCGGAAGAGGCAAGAGATTTTGCCAATTATGCCCTTAAATTTATGAAAAAAGCTGGCCGCACGGTTTCCTTTGATACTAATTTACGCCCAAGTCTTTGGAATTCACAAGCGGAAATGGTGAAACATATTAACGAAGCAGCTTTTCAGGCTGATTATGTGCTGCCTGGGATTTCTGAAGGTGAAGTGTTAACCGGTTACAAAAATCCTCGTGATATGGCTTCCTTTTATCTCGATAAAGGTGTTAAACTGGTCGTGATTAAGCTTGGCAGCACGGGGGCATTTTATAAAACAACATCCGAAGAAGGAACAGTGCCAGGCTTCAAGGCAGAAAAAATTATCGATACTGTGGGTGCCGGTGATGGTTTTGCTGTTGGGGTTATCAGCGGATTATTAGCTGGGCTTACCATAAAAGAAGCAGTGATAAGAGGAAATGCGATTGGTTCCCTTGCTGTTCAAGCGCCGGGAGACAACGACGGTTATCCGACATTAGATAAACTTTTAGACTATATAGAAAAAAATACACAGGGAGTGAAATAGGATGAAACAAACAATCGCAAAACAAAGATGGCTACGCTTAATTCCAATCGCCTTTATTACTTATAGTCTTGCCTACCTTGATCGGGCAAACTATGGATTCGGAGCAGCGGCAGGATTAGCGAAAGACCTCCATATTACACCTGGTACTTCATCATTACTTGGTTCGCTATTTTTCTTAGGTTATTTCTTTTTCCAAGTACCTGGTGCTAGTTATGCCGAAAAGAAAAGTGCAAAGAAATTAATCTTCTGGTCCTTGATTTTATGGGGCGGATTAGCTTCGGCAACAGGCCTTATTACCAATATCAAACTATTATTTGTGATTCGGTTTGCACTTGGGGTAGTCGAAAGTGCCGTTATGCCGGCTATGCTTGTATTCTTAAGCCACTGGTTTACAAAAGCAGAACGATCTCGTGCGAATACCTTCTTAATTTTAGGTAATCCAGCCACTGTATTATGGATGTCGATTGTATCCGGATATTTATTAAACTCTGTCGGCTGGAGATGGATGTTTATCGTTGAAGGAATGCCAGCAGTAATCTGGGCATTCATCTGGTGGAAATTAGTTAATGACAAACCAAGAGATGCAAAATGGTTAACTGAAGAAGAAAAAAGCGAGTTTGAATTACAGTTAGAAAAAGAACAAGAAGGTTTGAAAGCGGTTAAAAACTATGGTGAGGCTTTTAAATCAAAGCCAGTCATTTTACTAAGTGCTCAATACTTTCTTTGGAGCATCGGAGTTTATGGATTCGTAATGTGGCTTCCTTCTATTATTAAAGCGGCACCAAACATGGATATTGTGACAACAGGCTGGTTATCATCTGTACCGTATATTTTAGCTGTTGTGTTAATGTTAACAGCTTCCTATTTCTCTGATAAAACATTAAATCGCAGTGGTTTTGTTTGGCCGTTCTTATTAATCGGTGCAGTAGCATTCTACGCTTCCTATGCACTAGGCACAAATCATTTCTGGATTTCGTTCATCCTGCTCGTCATTGCTGGGGGTGCGATGTATGCACCATACGGACCGTTCTTTGCGATCATTCCTGAAATCCTGCCTCGAAATGTAGCAGGCGGAGCAATGGCGCTAATTAACAGTATGGGTGCGTTAGGTTCATTTGTGGGTTCATATATTGTCGGTTACTTAAATGGGTCTACAGGTGGATTTGGTGCATCTTATATCTTTATGGCAGGTTCACTATTCCTTTCTGCCATCTTAACTGTTTGGGCGGTAAAAACAGCAAAAAAGGATCGTAACAGCAAGCCTGCAGGTGTAAAAATAACTGCTTAATTTAGAAATGAAACGAGGGATGACAGCAGGCAGCTTGCCGGCGCTCATCCTTTTTTCTTTTAAAATTGGAAAATTAACAGCATTGCCGTTAAAATGAAGTCATCGACAGTGAATGAAAGAGGACGAGTAAAATGGAAAAGGTGACGATGGCAGATGTTGCAAAAGCAGCGGGTGTTTCCAAGAGTACAGTTTCACAGTATTTAAATAATCGCTTTGAATATATGGGTGAAAAAACAAAGCTGAAGATTGAAGAGGCGATTGAAGCCCTTGGTTATCAACCCAATTATATAGCTAGAAGTTTAAAACAAAAACGAACCTCAATGGTCGGGATTATTGTTGCGAATATTATGCATTATTTTTCAACGGAGGTTAGCAGGGCAATTGAGGACTTTTTCCATGGCCATGACCTCCATGCGATTGTGTGTAATGCTGATGATGATCCTGAAAAGGAAAAGAAGTATATCGAAATGCTGCGGGCCAAACAAGTGGATGGGCTGATTATCTTTCCAACCGGACAAAATAATCAATTATATGAAAGTATGATAAATCAAGGTTACCCGGTTGTCTTCGTGGACCGGAAAGTAGAAAATCTGCCAGTGTTTTCGATTGTCACAGATAATCGCGAGTCCACCTATGGTGCCATTCAGCAATTCGTGGCAAACGGGCATCAGCGGATTGCTTTTGCTGTTCAGCCGCTTATGGTGAGTACCCGGAAAGAACGTTTTGAGGGCTATCAGCAGGCGATGAAAGCTGCCAATCTGGAAATAAATCCAAACTATGTAATTGAATCGGATATTTCAGGGATGAGCAGTAAGCTTGAAAAGCTATTTTCATTGGAGGAAAGGCCAACTGCGATTTTTGCTGGTAATGATCGCGTGTTTTTAGAGGTAGTTAAGTGCCTAAGGGCAAAAGGATTGAAGATTGGTGAGGATATTGAGTTAGTCGTCTTTGATAATATACCTTTTGCACAGGTAGTGGAAACGCCGATTACCTTTATCGTTCAACCCGCGATGGAGATGGGTACGAAGGCCGCGGAACTATTATTTGAACAAATCAATAAAGTGGATAGAGAAACGGAAGAGTTTGTTTTTCCAAGTAAGTTGGTATAGAGGTGAGTGTAGGTGCTTCCCTCTATCCAATTACGCTTTAAGAGTGTATACTTTTAATAAACCGATTTAGTAAATCGGTTTACTCTTGAAAAAAGGAGTCTATATTAATGAAAATACAATTAGCTTTGGACCGGATGGAGATTGAAGAGGCCATCGAGCTAACAAGGAAAGTCGCTGATTCGATTGATTGGATTGAGGTGGGTACATCATTAATCAAAGAATTTGGTATTGTCAGTGTCAAGGAACTAAAACAGGCCTTTCCAGAGAAAACCGTTGTAGCAGATATTAAAACGATTGATAATGCCAGGTATGAATTTGAGATGTGTTTTGAAGCGGGAGCTGATCTAGCGACTGTAATGGGGGCAGCACCACTTGTTACCATTGATGCGTGTATGGAAGTGGCCCGTCGATATAATAAGAAAGTGATGATTGATTTATTGAATACCTCTTCAGAACAAAAGAGGGCATTAATGAAATACAAGGAAGCAATTCTTTGTGACCATGTTAGTAAGGATGAACAAGAGGAATCGGGTTCACAGAATCGTGGAACCACGAGTGGGCAGCTTTTGGATGACCCGGCCATTCAAGTGGCGGCTGCAGGTGGAATTACGTTGGAGTCAATTGGTACGCTGAGAGCAACGATGAATCCAGCTGTGGCCATTATTGGATCGGCGATCACGAAAGCGGTGGATCCAGCTAAAGCGGCCGCTCAGTTTAAACAAATATGTCATCAGGAGGAGGAGTTAGTATGATCGTTTCAACTATTTTAAAGGAAATTGAGACCGTTTTAAGCCAGGTACGTGAGGAAAATTTGCAAGAATTGGCAGTTGAATTACAAAAGGCAAAGCGGATTTTTATTATCGGTGAAGGACGGTCAGGACTAATGGCCAAGTCTTTTGCGATGCGATTAATGCATTTAGGCGCAGCCGTTTTTGTTGTAGGGGAAACAATCACTCCTGCGATTGGCGAAGGAGACCTCTTGGTCGCAGTATCGGGATCTGGAACAACAAAAAGTGTTGTCTGGACTGCAGAAAAAACACAATCACTGGGATGCCAGGTTATTGCGGTAACGACCAATCCCGAATCACCGCTGGCAGCGGCTTCTTCGAGCATCCTGCATGTTCCGGCGGCCACAAAATACCGCCGTGAAAATGAATTAAAAACAATTCAGCCGCTCGGGTCATTGTTCGATCAATGCGTACATCTCTTATTCGACACAATCTGCCTGCAGTATAGTCAGCTAAGCAGCGTGAGCAACACCGATGCCTTCGCCCGCCACAGCAATTTAGAATAACAGGATGTTGTAAATGATAATATTGGTGCCTGACACCATTGGTGTACAGTGTCCATCCCATATGCACAATGATAGTGAAAAGCTGCGAAGAGGCTGATTCAAAGGAAACCTTTGAATCAGCCTTTTTCTTTCAGCAAAGCTATTGAAGAGAGGTGTCAATAAAAAATTTTAAAAAATTATTAGGTAATTTATTCCAGTGTGGATCTCGAAAATCGCGTAATATCAACGGTGCCTGACACCATTTTCAATATACTCACCTTTAATATGACATTTATCATGGTTCTCACATGACACCTGCTACTAACATGTACATCATCCTTCCTCTATACTTTGAAGAAAGACTAAGAAGGAAGGGAATTTAAATAAAATGACCTTACATGATACGAAAAATCTAAAGAAACAAGTCGCTCCGTTTGAGAAGTCAACAATTAAAGAAAGTATCTTTCAAATTATTAACACAGTGGTCCCATTTATTGTACTCTGGTACCTGGCCTACGTTAGCCTATCGGTATCTTATTGGTTAGCTTTGGTTCCGATTATTATTGCAGCAGGCTTCTTAACAAGGATTTTTATCATTTTTCATGATTGTACCCATTTCTCCTTTTTTAAGAGCCGCAAAGCCAACCGTATTCTAGGAACGTTTATGGGAGTTCTCACATTGCATCCTTTTGATCAATGGGGGCATGAACACTCGGTTCACCACGCGACAAGCGGCAACTTGGATAAGCGCGGAACAGGGGACATTTGGACACTGACAGTCGATGAATATTTAGCCTCACCGCTGAAGACTCGTTTAGCTTACAGATTCTACCGCAATCCTTTTGTCATGTTTGGATTAGGTCCCATTTATGTATTCCTTTTAAAAAATAGGTTCAACCGTAAAGGTGCAAGACCAAAAGAACGTAACAACACGTATTTAACTAATATCATCATAGTAGCCCTAATTGCTTTGCTTTGCTGGGCAGTCGGCTGGCAGTCCTTTTTGTTAGTGCAAGGCTCGATATTCATGATTTCAGGAGCCGCAGGAATTTGGCTGTTCTATGTACAGCATACCTTTGAAGACTCTTATTTTGAGCATGATAATGAGTGGGAATATGTATTAGCAGCAGTAGAAGGAAGTTCTTTCTACAAGCTGCCAAAAGTATTACAGTGGTTAACAGGCAATATCGGCTTTCACCATGTGCACCACTTAAGCCCGAGGGTCCCTAATTATAAACTCGAAGAGGCCCATGCTAGTACAACGCCATTACAGCATGTCCCAACAATTACACTTGCGACAAGTCTCCGATCATTGCGTTTCCGTCTCTGGGACGAGAAAGCAAAGAATTTTGTGACCTTTAAAGAAATAAAGGCAGCTGCAAAAAAGAGGATTTCTGTTCAGGCAAAGCCAGAACTATAAAAGAGGCTGACTCCTCTCAACACAAGGGGAACAGCTGTCTACTATTTACTGGCCAGATAAGGAGAGAACAAAAGTGATTCGAATTGTAATAGCGGAAGATCAGGAGATGCTGTTAACGGCAATCGGTTCACTTCTCAATTTGGAAGATGATCTAGAAGTCGTCGGACTTGCTTCAGATGGAGAGGAAGCCATTAGACTTGTCTATCGTTTAAAGCCGGATGTATGTCTGATGGATATGGAGATGCCAGTAAAGAGCGGACTAGAGGCAGCCGAAATCTTAAAGCCACACAGCTGCAAAGTGATCATTTTAACCACTTTTGCTAGAAAGGGCTATTGGCAGCGTGCGTTAAAAGCGAATGTAAGTGGATACTTACTAAAAGACAGTCCGAGTGAGGAGTTAGCTGATTCGATTCGAAGTATTATTGCAGGAACGAGGATCTTTTCTCAAGAACTAATCGACGAAGAGTTCAGTGGCTCCGAGCATGAAGAACCGGTTCACACTAAAGTTCTCAATGAAAAGCTGAAGTTGGGGACTGTAAGAAAGTATCTTACTGCGTTAAGGGAAAAAATGAAACTCCCGACAGGATAAATAATTAAAAATGAGGAAGCCTTACATCACGACACTGTAAGGCTTCCTTTTTTGTGGGGAAAAGGTAAATTTAAACAAACGTTTGATTAAAATGTGTAAAACCTTGGTGCTCAAAGGATCTAACATTTAATCAAACGTTTAATTAATAATGGGAAAAAACTAATCAAACGTTTAGTTAAACTGGTCTAAATCCTTGATATAAAAGGAGTTAAGCCTATATTTGTTTAAAACCTCAGGTCTCCAAAACGATAATCTGTTTTTCTTTTTCTACCTCCAAAGCAGATACAATATAGGCAAATCCATTCATTAAAAAAACCATGACATTTGATTGCAGCCGTTCACTTTCTCCTAAATAGGTATTTATCAAAATGATAACAGAGTACAAAATAACAAAATATAACGCAAGTTTATTAAAAATGGCCAACGAGAACAACCCCTTTATTTAGGATACTTATTCTATCTTATTTCCCTCAAGCAGGTCTTATGCAAGTCATAGACAACAGGCTAGAATCTTAGCTATAAAAAAGAGGCGAAAGCAATTCGCCTCTTACTTACATTATGCTACTTTATTTAAATTTGCTCTAATACCACTTTCCCTTTTGCCATGTAAAAAATAGTAAAGGGCAGTTGATACTAGAACAACTAAGCCTAGAATAACATACAACGATCTATAACCTGTTGCTGGAATGATGAATCCAAGGATATAAGGTCCAAAACCTAATCCGGCGTCAAGAGCAATAAAGAACGTTGAAGTGGCTAATCCCATTCGGTGTGCCGGCGTTAATTTAACCGCAATCGCCTGTGTGCTTGACTGCATATTACCAAAGCCAAGACCAATCAAGGCACCAGCCACAAGTAACATCAGCCCCGAGTTGACGGAACTTAGAAGCACCATTCCGCCCGCCAAAATGACAAAGCCAGGATACATAATATAATTCGCTCCTCGTGTGTCCATCAAGCGGCCAGTGAATGGGCGTGAAAATAAAACAGCAATCGAATAAACAAGAAAGAAAAAGCTTGCGGCACTTACAAGGTTAATTTCATTTGCATAAAACTTAATAAATGAAAGAACACTTGAGTAACAAAACGAGATGACAAGAGTAATAATAGCAATTGGCAGTGCCTTTGGCTCAATAAAGTTCGAGATCTTGAAACCTTTCGTCTCGCTCGAAGACTGTTGTGAAGTAATGGTGATTGCTGGTATATACACGAACAATGAAGTAATGAAACTAATGATGCCTAAGACCACGGAAAAAATAAAGATCATTTGGAATGTGGTATGCTGAGTCATAAATAACCCAATGAACGGACCAATCGCTGTTGCAAGAGTAGTGCTCATGCTAAAGTAACCAATTCCTTCTGCTTTACGTGCTGCGGGAATGATTTGAGCGGCAATGGTACCTGTTGCGGTCCCGACTATACCGGCGGCTACACCATGCAATAAACGGGTTAACAGCATAATCCCAATATTAGAACTAATTAAATAAAGCATGGTAGTTAAAATAAAGAAAACTAGCCCAATAAACAATGTCTTTCTGCGGCCGAGTGACTCAATAAAACGTCCCGTAAAAAGGCGGCCAATTAGAGAACCAATGATAAAGATTCCTGTCACCAGACCTGCCTGACTTGTTGATGCATGAAACTGATCGACTGCATACTCGCCAATAATAACAATCAATAGGTAAAATACGAGGTTAATCAAAAAATTAATCCCAGATACAATAATAAAATCCTTCGTCCATAATCTTGATGTATTCAACTTTAATTACCCCTTACTTTGTAAATGTTATGTTGTATTTCCTCCATGATTTGGATGGTCTCTATTTGTTGCTCCTCAGTGATTCCTTCTAAAATTTCTTGCTCGTATTGGTCAATGGTTACACGAACATCTTGATAGACTTTTTGGCCAGCATCTGAAAGCTGCATCCTTTTTTCACGTTTATCCTTCCCTGGAACATGTTCTACATATCCAAGTTCCTCTAAACGGCTAACCGTTCTTGTAATGGTTGGCTTTTCGACACTCATATAATGGGAAAGTTCCACAAGCGTAGCAGTCCCATTATGGGCTAGATAGTACAAAATTGTCCATTGCGCTCTATATAGCTGGTGTTCAGCAAGATGAACATTAAGCCTGTTTTCAAATGGCCGGTACATCATGATTAATTGATGAAAAAACTTTTGAGAAGTTTTTATGGCAAACACCTCTTAATTATAAAAAATTAGTTACCTTAGGTAATAGTTATCCTGGGTAACTATATCACATTTATGTCGACAATGTCCAGTCAATCAAAAAAAGGCAAACAGTGTTTGGCACTGTTTGCCTTCGAAAGGATAAATTAATAATCTGTTACCTCGAGGTTCCGATCCAAAAAGGATTCAATCAATTCGCTGATTTGATAGGAAACCTGCGGGGAATCATAATTTTCATAAGCATATTCACAACTGTTCTTATAACTCATGGTCTCATCGTAATGAGTCATATGCCGCTCGATTACATCATCTGCATCTTGACGATCATGCTGTCTTTGGATAACGGTATCACGGTCAGCATAGATAAAGATTCGGACGACTCCTTCTCCATACATCTTTTTCAGCTTTTCTGTACCCTCAGGATTCAAGGTCAGATAAACATAGTCGTGGTTTTGGAACGCCTCAACAATGTCTTGTTCTCGAATTCCATAATGAAAACCATCAATTTCAACGCTTTCTAGAAATTCTTGTTGGGATTCCATCTGACTGAAGGTTTCTTGGCTGACAAAGTGGTAATCTTCACCGTCTTTTTCATAATGACGTGGGGAACGTGTAGTGTAAGAGATGACAGTTTCCATATCAAATGCAGTAGCGACCATTTTTGCAATTGTCTTTCGACCTGATCCATCGGGACCTGTGTAAACAAATATTTTTTCTTTACCTTTAATTTGATACATAATGGAGCCTCCTTTTAATATAAATGAAAACTAGTTTCTAGTGGGTTTTAGCAGGAAGGTATGGGGATTACGACCATTATAGCAAAAACATGGTGTAAAAAGATGGGTTTTTTGGTCGGTTTTATTTTAAAACAAAGACTACAATTAGGACACACCCACTCTAACATGCTCTTCTCTATTCTATCATAACCTGAAGAGTTAATAAAAAAAAGTAATTAAATTTTATAAAATATCATAAGTTTTCCTTATGAGGAAGAACGCAATTTCCCTCTTTCTTAGGAAATTTTAGTCCATTATGTCACCTTTATTGTACAATAAGGGGAGATTACAGTTTAGGGAGACAACAATGGATAAAAAAGAGCAATCATTACTGAAATTTTATTATGAAAAATTACTCAATAACACTTTTGATGAGAAGGACCTATATGGGTTTTTACTAGGAATCCGGTATCAAACTAAAGAGATTAGAAGTATACAAGAACTGACTGATTTTGTACTGCTGCGAGATCAGCATCAAGGTTATGTAACACAATCCCTTCTTGAGACAAGGAAGAAATTTGAAAGTCTTGGGAAAACAAAATCAGCTTTCCGTATCGAAGATGTGTTTTCGTTTAAAGAAATTAAAAATGGACTCAATAAAGCTTTAGCGGCTGTTGAATTGGCTGGATTATCAAACGAACAGGTGAATGATTTTGTGGCCTGCTTGATCTCGATTCTGCAGCAGGTGAAAATTATTGAGGACGACCGCGAGATTGGAAAATTATATTTTGCGCTATCTAATAAACAAATTATTTTAATGGCAGAGGTTGAGGTTACTCAAAATCTATTTAAGAAAACGAATGCTGTGTTTCCAGTCCTGACAGCGAACAATAGTTATCTTGATATTAAAAAGCAAGACCGCTATGATACGCCATATTTGTTTGTTGATGAGGTAGTCGAAGTAACAAACAGTGCTGGTAGGCTCGAGATTATAATTCCTGAATAATGGTAAGGGCGGTGGATGTGATCCGACCGCCTTTATTATTTATAAAGGTATTACTTGCCCGCTGTTTCCAAAGGTGCATTCTTTTTTTATAATTTTTAAAAAACATATTGAAACGTTTCCATGGTGATGGTAAGATAGGTTTATCAAAGGAATGAAACGTTTCCAAAAGGATAATTGAGTTCATAAGAACGTATAAAAAATCGGAGGTAATTGAAGTGCCAAGTATTAAGGATGTTGCCAATTTAGCAGGGGTAGGAGTTGGCACTGTCTCTAGAGTCATAAACAATCATTCAAATGTGACACCCGAGACCATAAAGAAAGTAAATGATGCAATTAAACAATTAAACTACATACCTAACGAAGTGGCAAGAAATTTCAAAATGCAAAAGTCGAAAATGGTTGCGCTCTTGCTTCCTAGTGTCTGGCATCCTTTCTTCTCAGAAATGGCCTATTACATCGAAGATCAACTCGACAAAGAAGGGTTTAAACTTATGCTCTGTAATAGCGGTGGAAGGCCTGATAAAGAAGTCTATTACCTGGACATGTTCTATCAAAACAAAGTGGCAGGTATTATCGGACTCACTTACAATGACATCGAAGAAAATGTAAATACGGACATTCCATTTATTAGTATTGACCGTCATTTAGGAACAAAAATTACCTGCGTGACAAGTGATAACTATGAGGGTGGTAGAGTGGCTTTAAGAGAACTTGCAAAAGCTGGAGTAAAGAAAGCCGCATATCTAGGTATAACGAGTACTGCTTATAGTGAAGTTGTCCTGAGAAAAAACGGATTCGTAGATGAAGCAAAACTGCACGGTATCGAATATTTCACATTTGAAGAAAACGATAATGTTTACAACGATGATGCTTTTTTCAACCATTTCTTTCAAAACCATGGCGATACTGATGGAATCTTTGCCAATACAGATATTCTTGCTGCTAAGTACATCAAAAAAGCAAATGAAAAAGGGTTGAAAATTCCTGAGGATGTAAAGGTCATTGGATATGATGGAATACAGGACAATGATTTGTTTCATCCAATCCTTTCTACTATCAGACAGCCGGTTGAAGAAATGGCGAGAATGTCTGTCAACCTTTTGTTAAGAAAAATTGAAGGGGAAGATCTGGAGCAAGAGATTTATAGAATACCAATTCACTATCGAAAAGGGGAAACAATTTAACAAATTTTTTTAGTCAAGTTTGGAAACGTTTCAACAAGAGAGTAGGGGTCAGGGAATCAAAATTTATAATGATCAGAAGACAGATTGACTGAATCCCCGACTCCTATTGATAGGCTGCCAAATTTTTTTAACTAAGTTTGGAAACGTTTCAACACCTGAATGGAGTGCATAATCAAGTCTTGCTGCCTGATACATTCCTGCCCGAACAGTTGTATTTATTTTTAAAAAAGTTGAGGGAGAGAATATGAAATTAACCTTAAAAGCTTCTACTAATTCCTTAAAACCATCTACCCTACCATTGGAGCGTTTAAACAAGAAAAGTAGACTGAAAAGGATCATGGAAAACTATGAGCTCTATCTCTTTTTACTGCCAGCTATCCTCTATTTTATTGTGTTTCAATACATTCCTATGTATGGTGTTTTAATCGCCTTTAAAGATTTTACCCCGTCACTAGGAATATTAGGAAGCCCATGGGTAGGATTTGAACACTTTGAACGCTTTTTTCATTCTTATCAGTTTTGGGATTTAATTAAGAATTCCCTTGGGTTGAGTATTTTTCAACTCATCACCGGATTTCCTATGCCCATTATAATTGCACTTTTGCTAAATCAAATGATTCATGAGAAATATAAGCGATTTGTCCAAACCGTCATTTATGCCCCGCATTTTATTTCCATTGTGGTACTCGCTGGAATGATGTTTGTCTTTTTTTCAGATAAAGGACTAATTAATAGTGTTGTCACGTTATTCGGAGGAAAAGCGGTCGCTTTTATGTCAGAACCGAGTTGGTTTAAGCCCCTTTATATTGGTTCCGGAGTTTGGCAGGAAACAGGTTGGGCTTGTATTGTCTATCTCGCTGCGCTCGCAGGTGTCAGCCCGGAAATTCATGAAGCTGCTACGATGGATGGTGCAAATAAATGGCAGCGAATCCTACATGTTGATATTCCGGCAATTATGCCAACAGCCATTATTCTTCTCATTTTGTCTGTTGGAAATCTAATGAATATTGGTTTTGAAAAAGCCTACCTGATGCAGACGCCTCTTAATCAACCGGCTGCAGAGATTATTCCCACATACGTTTATAAAGTGGGATTACAGCAAGCTGAATACAGTTTCGGCGCGGCGGTTGGATTATTTAACAGCATAATCAATTTGATTCTGCTCTATATTGTCAACAAAACAGCCAAGAAAATTTCTGGCTCAGGGTTATGGTGAGGAGGCATTAAACATGGCACAAACTGTAAAAAAAATAAAATCAAAAGAAGATAAAATATTTGACGTGGTTAATACCATTTTTCTATCGCTGATTTGCTTGGCGGTATTATATCCTTTATATTTCGTCATCATTGCTTCCATCAGCAACCCGAATATGGTTTATAACGGGGAAGTTTGGCTTTTCCCCAAAGAAATCACTTTTGAAGGGTACAAGCGTATTTTCAGTGACCCGAAAATTTGGCTTGGGTATAAAAATACTGTGGTATACACCGTGGTTGGAACGATTGTACAGGTTTCGCTGACATTGATGGCAGCTTATGCGCTCTCACGCAAGGATTTTTACGGAAAAAGCTTTTTTATGATGGTGATCCTTTTCACGATGTTCTTTAATGGGGGGTTAATCCCGACTTATTTAGTGGTCAAGGATTTAGGAATGCTTAATACAATTTGGGCCATGATTCTTCCTAAAGCAGTCGCGGTTTGGAATTTGATTGTAGCCAGAAGCTTCTTTGAAGAGAATATACCGAATGAGCTTCTTGAGGCAGGAAAAATTGACGGGTGCTCTAACACTAAATTTTTCCTGAAAGTGGTACTGCCGCTATCCAAACCAATCATAGCAGTTATGGTTTTGTTTTATGCAGTTGGACAATGGAATTCCTACTTTGATGCCCTCATCTATTTAAATGACGAGAGTCTTTATCCTTTGCAATTAATCTTGAGAAATATTCTGACCCAAAATCAGCTTAGCATCAAAATGTTAAGCGATCTTGACAACCTAGCGGCGCAGCAGCAAGTGGGAGAGATCATTAAATATGGAATTATTATTGTGGGAGCCCTCCCATTATTAATTGTTTATCCGTTTGTTCAAAGGCATTTTGTTAAAGGTGTATTAATTGGCGGAGTAAAAGGTTGATCTTTTTGCTAACCGAAACATTCCGCCGTTATATAAAAATAGGCTGTGTTAATCTTG
>NZ_JBALNF010000025.1:18581-123610 GCF_036962465.1 Neobacillus vireti
TTCCGCTCCAATCAACATGTTAAAAATCAAAAATAACCTTTAACAGAGCCTGAAAATAAAAAAATAATCATAAAGGGAGACACGACATGAAAAAGTCATGGGTAAGGAATTCACTGGTTTTATCTATTAGTTTATCTGCTATTCTCGCTGGCTGCTCGAATAGTTCAAACGGCAATGCAAGTGAAAAGAAAGTCAATGTGAAGATGAATCAAACTGGCTTACCGATTGTTGATAAGAACATAACGTTGAATTTTGTATCACCTAAATCTTCTTTAGCTCCAAATTTTAAAGATATGACACTGTTCAAAGAGCTGCAAAAACAGACAAATGTTCAAGTTAAGTGGAATAACATTCCAAGTGAAGGATATCAAGAGAAGAAAAACCTGCTGCTTTCAAGCGGGGATTTACCAGATGCTTTTTATAATTCCGGATTTACAGATTTAGACATCGTGAAGTATGCAAAAGATGGAACGATTATCCCTCTCGACAATTTAATAGATAAGTATATGCCTAACTTAAAAAAGAGACTAGAAGAAAGACCAGCTCTAAAGAGTGTCATCACTGCTCCTGATGGACACATTTATTCACTGCCGAGAGCAGAAGAAATGGACCTTGTTGGACTGCCAAATACCATGTACATAAACAAAACGTGGCTCGATAAGTTAGGTTTAAAGATGCCAACTACCATTGAAGAATATCACGATGTCCTAAAAGCGTTCCAAGATAAAGACGCCAACGGAAACGGTAAAAAAGATGAGATCGGTTTAACATACCTATTTAATGGCTGGTGTGGAAACTTTGGTGATATGATTGCTGTTTTTGGTGTTCCTGACAATAATGACCACCGAATTGTCCGTGATGGAAAAGTCATCTTCAGTGCAGTGCAGCCGGAATATAAGAAGGCAATTACCTATTACCATAAGTGGGTGAAGGAAGGGCTTCTTGATTCTGAAGCAACGACCCAGGACCAAGCGAAATTATTCTCAAAAGGTAAAACAAAAGATGAGACACTTGGATCCTTTATTTGGTGGGAAAGCACTGAATTAGTCGGAACAGATCGTCAAAATGACTATGCGGTTCTGCCGCCTCTTAAAGGACCTGATGGAACACCAATTGTAGGACGTTCTAATTACTCTGAATACAGCCGTGATGCTTTTGTAATCACGAAAGCCAATAAATATCCAGAAATTACAGCAAGATGGGTAGACCAGTTGTATGATCCAAAAGAATCGGCTCAGGTTGACTGGGGTCCACTTGGTGAAATTTATGAAGAAGATGCAAATGGAATGCTTGTAAATAAAGAATTGCCGGCTGGCGTGGCAATGGGAGAATTCCGTCAAAAAGTAGCACCTGGAGGACCATTCGTGGTATTAAAAGATGACTTCGGAAAAGTGGTCGATATGGAACCGCGTGCAAAAGAACGTTTGGCGATCTTAGATAAGTATTATCGTCCATATGTTGAAAAAGAAAACTATCCACAAGTCTTCTTTAATGAAGAGGATACCAAACGAGTCAATCAGCTGCAGACCGATATTACTCAGTTTGTCAATCAAAAACAAGCTCACTGGCTGCAGGATGGTGGAATCGAGAAGGAATGGGATGGTTATCTAAAACAATTAGACCAAATGGGACTTCCTGAGCTAATGAAACTATACCAAAAAGGTCTTGATGAATTTAACAAGAACAATAAATAATTCATAGATTCATTAGAGGGCAGAACATAAAGGATGCCGCCTTTGTTCTGCCTTATCTTTTCTAAGGAGAAAGGTGAACAACATGTACGATATTACAGCACTTGGGGAGGTACTCATTGATTTTACACCTTCCGGATTTTCAGAAAATGGGGGGATTCTGTTTGAACAGAATCCAGGTGGTGCGCCAGCAAACGTTTTGGCCGTACTATCAAAGTTTCAAAAAAGAACTAGCTTTATAGGGAAAGTTGGAAGCGATCAGTTTGGAACTTTTCTAAGAAATACATTGCAGCAAATAAATGTGGATACTTCAGGGCTGGTGACCTCCGTACAAACCAATACAACTTTAGCGTTTGTACACCTAGATAATACGGGTGATCGAACATTTAGCTTTTATCGTGACCCTGGGGCAGATACAACATTAGAAGTGGAAGAGGTAAACTTTGATACTATTAAAGATTCACGAATTTTTCACTTTGGTTCTGTATCAATGACGCATAACCCTTCTGCTGAAACCACTCTGGCAGCTGTTTCTTTTGCAAAAGAAAAGGGTGTCCTCATATCCTTTGATCCAAATCTACGTGAATCGTTATGGGGGAATTTAGACCAAGCCAAAGAGATGATGTTCAAGGGTCTTCAATTATCCGATATCGTAAAAATTTCTGAGGAAGAATTAGTGTTTCTTACTGGGGTCAGTGATTTAGAAAAAGGATCCAGACTGATATGGACAAACTTTCAGGTTCCATTATTGTTTATTACTCTAGGTGGAAATGGCTGCTTTTTCAGGTATGGAGAAACAACAGGACTTGTACCGGGATATGAAGTAAATGTACAAGATACTACAGGAGCAGGAGACGGATTCCTTGGAGGGGTTCTTTACAAGGTTCTTGAGAAAGACGGCAAGATTGATAACTTATCGACGGAAGAATTAACAGAAATAGCCTCGTTTGCTAACGCAGTAGGCGCATTAGCTACAACCAAAAGAGGTGCAATTCTAAGTATGCCTACTCTCGATGAGACAAATTCACTTATTACTTCAAAGGCAACCATAAAGGAGAACAAGTAACTATGGTATCAAAGAAATCTAATTTGCTAAGTTCAGATAAATACACAGAAAACTACCGGCCACAGTATCATTTTACACCAGAAACCAATTGGATGAACGACCCCAACGGGATGGTTTATTATGAAGGAGAATATCATCTATTTTATCAATATCATCCGTATAGCACCGTATGGGGACCGATGCATTGGGGACACGCGGTAAGCAACGATTTGATTCACTGGGAACATCTGCCGATTGCTTTATATCCTGATGAAAATGGTACAATTTTCTCTGGAAGTGCAGTAGTGGACTGGAAGGACTCCAGTGGATTTTTTAACGGAGGAACAGGACTTGTGGCCATATTCACTTCAGCGGATGGACCAAAGCAAACACAAAGCATCGCTTATAGTACGGACAAAGGGAGAACCTGGACTACATATGGTGGAAACCCTGTTTTAATTGATGATAACATCGCAGATTTCCGCGACCCAAAAGTATTCTGGCACGAAGAGTCACATAAGTGGATTATGGTCTTAGCTGTTGGTAACCATGTAAGAATCTATCTTTCAGATAACCTAAAAACTTGGGAGTTTGCCAGTGAATTTGGCAGGGCTGCCGGTTCCCATGATGGAGTATGGGAGTGTCCGGACCTGTTTAAATTGCCAATTGGCGATACGGATATGAAGAAATGGGTCATGATAGTCAGCATCGGAAACGACGATGCACATCCAGAAGGTTCCCGAACGCAGTATTTTGTTGGAGAATTCGATGGAAAAACGTTTATCAATGATAATCCGGATGAAATGGTTTTGTGGGTTGACTACGGCCGCGATAATTATGCAGGAGTAACCTGGTCGGATACATTGGAGGAAAGACGGTTATTTATCGGTTGGATGAGTAATTGGAAATACGCCAACATCACACCGACGAAAGAATGGAGAAGTGCTATGACCCTGCCAAGGGAGTTGTCACTTAACAATAAGCCTGAAGGTATCCGATTAACACAGACCCCTGTTAAGGAAATAGAAAGTCTTCGGAAAGAAAAAAGAAAATGGCAAGATTTGATCATTGACTCAAATTCTGATAATTTGCTATCCGATTGTAAAGGAAAAGAAATCGAAATTCTGGCTGAGTTTGAACTGAATTCCGCAACTGAATTCGGATTTGAAGTAAGAACCTCAGACGAAGAAAAAACAATTATTGGTTATGATACAACAACACAGGAACTTTTTATCGACCGGCAGCATTCAGGTGAAACTTCTTTCCACCCGTTATTCGCTTGTAGACATACTGCAAGAGTAGAACCAGAAGGAAGTCGTGTAAGACTTCGTTTATTCCTGGATTGGTCTTCCGTCGAAGTCTTTGTAAATAGCGGTGAAACAATCATGACGGATTTAATTTTTCCAAGCGGCACAAGCGAGGGATTAGCATTGTTTGCAAGTGGCGGAGATGTTACACTCGTCTCATTAGAAGTCTATCAGTTAAACTCAATCTGGAAATAAGAAGGGGAAGTCATCCATGAATATCCTGAATAGTCGAATGCTGCGGGGCATTGAAAGAGTGGTAGACCTATTTTTATTGAATCTAATCTGGCTGATTGTCTGCATACCAGTGGTTACAATTTTTCCAGCGACAACAGCGATGTATGGCGTGATTCGAAAATGGGTTATAGGCAAAGAAACAGACGGAGTCTTCCGAACCTTTTTCGGGTTATTCCGGGAATGTCTTTTTCAGAGCATGGGACTCTCGTTCCTATGGTTTATATTAGCCTATATTATTTTTCTCAATTATCAACTGGTGCATTCGAACTTGCTAATGATGGGCATTCTTGGGGTGTTAGCTCTATTGTTTTTATCGATAACCGTTTATTTATTTCCGGTAATGGCTCATTTTGATACCAAGTGGAAACATATTATTCGAAATTCACTTGTAATGGCCATTTCTTATCCTTTGACAACACTCTTGTTAATTGGGATTCTCCTAATTTCGCTGTATCTTATTTATTTAATTCCGGCATTAATTTTTATTGTTGGGAGCATTTCTGTTTACGGATCGTATAACGTTTGCCATAAGTTATTTACGTGATTCAGTTTGAATCTAAAAATAAATGAAACTATGAGGCTTGATGTTTGTTACTGCAAACGCAAGCCTTTTATATTTTGTTATTATACACGTTTACCTTCCCGCTGGTGTGAAGCTTCCTTTTTATTGCTTGCTTTCTAGAGGACATTTCTAAATAATAAAAGCGTAAACAAATTTTGAACGAATGAGGGTATTTACTTGAAAGCATTAGTATTTAATACATTTGGCGGACCAGAAGTTCTCGAATATACAGAAATTGAAAATCCAATGATCGGTCACGAGGAGATTCTCGTAAACATGAAGGCGATCGGCTTGAACTTTGCTGATATATACAGAAGAAAAGGAAACTACCACTTAGCGGGCAAGCCTCCTTTTATTTTAGGTTATGAAGGGGCTGGAATTGTTGAAAGGGTAGGGGTAAATGTAGAAGGGATAAAGGTAGGCGACCGAATTGCCTTCGCTGACGTACCATATGCGAATGCTGAGTTCGTGGCTGTCCCATTTGAAAAAGCGATCCCAGTTCCGGATTCCATCACATTGAATGATGCGGCATCTGTCTTGCTTCAAGGATTAACAGCACACTATTTATCGCGGGATAGTTATGCCGTGAAGGAGAAGGACGTTGTTCTGGTACATGCTGCCGCTGGTGGTGTAGGACAACTTCTCGTTCAAATTGTCAACCTGCTCGGGGGAAGGGTAATTGGTTTAACTTCATCTGTGGAAAAAGCTGCTGCCGCAAAGGATGCGGGAGCAGAAATGGTTTTCTTATATCAGGATGATTGGAAAAAGCAAGTGATTGAAGTAACCGGAGGCAAAGGAGTCGATGTGGTTTTTGAGTCAGTAGGGTCGACGCTCTCCGACAGTTTTGAGGTTACACGTGTGGGTGGCACAGTTGTATTTTATGGAATGGCAGGAGGAGACCCAGCCCCTGTGGACCCAAGGATGTTAATGGATACGTCGAAAACCTTGACAGGCGGAGACCTATGGAACGTACTTACCTCTCGCGCGGAACGGGTTGCTCGTTCAAAGGAATTATTCCAATGGATGGAAGAGGGGAAAGTCCGAGTCGCAGAGCCTGCCGTTTTCGCACTGAAGGATGGCCAGGAAGCTCACCGTTATCTTGAAAGCCGTAAAAGTACAGGGAAAATATTATTAATTCCTTAGGGAGAAGGAGCAGTCATGATTCAATTTCAAAATGAATCCATAGCAGTGTTTCAAAGTGCATTATTTCAGACGACCTGTACGGTAGCAGTGACAGAGGACCTCGTCATCGTGGTAGACCCGAACTGGCTGCCACATGAGATAGAGGAAATCAAGGAGCATGTTGCATGTGTTCAAGGGGATAGAGAAGTGTATCTTCTGTTTACACATGGAGACTTTGACCATATCATCGGGTATCATGCGTTCCCTGGGGCGAAAGTGATTGGCAGCAAAGGACTGCAGGAACATCCGCAAAAAGAGCAAAAGTTAGAGCTGATTCAGCAATTTTATAATGAGTATTATATTGAGCCTCCCTATAAGATTGGCTTTCCGGAAGTAGATTTCGTGATTCGTGAAGATGGGGAGCAGCTAGTGCTGGGGGAGACGACACTAACCTTTTACCTTGCGCAGGGTCATACGCATGATGGCTTATATACGTTAGTCGAGCCGCTTGGGCTATGGATTGCGGGCGATTACCTTTCTGATTTTGAGCTGCCGTTTATTTATTACAGTGCTAAAGCATATGAGGAAACGCTTCGGAAGGCAGAACTAGTATTGTTGAATCATAGAGTGTCCTTGCTAGTGCCTGGGCATGGGCAAGCAACGGACAGTCAGGAAGAGATGGGGCGCCGGATTCAACTGTCACAGGATTATTTGAGGCGCTTGATTGCTGCTGTGATGCAGGAGGATGCTGTCCAGCTGAACGGTTTGGAAAAGGAAATGCCATTTTCGTCTAACTTTACAAAGGATTGTCATAAGGACAATGTAGAGATTGTGCGGAAGGAGTACTTTGGTGGCTGATGTGGGATATCGGTTGAAAGTAGTCGGATCTATTAGACAGTTTCTAATAAGCTCAGTAAATTTTGTCCAATAGATATTTGTAAAAGACGTTTTAAAAAATTATTGGATGAGTTTGTCCGATAGGACGAGTCTATAAGACATTATTGAAGACTTAGGGTTGATTTTGTCTAATAGACAATGGTCAATTGGACATTATTTATGGAGTCTTTTTGGTTTTGTCCAATAGAACCCTTCTATTGGACAACTCTGATTGCAGCCAACGTTTGATTGTTCAATAGAACCCTTCTATAAGACATTTTATGAGGCTCTCTTCGGATTTTTGTCGTATACATGTGATGCTATTGGACATTTTTGTAAACTCCAATGCTTCTACAAATTCCTATACAAATACAACCCAAACCCCAAAGTATCGCGCCCCCATTGCAAATAGGTCCGTCTCCAGGACCGAATTCGCTCCAGCATGGCCTCAACATCTGGGTCCTCTGGATGCTCTAAACAATAATTCTCGATAGAAGAGGAATAAAGCCACTCATAATCATCCCATTCCTCATCACTTGCCACATATGACCAGAGCGGGATTAATCCTAACTCTTCACCAACCCTGACCGTATTAGCATGACTCTTACATTCAGATTCATCCGCACCGCCAAGCGCCTCTAAATACTCAGAACTTGGTGACTGCTTCCAATATCCTTCACCAACCAAAATATAACCATTCTTTTTAACCAGATTTTTAAGTATCCTTAGAGTCTCCTCAAGACCACCCAATGCGTGAGTCGAACCGATACATACTCCCAAATCAAAAGTCCTAAGTCCTAATCCTTTTACTGCTTCACCTGCATCTGCCGCGATATAGTCAATGCGATCCTCTGGAATCCGCATGGCTGCCCGTCGTTTTGCTTCTTCAATGGCACCATCATACAATTCAATGGCTGTCCCTTTTACCTGATAGCTTTCCACTAAACGAATTAACAGTTCACATTTTCCGGCACCAATATCTATCACATTATCGTTAGGTTTTAGATTCGCCATTCCTATCATTTTCATGAGCTTAGCTTCACCGATAGGATTGGCAAATGCGTGATCACGATGGGCTATTGCTGAAAATTTATTACGATCCATTATTTCATCTCCTTTTATCATTAAAACTGCATAAACTAATCAATAGTATATCTATATTATTATAATCCAGGAATCTCAGCCAATGTTTGATCAATCTTTTAAAAAGATGAAACTTAGTCCAACTTTTTTCGTATAAATAAGAAAGAAGAAAAGGAGATGTAGCGATGTTTTTAGCAGAGCTTCAGCTAGAGGAAAAGACCGCTTTTCTTGAACTAGCTGTTTTGATTGCATCAATTGATGGAAATTTATCGATATTTGAGACCACTATACTTAACAAGTATCAGAAGGAATTGGAACTTGAGGATTATGCACCGACAGGGATGGCTGTTGAGGAAATTCTAAAAACCTTCAAAAGTGAACGATCTAAAAATATCGTTTTAACTGAATTATTACAATTGATTTATTCCGATGGCGCACTTCAAGACCAGGAGAATGAGATAGTCCGGCTTATAAAAGAACACTTTGGATTTGATCCTGATGAATTTGGGAGTTTCAAGGATTGGATTGATAAAATAAAGGAATTATCCTTAACTAAAGAGAAATGGTAAAGCCCTGGATCCAGTTTAATAACGTACTGGGTCCTTTTATTTTTTCTAAAAGTTTATTCATTATAACTAAATGTTATCGAGTTTATTCAAAATTACTATTTTACGAATTGTGGATTTTATCGTAACATTTCTTAGAAATACAAAACAACTTAATTAAATTTTTTAGTTAATATAAAGCATTTGGGATTTACGAATTAAGGGGGTTTTTACATATGGAAAAAATGACTGAAAAAAAAGCAACTCAATCAAAGATGACAAAATTATTTAAAAACTGGAAAAAGAACGTTGTTATGGATTGGGGCGTCGTTGAACTAACCGAAGCTGTAGGTAAAGCACAAAAAAATTAAACCTAAAAAAATGGCTTGGAGGTCCCAAGTCATTTTTTATGTTCTAACGTTTAACCACGCATCCTCTAACATACTCATTTCCCATAAACTCCAGTATTCGTTCCCATTCCTACTGGAATCCCGAAGTAAACCTTCTTTTATAAAACCCGCTTTTTCATAGCAGGCAATCGCGGCAATGTTAAAGTCAAATACCCCGAGGCTCACTCGATGTAAATGTAGCTGATCAAAAGCAATCTTAAGAATTGCCTGGATCATCTGCAGACCAATCCCCTTACTTCTAACATCTTTCTTCCCAACAAGTACCTTGCCAATTCTCGCGGAGTTATTTTTCCTATCAATTCTTCCTAATGAAATATGTCCAATAACCTCCTTGGTTTCTCGATTGATTACTTTATAAGCCAAGGTATCTGAATCTTCCTTATTGGCATTTTCGATGTATTTTTCTAATTGCTCTTCCGTTAAGGGATAATCGAATGCATGACCGCTCCATTGAAGCAGAAATGAAGAAGAATCAATCCAACTAATCAGTTGTTGAAAATCTGCTCGTTCAAAATATTGTAGTTCAATCATGATGGCTTCTCCTTTTTAGCAAATGTACAAGTTTAAAGATCATTTTAACTGATCTTTCTTTAACTCAGTAAGCAATTCTGCGATTTTTTCATTTGTCTTATTGAGTTTTTTTAACTGGTTTTCTATCGATAATATAGTGGCAATGACCAGTAAGGTAATTAGTAATCCCAGTAGTCCTAAAATAATTGTCATCTTCTCTCATCCTTTCATGACCAGTATATCTTATAAAGTGTATTCTCCACCGTTTGAAGCAACTCCTTCTAAGGAATAAATTTAGTAAGAATCTGTAATTAAGTATTTTATTGGGAACTATAAATAAAGAATAGTTTATCTTTTAACAAATAAGGGTAAGACTCTTATCGAGAGGGTGAGAGATAGTGACTGAAACCGATGTATCCAAATACGAAAAGAAAATCATTATCCGCAACATACGGATGGAAGATATTGATGAGATTATAGAATTAGGCAAGGTATGCTTTCCGAACATGGAACCTTGGAAGAGGGAACAGCTGCGCAGTCATATCCGCATCTTTCCTGAAGGACAGTTCTGTGTGGAATATGAAGACAAAATTGTCGGCTCATGTTCAAGTCTGATTATCAATTTTGATGAATACAAAAACCAACACACTTGGAATACCATAACAGATAACGGGTATATCACCAATCATGATCCAGATGGATTTAATCTTTACGGAATAGAGGTAATGGTCGCTCCCGAATACCGCCGCATGAAGCTGGGTCATCGGCTTTATGAAGCACGTAAGGAACTGGCCCGTCAGCTGAATTTGCAAAGCATTATTATTGGCGGACGGATACCCAACTATCACTTATACAAAGAACAAATGACAGCCCGTGAATATGTTGATGCTGTTGAACGACACAGCATTTATGACCCCGTGTTATCGTTCCAGCTCCTGCAGGGATTTAGGATCAAACGTATTAATTCCCGATACCTTCCTGATGATAAGGCATCAGAGGCATTTGCTACGCTAATGGAATGGAACAATATCGATTTCCATCCGAAGTCCCGGCGCGTGTACCGCGCATCGGATCCTGTCCGAATTTGTGCGATTCAATATATGATGAAAAAAATTGACTGCTTTGACGAGTTTAAACGTCAGGTTGAATATTATGTCAATGTGGCGGCAGATTTTGGTTCTGATTTTGCCGTATTTCCAGAGATCTTTACGACTCAATTAATGTCGTTCTCAGAAGAAAAAAGACCTGACCAAGCGGTAAGGCTGCTAGCTACCTATACAGATCAATATATCGAATTGTTTACAGAACTTGCAGTTCGATACAATGTCAATATTGTCGGCGGCTCCCATTTTGTGGAAGAAAATGGTGAAGTTTATAATGTAGCCTATCTATTCAGGAGAGACGGGACGATTGAGAGGCAGTCTAAGCTACATATCACCCCGAATGAGCGGAAGTGGTGGGGAATTTCCGAAGGCAATGAATTCAATGTGTTTGAGACGGATTGTGGGAAAATCGCGATCCTCATTTGCTATGATATTGAATTTCCGGAACTTGGTCGAATGGCCGTCGATATGGGGGCCAACATCATCTTTGTTCCATTTTGTACGGATGACCGCCAAGGCTATTTACGGGTAAGGTATTGTGCTCAGGCACGGGCGATTGAGAATCAAATTTATACTTGTATTGCTGGTACGGTGGGTAACTTAACTCATGTGAAAAACATGGATATTCAATACGCACAATCCGGAATTTTCAGCCCTTCAGATTTTGAATTTGCCCGGGATGGAATTGTTGGGGAATGTGATGCCAATATAGATACGGTAGTTGTAGGTGACGTGGATATAGAAAAGCTAAGACGTTCACAAAAAACAGGCTCGGTCCGGCAATTACAGGATCGCCGGCGGGATTTGTATCGAATTGAATGGAAGAATTTAATGCGTGAATCGTGAGAAGAGGCGGACAGTATCAACTACTGTCTGCTTTTTTATGTTAAACCTCATAACGTTTTACCCTGAAGGGAAAAGTATAATGAGAACCGATTAAGGGGTGGCACTGATGGGTGATGAACCAAGAGATTTTATAACAATAGAAGATAGGAAGGGCAATCGTAAAGAATTCGCGGTTGAAGCATTATTTGATATGGAGGAAGAATCTTATGCACTTTTAGCCGGGGACGATGAAACAATTGTCATGAAAATTGAAGGAGAAGAGGGAAACCAGTATTTAGTGGGCATTGAAGATCCACTAGAAAGTGAAGCGATATTAGATGCCTATCAAATAGCAGTTGAAGAGGCACCTGCTGAATAAGAAAAAAATAGAAGGAAATTCCTGAGTGTCGTTAAGGCCTGAGATACCGGTGCCCATAGATTCATTCTTAACCTTTAAGGGGCTGAACGATCAATCGTTCAGCCCCCATTTATTCAAGCTTACTGAATTGAAACTTATCAAATGGGATGATTAATATATCTATCAAGATCCGTAATCTGAAGTCCTTTCTTGATAACGGACTTTTTAATCAGCTTAATTTCATAATACATTGCTTTTGATAGGATACCTTTTTCGATATTTTTATTAATATGGAAATAAAACTGAGCTAATACATCGATTGGTAATTTATCATATAAGTTTGGCAACAATATATCCTCCAATTTAGGGATATTTTCCATACAACAACCATATTGAATTTATTAAAAAATAACCAACTTTTAAAAATATTATGTCACTTCTATATTAAAGGAATAGGATATTTTTTCAACTCCTTTTTAAAAAATGAAACTCTCTTTAAAATGGGTTTATCTGAAAGATTAAATTACTAAACAACATCGATGATCCCGTAAAAAAATAAGAGAGTGGGCGCTGCTTAAGTTTAAAAAATACATAATAAAATTTGGGAAATGGTAACACTATATATTAAACGAATCATCAAGGGCTTATTTAGGAGAGAAATGTATGTATTTAGATATTGCTTTGGAATTGATAGTAGGCTTTTTTACCCTCCTCCTAGTATTAAAATTTTTAGGGAAAATTCAGTTTTCACAGATTACCCCGTTTGATTTTATTACTGGATTAGTCATGGGGAATTTTGTAGGGGATGCCGTGTTTGATGATCGGATTGATATAACGGAAATCGTTTTTACGATTGTCTTTTGGGGACTGCTGATTTATTGCGTAGAAAAATCAACCCAAAAGTTTATGGCATTTAGAGTCATGTTTGAAGGCAAACCAGCATTAATAATTAAAAATGGACAAATCCTTTATCAAAGCTTGAAGAAGAATCATATTGATTTAAATCAACTACAACAGCAAATGAGAAAGCAAGGCTACTTTTCTATCTTTGAGGCAGAATATGTTATTTTGGAACGGGACGGACAATTAAGCATTGTCCCCAAACATGAATACGGGGCTCCAACAAAACAAGATCTAAATATTCCTAAAAAACAAGTGAGTTTGCCCTTTGCTCTAATAATGGATGGAAAATTGGCTGCCGGCAATCTTAAAGAAGCAGGATTGACAGAAGAATGGCTTAAAGAACAGTTAAGCAATCAAGGTATTAATGATTATAGGGATGTATTATATGCAGAGTGGCAGGAAAACAATGGTTTAAACCTATCTAAATATAACTAGTTTATAATCATGAGAAACGGAAAATGGCTCGGTTCAGTAGAACGGAGCCATTTTTTATGAGAAATTTGCAGACAGAGTTGGTTTAATAACTACTTACCCTTTTTCTCTGCCATTTGGAGAGCGGCAGCATTGTTTATAATCCCATTCCCAAAGTAGGGACTGCGTGTGTTTTTACCTACCGGCTGCGCACTGCCGGTAATGATTTTGACTACATCGGTATTCTTTAGCTTTGGATTAACTGAACGGATTAAACCCGCTAAAGCGGTAACATGCGGCGCGGCCATGGAGGTGCCAGAAAGGGAGGCATATTCTCCATTGGAAAAAGTACTTGGAATATCTACTCCCGGTGCAGCCACATCCACATAATCTCCGAAGTTCGAGAACTCCGCTCGTTTCCCATCCCAATCGACCGCAGCTACACCCAAGACACCCGGATAGGCAGCGGGATAGCTTCGCTGGCTGGTATTATCATTACCAGCTGCAGAGATGACGACGACATTTTTTTCTAATGCGTAATCAATCGCACTTTCTAAGACATCACAACTTTGATAATTTCCAAGGCTTAAGTTAATCACATCTGCATCATGGTCGACCGCCCAGCGGATTCCTTTTGCAACGTAAAAAGAACCACCCGTACCATCGGCGCCCATTACCTTCACCGGAATAATAGGGTTATACCACGTAATTCCTGCCATACCCACACCATTGTTAGTATCGGCAGCAATAATACCGGCCACATGTGAGCCATGGCCATTATCATCATCTGGCTTGCTGCTATTATCTATTGCGTTATAGCCGGTTGTTAAACGGCGTGCTAGATCAGGATGATCCAGGTCCACACCCGTATCAACCACTGCGATTTTCACTTTTTTGGAACCGCGGCTAAGGTTCCAGCCTCGCTCTGTCCCAATCGCCGGTAAATTCCATTGATAACTTTGGTAATAGGTGTCGTTGACCTCGTTTGGTATAAAAATGTAATGAGGCTCCGCATATTCAACCGCATTATTTTTGATAAAATATTTTTCCAATTCATTGGCAGATAAACGGTTTGATTTAAATATATAAACGGTTTCATGCTGTTCTCTGACGCTTCCATCAATGTCTTTTAGATATTGATTTATTTTTTCTTGTGGAGGGATTGTTTTGAAATTAACGACGATTTCTTTTTCATAGTAATGGCTTTTGTCCTGTTTATTATGGTGAATCACTTTGATTGCCGGGCTGTTGTTGAGCCTGTGGACGAGCTGATGATTGGTTTTAATCATATTAATTCTTTGAATTTGGCCATTCTGATTTTGAACATTTTTTACCTGGAGAGGCTTGCTGCTCATATTTGTGCGGGTGATGGTATTGTTCCGCTGTTCTCCTTTATCTAAGAAAAACGGCCGCATAGTAGCAAACAGTATAAGACCTAAACCTAATGTGAAAATACCGAGAATGAACCTGTTTCGCATTCCTTCACCTCAAAAGTAAATATTTTATTAATAGCATGTTACATTTAGACACTTTTATGAATGGGTTGGAAAACTAGTTTAGGTAAGGGTATTTACCAACGTTTGTGTCAAATTTGTGAAAAAAGACTTGACGTAGAGAAAAAAATTTTGGTATTGTTGTAAACAGACCGGTTGGTTTGGTGTGGGGCGGACTACGGGAATTGGATACAAAATCGTTGATAATGAATATCTCGACGGCACTTTTTCAACAAAAAGGATATATAGGTGTAGGCCTAAGCGAAATTTTAAAAGCATGCGAACTTTCAAAAGGGTCGTTTTATCACCATTTTCCAAATGGAAAAGAAGAATTACTTATTACTTGCCTTCACTCTTTGAGTGAAGCAATTACGGAGGATATTGAGAAGATTTTTGAACTTTATCCGACTGCGCAAGAAGCTACAAATGCAATGATTGAACAACTAATCGTTAATTTTGATACGAAAGGTACGATTACTGAATTCACATTTAGCAGTATTGTCAGCGAAATAGGTTCGCTTAGTGAACCAGTCCGAACAGCTTGTTCTAATCTTTACGTTAGAATGCAGGATATTTATAGGAAGAAGTTAGCCGTCGATGGATTTTCAAAAGAAAATGCTGAATCTATTGCTTTGATGATGACTGCTTCTATTGAAGGTGGAATTTTGCTTTGTTTAACACAAAAAACAAGCCGCCCATTAAATGTTATCTTAGAAGTATTACTAAAATTATTAAAGGAGTTTAAATAAATGAGTGAACAAATCACAACAGGATCGATCACAAATCAACAAGTTAATACAAGTTCAATGGTGAACAAACAAATTAAAACAGGTCCTATCATGGCAGCTCTTTTTGTGGCTGGATTTGTGGGATTGTTTAGTGAAACAGCATTAAATATTGCCTTAGGGGATTTAGGAAAAATATTTAACACTAATGCAACGACGATTGGGTGGTTAGCAACAGGCTATTTCCTAACATTAGGTATTTTAGTGCCGGTAACAGGTATCTTGATGCAAAAGTTTACAACAAGGCAAATGTTTTTGACTTCTATCTCATTATCCCTTCTTGGAACCATTTTAGCAGCATCAGCACCTGTATTTAGTCTTTTATTGACGGCACGTGTGGTTCAAGCAGCAGGCTTAGCCATTGCTTTACCTTTAACGCAAAATGTTATTTTTACGATCTTCCCTCCAAATAAACGAGGCGCTGCAATGGGAGTTATGGGCTTAGTCATGTTAGCTGGCCCGGCACTTGGCCCAACAATTGCAGGACTTATATTAGATACATTATCCTGGCATTGGATTTTCTTGGTTACCTTACCATTCTTACTATTCTCTCTTATTTTCGGGATACTTTATTTGCCGAATGTTAATGATGTCCGTAAGGTTTCAATTGATACAGTATCGGTTATTCTGTCGACGATTGGATTTGGTGGGGTTGTTTACGGATTCAGTGTATCTGGTGAGGCAGGTTGGACGAGTGCAACAGTTCTAGGATCAATCATTATTGGATGTATAGCACTGATTATTTTTGCCATTCGTCAAACGAAAATGGAAACTCCTATGCTGAATTTAATTGCATTTAAGTACCCACTTTTCGTTCTTGGAGTCTTTATGACTTTTATTACGTTTTTTAATATGTTGTCCATGTTGGTTATCTTACCAATGTATATGCAAATGGCTCTATTAATTGCCGCTTTTACAACAGGACTGATCCTGCTGCCAGGAAGCTTACTTAACTGTGTACTAGCTCCAACGATTGGACGTTTATTTGATAAATATGGTCCAAGAGCGGTTATTACGCCTGGTACCATTTTAGTATCGATTGGTTATGTCTTCTATTCACAATTTGGTGCAGACACGGCGATTTGGATGGTAGTTGTAACACATATTGTCATGATGTTAGGTATTGGAGCGGTGCTTGCTTCTGTCCAAACCAACACATTAAATTCGCTTCCGAAGCAGTACTATGCAGATGGAATTGCCCTTACTCAAACACTTCAACAGGTAGCGGGAGCAGTCGGTATTGCTGTATTGGTATCCATTTTTTCTGCCAAGGAAAATAGTTATTTAGCAGTTGCCGGCAATGAACTGCCACAGGCAGCAGCAGCGGGATCATCAGTAGTATTTACTATTAGTTTAGTATTAGCTGTAATTAATGTTGTCCTATCGTTATTTATTAAAAAGCCTCATTAATCTAACCTATAGATATTACCCTTGATCTTACGATTAAGCATCTTTATAGGATAGAACAGCTTGAAATAGAAGGAGGAGGAATGGGAGATGGCAAATCATTATAAAAGTATTGTAGTCGCGGTAGACGGCTCAAAAGAAGCTGAATACGCTTTTCACAAATCCATCGATGTGGCAAAACGGAACAAAGACGCAACTTTAAACATCGTAAACATTTTCAATACACGTTCTTTCGAAGCTTATGAACGCTCTACGGTTGAGCTTGCTCAGCGTGCTTCAGAGGAGCTTGTAAATGCCTACAAGTTAGAAGCTAAAGCTGAAGGTGTTACAAACGTAAAGGCAGTAGTTGAATACGGTTCGCCAAAAACGATTATTACGAAGGAAATCGCTGACTTTGTAGAGGCGGATTTAATTATTTGTGGTGCGACGGGGCTTAATGCTGTCGAGCGTTACTTAATTGGTTCTGTATCCGGGTCAATCGTCCGATCGGCTACTTGTGATGTTTTGGTTGTTCGAACACCTGAGTATTAGACACTATAGTAAATAGAAAGTAACGACAGAGCATCTGCTAAGCTAGTAGCAGGTGCTCTGTCCATTTTCTGCTATTGCATTTAATACTTCATTAATGTTGGGGGCTCTCATTAGACAATAAAGCTTTTTGGTCTGAATTGGACGAGGAATCAGCGAGAATACTGAAAAGGATACTTACTTATGGGAAGGAGGAACCGTTATCATGAAGGTTTTATCAATGAAACAGCCTTGGGCCAGCCTTTTTGTACTGAGAGAAGCCAAATATGAAACCAGGACGTGGAGAACCACCTATCGGGGGCCAATGGCCATACATACAAGTAAACAAGTAGAAAAAGCAGTATGTTCTCATAAAGCCATTCAAGCTTTACTCGGTAAACATGGATATTCGGTGGATAATCTTCCAACTGGGAAAATTATCGCTGTTTGTAATTTGATGAATTACTTAAAGGTAACAGACAATCAAAATACATGGGCCGTCTTAGAAAATGGCGTCATCGTATCAGAAAATAACTACTTCCTAGGAGACTTCAACGAAGGAAACTACGCCTGGGTAGTACAAGACATGAAGCTGCTAGACCAGCCAATCCCAGCAAAAGGACACCTCGGCTTATGGGAATACAATATGTAAAGTGTCAGCCACCAGTGGACACTGTCTTTTTGTGGTGCCTGACACCATGTTTAATGACACCATGATTAAACTTCACATTTTTCTTTAAAGTTGCAGCGCTGGCATTTGTTGGATGAGTTCTTCTCAAATTGGTCTATGTGTAATGGCTTGTTCTTCGCAGGATTTTCGAGATAGCCTAGCATATGATAAATGCTTTCATTCATTAATGATTGAGCGGAGTCAATCTCAAACTGGGTTAATTGATATTCCTGATTTTTACCTGTTAACAAATACTCATTCCGCAGGACAATATCTTCAATGGAAATCCCTTGTTTCTGGGCAAGGAAAAGGGCATAAAGGGCAAGCTGCTTCCGGTCTTCCTCTGACTCCTTACCAGTTTTCCAATCGACCACCACCCATTTTTGCTGACTTACATCCTTGTAAACAAAGTCGAGAACAACAAATACATCAACCCCATTCACTTCAAAGGTTTGAAAATCCTCTGAGTGGAGAACATGCATTTCTAACTTGTTCAAAATATCTTGATAGGTTTTACTTCTGAAGAAGTTAGCTGCACATAACCGCAGCTTTGTCTTGGCGGAGCTAATCTCATCAGGGCTCAGCCCTTTCCCGTAGTAAATCTCATGAAGCATCTGATAGCGCTTCGGCATCCGAAACCATTGTGCACGTTGTTTGGTTGAATCCAGATAGGCCTTATTAAGGTGGTGCGTTACCAAATCAACCATTTCACTCTCAGTAAAGAGTATTTTACCATTTAAAAAATTTTTGAGCTGCTGGTCAATCACCTTATGGATGACATCCCCTAAAAGAATTGGGATATTCTTAATATTTTTAAGGCGATAAGCGGCCTTATTTTCTTCAGGGGCTTCATACTCCCAGCCATTATGAGATTCATAGTATTGATGATAATACTTTCGGGTGCACTCTAAGAATGTCTTATGTCTGGAATTGGACCAGGAAAATTCGGGATAATCGCGGTAAACGTACATACTCTACTCCTCTTAATAAAAAATAAGCATAGGTTCATTGTATTGGCAGAAACCTGTAAAAATCAATTGGCATGTTTGGCGAATTCAATATGGTATTATTGTTTTAACATCTTCGAAAAATAGAAGTGAGGTATTTATTTGAAAAAGGCAGCGGCAAGCATCATAGCATTATTAATAGCAGACCTTCCAGAGACCTTCGTGACTAGACGGATTTCCGAAACAATGCTCGAATTCGGCGGAATAAGGGGGGACCGCCATTTTGGGATAACAAGTAAGGCTGATTCAAGACAGCCCATGTTTCCAAGGGGAACGGAAATCCTTAACCGCAGGCAAATTACGATTGTCTCAGAAGAGGAATTACAGCAAATTGCTGATGAACTAGAAATCGATCAGATCAAACCGGAGTGGCTGGGAGCTAATCTACTAATAAAGGGATTTCCAGATTTAACGAAACTCACGCTTGGCTCACGAATCCTCTTTCCAAGTGGAGCAGGTTTAATTTGTATGGGGGAAAATATGCCTTGTACCTTGCCAGGTGATGAAATCCAAAAGCATTATGAGGGTCATGACAAGCTTGCCACTCGTTTTGTAAAAGCAGGCTATAAGCGAAGGGGAGTCGTTTGTGCAGTCGAACGACCAGGGGTAATCCATGAAACGGACGAAGTACAGATTCTATTGAATGACTACGCTAATCCTATGCAATAAGAGGACCCCGCCTTTTTGGAAAAAGGAGATCCTAGTGACTGACTCAAAGTAACTTTGAGTCAGTTTATCACTTATATAAAAAAACTTTTAAATTATCCTTTGAATCAAGGGTTGCGAGCAAAACGTTTTTAACCTCTGTTTGATATATTCGTTCTAACGCAGCAATAACCCAGTTAATATCCTTATGTATTTGTTTTAACTCCTCTGAATTGATTCTGCCTTCCTTAATAATAATCCGTGGCAATTCAAATGGTTCTGTAGCCTTTTTATAGGCAGCTGGCGTAATGGGTTCATATTTTGGGTCTAAAAAGACAGATATTTTTCCATCGGCTTCCCAAATGGCTAAAGCTACCTTTTTCAAATCATTGACTTTTTCTTCCCGTAATTCCTCCAATAGATCATCAATGGTCATTCTTGCTTTCTTTAATCCTTTGAATAGGATTTCTCCATCCTTAATGAGGGTGATTGGGGCATGGTTAATAAGCCGTCGAAACCATGGGATTTTTAGACTAAGAAAAATACCGCCAAGATATAGCACAACCAAAACAGTCGTCGTTGTCATAGAGCCTTTTAAATCAAGATGGTCATCTGACAAGGGATGGGCAATAATATTTCCAATCACTAACGCAATCACAAAATCAAGGAGTCTTAACTGTGAGATGGCCCGCTGTCCTAAAACCTTAGCAACGATCAGCAAAAAGAAAAAAACCACGACAGCTCGGAGTATCCATTCCACCATAGTCAGTGTATCCTGGGCTTGAGCAAAATTCATAGAGGAAACCGCCCTTCGTACCATAATCTCCCGCTTATTTTAACACTGATGGTGGTTTCATAATCCTTTAAGACTTTTATTTTTTAAAAAAAGTTAGAAGGCCCAGTCCAAGCATTAGGGACTGGGCCTTTTTCTAAAAATCAAGGGACATAACAACATAAGGGCTATTTTTCTTCTTCAGTATAGGCTTCTACTGTTGTATCTCTACATTCCCAGCATTCAGTCCTATTTCTCTCCATAATTGATAATTCTTTTCCACAAGAAATGCAAATATCCATAGGTCAAGATTCCCCTTTCCAGTGAAAATGTTTTACAAGTATATGAGTACAAATAATCAAATATGTCATGGTACCTACAGTTTATGTGGGGGATGTGCTTTTGCCCTTGTCTCGTTAAATAATTTTTTGGTTAGCGAAAATGAATTTTAATCATGAAGGAGGTTGGGATTAGTATTAAGGTTAATTGGTATGGAATATTTACAGTGGATTGATTCAGTTAAGGACAAAGAAGTGTGCAAAGTGGAACCAAAATGACCAAGCGTGTTAGGAATTCAACCATTTGGTTTGGTAACTCCTTTATAAGTTATTTAATAACCACAGTATAGGCAAGGTTTGTAAAAGGAAGATAGTTTAAATGTAAATTTACTGTAAAATATTTTGGGAGTGAAGACATTCTTCATAAGTACAGTATCAAACTGTTGATTTAGGAGAACAAGCAGCTCACTGCAAAAAACATAAATTTATAATGAAAAACGGAAGGATTGCAGATAATTTATATATTAAATCCTAAAGGAGGCGCCCAATGAACACAGACAATTTTGATCCAAACCTTAATCCAGCCGCTAAGAAGAACCAAGAAGAAAAACTTGAAATTAGTTCAACAGGTTATGGACTTGAATCAGTTACAAAAGAAACTGGAGAAGCGCATAATGAACAACAAACAGCTGGAAGGAACCATTCCTGCGGAGGTTTATAGACTATAAAGGTAAAATGAAATCCCCCAAACTAAGAATTTGGGGGATTTTGGTGTAAGCTTTTAGCTCTTAAGCAATAAACTAATCCTGAAGATTTAATCCATGCTGCAGAACTGTCTCTCTAATTTTTTCAGGAGAGACCTGGGTTTCATTATATTCAATTTTCACTTCACCATCCGCAGTGTCCACCAAAGCTCTCTCAATACCTTCCATCTGCGAAAGGATAGACTCCAGTGATTGAATCGGCTGATTATTGACAGCTTCTTTCACATAAATTGTTAGATTAGCCACAAGCATCTTCCTTCCAGTTTATTAGCATCTCTCTTAAGAAGATTTCCTAATAAGAAAGAAATATTCTCACTATTTTTAAAAAGATAGAGCGAAAATGGTGCAGAAAAAATTCAGATAACTCTCTGCCTAAATATTTTTACGAAATTATAAGAAAACTATTTTTGAACAGCATCGACAAAGACGGTATCTGGAAATGGCACCTTATAGTAATCTCGCATTATTTAAATTACTATTTTAAATACTTGTCCCGCAAATCGGCAATCCCCTCTTTGCATACTCCGTAGGAAAGCCAGGAGCAACCCTTACATAGATAATCCAAATCATCTGGTTTGACTTTTTCAGCCGTTAATTGAACTAAATAGGATTTATGATAGACAGCCCCTTCGATTAATTCCAGTTGACGAATAACATTAAGATCCATTGTTAGGACATGTTCATTGGAGCCTATACTTGCCTCACAGGTCGTTTTTCCCTTATGTGGGCAAGTACAACAAGTATCATCAAGTGAGGCGACAACCCTTATTGGGAAATCCTGTTGCTCATCCCTGATTTGCGCAACAATTTCGCTCATTTTCTTTACAAAATCAGGACTATATCCCATTCCGCGAAAGCCATGGACGCATAATAAATGGTGACCTCGTAAGTTCAAACTCAAACATATCACTCCTTCGTTTCCATTATAAATTTTTCTGATTTTTATAAAAAACAATGATTGTGTACTAAATAATTATGTTATATGTTACATATATATGGAAATTATACTTCGCTAACCACTTATATCTGAATTGGGGGTAAAACATGACTCAACATTTATATGCCATCATCATCATTATCGTTTTGTTTAGTTTCGTTATCTATAGGCGGATACGCCGAAATATTGGCTGGCAGGAACTAAATCCAAGGAAATTAGTGGTAAGGACCTGTATTTTCTTTATAATCGGGCTGATTTTTTTATCCGGAGGACTGACACATCCAATCAGCTTAATTTCAGATGTGGTGGGGATTATAGCAGGGATTCTGCTCGCTTACTATGGGGCTTCATTAACTACGTTTGAAAAGCGGGAAAAGCACTTCTACTACCGCCCCAATACTTGGATTGGTAGTACAGTTACCTTTATCTTTTTAGCACGATTGATCTACCGGTTTTATCGTATGTATACTTCCGGGATGCTGACAACACCAGTATCAAACCAACAACCGTCCAGTTATCAAAACATCAGTGCAGCAGTTGGAAGTTCCTGGACAGCAGGATTATTGCTCATTATGTTTGCCTATTACATTTTCTATTATTTGATCTTATTAAAAAAGAAGAAGCAATTAACTCAATCAGAGACATAAAAGACGGTAACCTCTCCGTTATGTTAACTGCTGCTAGTAAATCCAAAAGCCTCCCTTGAAGTTAAGGAAGGCTAAAAAGGATTAAATAATTCTTATTCCCTGCTCATCACAAATAATTTTTTCATTGTCACTTAAGTTTGTAAATACGACTGGGGTAATAATGGATGGTACTTTATCTTTAATCAATTCAAAGTCAACCTCGAGCAGCTTTTGTCCTTTTTTAACTGTTTGCCCGTCTTTTACAAAAGCAGTAAATCCCTCGCCTTTTAAGCTGACGGTTTCCATTCCTACATGAATTAAAATCTCCCTTCCATTATGATCGACAAGGGTCACAGCATGTTTTGTTGGAAATACACTAATGACTTTCCCATCAACTGGTGCAACTACCGCTCCTTTTGTTGGCTGGATGGCAAAGCCATCACCCATCATTTTTTGTGAAAAAACAGGATCTGGAACAGATTCAATTGGAAGAAGTTCTCCTTCTAACGGTTGTAAAATAAATGGATCATTATCAGAAGTCTTCTTCTTAAATAAGTTTTTAAACATAGGTAAGCCACCTTTATGATTAATTATATTGTGTGAATAGTCCTAGAAAAGGAACCGGTTCCAAAATTAAATTGCTTGATTGAAATAACATTCAATTTTATTGTAAAGGAACAGTAGGAAAAAGTTCAACCATTTTATTCTAAATGGCTATTATCATGGAGAAAATGATTTATACTAAAATAAATCATTGAAAATGAAATAACTTAAAAAAACAATAAACATTTAACTGATTAAATTAAAAAATGCATTATTGCTATAGGAAAATGGGGATGAAGCTATGAAAACTATTGCAGATATTGCCCGATTATCTGGTGTCGCCAAGAGTACGGTCTCCAGGTACTTAAATGGCGGGTCTGTCAGTGAATTAACGAAAAAGAAGATAGAACGAGTGATAAAAGAAACTGGTTATATCCCCAATACATTTGCCCAAAGTTTAAAGGCAAAGAAACCGAATATTATTGGGACCATTGTGCCTCGGCTGGATTCATTTGCTACTTCGCAGACGTTAATCGGAATTGACCAACAGCTTAGGGAACTAAATTACCAAATGTTAATTTCAAATACCAGTCAGGATCTAGACCGTGAAATTGAGAATATATACACAATGGCTAGGCAAAAGGTCGCGGGAATTATTTTATTGGCTACACAAATTACCAATACACATTTGGAAGCATTTCAGCAGCTGCAAATTCCAATATTGCTTGTAGGACAAGAGCATAAAGAGGTTTATAGTGTTATTCATAATGACTATGAAGCAGGCTATGATATGGGCAGATATATCTTATCTAAAGGTCATCGGAAGATTGCCTATTTAGGTGTCACAGAAAAGGATATAGCGGTAGGGGTGATGAGAAAGGAAGGCTTTAGAAAAGCCATCCAAGAGGCTGAAGGCTGTGAAGTTAAATACTATAAAACAAGTTTTAAAATGTCTGAATCCATCACCAAAGTTCCCCAAATTATTGACGAATTTAACCCATCTTTAATAGTTTGTGCTACCGATAATATTGCCCTGGGTGCCATAAAGGCTGCCCATTTAAAAGGGATCAGGCTCCCAGAGGATTTGTCGATTACTGGGTTTGGAGGATATGAAGTAACAGAAATTATACACCCTAGTTTAACAACTGTTAAGTTTTATTATAGAGACGCTGGGCAAGTGGCAGCTCAGAGCATGGTTCGACTGTTGAGCAGTGAAGACCTGCCCCCAATTATTTTTTCTAAATATAAAATAATTGAAAGGGAAAGCGTTGACAACTTATATAATCATAAATTATAATACGTATGGAATCGGTTCCAAAAGGAACCTTTTAATTTGAAGGTAATTAGAACCGGTTCCATTTTTAAATTTGAAGAGTTTTTTTAAAGTACTTTGGAACCGGTTCCTTTGATTTGGAATTTATATATTTTTTTGTAGTGGATTGAAACCGGTACCAACTAAAAAGCTATGATAAAGGAGAATGAGCGATGAACCACAAAGAAGCTGCAGTGGCCATTTTGGCTGCGATCGGAGGAAAAGAGAACGTATCTGCTGCTGCACATTGTGCTACCAGGCTGCGTTTAGTATTACATGATGAAGACAAGATTGATTCAGCTGCTTTAGATGCAATTGAAATGGTTAAGGGAACATTTTCAACAGGGGGACAATTTCAAATTATCCTGGGTGCCGGAATTGTTAATGAAGTGTATAAGTATTTCATTGATCTTGTTGGAATTTCCGAAATGTCGACAAGTCAGGTGAAAAATGTTGGAGTGAAAAAACAAAATCCACTCTTACAGCTCGTAAAATTGTTATCGGACATTTTTGTACCGATAATCCCAGCTATTGTAGCAGGCGGACTTTTAATGGGATTAAACAACCTTTTAACAGCAAAAGATTTATTTATAGATGGAAAGTCGTTAATTGATGCGAATCCCGGTATTGCTGATTTAGCAGCCATGATTAACACCTTTGCAAACGCTGCCTTTGTATTTTTGCCAGTTTTAATTGGTTTCTCTGCTACGAAGCGATTTGGTGGTAATGCCTTTTTAGGGGCAGCGCTTGGAATGATTATGGTCCATCCCGATTTGTTAAATGCTTATGGATATGGGGCTGCCTTAATCGACCATAAAGTCCCTGTATGGAATATACTAGGTTTTGAAATTGAAAAAGTAGGTTATCAAGGAACTGTATTGCCAGTACTAGCTTCTTCCTTTATCCTGGCGAAGCTTGAAGTTAACTTACGAAAAGTTATTCCATCTGCATTGGATAACTTACTAACACCCCTGCTTTCTATTCTTGTAACAGCTGTACTCACATTCACATTTGTCGGTCCAATTACAAGATCTGCTGGTAGCCTTTTTACAGATGGAATTGTTTGGTTATATAACACAACTGGATTTGTTGGCGGCGGGATCTTTGGATTCTTCTATGCTCCAATTGTAATCACAGGTATGCACCAAAGCTTTATTGCGGTTGAAACTCAATTACTCTCTGATATTGCCAAAACAGGTGGTTCGTTCTTATTCCCAATAGCAGCCATGTCAAACGTAGCTCAGGGAGCTGCAACTCTTGCTGTTTTTCTTATAACGAAGGACAAAAAGATGAAAAGTATTGCTTCCGCTTCAGGTATTTCCGCATTGTTAGGTATTACAGAACCTGCCATGTTTGGTGTCAACTTAAAGCTAAAATATCCGTTCATCGGTGCGATTATTGGAGCCGGTGTCGGAGCAGCCTTTGTCACTTTCTTTAAAGTAAAAGCTGTGGCAATGGGCGCAGCCGGTCTTCCAGGAATTATCTCAATCAAGCCAGATTCCATCCCTTACTACTGTATTGGTATGGCCATCTCAATTGTTATAGCATTTATGTTAACAATCGTATTAGCCAAAAGAGAGGCAAAGAAAAATTCAGTGAACGTGGAAAATCAGGCAGCATAATTAATAAATGACGAAGGGGGAATCAATTGATTCTCCTTCATTGCTTAAAAGGAGTTTTGACAAACATGGTGTGGACAAAAGAGCAGCGTTATCGCCGGATAGAAGAAGCAAGCAGGGAAGAACTCTCGAAATTGCGATTAGAGGTTAGGAGCTGTGAGTGGCGTCAAACCTTTCACATCCAGCCAGAAACAGGTCTATTAAACGATCCGAATGGATTTTCATATTTTAACGGCGAATATCACCTGTTTTACCAATGGTTTCCGCTTGGACCTGTCCATGGTTTAAAATACTGGTACCATACGAAATCAAAAGATTTGGTTCATTGGGAAAATGTCGGGATCGGAATCAAACCGTCGAATCAATATGACAGCCATGGCGCCTATTCAGGCAGTGCGATCGAACATAAAGGTAAATTGCATTTACTCTATACGGGGAATACACGTGATGAAAATTGGATCCGACATCCTTACCAATGCCTTGCGATATTGGAAAAAACGGGGGTAATAGAAAAATGGGGCCAGCCTGTTATACATGATGTGCCCAAAGGCTATACGGATCATTTTCGTGACCCTAAAGTGTGGAAGAAGGACAATCACTTCTACGCGGTTATTGGAGCGCAGCGGGAAAATAACACTGGATGTATCGTGTTATACCGTTCGGAAGATTTGCTGAGTTGGAATTTTGAAGGGGAATTGCAAACCAGTCTCCCTTCGTTTGGTTATATGTGGGAATGCCCGGACTATTTCGAATTGCAGGAACAAGGTGTCTTGGTTTTTTCCCCTCAGGGGCTAACGCCTAATGGAGATGAGTTTCAAAACATATATCAATCTGGCTATATTCTTGGTGAGCCACTGGATTTAAAAAGCAGAACCCTAACCCACGGCTCTTTTCAAGAATTAGATAGGGGTTTCGATTTTTATGCACCACAAACGATGACGGACCCGGATGGACGGAGGATTTTAGTAGGATGGATGGGGCTTCCGGAAATTGATTACCCGTCGGATAAAAATGGATGGGCTCATTGTTTGACACTACCTAGAGAATTATCAATACGTGGCGGTAAACTCATTCAACAGCCAGTAAAGGAGCTTAAAGAACTTCGTAAACAGCTGTACGTCATAAGGGATGTAATCTTTGATGAGAAGAAGAGTTACGAACATTTTAATGGTACATCTTATGAAATGGTATGTGAGTTTGAAAATTTTGATGCAGATGCTTTCGGTGTTGAATTCAGGGCGGGAGAACAGGAAAAAACTGTTGTTAAATACGATACTGCTCAAAACAAGGTCGTTTTAGATCGCACCAATTCAGGTGAAGCAGTTGGCGAAGCGTATGGGACAGAGAGGAAGTGCCTGGTGGAGGGCTCAAAAATAAAATTTCACCTCTTTGTGGATATCTCTTCAGTTGAAATTTTTATCAACGACGGGGAAGAGGTATTTACAAGCCGGATTTTCCCGGATGCAGAAAGCAAGGAGATTCGTTTCTTTGCAGAAGGTGGAAGAGCAGTATTTCAAGCGAGCAAATGGGACATTTAATATGAGCATGGGGTGAAGAACTTGAGAACTATGTATTCAATTGGTGAAGTATTAATCGATTTCATTCCGCTCCAAAAGGGAAGAGCCTTAAAAGATGTGACTGCATTTGAGCGGGCTCCTGGCGGGGCTCCTGCAAATGTTGCAGCAGCAGTGGCAAAATTCGGAGGAAATTCTTCAATGATTACCAAGATAGGTAATGATGCTTTTGGTGACTTTCTCTTAGAACAGCTTCATCAAGCTGGTGTAAATACGGATAAAATTTTAAGAACAAGTGAGGCAAACACGGGGCTTGCCTTCGTATCGTTACGTTCTGACGGGGAGCGCGATTTTTCTTTCTACCGCAATCCTTCTGCAGACCTTTTGCTTCAACAGAATGAAATTGATGAGAATTGGTTTAATAACGGAGATATTCTCCATTTCTGTTCCGTCGATTTAGTGGAAAGTCCGATGAAGCAGGCACATATTAAGGCCATTCATTCAGCAAAGGCTAAAGGAAGTCTCATTAGCTTCGATCCAAATGTACGGCTTCCGCTATGGAGAAATCCTGAAGATTGCAGAAAAACCATATTGGAATTTATTCCAACCGCACATCTCGTAAAAATATCGGATGAAGAGCTGGAGTTCATTACGGGGATCCAAGACAAATACCAAGCCATCCAATCTTTATTTGTTGGCGACGTAAGAGCTGTTATATTTACAAAAGGTTCTCAAGGTGCGGAACTATATGTAAATGACAGACACTATCAATCAAGTGGTTTTACAGTGGATGTAGAGGACACCACTGGTGCAGGAGATGCCTTCATAGGGGGATTTTTATATCAACTGTTAGAAAAAAATGTTAGACAACAAAGCCTTGAAGAAATCTTACATCAGCATCACTTGGAGATTCTTGCCTTCGCGAATGCAAGTGGTGCACTTACAACGGCAGGAAAAGGGGCCATTTCCTCTCTTCCGACAAAAGAAAAAATCAGTCAATTACTTCTGAAATAAGGCACTTTTATAATCGAATCGAAAAAGGCAGTGAATTTCTTCACCGCCTTTTTTGACAAAATAAGTTCTCTGCTTGATCATTGTCCATTTTATTTTTCTTAAAAGGTACGCCTCCTGCGATGTTTTTGTTTAAAATGATACATAGCACCAATCATTCCAGCGTCATTTTGATGTTTACAACTTTCGATTGGTATCTTAATTTCTTTCCACCAATATAGCTGGTCAAGTTGATGATTAATATGATTTATTAAACCTTGTTGAGCGAATACCCCGCCGCCGATTAATACTTTTTGAGGATTTAAGGTTGCAGCTAAGTTGAAAATTCCATAACTAAGGTTTCTAATCCAGTCATCCACTAGTCTTCTCACTGAATAATCATGTTCCGCTTTTTGAAAAATAGTCTCTCCATCCACTTTTTCAGCTTCATTTATTCCTTTTAAATGTTTATAGTTACGAATTAGGGCAGTGGTAGAGGCATTGTTATGCATGGCATCCCCAGATGACTGCGTAATCATAAATCCAAATTCACCACCCCGGAAACTATGCCCCCGTAAAAGTCTCCCATTTATAAAAATTCCGCCGCCAATTCCCGTACCAACCGTCATACAAATAAAATCTGTACATCCTCTTGCGTTCCCACTCATTTTTTCTGCAATAGCAGCACAGTTACCATCATTTTCAATTTCAACAGGAAGGGAAATCCTTGCTTCCAGTAACAGTTTAAGATTTTGATTATTTAAGGCTGTTATAGCTCCGGCTTGTTCTGAATAACCCGTATCAGGGTTAATAAAACCCGGCAAACTAACAGCAACCCCCAGCACATTATGATTATTTTGATAGGCCCTTATGGTGTTAACCATCTTATCAAGAAATTTTTCTAGATTGGAAGAAGGGGTACCATAGCTTCCTTTTGAAAGAATGGATCCATCCTCTAATAATAAGCCATGCTTTACCATTGTCCCGCCGATATCAAAAGCAATATACTTTCTCACCTTATTTCCTCCTAGTTATGCCATGGATATGTTCTATTAATCTTAATCGTTTACCATAATGATTTTTCCCTCATCTGAATCGGGTGTCTGAAATTCCTTGTAAATTTGTTTTAATATCTCTTGAGAAAGCCGCTTCTCTGTTTTATTTCGTTCCTTACAAGTTTGATAGTCTGTATTAACGTAGTAAATCTTTAAAGTAAGTCCGAATTCCTTGGCGACACGTATCCATCTTTTTCGACGCTCTCTTGTCCTGTTTGTGGTATCAATAATCACTTTATGTCCACTTTTAAGTAATGACCTGACCATGAGTTCAGCACTTTGCCATACCAGCGGTTCAGCTTCCGCTTTATAAATTTCACCATGTAAAGCCAATCTAATATCATCCAGAGATACCCGTACCCACCCTTGGCTTTGAAGCTTCTTAGCGTAAGTTGATTTTCCGCTTAACGGCATCCCGCACATTATAGCCAATTTCATGCTAGATCTCTCCCTTATCACATACTTGCCAGCACCTATTGGACAAACAACCCCAATGTAATAAACCCCATTAAGTGCATTTACTTTATGAAATGCAAGTTGGAGCGATTTTGACAGGGACAAATTAACCTGTAACGCCTTACGGAAAGTAGTTATTTTTGATGAATGGCCTAATTTTGAGTGAATTTGTGATACAAGCCGCGTCCTTTTCGTGACAAGTTACATAAGTATAAAAAGCCAACATAATTATTAGTCTAATTTTCTATCAGATTAAATTTTTACAGGTTACATTAAAAGAAGGAGAGGAAAACTTATGGTGAGGAAAGCGATTATCCCTGCAGCCGGGTACGGTACTAGGAGCCTTCCTATAACAAAAGCAATACCCAAAGAAATGTTTCCGTTAGGCTTAAAACCGGCCATTCATTATATTGTTGAGGAGGCAGTTCAGTCAGGGATTGAACAACTATTAATCGTAATTTCTAATTCAAAGCACTCTATTTTGGACTACTTTGACCATTCAATGGAGTTAGAGGCTTTTTTAAAAAGTAAAAATAAACAACATATGCTTAAACTTTTGGAACTTCCAAATATAGATATTTTCTATATTAAACAACACCATGCCAACGGACTTGGCGATGCAATCCGGCTTGGAAAGGAATTTGTAGGAGACGAACCGTTTGGTGTGTTATTACCAGATGATTTTGTTATTTCTAACCAAACTCCTGCACTTAGCCAATTAATTGAAGAATATAAGAAAGCCAAAAGTAGTGTTTTAGGATTAAAGCAGGTAAAACAAGAGCAATTAAAAAATTATGGGGTCATACAAGGGACACCCAATTCGGACCTCATTGAAATTGAAAATATAGTGGAAAAGCCCAAACAGGATCCACCTTCAGATTTAGCTGTTATTGGAAGATATATTTTTACTCCAGCCATTTTTCAATGCTTAGAGGAACTAAAGGAAGGTGTTGACGGAGAATTTCAGCTGACAGATGCTATTAAAAGTTTGCTAGAAATTGAACCTGTTTATGGAAAAATCGTATCTGGGGATCGGTACGATTTGGGGAATTTAGGGGATTATATCGAACTAATGAAAATCATGAGCAGGGAACAATCACTTGAATAATTTCCGTATGAGAAGGAGAGAGTTGTTGTGTTAGATAAAGTTTCAATTATTATTCCTTTCCAATCGGATTATGGCCCAAGAGCAAAGGCATTCGAATGGATTAAACGATATTATGCCCGTGTCATGCCGGAAGCAGAAATATGTGTAGGATTGATGTATGGAGGGGAAATTAATAAATCTAAGGCTGTTAACCTGGCAGCTAAAAAGGCTACCAGAGATATTTTCGTCATCGCGGATGCGGATGTTGTTTATGATCCTAATCTGATTGTAAATTCAATCGAATTACTGAAAAAGGGTGGCTTTGTCGTTCCTTTTACAGAAGTCTATAATGTTGAAATGGAAGGTACAGCGAGGTTACTAAGGTCAAAGCCAGATTGGCCAATTACGGTTGCTGCTGAAGAATGTACGAAATCCAATTGGGTTTACGAAGGATTTGCAGGAAAACTCTTTGTCATATCAAGAGAAAATTTCGAAGCAGTTGGCGGCTTTGATGAGCGATTTATTGGCTGGGGTGGAGAAGACGATGCATTTTCCCATGCAGCTCGAACGATTTGTGGAAATCTTATAAATTTGGAAGGGAAAGTATTTCACTTATGGCACCCGGGTTCGAGCTATCAAACAAATCCACATGGTAAATCAAACGCGAAACTTCTTGGCCGCTATGAACTTGCTAGCGGAAACATAGAGAACATGAAGGAACTTATTAAGGAACGGAGTATGACAAAAGAAGAACATCAAGATCATACACTTGTTAATTATCAAAATATATTACCAGAATCACCAAAAAGCAAAATTTGTTTTGCCATCTTAGTTCATGAAAATAGAGAGTTAGTCAAGCAGTTAATAGACAATGTCCGATACTATTGCCCAAACAGTACGATAGTTTTATATAACGGGGGGAATGACCCAACACTCTGTGAGGAGTTAGGTGTACCTGTGTGTCCTTATAGCCATAAGTTAGTACGGGGATGGACGACCATTTATTTTATGGAAGTAATGGAATGGTTAGAAGAGTTGGGGATTGAGTATGAATATTTTATTAATATCGATTCTGATGCACTGTTTGTTAAAAAAGGATATGAAGAATTCATTCAAACTCAAATGAAGGATGCCGATTATATGGGGGTGAAGCTGAGAATTCCCGAAGAAGATTGGTATATTGGAAATGAAATGATGAAAGATAAAAACAGGTGGAAACAATTATTTAATCTCAAGCCGTACTATGGAGTTTTTAATGTAGGCCAGGTTATTTCCAGACCGATAGTGAAAGCGCTGCTGGATCCAGAAAGAAAACAAAAGCTAAAAAATGCTTTAATCCAAACCATCTCTTTTGGGACAGATGAAATATTTTACGTTAATATGGCAAAGGAACTTGGATTCAAGTTAAAAAAGTATCCCAATACAATGGACACAAGGATGATACGGTATCGGCCGTATTTTACCATAGATGAAATGATTTACTGCCTCAATCAAGCTGAAATTAGCTGTCTGGCTCATCCCATCATCCGCGACCAAGCGGATCCAGTTAGGAAATTAATCCTTGAACTCGACAAAGAATATAATACAAGACAATATAAAAGCAAGGAATATCCATGGTATGATGACAATCCCCAAAATTATTCTGTTTCACTTCCAATAAAAAGTTCATTTGGAAATTTAGAACTGGTGGTCCGGTCGAACTCTTCTTTAGTCCACTATTATCAGTTACCGGATGGCAGCTGGAATAAGAGTGAGAAGTTTGCGAAAGGTGTTACCGGAGATCCGATATTTTTTGAAAATGAAATAGGCCAATTTGGGGTTGTCTGTAAACTTAAAACGGGTGGAATCGGATTTTGGATAAGGGATAACAAAGCGAAGGGCTTCCCTTGGTATGGGCCAACAATTTATAATATAGAGGATATAGACCCGATTATGGGCTGTAAACTGCCGAATGACAAAAATATCATTGTATATAAGAATGAGGACAAATATTTTTATTGGGCACTCGACAGAGAGAGATGGAATAAGGTCTTTCCTTCTAAATAATCTAAACTCTTAGAAGATTTTTGTGGATGAGGAAACCAGAATGGTGTTGCTGCTTTAACGCCTCCGCGAGGAACAGTATCACTATTCTGGTTTTGATAGTCTGCGTATTAATCTCTTGAGACAGGTCATAAAAGTCTTTAAAATACAATGATGTAAGCGTTGACATCTTTGTATTTTCTGCTAGAATGAAAGTATAAATTTAATAAAACATTCCCTTTTAGGATTGTTACTGTCCGGCAGGCAAAACCTAAATTACTCAAAGTATGAGAAAGCTATTTTCTTATATTCTGAGTAGTTTAGGTTTTTTGTTTTTCTTGGACTTAAAGCGAATATAAAAATGGCTTTAAACATTATGGAGGTGTTTTTAATGGCTAAAAAGGATTACACAGGATTAACAAAGAACATTTTAGAGCTAGTCGGCGGGAAAGAAAATATTAACAGTGTCTTTCATTGTATAACAAGACTTCGTTTTAAGTTAAAGGACGAGAAAATCGCGAAAACGGAAGAGATTAAAAATTTAGAGGATGTTGTGACCGTTATGCAAAGCGGCGGGCAATATCAGGTTGTCATTGGGAACCATGTACCTGATGTTTATGCAACATTCTTAGAAGTCGCCAACATGAGTGCTTCTTCAAACAACGATTCTAGCAAAGATGAAAAGGTTGGAATGGGTGCCAAATTCATTGATATGATTTCAGGCGTGTTCACTCCAATTCTAGGTGTGTTAGCTGCAACGGGTATGATTAAAGGTTTAGCTGCCCTAATCCTTGCGTTAGGATGGGTGTCAGCCACATCAGGAACGTATAACTTACTGAATATTGCAGGAGACGGCTTATTCAATTTCTTACCCATCTTTTTAGGATACACAGCAATGAAAAAATTTGGTGGAACACCTTTTATCGGAATGGCAATTGCTGCTGCTTTGGTACATCCAACATTGTCAACGTTAACAGCAGGGAATCCGCTTTATACATTATTTAAAGGAACGTTATTTCAGTCTGATATTCGCATCACGTTCTTAGGTATTCCAGTCATCATGATGAGTTATGCTTCATCCGTTATACCAATTCTACTTTCATCTTTCTTCGCAGCAAAAGTAGAGAAAGGATTCAAAAAAATTGTTCCAGATGTGGTAAAGACTTTCGTTGTACCATTTTTAACGATTCTCATTATGGTTCCATTAACTTTCTTAGTGATTGGTCCAGTTGCTACATGGGCAGGCAGCCTTCTTGGGGCAGCAACATTATGGATTTATAAGTTAAGCCCTGTTGTAGCGGGTTTAATCATCGGAGGGTTTTGGCAAATATTCGTTATCTTCGGACTTCATTGGGGACTTGTTCCAATTGCCATTAACAACTTAACCACTTTACATTACGACCCAGTTCTAGCTACAACCGTTATGGTATGTTTTGCACAAATTGGTGCAGTTTTAGCAGTCATGCTTAAGACAAAAAACATAGGATTGAAATCACTCAGTGTTCCAGCGTTCATTTCAGGTATTTTCGGTGTAACCGAACCAGCTATTTACGGTATAACCTTACCACTTAAGAAACCGTTTATTATGAGTTGTATTGGCGGTGCTGTCGGCGGTGGTATCATTGCTGCAACTGCAGGGAAATTGTGGATGTTTGGTGGAATGGGTATCTTCGTTTTCCCAGCCTTTATTAAACCAGGTTCATCACTTGATTTGTCTTTCTATGGAGCAATCATTGCATTAGTGGCAGGCTTTGCCGTAGCATTTATTTTAACTTATCTATTCGGTTTTAAGGATCCAGCAAATAAAGAAAAGGCAACTAATGAACCAAAGGCAGGAAAAGTTTTTGATAAGAACCGTACTCAATTGGTTTTAAGTCCTTTAAAAGGAAAAGTGATTCCATTAAACCATGTAGAAGACGCAGCATTTTCAAGTGAGGTAATGGGAAAAGGCGTTGCCATTGAGCCATCAGAAGGCAAAGTAGTTTCACCAGTAAATGGTGTGGTAACGACTTTCTTTAAAACAAAACATGCAATTGGGATTACATCTGATACTGGCGTAGAAATTCTGATTCATGTTGGAATGGATACGGTTAAGTTAGACGGAGAGCCTTTTACTGCACATATCCAACAAGGGGATACAGTCAGAGTCGGAGATTTATTAGTTGAATTTGATATTGCTAAAATCAAGGCTGCCGGCTTAGAAGTAACAACGCCAGTTATTATCACAAATACCGGCGATTATGCAGAAATTAATCCAACAGCCCAAAAAGCGATTGAGCAGAAAGAGACCTTATTGACGATTCGTGGTTAATGATAAGTACCATCCTTATACTTCACAAAAGTGCCTTACCCAATTAGGGTTAAGGCACTTTTTGTTGTTAGTAAAAGTATGATAGACTTTTAATGAGGTGGAGATTTTGGAACAGCTGATATATACGCTTTTGGCTTATATAAACAATTCACTTAATAAGGATATCAATTATTACATAGCAAAAAGTCTATTGGAACATATAAAAAGAATAGAGAGTTTTTCTTTAGAGGAGATTGCGGAGGCTTGTAATGTGGCTCCGTCGACGATTAATCGTTTTTGTAAAAGGATTGGTTTTAAAAACTTCTCAAATCTAAGAAATAGTGTGGCTATGCCTTTGGGAGCATCTTTGTTCGAACATGCTCATTCAGAGTTAAATCCACAAACGTTTTTTAACCGATTAAATGAGAATATTGAAATGATAGAAAATATCCCTCTAGCAGATATTGATCGGATCGTAAACCAGATTCACCAATCGAAAAGAATTGTAATCTTAGGATTTGAAAAACATCAAATTCAAGCGATGGAATTGCAAAAAAGATTATTTCTTCTTGGCAAGCTTTCCGAATGTGATACAAATCTCTATAAACAGATTGATACATTGTCCGATTTATCAGATGAAGACATGATAATAACCATTTCCATTCAAGGAAATATCCTATCTAATCATTTTCCTGTGATTGAAAAAATCAAAAAGGCGAAAGGGAAGAAATTGCTGATAACTTTTTCTGGTGAGCTTGGCAAATTGCATGTATTTCAAGAAATCTTGCAATGCGGCAAAATTGAAAATAGTAGTGTAAGCAGTTATACCCTTTTGCGGGTATTTGATGTACTAATGGATCGGTATCAGCGATATTGTGAATCTCTCTAGTTTTTAACTGGTCTTAACAAGACCAGTTTTTTTTGTCGAATGATAGTATGCTTATCATATCAGCGAAATTAATTTTAATCATAATTGGAGGTATTCTAATGAAACAGAATCGTTTTCCAGAAGGCTTTTTATGGGGCGGAGCAACCGCAGCCAATCAATTAGAAGGTGCGTATAATGAAGGCGGCAAAGGTTTATCGATTTTTGATATGGTTACCTTTATCCCGAAAGAAGAACGCACTAACGATATCGAGATGGATGTCAGAAGTGAAGAAGAATTAGAAGCTTTATTAGCAGGAAAAGACGGAGACAACTTCCCAAAACGCCGCGGAATTGATTTTTATCACCGCTATAAAGAAGATATCGCCTTGTTTGCCGAAATGGGCTTTAAAACATTCCGTATGTCGATTTCTTGGCCACGTATTTTTCCAAATGGGGACGAATTAGTACCAAACGAAGAAGGATTAGTATTCTATGATAAAGTGTTTGATGAACTTCTTAAATATGGCATCGAACCTTTAGTGACACTATCACACTATGAAATGCCGCTTCATTTAGTACAAAAATATAATGGCTGGACTGACCGAGGCTTAGTGGAATTCTTTGTTCATTATGCAGAAACTGTCTTTAAACGTTATAGTGGGAAAGTAAAATACTGGTTAACGTTTAATGAAATTAATGTATCCACTTTCTCTCCATACATTGGCAGCGGGATTTTAGTTGACCGTGTGGAGAATAAGGAACAAGCAGTTTATCAGGCACTCCACCATCAATTTGTGGCAAGTGCACGTGCAGTAAAAGCCTGTCATGAAATCATTCCAGAGGCAATGATCGGCTGTATGCTGGCTCGTATGGAAGTTTACCCAGAAACATGCAGTCCAGATGATGTGTTAGCGGCATTGGAAGAAGATCAGAAGAATCTATTCTTCACAGATGTACAAGTGCGCGGCTATTATCCAAGCTATATGCTAAGCTATTTTGAAAAAAATAATATTCAAATTGAGATGCTTCCAGGTGATGAAGAAATCTTGTTACAGCATCCAGTCGATTTCTTATCATTCAGCTACTATATGACCATGGTGGCGAGTGGTAACCCTGAACGATTAAAAGAAAAAGGAAACTTCTTCAATGGTATTAAAAACCCTTATTTACAAGCATCAGATTGGGGCTGGCAAATTGACCCTAAGGGTTTACGAATTTCATTAAAGAAAATGTATGACCGCTATCAAGTACCTTTATTCATCGTAGAAAATGGTTTAGGCGCCTACGATAAAGTAGAGGAAGATGGATCCATCAACGATGATTACCGAATTGATTATCTGCGCGCCCATATCGATCAAATGGGTGAGGCAATCAAAGATGGAGTGGATTTAATGGGCTACACCAGCTGGGGCTGCATCGATTTAATTAGTGCAAGTACTTCTGAAATGTCTAAACGTTATGGATTCATTTATGTTGATCAAGACGATTATGGGAATGGTACATTAGAAAGAAGAAAGAAAAAATCCTTCAACTGGTACAAAAACGTCATCGCAACAAATGGTGAAGAATTGTAAATTGGCGAAGCAAGGGGACGGTTCTCATGCTTCCGGAGCAAAAGAACCGTCCCTATGCTTCCTATAATGTGCCTTACCCAATTAGGGTGATGGCACTTTTTTTGCTGCAGGTTGGACATTTTCTCTATTTTAAAACAAGGCTTTTCCAAGCGGAACAAGCTTCTGTCTCTTACAATAAAATGATACTAACAGAGCTAGTACGTTTTCGAGGTAATCAATATTAGGGAGCAGGGAGTACATGGGGACTATTAACGGAAAGGATTTTATTGAACGTTTAAATAAGCTTGAAAATGAAATTTGGTATGACGGTGCAAAAATCAAGGGGGAAATTTCGGAGCATCCTGCCTTTAAAGGAATTCTGAAAGAAAAGGCTTCTTTGTATGACTTACAAAATGATCCCGAACTAAAAGAGGAGATGACTTTCCAGTTATCGGATAAAGAAGAACCAATAGGATTATCCTACTTGCAGCCAAAAACAATCGAGGATTTAAAAAGAAGAAGGAAGATGATCGAACACTGGGCCCGATGCACCCATGGAATGATGGGAAGAAGCCCAGACTATATGAACACAGCTGTAATGAGCTTTGCCGCCTCTGCAAGTCTGCTAAAAGATAAGGAAAACTGTTTTCCAGAAAATATTCAATCTTTATATGAACGAGCCATGAAACAAGACCTCTCGTTCACCCACACATTCATTACACCTCAGGTAAATCGTTCTCAGGGATATTTGGAACTTTCTGATCAGCCCATCTCTGCTAAGGTGATTGATAGAACTGAACAAGGCATCATTATAAAAGGGGCTCGCCTGCTCGCTACACAAGGGGGGTTAACAGATGAAGTCCTGGTTATTACGGCTCCTAGGTTATTTCTAGACCCCGATGAAGCCTTTGCCTTTTCCATCCCTTCCAATACAAAAGGATTAAAATTTATTTGCAGAGAATCATTTGTGGGAGGAGAATCAGCTTTTAATTATCCCCTAAGTTCAAGATATGAAGAGATGGATTCAATCGTAGTCTTTGATAATGTACTTGTTCCATGGGATCGAGTATTTTATTACGATAATGTGGAAGCCGCAACTGATTTCATGAGCAAAAGCTCCTTTCACACCTTTGCCTACCATCAAGTAGTGACTAGACAAATCGTCAAAACAGAATTTCTCCTCGGTGTTGCTCAACTTCTTGTCAAAACGATAAATGTTAGTGAATATCAACATATCCACGAGAAACTTTCTGAAATTATCATAGGTCTTGAAACCATGAAGGCTTTAGTAGAGAAAGCAGAAAACGATGCAGAGCTTGATGAGTGGGGCTTTATGCGTCCTAGTATGATTTCCTTACAGGTTGCGTGTAATATTTTTCCTAAAATTTATCCTCGTTTCATTGAAATTGTCCAATTAATCGGGGCTAGTGGAATGGTCTCACTACCAACCGAGAATTCCTTCAATTCGGAAATTAGGGCAGACCTAGATCAATATTTACAGGCGCAAAGTATGAATGCTGAGGAACGAGTTAAGGTATTCCGCTTGGCATGGGATCTTACCATGAGTTCATTTGGTACAAGGCAAACTCAATATGAGCGTTACTTTTTTGGTGATCCTATCCGCCTGTCCAGTAGCTTGTACAGCACTTATCTAAAAGATAATCATGTTAATAATATCAGTGAATTCTTAAATCTAAATAGTAAAGAGTGAAAAAAGAACCAAGTCGTCATAATCAATTGGAATACACGACTTGGTTCTTTTAATCGATATTTTTAGATGGCTAAGACGGTTCATTAAACAAACGAAAATCATCATGACTGAAATGAAATTTTACGTTACAAAGCTTTTTTAATCGCTTCAATCATATCCTGATATTCTTCGTCTGTTAAATATGTTTTTCCTGGGTTCATTTCGAAAGTGGAACCCCAATTTTCTTTATTTTCGTATTTAGGCACAATATGCATATGAAGGTGATGTAGCGTATCTCCATACGCTCCATAGTTAATTTTATTAGGATGGTAAGCCTTATCTACAGCCGCAGCAACCCTTTTTACATCGTTCATAAAAGCAGCTAATTCCTGTGGGGCGAGCTCAAATAATTCTTTAACATGATCCTTATAGACCACATTACATCTTCCTGTATAAGTTTGTTCTCTAAAAAGAAAGACTGTTGAAACATCTAACTGAGCTATTTCAATCATAAGGTGGTCGCGTCGTTCATCCTTCATGCAATACATGCATTGATCATTTAATTCCATACTCTTTCATCCTCACTGTTTTTGTTATGTCATTTCATAAGTCATCTAATTATACGCCAATTATAGCCCAACGAATAAGTAATACTTAAAACAGGGAAACATGGGGACGGTTCTATTGCTTACGAAGCAATAGAACCGTCCCTTTGTTTCCTCCTTATTTGTCCAACACCTCTATTTTCGTTAGAATAGAAGGGATGGATGAGGGGAATAAAGAGTTTTATGATACTTTTTAATAAAAACGGGTGGGGGAGAACGTTTAAATGAATAGAGTTGTGATTACAGGTATTGGAGCAGTCACTCCTTTGGGAAATGATGCTTTTACTACATGGGATAATGTAAAAAATGGAATTTCAGGTATTGGTCCTGCAACATTATTTGATATAGAAAAAGTTGATGTGAAAATTGCTGCCGAAGTAAAAGACTTTTCCCCAGAAGCATTTATGGATCGAAAAGAAGCAAGAAGAATGGGACGTTATAGTCAGTTTGCTGTGGCCGCAAGTAAAATGGCTGTCCAAGATGCAGGCATACAAATCGGCGAGGATATTCAGCCTGAACGGGTCGGAGTTTGGATTGGCTCTGGAATTGGCGGTTTAGGTGAGTTTGAGGAACAACATAAGAAATTTATTGAAAAAGGCCAAAGAAGAGTTAACCCATTTACGATTCCAATGTTTATCCCGGATATGGCAGCGGGTCAAGTTTCCATTGAAATCGGTGCAAAGGGAATCAACAATTGTTCCGTTACCGCCTGTGCATCTGGTGCCAATTCTATCGGGGATGCCTTCCGGGTGATTCAAAAAGGCGACGTGGATATGATGATTGCCGGTGGAACAGAAGCAACGATCACAGAGATGACCGTTGCCGGCTTTTCCAACATGACTGCTCTTTCAAAAAATCCAGATCCAGCGACAGCAAGCCGGCCCTTTGATAAAAATCGTGATGGTTTTGTAATTGGAGAAGGTGCGGGAATTGTCGTGTTAGAAGAATTAGACCATGCTTTAGCTCGCGGTGCTCACATCTATGGAGAACTAATCGGCTACGGGGCTACAGGGGATGCGCATCATATTACAACCCCTGCACCAGACGGCGAAGGAGCCCAGCGTGCAATGAATTTAGCATTAGCGGATGCTGGGATTTTACCGGAACAAGTCGACTATATCAATGCCCATGGGACATCTACTTATTATAACGATTTGTACGAAACATTAGCAATTAAAGAAGTGTTCAAGGACCATGCTTATAAGCTTTCGGTTAGTTCGACAAAGTCAATGACAGGCCACTTATTGGGGGCAACGGGGGCAATTGAGTCGATTTTATCTCTGTTAGCCATTAAGGAAGGGATCATTCCCCCAACCATTAATTATGAAACACCCGATGCACAACTTGACTTAGATTATGTCCCTAATGTGGCAAAGACGAAGGATGTACAAGTCGTTCTTTCAAATTCATTAGGTTTCGGCGGACATAATGCCACATTGATTTTTAAAAAATTCACAGCTTGACCAAGCTAGTGCCTGATGATCGTTAGGCCCAATCCATTATACTAAAGTACCTTTGGGAGTTTCCGAAGGTACTTTTTCTATTTAGGAGCTTACACCATCTTAATAAAAAAGTTTGCTAGAATCGAGTAAAATGATAAAATAGTAGTTAGAATATTCAGTATTAGATGAATAAAAATGTAGTTTAGAAGGAGACGAGAAGAGCATGGAAAAGGTTAGCGTAGAAAACAAAGGTTATTTTGGGGAATTTGGAGGAAGCTTTGTTCCTGAGGATTTGCAAACCGTGATGAACGAATTGGAACAACAGTTTTTGCGTTATAAGGATGATCCCGAATTTATTGAAGAATATAAATACTATTTAAGAGAGTATATTGGCAGAGAAAATCCCCTAACCTATGCCGAAAATTTAACGGAGAAATTAGGCGGAGCAAAAATTTACTTAAAGCGAGAAGACCTTAACCATACAGGTGCACATAAGATCAATAATGCAATCGGGCAAATTTTATTAGCCAAGCGAATGGGCGTTAAGCGGATTATTGCGGAGACAGGGGCAGGCCAGCATGGTGTTGCAACAGCAACAGCATGTGCAATGTTTGGAATGGAATGTATCATCTATATGGGCAAGTTAGACACCGAGCGGCAAGCACTTAATGTTTTCCGGATGGAATTACTAGGTGCAAAAGTCGTTCCTGTTTCAAAAGGGCAAGGCCGCCTAAAGGATGCTGTTGATGAAGCTTTAGGAGATTTAGTTCAAAACTATAAGAATACGTTTTATTTATTAGGTTCAGCTGTCGGTCCGCATCCATATCCAACGATGGTCAAACATTTTCAGGCGATTATTAGTGAGGAATCCAAGCGCCAAATCCTTGAAAAAGAAGGAAAGCTGCCAACTGCAGTGATTGCTTGTGCGGGCGGAGGAAGTAATGCAATTGGGGCATTTGCACACTATATTGACGAAAAGGATGTCCGACTGATCGGGGTAGAACCAGCGGAGGCTCCAACCCTAAGTGAAGGGGTTCCAGCCGTCATCCATGGGTTTAAATGTTTAACGTTATTAGATGAAAATGGCGATCCAAAACCAACCTACTCGATTGCTGCTGGGCTTGATTATCCTGGTGTAGGTCCAGAGCATAGCTACTTAAAGACAAGCGGCAGAGGTGAGTATGTAACAGTTACGGGACAAGAAGCCTTAGATGCATTCTTATTACTTAGTAAGACCGAAGGGATTATCCCAGCACTAGAGAGCTCTCATGCAGTAGCCTATGCAGTTAAACTAGCACAAGAATTAACAGCGGAGGATGTCCTGATTGTGAATTTATCAGGACGCGGCGATAAGGATGTGGAGCAGGTTTTTGGTATGTTGAAAAATAAATAGAATTACTGATGCCCATGGTCAATCTTACCCATTTGTAAAAAGTAAAAACATTGTTTTTAATATGTTTATTTTACAATTGAAAAGTATTAGAATATTTGTTAAAATACAAATAAATTAAAAAGACGATGTGTAACTGGCGAAACACGGATAACCGTGAGGGAGCACATGGTGTCGGAGCCGTTCGCCTGGGCAGAGGTAAGGGAAGAATTGTTTTCCCTTACCTCTTTCTATATATCAGGAGGCGGTCTTCCATAATATTGTAATTGTGAAATTCTGTACAATGTAAAGTTGATTTAGATTTTAATATTTTCATAAACCATCCTATCTAAAGTGAGGTATACCAAATGGATACACTAGTAGTAGATAACGTGAAGACAATTAAGACATTAAACAGCATCGCTGAAAGAGGGCTAAAGGTATTTAATAAGGGGAATTTTACTATTGATAATGACAGTGAGAACCCTGATGCCATTGTTGTTCGCAGTTTTAATATGCATTCACTGGATTTCGGGGATAACTTAAAAGCAATTGCACGAGCTGGGGCTGGTGTCAATAATATTCCCGTCGACAAATGTACAGAGCAAGGAATCGTTGTTTTTAATACACCTGGTGCCAATGCGAATGCGGTAAAAGAGATGGTATTAACTTCATTGATTTCTTCATCTCGTAACCTTTTTGCAGGTGTAGCTTGGACAAAGACGTTAGAAGGCGAAGGAGACCAAGTGCCGAAGCTTGTTGAAGCAGGCAAGAAGCAATTTGTCGGGAAAGAAATCAAAGGAAAAACGCTGGGGATTATTGGTTTAGGGGCAATTGGTGCACTTGTAGCCAATGATGCTCTCGATTTAGATATGGATGTGATCGGGTTTGATCCGTTCATTTCAGTTGACACAGCTTGGAACTTGTCTCGTAATGTACAGCGTGCCATGACAATTGAACAATTGTTTGCTGAGTCAGATTATATTACGGTTCACGTGCCTCTAACCAATGATACAAAAGGAATGTTCAATAAAGATTCCTTCGGCATTATGAAGCCTGGTGTTCATATTTTGAATTTCTCACGTGGTGAGTTAGTGAACGAAGTCGATATGGCAGTGGCATTGGAAGAAGGAGTTGTCGGCCAGTATATTACGGACTTCCCGAATGAAAATGTATTAAAAATGAAAAATACGATTTCCATTCCGCACCTTGGTGCTTCTACAGCCGAATCAGAGGAAAATTGTGCGATTATGGCAGCGCGTCAAGTGAAAGAATTTTTAGAAACGGGAAACATTAAAAACTCGGTTAATTTTCCAAACGCTGAACTTCCATACACAGGAAAACGTCGTGTGGCAGCTTTCCACCGAAACATTCCAAATATGGTTGGGCAGATTACTTCAGCTATTTCCAGCTATAATTTAAATATTGCTGACATGGTGAACAGAAGCCGAGGCGAATTTGCCTATACCATGATTGACATTGAAAATAAAGTAAACGGAGAAGTGATTCCTGGATTGGTGGAAAAAATCCACCAAATTGAAGGAATTGTCACAGCCCGAATTATCTAAGGCTGCTTTTAAATCAGTTTATTGAAATAGGAAAGAAGGAGGCATGCAGGGGTATATATTTCCCGGCATGCTTTTTTTTATCCTCCTAAGACACCGTTAATTGCTTTAGATAGACAATATAGCCTACAAATATCTCTTGAGTTTAAATATTGGCTTTCCCCTGTTAGAAGCAAGAGAACCGTCCCTTTGCTTACATGGTTTGACAAAAGCTCAATTAATTAATAGTATCACTAGTATTCGAACTTCTTTAGGGGAGAGATACAGATGAAAATTTATGTTGATGCTGATGCTTGTCCGGTCAAGGATGTTGTTATTTCTGAGGGAAGGAAGGCAAATATTGCTGTTATTCTTGTTACTAGCTTTTCTCATTTTTCTAATGCCGAACAACCTTCAGGTGTGGAAACCATTTATGTTGATTCTGGTGCAGATGCGGCCGATTATCGGATCATGAAGCTGGCAGAAGCTGGGGATATTATCATTACCCAGGATTATGGTCTTGCTTCGCTGGGTTTAGCAAAAGGAAATATAGTCCTTCACCATAAAGGGTTTCGCTATACGAATGAAAACATTGACCAATTATTACAAACGCGCTATTTTAGTGCAATGGCTCGAAAAAGCGGGAAACGAACAAAAGGACCAAAGCCCTTTACAGCAGAGGATCGGGAGCAATTTAGGACGCTTTTTAAAGAAGTAATTTCTAGTTTGTAAAACTTTAGAAAAAAGTCAAATTTATTTGAAAATCTGTATTTCTATAGATAGAAAATTATTATATAATTTAAACCTGAACAAGATGTATTTAGAAAAAATAATTCTGATAAAGGCATACTTCTCCGAAAGGGAAGGACGCAAAGCCATGAGCCTAACCGCAGCCTTAGCGTATGGTCGTCTGGCTGCCAGGTTCCATTCTGTGAGCCTTGGTAACAGAGTGGAGGGGAAAATAGTGAAAAAACTAGTAATCTCAGTAGTTGTCTTTTTCTCATTTTTTGCTGGCGGTTTTGGATGGAATGTCAAAGCCTCGGAAGCAGGAACGCTGGCTACATGGCTTTGGAATCCATGGAAATTGGTGAATGATGAATCAGGTACTCTCGCTTTCCTAGAAGGAAAGCACGTGAACAAAGTCTATTTGCAAATTGACCGTGATATCCCGTTAACCGTTTATCGAAGTTTTATCGAGAAGGCTTCTGCCCAAGGAATGAAGATATATGCCCTGGATGGCGGACCTAACTGGGTGGCGCCAAAGGGTGACAGAAACGTAGACCAATTAATGAATTGGCTAAAGACTTATCAAAATGGCTCATCTTCACAGCAACAATTTGCCGGTGTTCACTTAGATGTCGAGCCTTATTTATACAGCGGCTGGTCAACCAATCAGGCTGCTACAGTAAAATCCTATCAATCATTATTAGTAAAAGCGAAAAACAGTGCAGTTTCTTTAACACTCCCTTTAGAAGCTGACATCCCTTTCTGGTTTGATGGGACTTCCTATAAAAACACTTTTGGAAAAGGAACACTCGCAGAATGGGTGATAGCCAATACAAATGGTGTTACCATTATGGCATATCGTGATTCAGCAACCATGATTATTGACCTTGTCAAAAATGAAATAGCCCTTGCCGGAAAATACAATAAACAGCTTGTTATCGGTGTAGAAACAGGACAGACTGATGAGGGTGGAGCCATTTCCTTTTTTGAAGAAGGGGAAGCGTACATGAACCAGGAATTGTCCAAAGTAAAAAGCTTCTATACCGGTACGCCAGGGTACAGCGGAGTAGCTGTTCACCATTTCGGCAGCTGGGAAATAATGAAGCCGTAAAAAAATAGCAGCGTCCCTCAACTTTTGATGGAGCTGCTTTTTTTTGTTTTTACATAAATACATCTTAAACTTAGAGCCCTGAAGAGCAATTTCCTTACTCCTTTATTGGCTTTTTGCTGTTTTCTCTGGTTCTGTTTGAAACGAACCAGTTACATGATATTGGCTAGAGACCGCATGAGCCCGGTAATAGTATTTTGTATCAGGCTTTAATCCGACAAATTCCACACTTACAATAAAATCGTGATGGTCATCACTATGACTTGTTCTGACAAGCAAATTTGTTTTAAATTGGCTGTCAGTAGACACTTCAAATTGTACTCTTGTATCTCCATTGGTACGGGCCCATAAAATTGCGGATGAGTTGGTAATATGACCGTTGGCTGCTCCGTGTGAGATAAATGGCTTTTCAAGTAAATCCACGAGTTGGTCGGCCGTATTCGTGAACTCACCGTCCACACCAAGCGAAAGCAATGAAACCATATCGCTCTGTGAGTCGACGGTCCACGGATGGACGAGAAGGTAATTCTGATGAGCGGCCTTTATCAACTTTCGGGACACAAGCCCCTTATTGGGGCCGATTCCCGAAGCATATTCCGAGATTCGCTTGAATTCTTGGTGCAAATTCCTACCTGCAAGCGTCCTTCCTTTATAAAGCTGAATCACTTTTACTTTAGGAGCGAGGCTCTTCAATTTACGAAGACTTTGCTCATTGAATGATTCCAAGAAAAGATTCCGGTCATCAAGAACTTGGGTCTTTTTTAAAATTTCTATTACTTTCTCTTCCATTCCTTGGTACAAGCTCGGTGTTTTTGTTTCAATATAAATACCGACTTTCCCATTTCCATGCTTTTTCACAAATTTGATGGCTTCCTCAAGGGTGGGGACATGCTGCCCGATGTATTCTGTTTTTGCCTTAGCCGGATATATTTGATTAAACCAAGAACCTGCATCCAAACGTCTGATCTCTTCGAGTGAAAAATCGTTTACCCGCCATGGGGGACGATTCGGAAAGAGTTTTTTGGCATTGGTCGTCCTTGCCAGTGTTTCATCATGCATGGCAATTAAATGGCCGTCCTTCGTCATTTGTAAATCCAATTCTATATAATCGGCCTTCATTAGTATTGCCTGCTTATAGGTTGCCAGTGTATTTTCCGGGCCGTAGGCAGACGCCCCTCGATGAGCAATAACAATGACATCCGTGGAAATAGGGCGCAAGGCCATTTGTCTATAGTTAATCTTTGTACTTTGTAGTGACTGTGCAAAAACGGAATAGGGAGAAGCTGTAATAGAAAGACAAACAAGACCAGCAAGCAAGCATTTTTTCAACCTCATTCAACTCCTAACAAAACAGCAAAGTACTTGGAATATTAGCCTATCCAAGTAAAGGTTGCATTATTAGGGGAAGGAATGCGTTTAGGAATGAAGAAAAGAATAGAAAGCTAAAAAAGGGAATTGGATTCATCCAATTCCCTTAAGTATACGTAAAGTAATGCAAAAATTAATTTCGGATCAGATAATCGAATGCGCCTAAAGCGGCGGTAGCTCCTGACCCCATTGAAATAATGATTTGCTTATACGGGCTATTCGTACAATCCCCTGCCGCAAACACTCCAGGGATGCTTGTTGCACCGTGATTATCTACAACAATCTCACCCATGCGTGTGCGTTCAAGTGTTCCTTCTAGCCAATCTGTATTTGGTACAAGACCGATTTGAACAAAGATTCCTTGCAATTCGATGTGGTGTTCAGCACCTGTCTCACGGTCAATATAAGTAATGCCGTTTACCTTATCAGTTCCGGTAATTTCTTTCGTTTGAGCATTTTTAATAATTGTTGCATTAGGAAGGCTGTTCAGACGGTCTTGAAGGACAGAATCGGCTTTCAATTCTGGCGCAAATTCAAGAACAGTTACGTGCCTCACAATACCTGCGAGGTCAATGGCTGCTTCAATACCGGAATTACCACCGCCAATAACAGCAACGTCTTTTCCTGCAAATAATGGACCATCACAGTGAGGGCAGTAGGCTACGCCTTTGTTCTTGAACTCTGCTTCGCCAGGGACACCAACATTACGCCAGCGGGCACCAGTCGAAAGGATGACCGTTTTACTTTTTAAAATAGCCCCGTTTTCTAGTTCAACAGCAATAAGATCCTTCTTTTCTAAACGCTTAGCACGCTGCAGGTTCATGACATCTACATTGTACTCTTTAACATGCTCTTCAAGACTTGCAGCTAGTTTAGGACCTTCTGTATATTTAGTACCGATAAAGTTCTCAATTCCTAGAGTGTCCATAATCTGGCCGCCAAAGCGTTCAGCTACAATACCCGTGCGGATCCCTTTACGTGCCGCATAGATAGCTGCACTTGCACCAGCAGGACCCCCGCCAATAACAAGCACATCAAAGGGTTCTTTGTCAGAAAGCTCGGATGCATCTGAACCACTGCCCATCTTGGCAAGAATTTCTTCAAGGGTCATACGGCCGCTGCCGAATGATTCCCCATTTAGGAATACAGTTGGTACAGCCATGATGCCTTTGCTTTCTACCTCTTCTTTAAACGCTGCACCATCAATCATCGTATGTGTGATGTTAGGATTTAGATTGCTCATGACGTTTAGAGCTTGTACAACATCAGGACAGTTGTGGCAGGTAAGGCTGATGTAAGATTCGAAATGATATTCGCCTTTGATGTTTTTAACTTGATCTATCAGCTTTTGATCAACTTTAGGAGCGCGGCCGCTCACCTGTAATAAAGCTAACACGAGTGAAGTAAATTCATGGCCTAGTGGCACACCTGCAAAAGTGATCCCTGTTTCTTCGTCACTCCGATTCACACTAAAGCTAGGAGTTCTTTCTAATTTAGTTCTCTCTACTTTAATGCGGGAAGACATATTGGCTAATTCGTCTACTAAAGCTAGCATGTCACGGGAAACGTCATCGGACCCTGTACTAACTTTAAGTAGTACGTCACCCTCCATCAATTGAAGATATTGCTCTAACTGGGCTTTTATATCTTGATCTAGTATCATTAATCTCTCACTCCTTAAATTTTTTGTGAGTCAGTTGATAATTTCTTTAATAATAATAATTCTAATTATATAATCATTATCATATAAAAGTGACTATCAGTCAAGTGGAAAATACCTATTGCTTACGGCTAAAAAAGAAGAGTGACGCAGGAAGATTCAAACAATATGTACTGAAAAAGGGAATTGGAAGTTTCCAATTCCCTTAGATGTTGTTAAATGTGCTACTTAGATTTTACCTACAAGGTCAAGACTTGGCTTAAGTGTTTCTCCGCCTTCTTGCCATTTAGCTGGGCAAACTTCTCCTGGATTGTTGCGAACATATTGTGCTGCTTTAATCTTGTTTACAATTGTGCTAGCATCACGGCCAATGCCATCAGCATTAATTTCCATAGCTTGAACTTTACCATCTGGATCGATGATGAAAGTACCACGCTGTGCAAGACCTTCTTCTTCATCTAATACATCAAAGATGCGAGAAATCTTTTGATTAGGGTCACCAACCATAATGTATTCAATTTTGCTGATCGCTGGCGAGTGATCATGCCATGCTTTGTGAGTGAAATGAGTATCTGTTGATACAGAGTAAACTTCTACACCAAGATCTTTTAATGTTGCATATTGGTTTTGAAGATCTTCTAACTCAGTAGGGCAAACGAATGTGAAATCTGCTGGATAAAAGCAAACAACATTCCATTTCCCTTTGAAGTTTTGTTCAGACACAGTGATAAAATCACCGTTATGGTAAGCTTGTGCTGTAAATGCTTGTACTTCTTTGCCGATTAATGACATAATCAAATTCCTCCTAAATATGATTTACTAGTTATTTGTTAACTATAATAATTCTAATTCAATAAGTATTATCATATACAAGTTAATGTATTGTCAAGCGGAATGAATCAACTATACAAATACTTTGTTCAATAATAAGTATAGTAATAATAATTTCTCTTTTAACTATTACTATTCTCATTTAGGAAGCAAGGGGACGGTTCTTTTGCTTCCTTCAAATTCAATGGTACAACCCACAATATGAACTAGTTAAAAAGTTGAGAAATAAGTAGCTATTTAAAACTTAAAAACTTCCTGACATAGAAAAACGAGCTGATAAATAATATTAGGAATGGTATGATTCAATCTTATTATTAGAAGGGGAGAGGGGAAATGGGAATTAAGGGAAGTGACAGAACAGAAGATTGTTATATAAGGTCCACTTTCGAGTCACTTGTTCAGGCAATTATTCCAGCAACTTCTCACACTGCAAGAATACTAGAGCCTGTTCAATTACCTGGGGCATTGGAATGGAAGGTTTATGAATATGTAATTTGGATTTTGGACCATTCAATTGCTCCTTCCGTGAAAAAAAAACTAAACATAAGATCAATGACGAGGTCAACCGCTGAACTGTTGGACCAGGGAGCGATCCAACTAATTAAGACCGGACAGAATGTCTATCCTCTTATTATAAATAGTTTTCATTGTGGAGGTCCGTTCACAAGGTTATCAATGGTTGACCGGTTAAGGTCCCTTACCCTTATTGAACGCCTTGAATTGAATTTTGAAAACTTAAGTCCTCCTTATCAAAATAACCTGACACTTATCCCCACTATGATTGATGTACTAAATCAACTCACACTGTTTGGCTTCTATTCAGAATGGACAGGATACGGAACAACGGGTCAGTTTACTCCCGAGTTTAGAAAAGTTGAATACTTTCCACCTGGATGGGTCCAGTCCCATTATCCTGGTCCATCTTTTGCATATCGTGATTTTCGAGGGTTTTTAGCATTTATGCCACATAAAAAGGGGAAGGTATAATGGGGAATCAGGATGTAATTGTCATTGGAGCAGGGGGTGGAGGAGCTGTTATTGCAAAAGAGTTGGGAGAAAAAGGATTAACGGTATTGGTCCTGGAAGCCGGGCCGTGGTACGGTAATAAAAAGTGGCCCCATCCAAATAGAGAACGCGGAGATAAATTTAGCTCATCACCGGCTGATTTGGATATAAATCTATATAAACAATTAATAAACAGGTATGAAATGAATATGAATGATCTGGTTTCCGGTAGGTTTCGCTGGGGGCCAGCGGATCGAAGCCGGGCCCAATGGTTTCGGAATGTGAAACAGAAAGGTATGATTTGGCAATCCGCTGGTGTCGGCGGAACTACTCAAACCTATACAGCCAATTGTCCAAGGGCATATCCAATGGCTATAGATCATGTATGGCCCATATCTTACCGGGAACTTATCCCTTATTATGAAAAGGTGGAGGCGGAATTGCCAGTGAACTTTGCGCCTGTAACGGCCAAAGAAGAATTATTTTATTATGGTGCTAAGAAGGCGGGGTGGCCGATGATTCCTGTACTGGATGTGACAGTCCCTGGATATAGGCCGCAGCCTAATGCCATCTTACCTCCCAATGAAAACATCACCAACCCCAATATTTCTGATGAACAACTAGCCTGGATGGAAGGGTGTACACTTGCCGGACACTGTATCAACGGCTGTCAGCATGGTCCGTCTATGGATAAAATTGCAAAACGCTCAACAAATGTCAGCTATGTTCCCAAAGCCTTGCAGACCGGAAATGTGAGAATACGTCCCAATGCTTTTGTGGTAAAAATCCTTACAGAAAAGAACGATTCTGATGGAATGCGGGCCATTGGTGTAAACATAAGGGACACATGGACAGGAGAACAGGAAGAGGTAAGAGCGGAAATCGTCGTAATGGCTTCCGGAAGCATCGAAAGTCCACGCCTTTGGTTAAATTCAGGCTTACCGGACAATCCCTGGGTGGGGAGAGGTTTGGTAAACCATTACATGGACTGGGTATCCGGAGTCTTCGATGAAAAAGATTTGCTTTCTATAGTGGGAAGCCCTGAACTTAATCCCTTTGTGGGACATACATGCGGGGCAAGACTGGATGTTCCAGGGGTGGGAGCGTTACAGTCGGTTGGGATGAGTCCAGGATTGACTGCTTCTTTTTATGGGATAAGTGAATCGGGGTATTCTTTTTTACACTCTGCTAAAACTGACGATTTATGGGATATTGAAGGGCGCCTGGTTGGATATGGATTAAACGAGTGGATGAACTCCTACCGTCAAACTTTAAATATCTTAGTATCTACTGCCGATGATGTGGTTCAGCGAAATGGAGTTACAGTTGATCCCTACGTTAGTGATGAAAATGGCCCTGTCCCTGTCGTTAGCTATAGACCCACCCAACCATCTAGAAAAAAGCGCAAAGAGATGGTAAAATTGGCAGCTGATTTGTTACGAAAGGCAGGAGCGAAAAAAATTATTTGGTCTAATTGGCCCCCGGGCATGATGATTCATATCGAAAGTACAATGAGAATTGGTTACGTGGTCGATGAAAATTGTGAATCATTCCAAGTAAAACGGTTATATGTTGCTGACAACAGTGTCCATTTTAATAGTTTAGGCGGACCGAATCCAACGCTTACAACACAGGCCTTGGCTATACGCACGGCAGATAGGCTTTTTCAAAGGTATTTTAATTAGTATGGTTTAGTTTTCATGTGGGAAGAATACCATTCAACAAATATATCCAAAGTTTGGTGGGATTTTAGAAATATGAATCTATTCGATGTAATTCATGATACATTTCAACCCTTTATGGACGGGGAGAAAAGACCTTTGAACGTGATGGAGGTTTCCAACCTTTGGTTTTTTCTTTTAGGTACGGAAACGTCATTACGTAGTGAAGAAATCCACTACAATCTTTCAGAAGATCCTGAACTAAGGCAACTATTAAAGGATATAAGGGAAACTGTGCATATACCAATTAGAGATGAAATTAAAGAGTTTCTAATTAAAGAAGGTATCCCATTGCCGCAAAAAACTTCAGAAAAACCAATCGGTAATTTTTCGAATATACCGGAGGGTGCAAAATTAAATGATGAAGAAAGAGCAAATTTAATGTCCTATAATCTTGCTTCAGGTGTGACGTATGCTGCCAGGGGACTCTCGGAGTCAATTCGTGCAGATGTTGGTTTAATTTTTTCGAAAATTATTTTAAAGAAAACTATGGCTGGCTTAACCGTAAAAGATTATTTAGAGCGTCATAAGTGGCTCAGAGTACCGCCTTATTATAAAGCGTAGGAAGCAAGGGGACGGTTCTCTTGCTTCTTTTTGTGGAAGAAAGAGAACCGTCCCCTTGCTTCCTTAAAAGGGAAGTTGAAAATCGGTCAGCTTAATGATTCAAAAAAACAATTATGAAATTAACCCTAATTATGTAAAGTTCAGCAACTATCTTGCCAGTAAAATGATTTGAAGTAATCAAATATTTTTATTAGAATAATATGTGTACGCTTACATCTTAAAATAGCTTAGTGCTTGGTAAAAGTACTGTTACAATTACATACCTTTAATGTTAAATCTATCAAACAGGATGTGTTGGTATGACCGTCAAAATCTCGGAAGAAAGTTATAGCCATGATCATGTAACAGATGATCGTAAAATAATCACATCTGCTTCTGTTTTCGGGATTCTGAGGGAACAGCTGGTTAAAAATATAGGCATTAAAAGGATAAAGGGATTTTTATTTCATTATGGCTGGGAAATGGGAGTTAAAGTGGCCAATGAATCGCTAAGAACTGAATCCTCATTAGAAAATCTAATCAAGTTTGGACCAATCCTTCATATTCAAAATGGCCATATTAGCGGGATTAAACATGATTGCACATACGAATTATGTGAAGATAAAATGATTCAATCTTTTTATTCATCTGGTACCTGGTATGATTCTTATGAGGCCGTGGAGCATCTAAAACGCCTAGGACAATCAACAGGTCCAGTATGTCATACGCTAATTGGTTTTGCGAGCGGTTTTATGTCTACCATATTTAAGGAGCCGCTCCTGGCAAAGGAAATTGCTTGTGTTGGCAGAGGAGATTCGGAGTGCCGCTGGGTGATGAAGCCCAAAAAGGAATGGGAAAAGGAACCTCAAGAAGAGGATGTACTTGATTTTTACCATGAAACACCGATTGTAAAGGAACTTGAGCTAACCTATGACCAATTACTTGACCAAAAAAATGTGGTTACCCGCTTGGCCCATTTCCAAAACAAGTTAACAGAAGAGATTATCAATGGCAGCGACTTGCAGACAATCGCTGATATGGTTTATGAAATGGTGCAGATTCCTATTATCGTAGAAGATACGCTACTTCGCACGATTACCTACTCGGGGCTGGACCAGGAAAAATACAAGGTTATCAAACCAGATATGGAAAGTTATCTTCAAAAATTACAATTAATCACAAAGCCGCCGCTTTTACCCTTTAGAAAAAAAATCATCAAAACCTCCATACAAGAACGTTTGATTACTCCAATCCTTTTACAAAAGGAGGTAATCGGTTATTGCTCCTTTCTCTATGAAGATATGAAAGAACATTATCATGAAGAAGATTATTTATTTTTAGACCGATTTGCCAATGCGGCCTCTCTCATTCTCTTAAATGAAAAAACAAGATTTGAAACATTTGAAAGAATGAAAGGCAGTTTTCTTGAACAAATCTTAGAGGGCAGTCTGTCTGCGAGTGAAGTGATCAAACGGGGGAAGTATACCGGTGTTAACCTGGAGCAGAATTATTATATAGCAGTGATGGAATATCGGAAAACTCAAGGATCGATAGAAGATGACTTTCTTTTGCAAGAACAAATATTTGAAACGACATTCCGTTATTTTAAGGACAAAAAACATAATATTTTGACAGGGCACCGTGAAGGAAGCATGGTGTTATTAATGACAATTGAAACATTTCAAAAGAAGACGATTCAGGATGTGATGCAGGAATACTTCGATTATATGAATCATACCTACCCCCAAGGTCTATTTAAATTGGGCATCAGCCGGTTAGGAGAGGATATAAGTCATGCTTCTAGATGCTATGAGGAAGCTGCCATTGCTTTAAGATTAGCAGTCAAGCAGAAGATGGTTTCGTTTCAATCATTAGGGATTGTAGGCGTGTTAATCAATTCAAAGAATATCAGTGGAATCAAAATGATTGCCGTGCAAGAGCTTGGACCATTGAATAACATTCAGGATCCCAAAATGCTGGAACTGCTGAAAACGTTATATAGCTTTTTGCTGAACGGAGGCAAGCTTGAACAAACAATGATTGATCTGGCCTTATCGATGAGCGGGCTCCGGCATCGGATCAGCCGGATTGAGAGCTTGCTTGAAAAAGATCTTCGCGACCCAAATGAGATGCATCAATTGCTTTTAATCATTAAATCGTTAATTGCTATAGGAGACATTACGTTTGATTAGATGCCATCCGGCTTAAGCCGGGTGGCTTTTCTTATGACTTCATTTGTAAAACTATAGCCGCCAGAATGTGTCTCACAACATTAATACTTGGATATGAGCAAAAAGTGTCTATTTATAGTAAAAACATGAGCATTTTCTGTCCTAGATAGAATATTTAGAATTGTATTAAACTTTATTTACAGGTTCCAAACAGTAGTAATTTCGCTGAGGAGCAAATGTAAGCGATGCCAAATATTATTTACGCAACGGACATGGTCCATAACCAATTTTTCCAATAAACAAAAAGGGGTGTAGAAAATGACAAATCAAGTATTAAACGAAACAACTGTCACTGTTGAAGATTTACTAGACGGAGCGGAACGAATCGGTAAATTAGCGGAGCAGGAGGCGGCTGAAGCAGAAAAAAATGCAACCATTTCGCAAAACGTGGTGGATCTCATTAAAGAAACACAAATTTCACGGATGATGCTTCCAAAAAAATATGGCGGTCCGCAGGCAGATTTGAAAACGTTTGCTAAGGTTGTTCGAAAGGTAGCTAATTATAACATTTCAGCAGCGTGGCTGACTTATCTATACCCGCTTCACAACATGCTCCCAGCTTTTCTCCCTGAAAAAGGTGCAGACGAAATCATCAATCAGGGCGGATTGATTGCCGATATCTTTGCTGCATTAGGCAAAGCAGAACCGGATCGCGATGGTTTCCGCATTAGCGGAAAATGGAGCTTTGTCAGTGGCATCAACTATAGTGAATGGGTCGGTGTCGGGGTCATGATTCAATTCCCTGATAGTGAGAAGCCAGTATATTGCCTGCCAATGTTGAAAACTTCTGAAGTGGAAATCATCCGTAATTGGGACACGTTCGGGTTAAGAGGTTCAGGAAGCAACCAAATTATTGCCAATGATGTATATGTGCCAATGGAGAGGATTCTACGTTTAGATCAAGCGGAACTAACAAGGAGACCGCCTTTAGATGAATATGATACGAATTATCCCTTCTATCATGTCCCATTCTTTCCTTCTTTCTATATTGGATTTCCTTACATGGCCCTTGGCGGAGCAGAGCGGATGCTGAAAGAATTTAAAGCACTCACGGAAAAACGAGTACGTTTAATGGATGGAGTAAGGGAAAGTGAGTCGCCAAGAAGCCAGCGTGTGTTAGCCGAAATGACGACTGATTTTCAAATCGCAGAAGCGTTAATGGATAAGTATATTGATTTGCTCGTGGACTATGAAAAAGATGGCTGTCAAACACCGCCTTCTGAATTTTTTGCCCTTCGTACCAAAGCGATTAAGCTGTGCGTTGATATTGCCGTTAGATCGCTGCTGACTCTTGGCGGTGGTGCGTTGTACAAAGGCGGACCAATGGAATTGTTCTTAAGGGATATCATGGCAGTTGCTACACATAAAACTTCATTATATGAAGATGCTGTCGCTGCATACGGGCAAGACTTATTTGGTTATGAGAGCGGCGTAAGAGGTTAACTTGAAAGTATTTTAGATAGAGAAATTTTACTAAGGGAGGATTTTTATAATGGATGATCGTCAATTTCGCACGGCAATGGGCAGGTTTGCAACTGGGGTGACCGTTATTGCAACAGAGGTAGAGGGAGACATTCATGGCATGACTGCAAATGCGTTTATGTCGGTATCACTTGATCCAAAGCTTGTTGTCGTTTCTATCGGCGAAAAAGCAAAAATCTTAAACAAAATTAAAGATAGCAGGATTTTTACAGTTAATATCTTAGCAGCTGACCAGAAAGAACTTTCGATGATTTTCGCAGGCCAATTGAAAGAACATAAAGAAGTAGAATTCGCACGTCTTGATGGGAAACCAGTATTGCCTGGGTCAGTGGTACAGGTTGCCTGCGAAGTATCTGCTGAGCATGTGGAAGGTGACCACACCTTGTTTATTGGCAGGGTAACCGATATTCATCTTGAAGACAAAGAGCCATTACTATTTTATAGCGGCAAGTATCGATCATTGGTGGAAGAACAGCCAGTCATGCTTTAAAAAACTTGAGAGGAGACCAGTATGAAAACCATTTATATAAACCAGAGTAATTTGGCGCAATGGCAGAAAAAGAAGAGTCCGAATGTAATGGCACTTGGTTGTTTCGATGGTCTCCATCATGGACATTGTGCCGTCATCAGCACTGCGTTTCAAAAAGCAAAGGAAAAACAAGTGCCGTTAGCTGTCATGAGTTTTTTTCCTCATCCGAAAACGGTGGTTTCAAAAGGTAAAGTTCAGGTGCATTATTTAATGCCGCTTGCGGAAAAAGAAGCAAGGCTTAGGGAAATGGGTGTCGATACTTTCTATATCGTTGAATTTAATCAAGAAATGGCCGGTTTATCGCCGGAACAGTTTGTTTCGGAATACCTGAATGGTCTAGGTGTGGTTCATGCGGTTGCGGGATTTGATTTTTCCTATGGTTCCCGCGGTGCCGGCAATCTAGAGAGCTTGAAACAAGACTCAGGCGGCCGGATTGATGTAACAAAAGTAGCCAAAGTAGAAATAAGGGGCGAGAAGATCAGTTCTACCGGCATCCGTGAACGGTTGTTAAACGGGAAGGTGGCCGAACTGCCTGAGTTTCTTGGCCAATACTATGAAACACACTGCGAATGGAACGGAGAGACATTGACGCCATATCCTTATTACACACTTCCGGGTCCTGGATGCTACGAGGTCAGGCTGAAAAATGATAATGGTTCCGTTCATCGGGACATCACCATCATGAACGATGGAAAAACGATCAATTGTACAGATGAGATTCCTTTATTTTTAAAAGGAAAGCTTTCGATTGTCTGGCAAAAGGAAATCGTTGATTCTAGAAAATTACGTATATCTTAAAAATGATGAGATATGAAAGGTGTGGAATGAATGGCTAAAATTATTGCAGGTGTAGCAATGTCACATAGTCCAATGATTATGACAAATGAAGCCAGTGGCGGTGAAAAAGGGCAGCGGTTCCTCCATACAGCGGCTGAAATGAGGAAATATCTCGAAAAATCAGGCGCGGATGTCATTGTATTAATATCTGATGACCATTTTAACAGCTACTTTTATGACCATATGCCTGCCTTTACAATTGGAACAGGCGAATGTGAAGGCTGGGGAGATTGGCAGCTGCCAAAATACAATATTCCCGTACACCAGGAATTAGCAAAACATATTCTTCACACCAGTCTCGAGAATAATATTGATTTTGCTTTTACGCTAAAAATGAAGGTCGACCACGGCCATACACAAGGAATTTACTTTTTAAATCCGGATCTCCAAATTCCTGTCGTTCCAATTGCTGTTAATACCTCGGCACCGCCTCTGCCATCAATGGACCGCTGTTTCCAAATTGGTGAAGTGATCCGTACAGCGGTTGAATCTTGGGATCAGGATCTGAAGGTAGCGATTGTTGCTTCAGGGGGATTATCTCACTGGGTGCCGATTCCAAAGATTGAGAGTGAAAAACCGGAGGACCAATTCTTAATTAATGTTTTAAAAAATGGACGTCAGGAAATCGATCAGCTTGATGAATATCTAAAATTACGGGAAACAAATGTAACCCGAATTAAATCAGGTCCTGTTAACGAGCAGATTGACCGGGAATTTTTGCGACTGATCACGGAAAAAGATTATCCAACATTAAGAAACTGGAGTGCCGCTTATATTGAGGAGCATTTAGGCAACGGGGGTCAGGAAATTCGTAACTGGCTTGTCCTTCTTGGTGTCCTGAAGAACTTTGACGCAAGTGTTGCTTGCTATGAGCCAATTCCAGAATGGGTAACAGGTATGGCCATCGTTCAGTTTAGTCAGCCGGTTGGCCCAGAAAACCGTAAAGCATCGTCTGAACAAGAAGTGAGCATTTAATCGTTAAGAGTGAGCAAGCCATTGGGGTGTCAACCCATCATTTGTAAGGATCATTTTATAAAAGGGGAGATTTAAATGACAATTTGGACAGACTTAGCTGATTTGGAATATAAACTTTATTATTTAGATGCTCATGGTATTAAAACAAGAGTTCTGGAATCCGGAACGGGGGAACCGCTGATTTTGCTGCATGGTACCGGAGGACATATTGAGGCGTATGCACGGAATATTCGAGGTTTAAGCGAGCATTTCCGCGTGATTTGCATCGATATGGTCGGACACGGCTATACAGCAAAACCAGATCGTCAATACGGAATTGATTATTATAGCGAGCATTTATTGGGCGTAATTCAAGCATTAGGTTTATCAAACGTGTATTTGTCAGGGGAGTCGTTGGGCGGCTGGGTAGCAGCATGGTTTGCGGCTGAACATCCGGAATATGTAAAGGCGATGGTGCTTAACACGCCTGGTAACGTTAATAATAAACCAGAGGTTATGCAGCGTTTAAAGGACTCTACGTTAAAAGCAGTTCTTGAAGCAAACTATGAAAATGTTAAAACAAGACTAGAATGGTTAATGTACGATAAAAGCCAGGTAACAGATGAATTGATTGAATCCCGCTTCAAAATTTATACACAAGCTTCTTATCAAGAAGCGGTTCATCATATCGTCTGCCTGCAGGATATTGAAGTACGAAAGCTGTACAGCTGGGAGCCGTCATGGTGTGGGAAAATCAATGTTCCGACATTGCTGGCCTGGACAGACCATGACCCAACTTCTACTGTTGAGGAAGCAAAGCCCATTCAGGAAATGATTCCAAATAGTGAGCTGGTTGTAATTAAAGATGCCGGACACTGGCCGCAGTGGGAAAAACCAGAGGAGTTTAACACTATTTTAATTGACTTCTTATTGAAAAATGGGAAAGAAGCAGTTAAACAAGAGAATCCTGCATTAGCATCTAAATAATAAGAACAACCGTTGAGAGCGCAATTGAATTGATTCATAGTTTTACCTATTTTTGAATCTATCAATTAGCGCTCTATTTTTTTATAAAAGGAGTTATTGCTATGAGTAACCAGGTCATTCATCGCGTCCAGCATGTATACGAATTGCTGCAGCAGGCAGAAGTGTCCAAAGAATCCATACTGCCACTTACTAAACAGTATCCAGATTTGACCCTTGATGAGGCTTATCAGGTCCAGCTCCGAATGATTGATCAAAAAGTGCAAAATGGTCAAAAAATTGTTGGGAAAAAGATTGGGTTAACCTCTGTTGCAATGCAGCAGCTGTTAGGTGTTGATCAGCCGGATTACGGGCACCTGTTAGACTCGATGGAAGTAAGGAATAGGGGAACGATCAATTTAGATGAGCTTTTTCAGCCAAAAGTAGAAGGCGAGATTGCATTTGTGCTCAACAAGGATTTGACCGGACCGGATGTAACGGTTGAGGATGTGCTAGATGCAACTGAGTACATTGCACCCGCATTGGAAATCGTCGACAGCCGGATTACCGATTGGAAAATAACCTTAGCAGATACAGTAGCCGATAATGCGTCAAGCGGTATGTTTGTCATTGGGGATGAACGGTATTCGGTAACAGATATCGATTTGCCATCCATTGAAATGAATTTGTTTAAGAATGGAGAACGGATAAATGCAGGCTACGGTTATGATGTATTGGGTCATCCTGCCAAATGTGTTGCCTGGCTGGCTAATAAATTATCCGAATACAAGGTTGAGTTGAAGGCGGGAGAAGTCATTTTATCAGGTGCATTATCAGCAGCAGTCGTCGCCGAAAAAGGGGATCGGTTTACTGCCGGATTTTCACATATTGGTAAAGTTGAAGTTATGTTTAAGTAAAGTAACAAGGACCTATCCATTGGGGAGTGGACAGGTCCTCATGTAATCATTCATTATGGGAGAAATTTGAGGAGGTCCTTATATGGAGCAAAAGAAACGTACGGTATCAAAAAAAGCATGGGTTATCATTTTCTTATTATTTTTATTGACCGTTATTAGTAATGCAGATAAGGCCATTATAGGGTTTGCTTCGGTGCCGATTATGAAGGAATTAGGATTAACTCCACAGCAATGGGGTGTTGTCGGAAGTGTTTTCTTCTTGCTTTATTCGCTTTCAGCCATTTTAGGGGGAAGCTTGGCGGATAAAATTGGGGCAAAAAAGGTCATTGCCATAATGGTAGCAGTTTGGTCGATCGTTCAATTTTCAACAATATTTGTCAGCAGTTTTACTTATTTGTTAGTAACCAGGATTATTTTAGGAGCTGGGGAAGGACCTTCCTACTCTTTAGCGATGACCGCTGCCTCAAAGTATCTTCCAAAGGAAAAGTTGGGGATTGGGTTAACACTCGTTTCAGTTGGAGGACCGCTCGGTGTCGCGGTTTCAGCACCTGTATTAATGCATCTTATCATGAACTTTGGCTGGCGTTCTGCGTTTATCACAACAGGGGCAGTTGGGTTTCTGTGGATTATGGTATGGTTATGGGCGGCCAAGGAGAAGGCGGTTACACAAGAAGAGTCTGCTCCAGCCAAAAATACATCAATGGAAACCACTGTTGGAATAGATACAAAATTCACTTCTGCTTTGTTTTCTAAAAATTTTATTCTCGTTGCTTTATGCGGATTTGCCACTTATTGGTCGTTTACGATTGGTTTAAACTGGCTGCCGAACTATCTGGAGAATGTCCGTAAGCTTAGTGAAGAAACCTTAAGCATAGTCGTAGCATTGCCTTGGATTATGATTACTCTGTCACAGATTACCTTTTCATTCATTTCCGATCGGATTTATCATAAGACAAAGAGCGTGGTAAAGGGACGGATTTTTGTCCTAGGACCCGTCATGGCAACCGGTGCCGTCTGTTATTTCTTAGGAGCCATCGTCAGCTCGAATATTTTATCGATTGCCTTATTATCACTGGGGTTAACGTTTGGATGCATCACACTAGTGATGGGACCAGCTATTCTAGTTGATTTGGTTTCCCCTCGACATCAAGGGAAGATTCAAGGCTGGTTTATGGCGTTAACCTCATTAGGCGGTATTGCCGGTCCATATGTAACGGGATGGTTGATTGGAAACTCAGCCAGCCAGGCAGCAGGCTTCCATCATGCATTTCAATTATGCGGACTGATTCTGCTTATATTTGGCGGTTTGGTATGGTTAACCGTTCGTCCAAAAAAGTTTGAAGATTCTGCAATATTGAATGCGGAATCATCCAATGTCATGTAAAATAAAGTAAACAGGGTGAAAAGCGAGCAGCCCTAGTTCTGCTCGTTTTTGATTAATCTATTAAAAAGTGAGGGGTTTTGCTAATGGGTATTCAGGTGGTTCGTTTCAATCAGGATGGGAAAGAGCAGTGGGGCGTTGTATCAGAGGAAAGAATCCTTGTGTTACCAAAGGTTTATCAGAGTTTAGCTGAATTCCTAGAACAGGGAATAGAAGAGGCACGAAAAGTAAAAGAAACAGGTACTGATGAGACCGTTTCTTTGGGGGATGTGGAGTTCTTAAGCCCTGTCACCAAGCCGGCAAGAATTATCTGTCAGGGTACCAACTATGCCACTCACCGTTCAGAGGCAGGTCTTGATGCCAAGCGTGCGCCATTTAATTTGTTTTTTAGTAAAGCGGACAGTGCATTGTGTGGAGCGAACAGTGAAATTGTCCGTCCTGAACATGTGAAATTATTAGATTATGAGATTGAACTCGGATTGATTATTGGCGAAAATATTACCGGACCCGTCGAAGTGACGGATGATAATCTCCATCAATATATTGCAGGCGTTGTGATTGTGGATGATGTTTCCGCCCGTGATGTTCAGTTTACGGAAGGCCAGTGGTTAAAGGGAAAAAGCTATCGGACATTTGCTCCTGCCGGTCCTTTCCTCTACTTGCTCGATCCAGAAGAAGTGCCAAAGATACATAACCTGGAGTTGAACCTATGGGTGAACGATGAACTGCGCCAATCAGCCAATTCCTGCCAGCTGCTGTATAAACCTGCTGAAACTTTGACCGAGCTCTCTGAAATCATGGATCTTTCAAAAGGTGATTTGATTCTTACCGGGACAACCGGCGGCGTGGCCCTAAATATCTCACCAGAGGTCAATAATCGTCTGGCTGACTCCTCTTTAACCGCTCAGCAAAGAGTAGAAATTATTTTAGAAAGCCAGCAAAAGAATAACGCTCGATACCTCAAAGAAGGCGATATCGTCCGCTGCCAAATCAAAAGCCCGGATGGAAGCATTGACTTAGGCGAGCAGAGAAATAAGGTTGTCACAGGAAGTAAGGAGCCGGTGGGGCTATAAAGAAGCAGAGGGACGGTTCTCTTGCTTCTTTTTGGAGAAGCAGAGGGACGGTTCTCTCGCTTCTTTTTTATTGAGGGAGAGAATATCTTTTTAACATGTTAACAAATTAGTAGTTTTTAAATGGTTAACTAGAGGCTCTCAATTCAAGGTGAGATTATCTTGAAAAGGGCGTCTTATGTTTTTGAATTTTTAAGAGGAAAATCAGTAAACTGAAAGCATTTGATTTAATTTTTCTAGCTCATCCACTCAAAGCAGACATTCCATTTTGTTTGGAGTTGTAATTTAATAATCAAAAATAGGACGAAGAAGATTCTCCGTCCTATTTTTATTCTGTTTTATTAATCCTTCATTATAAGCGCCCTTATTTACTATGGCCCGCCGGGGTCCGCACTTGGATGGAATCTGTCAAAGTAACGTGGTCAGAAGAGTTACCAACATACACATTGTACTCACCATCTAACGTTTTCCAAGTATCAGCATTCGAATCCCAGATGGACAGAGGATGGTTGCTTGCTGCTGAGTCAATCGTAATAGTCACACGTTTCTTTTCACCTGGTTTCAGCCATACTTTTTCAAATCCAACAAGCCGTTTAGGCGGTTCGTTTGCCACTTTAGGCAGACCTAAGTAGACTTGCGGCACTTCCGCTCCTGCTGTTTTTCCGGTATTTTCGACAAAGAAGGATACTTGAATCTTCTTAGTTCCATCCGTCGTCTTCGGTGTTACGACTAGTTTAGAGATGTCGAATTTAGTGTAAGACAAACCATGACCAAAACGCGAAAAGAGGCTTGATGTTTTGGGTATTAATGTAAGCGATTTCTGATGGGGTGAAAAAAGGTATCCTACCGAATTTAATTGGTAGAAAGATAATTTAATATATCAAGATGGTTCATCAAACCTGAATCTAATAAAGGCCATTTTACAAATGGCTTTTAGAGGGGAAAATAGAATGATTATCGGAGAGCCAGGGCAGTCTTACTGGGTACAACAGATGAAGCTTGTTTTTCTAATCATTCCTACCCGTGTGGCAGGTATTGAGATGGACTGATGTCCAGGAATTTTGAACTGCAATAACCAGACTGATGTGACAATTAGTGGAAATGGGATCATTGACGGTGCGAGGGAAGAAGCAAATGTTTCTTATGATAATAGGAAGCGTTTAGCTATGAATCCAGATTCCCATGACAAAAGGCAGCTCTTAAACATTTTTTCATATTATGAGAAATTAAAATACTACTTCGATTTTGCTAAACACAGTCTAAAACAGTAATAGAATTATCTTGTTTCAATAAGGTTGCACTCCATTTTAGGGAGCATTACAATTGATGTATAAAAATGGTATTGAATGGTGATCAAATGAGTAATTTTATCGATAATCTAAAAGTTTCCTTACATAAGGGGTTTATTGACCAAAGGACAAGTAAAACCGGAAATTATAGACCGAAGTTATTAGTGAATAATGCCAAAAAAGGCGAAAATGTTTTAAATACCTTACTTGATGAACTTGATAGCTGTGAATCCTTTATTTTTTCAGTAGCATTTATTACTGAAAGCGGCCTGGCAACTCTTAAATCCCATTTTCTTGACCTTAAACGTAAAGGGGTTAAGGGTCGTATTTTAACTTCAACCTTTCTGAATTTTAATCAACCCAAAGCTTTTAGGGAATTATTGAAGATTAAAAATGTTGAAGTGCGTACGACTGATATTGAAGGGTTCCATTCAAAAGGATATATATTTAATCAGAGAAACCATTATTCTTTAATTGTCGGAAGTTCTAATTTAACAGCCCATGCATTAAAAGTTAATTACGAGTGGAATGTAAAATTAACTTCGCATGAAAATGGGGAAATTGTTAATCATTTTAATAATCAATTTGAAGAAGTTTGGAACGATGCTCTTCCTCTAAATGAAGAATGGATTGAAACGTACGAGAAGAGGTATACACCACTTGTTCACAGGAAAGCTTTAGAGCAGGTAATAGAATTACCGACTCAATACAGTATTAATTCAATCGAAGCGGCCCTAAAAATTAAGCCGAATAAAATGCAAGAAGCGGCATTACAAGGAATCCAGGCGATTCGTGATGCGGGAGCAAATAAGGGGTTAATCATTTCAGCCACTGGTACTGGAAAAACGTATTTGTCTGCATTTGATGTGAGACGGTTTGGTCCAAAACGGATGCTATTTATTGTGCATAGGGAGCAAATTCTGCAAAAGGCTAAAGAAGATTTTAAAAAAATTCTTGGTGGAATTGATGCCGACTTTGGAATACTGTCAGGTACAAGTAAACAGACAAATGCGAAATATTTATTTGCTACAATCAACACTATTTCGAAGGATGATTATTTGGCGCAATTTGATCCTGAAGAATTTGATTATATTCTCATTGATGAGGTTCATAAAGCGGGCGCTAAGTCTTATCTAAAAGTAATTGATTATTTTAACCCCTGCTTTTTAATGGGAATGACCGCTACGCCCGAACGGACAGATGATTTTAATATCTTTGAGCTTTTTGATTATAATATTGCTTATGAAATTCGTTTGCAAGAAGCTCTGGAAGAAGATATGTTATGTCCATTCCATTATTTTGGCGTTACAGACCTAGAATATAATGGTGAGATAATTGATGAGACAGCGGTACTAGCAAAGCTTGTTACCGAAGAACGCGTTAATCATATTCTTGAAAAAGTCCATTACTATGGCTTTTCAGGAGAAAAAGTAAAAGGGTTAATGTTCTGTAGTAGGAAAGAAGAGGCAATGAAGTTAGCTGATGCTTTCAATGAGAAAGGACTACGAACAGTTGCTTTAATCGGGGATCATTCTCAGGATGAAAGGGATCGTCGAGTAAAGCAGCTCGAAGAGGGTTTGTTAGATTATATCATTACAGTTGATATTTTTAATGAAGGAATCGACATTCCAAGTGTTAATCAGGTGGTTATGCTAAGACAAACTCAATCTAGTATCATTTTTATTCAACAACTTGGTCGGGGACTTCGTAAACATACAACTAAGGATTTCGTTACGATCATTGATTTTATCGGGAATTATAAAAATAACTATCTAATACCCATTGCCCTATCCGGGGACAAATCACAGAACAAGGATAATATCCGTCGCTATATTAAGGATACGAGCTATATTAAAGGGGTATCTACGATTAATTTTGAGGAAATTGCCAAAAAGCAGATTTTTAAAGCGATTAACGATAGTAATTTAACAGCGTTAAAAGTTTTAAAAGAAGCATATGTTGAGTTAAAGAATCGGATTGGCAGAATTCCTTATTTATATGATTTTGTAACGAACCATTCCATTGACCCCGAAGTCATAGTTGATAAGTACACGAACTATTATCAATTTTTATTAAAACTCAAGGAAGAAATACCGTTATTGACGAAGTATCAAAACAGTGTTTTGACTATGATTTCTACGGAGATCTTAAATGGCAAAAGGAAACAAGAGATTATTCTATTAGACATTCTATTAAAACAAGAAACAGTAAAATATGATAATTTTATTGAGGAGTTAGTCCATTTTAATTGTCCTATTGACAAGGAGACCCTTTCTTCAGTGTTGCGCGTTTTTAGCTTGGAGTTTTTCACACAAAGTTATAAAGAAAAGTATGGCAATGAGCCAATTATTATTTTAAAAGATGATGGTACCTTTTTATTTAATAATGTGGTTCGAGAAAGTTTATTGGATAATCCATATTTTAACTTTCTAGTAACTGATGTTGTAAAAAGCGCCAAGGAAAAATCTAAACTATATGAATCAGAGGAGCCTCTTACCCTCTATCACAAATATTCGAGAAAAGATGCATGTAAGCTCTTGAATTGGACTAATGATGAAAGTTCTACCGTTTACGGTTATAAAACAAAACACGGAACTTGTCCAATTTTTGTGACCTATCACAAAAACGAAGATGTTGAATCTAGTATAGATTATGCGGAAGAATTCCTAAGCCCTGAAGTCCTTAAGTGGTCAACAAGAAGTAACAGAACGTTAGAATCCCAAGAAGTGAAAACAATTATCGAATCTGAAGAAAGAGGGATTGACCTTCATATTTTTGTAAAGAAAGATAATGATGAAGGAACTGATTTTTACTATTTAGGAAAAGCAACCCCCGATAAAAATAATATCGAGCAGGCAATTATGGAAGATGGTAAGGGGAAAAAGCTGCCAGTTGTACATATGAACCTGGTAATGGAAAATCCAATTGAAAACAAACTATACAACTACATTATTAATGGTACGAATGACTAAAAAATAGTCTTCTCATTTCGAGAAGACTATTTTTCTTGGATTAATAGTTGAACTGCTGGAACATCCGTCGGTGCCCACTTAAGCGACTCTAAGTTTTCTCGTTTTAACCAGATTAACGTTGAATGCTCACTTGGCGTCAGTGTTTTTTAATCCTTAATATGAGACAAGTAGAACACTTGATTTTGACCATTATTTCCGATTACGTCGCCAGCTGTTGTTCATTTTCATGATCAAATTTTCGAAATCTAATAAGTGAGTAAACAAGTACAAGCATTACTCCAAGTGACAAATAAGGTAGGTAAGGAGAATGAATGGACTGAACAAACAGGTACAATACTAGATACATTATTGAACGGCCAAGTGTGATTAAAAATTCACGTTTTAAAAGAATCACGATTTGGTCTTCCTTCTTCATGCCATTTAAATATCTGAAAAATGTATTGTCCATTGTATAACCGTACACGTATACAGAAATCACAAGTCCGACCATTGCCACAAAATAAAGTGGTTTAAATTGTGCGAAACCGGTTAGCAGAATGAACGCGGTACTGATTAAGGTATAAATCACAAACTGTGTTTCCATTTTTAACTTTTTCAATCTCGATATATACACAATACCAATCGTTAAAACGACAATATTTAACACATTCAAAAACGATACATAAAGTGCATTTTTGGATAATACTACCATCAAAACAACTTGAAGACATGCCATGCACTCTAAAACACCTGCAGTAATGATCCCAAATGGCACCATTTGTTTAGACACTTTAACCGTCCTATAATCGTGGACGAAGTTCGATTTAAATTCAGCTTCAATTGAGGGCATTTTGGTGACTGCAACAAAATAAAAAATCGAAATCAAAAGCATAAAACAAAATGAAACTGCGAAATTAAAATAATAGATAAAAAAAGAGTTAATGAGTGGAAGTATAATCATTAAGATATTTTTTACATAGCCAATACGTGAATTAAAGATATCAAGTTCTGATCGAGTGGATAGAACACTTAACCCGTAATTGGAAGACGAATAAAAGAAACCAAAAACACAACCAAAACTAGTCGCTGAAATGACAAGAAGAACGATATGATTTAAGTAAGGACTTAAAAGCAGGACAATAAATAGGATAATGGCTGACAAAGCGCTTAAATAATAGCTTGTTTTCAGTTTATTTTTGAATAGATAATACGTACCAATTGTATAGGCAAAGCACGACAAAAAGTAACTTAAGCCATTAAAGGCAATCAGTGGGCCGAGTGTGGTGCTGTGTTTCCAGAAATAATAACTGATAAAAATGGTGCTGTAGCCGGTTATGCTCAAAAAAACCGATTGAAGCAGGAAAAGCTTTTTAAGATCCGAATTCATCGCGAACACCTCTTTTTCTAGTTGATTTAAAACTTTTTGTATACTTAGTTTAATAGGCAAACAAAGTCTTGTAAAGGGAAAATAATTAACACCCTTGATGAAAACTACCAGCATCTTGTGTGCCACATACACCCGGCACATATGAAGGTATAAACTTCTGTATGAAACCTCCGTTTGTAAAAGGCCATCCACATCTCCCATTGATGGTTATACTCCTCTTGTAACGCATAAAAAGGTCATACTTCTTATTTTTTTCGATTTATTTGTCAAATGAATTCACCAGTTTTTCACTTCTTATATAGAGGCGAAGAGACAAATAGGGCTGTGAATTCAGCTCCTGATGTTGAACTTATGTAAATGACTGGGTCTAGAATGTTAAAAAACAAAAAAATGTTTGTAAAAAATAGTTTTAAGAAAATGTTGAAAAAGTCCTTCCCTTTTGGAAGTTATTGGAATATAATACAAACTGTATTATGTATGATAGTACACTTAGTACAGATTGGGGGCACCCCGTTATGTTTGAGTTAGACATAAGGAGCCGAAAGCCGATATATGAACAGTTGGTAGACAAAATGAAGGAGCTTATCATGAATGAAGTATTAAAACCAGATGAACAGCTGCCATCGGTAAGAACTTTAGCCACAGAACTCACAATCAATCCGAACACGATTCAAAAGGCTTATCGAGAACTGGAAATTCAAGGATTTATCTACTCCATTAAAGGGAAAGGCAGCTTCGTCAATCTAAATAATCAAGTACAGGACTTAGAGAAAATAGAGGCTGTAAGAAAGGATCTTGAAAAACTAGTCTTGGAAGCTTTGTATCTGGGAATCCCAGCGAAAGAGATCATCCAATTGGTTCAAGAACAGGACAAAGCAAAAGGGGGAGGCGAAAACAATGATTGAAATGAAAGGTATTAGCAAGAAGTTTGACCATTATACCGCACTGGAGAATGTCAACTTATCCATCAACAAAGGTTCCATTTACGGTCTGATCGGATCAAATGGTGCAGGGAAAACCACTTTAATTAAACTGTTGGCAGGAATCTACCGCCAAGATAGCGGAGAAGTAACGATAAATAATGAAAGTGTTTTTGAAAATATCAGTCTAAAGCAAAAAGTCTTTTACATACCCGATCAGCCCTACTTTTTCTCGCAATATACTGCAAAGCAAATGGCCCGTTTTTATAAAAGCTGTTACCCAACTTGGGAGGAGGCACGGTTTCAGAATCTGGCCGAGTTATTTGAGTTGAATGTAAATAAAAAAATCCAAACCTTCTCAAAGGGGTGGCAAAGACAGATTGCCTTCATTCTCGCTCTTTCTTCCAATCCGCAATTCCTCATACTGGATGAACCACTGGATGGCCTTGACCCAGTTGTCAGGAAAAAGGTGAAAAACCTGTTAATTCATGATGTGGCTGAAAGAGAAATGACCATTCTCATCTCCTCACATAATCTTCGTGAAATTGAAGATATTTGTGATCATATCGGGATTATTCATAAAGGCACGCTCTTAATCGAGAAAGAATTGGATGATCTGAAAGATGATATTCATAAAATACAGGTTGCTTATAAAAATGGTACTCCTCCAGAAAAGCTGCTATTAAATCTTAATCCGCTTCATACAGAAAAGCGGGGAAGCGTGTATCTTTTTATTGTCAGAGGAGATGAAGATGAAATAGAGAGAAAAATCCAGCAAACAACCCCTGTCATTTTTGACATGCTGCCTCTTACGCTTGAGGAAATCTTTATATATGAAATGGGGGATATCGGCTATGCCATCAAGAATGTCTTGGTTTAATAAAGAATTACTGGTTCAAATTGGCCGGAGTACGGGCTGGGTCTCGATTGTTTACTTTCTTGCCTTACTATTTATTCTGCCGATTCAATTATTAATGATAATCTCTGACGAAACCAAAAGTTATTATCCGCACCCTAACAATCTGTTTCTTGTTAATTTTACCTTCCAAATTGGTCTATTGGTTATTGTCCCTGTCATCTTGGCAGTATTCTTGTTTCGTTTTCTTCATGTGAAACAGGCAGCCGACCTGATGCATAGTATTCCTCTTAAAAGGGATAGGATTTTTCATCAATATGCGCTTACTGGGATAATATTTTTAATATTGCCAATTGCTGTCATTACACTCATTATCCTTTTAATGCATAACATTCTAGACATCAGTGACTTGTATAGTATAAAGGATATTTTTTACTGGGCGGGGACGACATTAGTAATCACGGTGCTGTTATACTCAGCTGCTTTGTTTATTGCCATGATGACAGGAATGTCCATTGTTCAGGCAGTTCTAGCTTATGTTTTTCTATTCTTCCCAATCGGAATCACGATGTTGGTATTTTTTAATTTAAAAATAGTACTCTATGGTTTTCCAGGGGATTATTTTCTAAATCGACAGCTTGAAAAATTGTCTCCGATTACCTATGCGGCTGTCCTCGATGGCAGGAAGTTTCAATGGAATGATCGGATTGTTTACTTGATCTTAACAATTGTACTTTATGGGCTTTCACTATTTTTCTATAAAAAAAGAAACCTTGAAGCAGCCTCCGAGGCGATTGCCTTTCCGAAATTACGTTCCATTTTTAAATATGGGGTTACATTCTGTGTGATGCTGCTTGGTGGTTCGTATTTTCAAGAGGTTTCCTATCAAAGCTTTCACTGGACCATTTTCGGTTATGTAATTGGGGCTGTGATTGGCTATATAGGAGCTGAAATGATTTTAAGAAAAACGTGGCGGGTTTTCGGACGCATAAAAGGCTTAATTGTTTATTTAGCCATAATCGCGGTCCTGGGTATAGGCGTTCAAATTCTAGGAATCTATGAAAATAAAGTTCCTGAGGAAGAACAAATTAAAACCGTTCTGTTCTCTGATCAATGGGGCTTTAATGCAAATGATGATATTTATAGAGAATACTATAAACCATTACCGATGAAGGAAAAAGCAAATATTAAGGCCGTTCGCAGGCTTCACCAGCAGCTGCTTTCTGATAAAAAAATCAATCAGAAAAAAGAAGACAACCACTCTGTGAATTTTTATATTCAATATGAATTGAAAAATGGAAGCAAAGTGACAAGGGAATATAGTATAAATGAACGCCTTTATGAAGATTTTTTTAAACCAATTTATGAATCAAAGGAATATAAGCGATCAACAAAAGAGATTTTTAAATTAAAGCAAAATAAAATAAAAACCCTCACTATAGGAGGGAATGGACCTGTTTCTCAGGGAGTTACCCTGTCAAATTCCAATGATATAAAAGAAGTGATTGCGGCTATAAAGAAAGATGTACTGGCAGAATCATATGAAGAAAGCCGTTACTATAGAGGGTCAAATATTGAAGTCTATCTAGGCAGTGACCACTTTATGAGCTTTGAATTTAAGTCTGACTATCATAATTTAAATGAATGGCTGAAGCAAAAGGATTTACTAAAAGACGCAAAGCCAAACTCAGAGGATGTTACTCATGTACTTGTTGCCAAAGGTGGAATTGAAAATCTGGAGGATATCGAAAAAGTAAAAACGGATATAGAAAAAAGCACAGATACCTTGGATGTAACCAATAAGGGCCAAATTGAACAATTACTAAGTAACCAAAGTGCGGACCCAAATAATGATTACACGGCTGTCTTTTACTTCAGTTCGGCCCATTATTATGAAGTCATGTTTTTTGATGAGAAGCATGCTCCGGATTTCATTAAGGGTCATTTCAAATAGGATGGTGGAGAACCTGAGCACGATTGATTTTAACCAAGTCTACTCTGAGTACGCAAACCGTCTGCTCTATATTGCCCTCAGGTACACAAATGACAGGCGTTGGGCAGAGGACATTGTTCAGGAAACATTTTTAAAGGCATATAAAAAAATAGATACAATTGAAGATGCGAAAAAAGTAGGTGCCTGGCTGTCTATCATTACAGCCAGGACTGCGATCGACTTTTTGCGGTCAGAAAAAAGAAATAGATGGATAACTGTTGACGATGCTCAAATGGAACCTATCATGAGTTATAAGAAAAATAGGATGGACACCGAGGAAATGGCAGGCCTACGTTTTCTTCAAGAGGATGTGGGCAGGTCAATGGAAAGCTTATCAAAGGAGTTCCAAGAGGTGCTGACTCTTAAAGTGAATTATGGTCTAAAAGAAAATGAAATCGCACGCCTGCTCGGTTTGAAGTCAGCAACGGTCAAGACGCGGCTATATCGGGCTAGAAAACAACTAAAACAGGTCTTTGCAAAAAAGGAAACAGCTTTAGAAATATTTTGATCTCCAATCGGCCATTTCCTCTTCTGTAGTCTTTATACAGAGTTTACAAAAAAGTGTAGTCTTCTCAATTTGAGAAGACTACTTTTCTTTGATTAGTTGTTCAACTGCAGGAATATCAGCTGGGGCCCATTTAAGTGAATCGAGATTTTCTCTTTTTAACCAAATGAGTTTTGAGTGCTCACTTTTAGTTGGATTACCTTCAACTACTCTACACTTTATTGAGATTAAATTGATAATAAACGTTTCGTATTCGTGGGTATTGTCATTGAATACTTCTTTGTATGTTTCAATTTTACAATCTAACTCTTCAGTAATTTCTCTCTCTAATGCTGAGAAGATATCTTCGTTTGCTTCTACTTTCCCACCAGGGAACTCCCACATATTTGGAATAGACATTTCTGGGGACCTTAGGGCACAAAGAATTTCTTGGTTTTCATTTTCAATAATTGCTGCCACTACTTTTACAAGTTTTTTCATGATGCCTCCTACTTGTAGTTATTTATTTAGTAATAATGATATCATCTTTTATTTAAAAATTCTTGTTGAGAGAATGCTGAAGCTCTAGATACTGATTGGTACAAAATTAATCAAACGATTAATTAAATCGTTATAACCCTTGGTACGTATATTCCGATAGAACTAATCAAACGTTTAATTAGAAGTTATTCCTAGCTGGAATTGTGAATGGGATGGGAGATCACTTTAGCTCTGTCGCATTATTAGCGCTTGTTTTACAGATAACCTGTTCAGGTTTTTATGATCGTCTAATTAGTTGAGTAAAAAAATGAGCGCCGGATGACGCTCGTTTAGCTCAGCCACCATAACTCAACAGGGTTTAATTCATATTGATTATTTTCACGATACATATACTGACACATAATAAGCTCACGACGTAATGTGGCGTAATCCTCATGAAATTGCTTTAAATATTCATTGATTTCTTTCTCAGGATACACTTTTCCAAATTGTAATCCTTTAACCATATGCTCAAGCACCACTAGCTTTTTCTTTCGTTGGGCAGGATAGTTTTTTAGTCTCCCATCTTTGGTGAAGAAGTTATTAATAATAGCGGCCCGTTCCTCCGCGGTAACCGACATTTCCATACTTGCTTCTCCTCCTGTGCCAGCTGTTAGAATCGCTTTAGCACTGCTTTCTAATATTTTCGTATTAAGTGAAAAATAGATGGTGTTTTTATCACGTTTTTCTTTTATCAGTCCAACTTCTCTAAGCTTTGCCATATGGTGGGTAATCGTTGGAGGTTTAAGTCCAAGTTTTCCAGCAATCGCTTGGCCATGTAGAGGACCCTGTTGGAGCAGAGCAATAATACGAATCCGGGTAAGGTCGCCTAATGCTTTATGAAATTCCACAATTTTATTTAATTGCATTTTAATACACCTACTTTAAGTATCATCTAATTAGATGATAATCGAATCGCATTTATTAATCAATGATTAATTAGCTTAGTAACCGACTTTTTTTGTTTCTTTGAACTTGTAGGGGTACTGACGAAAAAAAGGCTCACTATCAGAGTAGTAAGCCTTCTAGGGATTTGACCATATTAATCTATGACTTAACCTTTACTCCTGCAAAAATAAATCCTGCCCCAGTAAATATTGCCCCTAGGACCTCAATTGCTCTTTGGTAATCACCCGTTGCAGTGGCGCCTGCAAAGACAATTGTTCCAACGAGCAGTAAGTAGCCTATGTAGGCTGGCAGCCGTTTTCCTCTTATAATCAAAGTCCCTAAAAGAATCATTCCAATAACAAATAATAGAGGTCCAAAATTATGGATTGGCTCGTTCATAGGATTGGTAAAGACCTGACTGAGTTTTTCTTTGGAAGCTTCCGCCATTTCAACATATACAATCGCTGTAACGATGACGTTCCCTATGTTGCCAAGTAGCATGGCTAGAAATCCAACTAGTCCATTGGTTTCCCCATGATAAATGTACAGACAAAAGAAAACAAAGATAAGCAGTAAATGAGCCAAGAAAGTAAGGAGACTTCCAGGAACGGAGCCATAATTCCCCGCACCTAGATTAAGCGAATGAGCAACAATTAGAAGAATCCCCGCCAATATAGAAGTGATTTTTCCTAGCCGAGCAATTGATTGATGCATTTTAACTTCACTCCTTAAATCTTTAAAATTCAAGAGAAGATTAGGATGACCGAGATATTAAAAAGATAAAAATACTTACTTTTTCCAGTTAAATTAGCAGTTCCGCAACTCCCTTCCTAATTTTCGCATTCGGTAAAATTTGTGCTGCTTAATTAAAATGTAGTTTGGATTCACCGGAAAGTAAAGGAAAAACTTCCATTTTTTAGCGATAATTTATTTAGCAAATCACTAGGTGGATTTAAGTAAATCGGATTTAAATATCTTGATTAATCAAAGTGTAGAACTTCCTGTAGTTAATGACTGTGGAATTTTTATTTTAAGCCAACACCTTCCATTTGACATTTTTAACTGTAAATAATAAAATTACAGTACAGAAAGTGGTAAATGAGTTAGAAGGTTGATTTTTTTTAACTGAACTGTAATATTTTTTGTTACATTTTAAGGGTGTGTAAAGTTAGGATGTGTAAAACAAAGCAATGTTTCATCCAGCTCACATTGGGGTACCTAACTAACTGACATCCCACGTATACCAAAATTATATGTAAGGAGTGTTTAACGCATGGTGACTCTTTATTCGACTCCAAGCTGTGGTTCTTGCCGAAAAGCAAAAGCGTGGCTCGAGGAACATCATATAGACTATATCGAAAGAAACATATTATCTAATCCTCTTACTGTTGATGAGATAAAATCGATTCTTCGCTTGACTGAAGAGGGAACGAGCGAAATTATTTCAACTAATTCGAAGACATTCCAGGAACTAAATATAAATATTGAATCTCTTCCGCTTAATGATTTTTACAAATTAATCATGGAAAATCCAAAAATGTTGCGTCGTCCCATTATCTTGGACGAAAAAAGATTACAGGTTGGATATAACGACGAAGAAATTCGCAGTTTTCTGCCCCGAAAGCTTCGCACATTTTTGAGTACCGAATTACAAAGAATAGCCAATTAAAGTTTAAATAATAAAGGAGAAATTTAGAAATGATTGAAGTATTCGTAACAGTTAATTATAAAGACAGAAATTATAACACTAATGTCCTTGTGAAAAAGGAAATGGCATGGGATAAAATTAAAATGATTGCAGAAGAGCAAGTTAAAAAACAATGGAATGTTTAAATTTATCCTTGCTGAAGGAGATTGTTTAGCATTAATAATCCAGATATTTGACAAGCTAATCTTTAACGGTTTAGTATTACCATGCGTTACTAAATAGTTTTAATGATTTTAAAATAGTTTTTATTTCTTAGGAGGGCAGGCCATGAATAGTGATTTTACATTAGCCATTCATAGTTTAACTTTTCTTGCGCTTCAGCCCGACCGGATGTCAACAAGTGATGCTATATCAGCGAGTGCCTGTGTACACCCTGTGCGGATTCGTAAAGTGCTAAGTTTGTTAAAAAAACATGGAATTATAAAATCAAAAGAAGGACCTGGCGGCGGATTTTTGTTTGCTCTAGAGCTAAATGAAGTTAATCTCTGGGATATCTATAAGATCACCTCTGAAGGAGCTTTGCAGCCGAAGTGTCCTGATTCAAATGAGCGATGTATTGTTGGTGCAAATATGCAAAGAGTGTTATTTTCTATATTCTTAGGTGCTGAAGAGCATTTGGGTGAATATTTAAAGGACTATACACTAAAAGAAATAATCGACCTTGTTAATAAAGAAGAAGAATAAGTGCTTGTCTCTGAAAAACAATGTCAGGTTTCTTTTAACTTAAAATGTAATAAAAAAAGTTACAGTTAAAGTGTAAAAACAAAATAACTAAGAAGGTGAAAAGGATGTTGTTAAAAACAGGTGATTGGGTTAAGGGAACATCACGGGGTGGGGAATTAATCATGGGTTATATTGAATCCCTTGATAATCCAGGAATCGTTAAGGTAACCGTTGTTACAAGTGACAATAATGAGATCATTGGAAAAAAAGTTTCACTATTAAGCGAACGAGTTAAAAGATTGCCTGTTTCTAACGTGTCAAACAAGGCGCAGACCCAATTTCTAATTGATTTGGCTTTATCAACTGGGGATGAAGAGTGGTTTATTGAGCTTTCTTCCAAGTTAAACTCCATGAATGAACTTGTGAATCAATTATAAATGGAAATCTTATTTTAAGTAACATAAAAAACCTTGCCGATTTGGCAAGGTTTTTTATAGTTCTTAATTTTATACATACCGATTTCGGCCTGACAACATACCAAAAACGGTAAGAACGACAGAAACAACCGTAAGAGCAATAAGTGGAATGGTCCATACATGGGTCATATCATACAAATAGCCGATAAGCAACGGGCCTACTGCTGCCAGGATATAACCGGTTGATTGTGTCATGCCCGATAACTCTACAGCTCTATTGGCATTTCGAGAGCGGAGTCCAATATAACTTAGCGCCAATGGGAAATTTCCGCCTAGTGCAACCCCAATAAAGATAATACTAATAATCAAGATAGGATAGGATGAGCCTAACAGTAGCCCTGCATAACCAATAATGGACAACAACCCTAATAGTAATGCAATCCAAATCTGGGAACGGTAACGCCCTGCGATGACAGGGATAAAGAAACTAGCAGGCAGTCCGACTAGTTGGGTAATCGATAGCATCCAGCCAGCAGTTCCCATGCTTAGTCCATGACTTTGAAGAATTTCAGGTAACCAAGAGATCGTTACATAAAATAAAAACGATTGAAAACCCATAAAGATCGCAATTTGCCAGGCAAGAGGTGATTGCCACATTTCCTTAGAACTGGATGGAGCCTTTTTAATTTTTTTATGATTTCCTTGATTAAACCTAACAAGATAGGTCCACAACAAAATTGCTATGACGGCTGGTATTCCCCATACAAGGAGGGCTCCCTGCCAGCCAAGATTCATATCTTTTGCGAGAGGTACACTTAATCCTGATGCTAATGATGCGACCAATCCCATTGAAGTAGAATATACACTTGTCATGAGACCGAATTTTTCGGGGAACTTATCCTTTACCACGGCAGGCAAAAGGACATTTCCCACTGCAATTCCTACTCCGATAAAAAGAGTGCCTGTGAAAAGAAAAACTGTCACTGGGATGGACCGAATCGCGATACCAATCACAAGGAAGATTAAGCCAAGTAATAACGTCATTTCATTAGAAAAGCGGTTGGCCAACTTTGGAACAATCGGTGACATGGCAGCAAAAATAAGTAAGGGAAAACTCATTAATAAACCAGCACTCCAATGGGCAAGTCCAACATCCTCTTGGATCATTCCCACTAACGGACCTACTGAGGTAATTGCCGGGCGCAAATTAAAGGCTACTAATACAATCCCAGTCACCAATAAAAATATATATGTCGATTTCATGCGTGCAGTTGATTCATGTTGTAACTCCACTAATACAACTCCTCTCTAAAAACAAACCTAAACTAGTATATCATAATACATTTGAGATGGAGGTAGATGTTCTTTTTTTAGTCTGATAAATTCTTGATAAAATCCTGATACTCCGGCCAGTTTACAATCCGAGGCATTGTAACGTGGCGATTATAGGATTGATCTTTTAGATAGACTTTTACCGCTTCTTCTGAAAGAGTCTGTAAAATCTCTGGCTTATCATCGAAGTAAAAATCCAAGTGTAATTGCTTAATAATATTCACTTTTTCGTGATCCTTCATTCCCCAGAAAAACCGTTCATCATGAACAGGAAAACCGTGTTCCAATAACCATTTTTTCGTGCGTTCGCCATGCTCTTGGTAACGTGCCGTAATATAATATATTTCATGACCTTCCTTTTCCAGCTCTTGCAGCAGTTCCACTGCTCCTGGAAAAGCAGGACAATCGGTGTAGTAAATTTCCTCTAGCGAACTTTTCCACATCTTCGAGCCTTCTTCGGCTGTCATTCCAAATGGCTCATGAATCTCTACTTTTTTTAACGCGTTAAAAATCTCAAGTCCTATTTCTTGGCCTAAATTCTTATTATAAATATGGAAGGCATGCTCTCTTAAATTAATCAGCGTATCATCAATATCAAAACCAAATCTCATGTAAACCCTTCTTTCACATTGCTTATTTTTATCTTTTAGAAAAATCTATTGTCCCATTTCAATAGTTGAAGAGCTCTTTCATTGCCCGATGAGGTGGATTTTTGCCCTGTTACAGTAAATGAAGAGCCCGTTCATTGCCCCGGTGAGGTGAATTTAAACCTGTGACGGTAAATGAAGACACCTTTCATTGCCGGCGAGGTACACCACACCACGGTTACGGTAGATGAACGGCTTTTTCATCTAAAAAAAATGGATGGTGACCAGCACCGTCCATTTTTTAGTATATCGGATATCCTGTAAATTTAAAATCTCGCCCAACTGGTGTAACATTTAGATTGGATAACTCAACAGCATTGCCCATCTCCGCAATTCCTGTTCCTTCTAAAAAGGTAGGAGCGGACTGCCCGCCTACAAGCTTAGGAGCCACGTATAGGACCACTTTATCAATTAAACGTTTTTCAAAAAGAGCCGCGTTAATGGTTCCACCAGCTTCAATTAACACAGAGGATACAAGCTTTTCCCCAAGTGTATTCATCACATCGGCCGGATCCACTTGACTTGATCCGCTAGTTACAAAAACGGAGATGCCCTGTTCCTCTAACTGTTTCCGTTTTTCATTATCGTATTTTTCACTAGTAAAAACCCAAGTCTCTGCCTGCTGATCAGTTACCACCTTTGCATCCAAAGGAATTCTGAGCTTTGAATCCAAAATCACCCGAATCGGGTTCCGTCCATTTGGAATTCTTGAGGTCAGTTCAGGATTGTCTTCCACCACTGTATTGACCCCGACAAGGATGGCCATATTTTCACTTCTTAACTGATGAACATCCTGGCGTGCATCAGGAGCGGTAATCCACTTGCTGCTGGCCGTATGGGTAGCCGTTTTACCATCAAGAGTAGTGGCAGCTTTCAAGGTAACAAATGGTTTTTTCTCAATGATGAATTTATTAAATACTTCATTCATCTGCCGGGATTCTTCCTCACAAACCCCTATTACAACTTCAATTCCAGCATCTTTAAGAATTTTTACCCCGTTACCTGCGACAACAGGATTCGGATCTAACGTCGCGATGACGACTTTTTTAACTCCAGCCTCGACCAGTGCAACTGCACAAGGACCCGTTCGCCCATGGTGAGAACAAGGTTCTAAGGTTACATAGATGGTCGCACCTTTAGCATGATCTCCTGCCATTCGAAGGGCATGAATCTCGGCATGTGGTTCGCCAGCCTTCATGTGAGCACCGACCCCGAGGATTCGATTGTCATTGACAATCACAGCGCCAACCAGTGGATTCGGATCGGTCTGACCTTTCATGGCTTGGGCATTCTTTAATGCCAATTGCATATAAAATTCATCATTCATAAAACCCATATCCTCCTGCCATATCAGGATAATGCTCGTATCATCCTGTTTCTCAAAGCTTATCCAAACTACTCTAAATGTCCTGATTTATTAACTTTTGTCTTTAAGTATTTCTCATTATACTCAGAAACATCGCCCCATAAAGGAGTTCTACCGGAAAGCGGGGCACCTGCACTTTTTAAGGCTTTCAGTTTTTTCGGATTGTTTGTAATCAATGTGACTGGCTTTGAGCGCAGTGCCTTTAATACCTCAATTGCGTCATCATAGTTTCTCGTATCATCCTGAAAACCTAAACCTTCATTCGCCTCAACTGTATCATATCCATTTTCTTGAAGAATATAGGCCATCGCCTTGCTAAATAAACCAATTCCTCTGCCTTCGTGGTTAGCTAGATAAAATAAAGCGCCCGACCCATGCTCAACAATCATTTTCATAGATTGTCTTAACTGGAAGCCGCAATCACAGCGTTTGCTGCCAAAGATATCGCCCGTATGACAGATGGAATGCATCCGAATCAAGGCATCATCACCGTATTCAAAATCGCCGTAAACAAGGACACTTGATTGTTGAAATTCCGCTAGTTTAGCAGAAGATAAATGCTGGATGACTTGTTGGAAATCTTCCGTTACCTGTTCTGTCTTTAACCAGCTGTACCATTTAAACTCAATTGTTTCCCCATATAAATTAACAGGCAGCTTAATTGGACCAACTAGATAAATGGCCTCTCCGCCTTTTTTAATCAACTTTATTTTATCCTCTAATAGTGAAAGGACATCTGCCTTTAATTGAACTTGTTCCATGATTATTTCCCCAATCCCATGTTTTTATTATTTTTTAAACACCATTGGCCAGTGCCGGAATTTTAAAATTGTCTTGAAAGGTTTGTTCCTTTATTAATTGCTGACTTTGTAGTTTCTCTGTATCAGCACGCCGGGCATTTTCTAATTTTCTTAATTGTGCTGCACTTCGATCATCTTTGTCGAGTGCTTCCTCGATGACTGTTGCTAAAGCATCCGCATCCAAAAGGGCACAATTGATTCCGAAAGCACCGGTGGGGCTCATTGTATGAGCTGCATCCCCCATGATTACAACCCCGTCTTTAGCCCATACCGGTGAATGACTGCTTTGTACTTTCAATAAGATAAAGTCGTTCCATGACTGAATGTTCTGGTGGACTGTTTCCGTTAGCTCTGGAAACGCCTCAATCACTTGCTCAATAAATGGGGCAAATGATTGCTTTTTCAATGTTGGATAGGAATCTTCCTCAATGTTCCAGCCAATTTGAATAAAACCGCCCTGCTGGGTAAACAGTGCTAGCTGTTTACCGGCAACTAGGGCATTTTTAATGGTTGGCTCCCATCCTTCAGGGCTTGGGATTTTTGCCCAAAGTAAATCATACCCATGTTTAATGGTTGAAAAAGGGATTTCTGCAAGTCTTCTTACGGTCGAGAATCGGCCATCTGCGCCAACGACAATTTTACTTTTTATTGTTACTTTTTGATCGCCTTTTGTTGCAATAAGGCCTGTTACATCCCCATTATTATTAAAGCTTAAATCTGTTACTTTTGTCCCCATTAACAGCTTATAGTTCTGATAGGGCTCAGATTTGCGAATCAGCACACTTAACAGATTCTTCTGCGGTACATGGATACCAACGTGCTCTTCTCCAGCTGCTGGTGTAACAGTTTTTATGACCTGACCATGATGCCAGTATTCGATCCGTTCCATTAATAGCAGCCCAGCTTCTTGTACTTCATTATATAGATTATATTTTTTTAAAACACGTTCTCCGTCCTGATTGAGATGTTCGCCGCGAAATTCTTTGTCAATTCCTGTGTGACGTTCAAGAACGATGGTTGATATCCCTTTTTTTGCAAGCAAATATCCTAGTAATGCGCCGCCTGGACCACCACCGACAATACAAACATCTGCTTCATAATTCATGTGTAAGGACCACCTTATTTAGTCTCGTATAAATTCTATATATATCAACGTATCGATAATGTATTAAGAAAAAGCAAATGAACAAGAATTATAATGATACGGATGTTACTATTTTTGACTTAATAACTTACTTACTTTATGTAACTTATTATATTTTTGAAATTAAATTATGTCAAATAATTTTATTACCTATTGTAATTTTGTTGTCATTTGTAATATGATAATTATGAATAGGAGGGGAAACCATGAATCAACCTGAAATTTGTCCTCGATTCGAAAAAGCCATGGTGATGATGAGCCAGCGCTGGACAGGTCTAGTGATTTATCAGCTGCTAACAGGGTCGAAACGCTTTTGTACACTAGAATCTTCTATGGGAATTAGTGGAAGGGTTCTTTCGGAGCGTCTAAAGGATCTAGAAAATCAAGGAATCGTTAAACGCGAGGTGTTCCCTGAGACACCTGTACGTATAGAATATTCCCTAACCGATAAAGGACTAGCCTTGGAGCCTATTATTAGAGAAATTGAGAAATGGTCACAAACCTGGCTGCCAATGGAATCGGAACAATAAAACAAAAAGTAGCTTTCCGGGTGGCGCAAATGCCATCCGTTTTTTTTGTTACATAAATCATATGCGATTAGGACAGGAACGGCAAGAGTGGGATTGGCTAGCAGGAATAGGTTACAATTCGGATAGGGGCCGGCAAGAATAAGGTAATGCTAGTCCGAGGTCGAGCAAGATTCGGATTGAGGGAAAGTTGAAGGGAGGTCTAGTCTGAATCCAAGGTGGATTCCACCAGTCCCAACAAAAATCCCAAAACCGAATCCTCCATATCAAAGCGTAAGTACAACTTTTCCCTGCGCATGCCCTTCAGCAAAATACCTGAAGGCATCCCTTACGTCACTCAACTTAAAACATTTATCAATAACTGGCTTTACCTTGCCCGCTTCAACAAGCTCTTTCATATAGATCAAATCCTCTTGTTTCGCCCTTTGTAAAAAGCTGCCCATTTTCTTACTCCCAGTCAAAGAAACCCAAGGCCCAAGGGCAAGGGCTTGGAACATTTGAGAACCGGAACCGCCGACATGAACAAAAATACCATTAGGCCTCAAAGCACGTTTATAAGCAGAGAGAGGAAGACCTCCGTTAACACCCAGAATTAGGTCATAACGCTCTGTTTCTTCAGTAAAGCTCTCTTTTGTATAATCAAGACAACGATCTGCCCCAATTGACTCCAGAATAGCTAAATTTCTCGGACTGCACACACCCGTTACCTCAGCACCAAGTGCTTTCGCAATCTGTACAGCAAACGTTCCGACACCTCCAGAGGCACCATTAATCAGTACCTTCTGTCCGGACTGAAGTTTGCCTTTATCCCGTAGACTCTGCAGCGCTGTAACTCCCGCCATTGGTACTGCGGCAGCCTCTTCAAAGGATAAATTAGCCGGTTTTAATGCTAAGGCATTTTCAGGAACAGATACATACTCAGCAAATCCGGACCACCCGCATCCGGATAGGTCACCAAACACCGCATCTCCTGGTTGGAACTCGTTTACATCTTTGCCAACAGCTTCAACCCGTCCGGCAATATCACCTCCGGGTATAGTGTATTTTGGCTTCAATAGACCAAAGGCAAAGCGGGCTAAGAACGGTTCACCTTTTAAAAGAACCAAGTTTCCGTAGTTCAAGGATGCTGCCTGAATTTTTACTAGTACTTGATTTTCCTTAGGATCAGGTTTTTCCACTTCTTTTAATTGAAGAACATCTGGCGGGCCATATCTGTCATAAACAATAGCTTTCATCGTTTCTCCCCCTAAATTCCTATGAATGTTTAACTAAACTCTTTAATATCTAATAATTATCGTTAAAGGAACTATAAAAGAACTACTATTAGATTTTTCCGGACTCTTAAGAAGGGTGGAGGAGAAACGCAGCGAATTAAATAAGTGACCTTATATTTGGGGGGCAAGTTATGCTGACACCAAGTATAAATCACTCTTAAAAGTACGAGGATATAAGGATATGAACAAAAAATGAGGGATATGAAGTGAGGAATCTTACAAAATTCACTATAAAAACGCCAGCAAATGAAGTATTTGAAGCCTTCGTCGATCCAACCAAAATCGGTAACTTTTGGTTCTCGTCGAGTTCGGAAAGGTGGGAACAAGGTAAGATCATTACTGTGATGTATAAAGAGTACAATGCCCAATTGGAAATAGCCGTGTTGGAGATTGAAACCAATAAGAAGATTGTGTTCCAGTGGGGGGCAAATGGAGAAGGGCACGTTGTCACTATTACTTTAAAAGAGGTGGAACCCTCAAATACGATCATTGAAATTGAGGAAGAGGGGTTTTGTGAAAACGATGCCGATCTCGTAGATCAAATATTAGATAATAAAGAAGGCTGGGTCTTTATGTTAAGCTGTTTAAAAGGGTACCTGGAATATGGGGTTACTGAATTGCGAGGCGGGTTAGTAAAAGAGTAACTTAAATAGTATACGGGAATTGGTGAACAATACTATCAATTCTAAATGGTTAAGACTAAAGCAAAAGGGTGATCTAGGAGCATTCTAGACCCCCCTTTGTCTTGGTCATTTTTTTTTGTGTCAGCAGCACCTCTAGTTCTTCAATAAACAAAGATAGTGAGGGGTTATTATTTACCTTCTTCCAGGAAGCCAATATATCAACAGTATAATCTTCCCCTTCAATGTTAATAAAACGAAGAGAAGGAGAGGCATACAACTGAAAATATTTCGGCAGAATGGCGATCCCGATCCCCGCATCCACCATCATTAACACAGCCTCAATATGTGAAGCTGTATTAACTATGTTTGGAGAAAAACCATGATTGGCACACGCAGCCAGCAATAAATCAAAACCCGGAGGAGATTCTTCCCTTTCGAGCATGACAAATGATTCATTTGCCAGCTCTGCGATGTTAACAATGGTTCTATTAGCAAACGGATGATCTTGATGCATGATGATACAATGGGGCTGCGTCCATAACGTCTTGTATTCAAGCCCCCCAATACTCTGTAACCCAAGTGAAAGGGTAAAAGCGATATCTAGTTCATCGGTCTTTAATTTTTCAATTATTTTCCCAACATGATAATAGTTTAGCCTAATATTTACTTTGGGATATTTTCGCTTGAATCTTCGAATTAACCGCGGCAAAAAATCTCTTACAGGGACACTTAATAAGCCAATATTAATGGTTCCAATTAATCCTTCCTCCGCTTGTTGGGCATTTTTAAAGGAATCATCCAGTTTTCTGATGATTTCCCGCGCATCTTTCAAGAAAACAGAACCGGCATGAGTCAGTTGAACGGAATGTTTCGTTCGGTGAAAAAGCTTAACACCTAATTTTTTTTCTAAATAGGCAATTTGTTGACTCACAGCCGGTTGAGCTACATATAGCTCTTTCGATGCTTCCGTGAAGTTTAAATGCTCCGCAACCGAAATGAAATAACGTAATGGACGCATATCCATTGACATCCCTCCTCATCCGTAAACTATCTAAATTATGAGTTTATTATAATAGGAATCTTTAAATGGAACAAACGTTATAAGGAAAATCTTATTACGGATATGATTTTCTGATATTTCCAAAAATAATAAAATTTATATATCATTTTAGTAGGAAGACAACATACAAGCAGTTTACTTAAATTATCCTTTCAATGTTGGAGAGTTGGAGGAGAGCTCACGTAAACCTTACCTTGGATACTTGGGATGAATGAATAATCATAAAGGAGGTAGTATTTTGAACCAGTTAACTACACAATTAACTCATCAAGAGGCAGTTGAACGTGCTAGAGAGATTGCATCTCAGCTTAGATCACGCTTTAAATTATCGGAAGAACTGTGCCGTCAGCCAGAAGAAACCATTCAGAACTTTATCGATGCTGGGCTTATCCGGGCAATGGTCCCTAAACGCTGGGGAGGGCATGAACTAGATTTTAATACTTTATTTAAAACTGGGGTTGAAATAGCAAAAGCTGATCCTTCAGCAGGATGGTGTTACACGCTATTGGTTGTCCATTCATGGATGCTTGCCTACTTTCCAGAGGAAGCGCAGCGTGATGTATGGGAAAAAGATCTAGATGCTACGATTGCATCTTCATTTGCACCATTTCCAACGAATGAAATTACGCCAGTTGATGGTGGATATCAAATCAACGGTACGTGGGGTTTTTCATCTGGGATTAATCACAGTGATTATGTAATGATTCAGGGGAATATTGGCGTGAATCCAGAAAATGGATTAGCGAACGAGGTCATTTTGATGCTTGTTCCAAAAGAAGATTTTGAAGTTCAAAAAACATGGAAAACCGTTGCTCAGAGAGGAACTGGAAGCAATAATATTTTACTGAAAAATGTATACGTTCCCAAACACCGAACCACAGATATGCTTGCATGGTGTCAAAAGGGTGAGGGACCTGGAAGAAAATTAAATACAGGTCTCCTGTACAGCCACCCTTTGTATGCGGCCATGCCAGTCTGCTTATCCTCAGCGATCCTAGGGGCCAGTATTGGTGCGTATGAGCTTTGGAGAGATACGATGAAGAATAAAGTAAGCACCAGAAATACAAAGGTGGCCGATTTTACTCATCAACAAATTCGGGTTGCAGAAGTTTCAGCCATACTCGCTGCTGCAGAAGCGCTGTTAGAGAGTACGGTAGCTAGACTTGGAACAGGGGAACCAATTGATACCCATGAAAAATTGCGTATCCGTCGAAATTACGGATATGTAGCCAAATTGAGCAACCAGGCAGTCAAAACAATTGTAGACTATAGCGGTGCGGGCATTGTCTATGAAGGCAACCCCTTAAACCGTTATTGGAGAGATGTTCAAGCATCATCTATGCATATCACGTTTAACTTTGATTGGTTAGGAGAAATGTTTGGGAAGATGGAGTTAGGTTTGCCCCTTAGTCCCAAAGATGCAGCAATATCATAAAAAAACTTAATCTGGAGGTTTAGCCATGCGTTTAGCAACAGTAAGTATTGAAGGTGAACAAAGAATTGCAGCAGTGATTAATGAGGAATATATTGATCTAAATAAGGCCTGTGAACTTTTATTTGAAAGCAAGGGGCAGGCCCGGGCGAAGCAAATTGCCGAAGCTTATATTCCACCTAATATGATTGGCTTTTTGCAAGGTGGAGTAGATAGTACGAATCTTGCAAAAGAAAGTATCGAATATGTTCAGAGTCATGATTTTTCAGATGATGTAAAAAGAAAGCTCTATTATGAAGGTAAACAAGTAAAGCTGGAATCACCGATTCAAAAGCCGGAAAAAATCATTTGCGTAGGATTAAATTATCGCGAACATATAGAGGAAATGGGAAGAGAACTTCCTACCATTCCGGTTGTGTTTGCAAAATATAATAATACCATTATTGGCCCTGGCGACCCAATCCTAAAACCCAAAGTATCAGATGCTCTTGATCATGAAGCTGAATTGGTTGTCGTAATCGGAAAGAAAGGCAAATATATCTCTGAAGAAGAGGCAATGGATTATGTTGCAGGATATACCATCGGCAATGAAGCAACCATCCGTGATTTCCAGAAGCGAACGAAAGAATGGCTGCAAGGTAAAACGTTTGATACAACACTGCCTTTAGGACCTCATTTGGTAACAAAAGAAAGCCTGCCAAATCCTGATAACTGTAATCTAGTTCTAACTCTAAATGGAGAAGAACGTCAACGCTCTAATACTAAAAATCTAGTATTCACTATCCCTTATCTCGTCAATTTCTTATCCAATATTATGACGCTAGAGGTTGGCGACATTATTTGTACAGGAACACCTGGTGGAGTAGGTCAAGCCAGAAACCCACAGTCATGGATGAAGCATGGAGACATTGTACGTGTTGAAATTGAAGGTATTGGCGCTTTAGAAAATCCGATTGTGAATGAATAAATTGAAAAGGATGATGGAGAATGGCAGGTCCAGTTAAAGTTACCCCTGAAATGGAAGCGTTTCATCAACAAGTATCAAAAGATGGGTTTGAACCATTATGGATGGCAGCTCCTGAGGTGATGCACCGACAGCCAAAGTCTAAACCTATCCCTTATATATGGAAAAGAGAAGTAATTGAAAGTCATATGAAAAAAGCTGCAGAAATCATTTCCTTTGAAAACGGCGGCGACCGAAGGGTACTAATGTTAATTAATCCAGGCATGCGTGATTTGGAGCCGTACGGCTGGGGTGCAACTACTCAAACGTTGTCGGTATGTGTCCAAATCTTACTTCCTGGAGAAGAAGCTCCTCCCCACCGCCATACGCAGACAGCAATCCGTTATATCGTTGAAGGTGAAGGCGCTTATAGTGGAGTAAATGGGGAAAAGGTGTATATGTGTGAAGGTGATTATGTCATTACTCCAAAGGGTTTATGGCATGAGCATGAACACGAAGGGACAGAACCAATGATGTGGATGGACTGCCTGGATACACCGTTAATCTATTATTTACACGGAACCTTCTTTGAGGGAAGTCCCGTGAAAAAGCAGCCGATTACCAGAAAACCGAGTGTTGATAAATATCAGGGCGGTATGGTGCGGCCGCTTGGCGACCATCAGCCGAGCAAGGCTCCGCTGCCAGTGTACAGATATAATTCAACGCTTGCCGCATTGAAGGGGTTAAGTGATAACTACGAGCCGGATCCTGTTGAAGGATATGTGGTAGAGTACATTAATCCTTCTAATGGACAATCGGCCAATGAAAACATAGGAGCATGGCTGCAGAAGCTGCCTGTCGGGTTCCATGGCAAAGCCCATCGCCATGTAAACAGCGTAGTATACCATATTAAAGAAGGAAAAGGGTATACCTTAATCGATGGCGTGCGATTTGATTGGGAAAAAGGCGATTATTTGGTAATCCCAACATGGTCTGTACATGAGCACGTAAACACATCCGAAACAGAAGATGCTATTTTGTTCTCCACCAATGATATTCCTATCTTTGAGAGGATGGAATTACAAAGGGTCGAGGAATATACAGAAAACGGTGGATATCAGGAGGAGATTGGGCAGTATAATGCCGCCCAGACCGAACCGTTGTTAAAGAAATGAGGGTATGTCATGAAGTTAGGCTATAGAATATATCCTGCAAAACGATATGTAAGTCCAGAAATCGTTAAGGCTTATTCGGAAATTCCAACCTCCATTATTAGTGATGGCATGGAAAAAATGTTTGCCATGGATAGCAAAATTAGACCCTTTCATCCTAAACCAATGATGACAGGACATGCGATTACGATCCATTGTCCGCCTGGCGATAATCTGGTTCTTCAAAAGGCGATTGAATTAGCAGAACCAGGGGACGTGTTAGTTTTGAATACAGGAGGGGATACATCCCAAGCACCTGTAGGTGAAATTGTGGTCAGCAATTGTATCAGGAGAGGAGCCGTCGGACTCGTCATCGATGGAGCAATCCGTGACAGTGATATTCTTCCAACTCTCAACATTCCCGTATTCGCAAAAGGTGTTACCCATCGAGGCTGCTATAAAGATGGTCCTGGGGAACTAAACGTCCCGATTGCTTGCGGAGGCGTCATTGTCAGGCCTGGTGATTTAGTTGTCGGAGATAGCGATGGGGTCGTCATTGTACCCTATGAAGAAGCCGAGGGGTTATTACCCAAGTTCATCAACATGGTAGAAAAAGAAGAGAAATTGTTGGAACAAATTCGAAATAAGACGGTTGACCGCTCATGGGTGGATCAAGAACTGTTTGATAAAGGATATACGTTTTAAGATATTGGAAGATGACAAGAGCTCAGGATTCTCTCCTGGGCTGCTTGTGAATTTCATCAAGAGGACTTTTCCACAGTTGTTCCTTCATTTGGAAAGGTATGTAATAGAGTAGGTGATGTTTGTGTTTGATTTGGATATTTCGCTCTGGCTGTTCATCATGCTCGCTGGATTGCTCTCGGGCTTTGGGAAGACAACGGGACTAAATGTTCTCGGGATTTTTACTATGACTTTGCTAAGTTTGTTTTTACCAGCAAAGGAAGCAGTAGGGATTTTACTGCCAATTCTTATAATGGGAGACCTTATTGCGGTGACCTATTACCGGCGGACGGTGGCTTGGAGGCAATTATTCTCCTTAGTTCCTTGGATATTGGCAGGGATTATCATTGGCTATTTTGTTTTAATGAATATCGACAATGAACAACTCAAGATTTTACTAGGGATAATGATTATAGGGCTTAATCTTTTTCAGGTCGTTAGAGATTTGTCCGGTTCACGGATGGATCAGGCGTTGCCAAACTCAGTCTGGTTTATCGGACTGATTGGAATTTTGGCAGGTTTCACCACAATGATTGGAAATGTTGCTGGATCAGTCATGGCCGTCTATTTATTAGCGCAGCGTCTGCCCAAGAATGTATTTGTCGGAACGGGAGCATGGTTTTTCCTTTTTGTAAATGTGATTAAGTTCCCTTTTTATCTTCATTTAGGTATGGTTACATCAAGTTCAATGTTAGTCGATCTCATGGTCATTCCTGCTGTCGCAATCGGAACCTTTGTCGGTATAAAAGTACTGCCTCTCATTCCACAGCAATTGTTCAAATGGATTATTCTCGCGCTTGGAACTCTGGGAGCCATTAAATTAATAGTTTCAGGGACGATCTATTTTTTCCTTTTCGCGGGTGTTGTCCTTTTAGCTGCAGGTATAATCGCGCAGATTTTGAGGAAGCGAAATTCCTTTGATGTGAACGAACATCAACAAAGCACCGATATCAATAAGTAATAGATAAAACAAAACTAGTAAATATAATCAACTAACAGGAGGTAATTTTAGTATGGATGATCGTCAATTTCGCAATGCAATGGGTAAATTTGCTACAGGTGTAACGGTAATCGCAACAGAAGTGGAGGGCGAAGGGGTTCATGGTATGACTGCAAATGCGTTCATGTCAGTATCATTGGATCCAAAGCTTGTCGTGATTTCAATTGGAGAAAACGCAAAAATTCTTCCTAAAATTAACCAAAGTAATCTTTTTACAGTGAATATTTTAGCAGCTAATCAACAGGAGCTTTCGATGATTTTTGCCGGGCAGCTTAAGGAACACAAAGAAGTTGTCTTTGACCAGCTCGATGGTAAACCAGTTATTCCAGGATCGGTTGTTCAGATAGCCTGTGAGGTTTCAACTAAGCATGTTGAGGGCGATCACACCCTTTTTATTGGAAAAGTAACGGATATCAGAATTGAAGATGCAGAACCACTTGTTTTTTACAGTGGCCGCTACCGCTCACTTAAAGAAGACACGCCGGTCACAGTGTAGCAGCTTGAAAGGAGACTGTATGAAAACGATTCATTTGAACCGAGATAACTTACAAACCTGGCAGAAGCAAGCAGAACCGAGTGTGATGGCACTTGGATGTTTTGATGGCCTCCATCTTGGTCATTGTGAAGTCATTACAATAGCAAAGGAAAAAGCGTTAGAAAAAAATGTTCAGCTAGCCGTGATGAGCTTTTTTCCTCATCCTAAAACTGTCCTCACAAACGGGAAAAAGCAAATTCAGTATTTGATGCCCTTATTCGAAAAGAAAGACAAGCTTCAAAGGTTAGGTGTTGATCTTTTTTATATTGTTGAATTTGATAAGGGATTTTCTAGCCTTTATCCGGACCAGTTTGTTATCCAATATTTAGCACAATTTGACGTTGTTCATGCAGTCGCTGGTTTTGATTTTTGTTATGGAAGCCGGGGAGCAGGAAATATGGATCGATTAAACCAGGATTCGGGTGGGAAGATTGGTGTAACAAAAGTGGAAAAGGTTGCGTACCGGGATGAAAAAATTAGCAGCTCCTGTATTCGCGAAAGATTGTTAACCGGCAATGTCGAGGAACTTCCACATTTCATGGGTTCCTTCTACAAAGTGAAATGTGATTGGGATGGAATAGAATTAACTCCGCAGCCGTACTATACACTGCCTGCCCCCGGATGTTATGCTGTTACGCTGGAAAAGAAAGAAACCTTCCTGAAAACAGAAGTAAAGGTACTTCAACAACATGATGGTCTGACATTAAAATGTGCAACAGAGATTCCTCCTGAATGGAAAGGGACATTATCCATTGTTTGGCAGAGTCGTATCGTGGAAGCTAATGTTCAAACATGTAAAAAGAAAATACTGATTTCATAGTTTTTAAGTATTAAATCTTCCAAACCAAAAGCAATGCTTTTGACTAATTATCAGCGAGAAAGGAGAAATCGTATGAAAATAGATGAAGGTATTGGGTTTATAGAATTACACTCGGTGGTAAACAATATCCCAATGGTTTTTCGCCCGACCATTATTTGGGATGATAAGGATGTCATTCTGATTGATACGGGATACCCTGGACAATTGGAGGCAATCCGCGATAACTTGGCAAAGATGCCAATCGGCAGACTAACCAAAATAATCATTACTCACCAAGATTATGACCATATTGGCAGCTTATATGAGGTAATTAGTGGCTTTAATCATAAAATTGAAGTGTATGCCCATGAGCTTACTAAGCCATATATACAAGGGGAAAAAAAGTTAATCAAAACTGGGATAACGGTTCCAGTCATCCAGATAGATCATACCATCGCGGATGGGCAGGAATTACCACTTTGTGGCGGAATTTCTGTTATTTTTACACCAGGACATACTCCTGATCACATAAGCTTATACCATCGTGCTACGAAAACTTTGATTACTGGGGATGCACTGACTGCAGACCAAGGTCAATTATACTATCCTACTAAAAAGTTCACCCTTGATATGGAGCAAGCCCTTCAATCCATTACTAGGTTCCTTGATTATGAGATTGATCAAGCCATTTGTTTCCATGGCGGGGTTTGTAATAATCAGGTCAAAGAACGTCTTTCGGACCTAGCAGAAAGAAAAGTGGTCTTATAAAAAATGAATTGGGGATGATTTAACTCATCCCTTATACCGGTTTTTTAGTAAAATGGAGGGAGTTGAAACTATGTTACTGTCTAAATCCATTGAGCTGCATGAACAGATAAAGATCTATCGTGAAAAATTAAATGCATTAGAAGATAACAAAGGTGCGTTAAATGATTCAGAAGTGATTGAAGCTAGCCAAGAATTAGATAAATTAAAGGTATCACTACAAAAAATGATTATTTCTATTAGACTTACTGGATGATTACTTTATTTTATTTTTTAGTTCTTGCATAAATTCTTTCATAATCAGTGGCAAATGGCTGGTTTTTGGCAGGACACTAAGTAAGTAAGTTTTACTATAGTCTGTGTCTGTGTCAATATACGGAATCGGGACGATGTCTCCGCTTAATACTAACGGGTCATTTCTGATCCAAAACTCAGAATAGATACCTGCCGCTATGTTATTGGCAATTAGATTTTTTATAACATCATGATTATTCGAGTAAAAAACGACGTTTCCTTCCCCGTAATCTAAAAATAATTTATTCCAAAATCTCTCCGCGAATTTTTCATTTCGTACCACTAATGGCTGACGTATTAATTCCTCAGGACCTACTGTTTTGTTATAAGCAAGTGGTGAGTATTTGCTAACACAAACCATGACACTTGACTGCATTAATACTTCAAGGGTTATTCGAGGGTCTTCTATCTTCAATGTTTCGTCCGTACCTAATACCAATCCAATATCAAAAAGATTATTCTTTATTGCCTCAATGATATTATGTGTATCGTTTTCATTTATTTCGAGCCGCACATTAGGAAATTCTCTTCTGAAAGAATAAAGAAGTTCAGGGAGAAAGGTGGAAAAGTAAATGGTCGAAGCTGCTATTTTTAAATCCCCTTTTAGCTTTGTAGCTTCCTGTCCAATACTCCTCAATTCCTTTAGTTTATTCATAATTTCAAGCGATAATTTAATAACTGCTTTGCCTTCCGTCGTAATTTTGCTTCCTGAACGCGAGCGATTGAAAATCGTTAGCCCCAGTTCAGACTCCAAGCCGGCAATGGCCTGACTAATAGCAGAATGAGAAACATGAAGCCTCTCCGCTGCCTTAGCAATCGTTCCTTGCTCAGAAACCTCAATAATATACTGAAGTTGATCAATATTCATTTTCATTCACCCACCTTTTTTGAAGGAGCATGGGGACGGTTCTCCTGCTTCCTTGGAAGCGGGAGAACCGTCCCCATGCTCAATTTCTTTTATTGTAAGTTTTAATTACGCAATTGTAAATATTGTTAACTTTATCTTTATTGAAAATTATCATACAATTTATTTAAATAGTTAAAGAAGGGAGGGGAATAGGAAACAATGATAACAAAAAAAATCCGCATTCAATTTGTTGATACGGATGCGTCTGGGCGTATTCATTACAGTGCGATCTTCCGTTATTTTGAGATCATGGATCATGATTTTTTTAGACGTATCGGTTATTCCTATAAAAAGATTTTTCAACTAGGTTTAGATATGCCGCGTGTCCATGTGGAATGCAGTTATCTAGGAAATATTGAATATGATGACGAGTTAGAAGCTCAAGTTTCGATTTCAAAAATCGGCAATTCTTCTTACACTCTATCATTTGGTTTTTATAAAGAAAATAAACTGGTAGCAAAGGGAAGTCTTACAAACGTGTTTATTGACCGTTCTACTGGAAAATCGGTTCCGATTCCGGAGTCTATTAAATCAGAATTGGTAAATCATCTTGAGCCAGTATCAGTTTAGTTATTAAGACGGACGAATAGAAGAGGTTGCCCATACCAAAGGGCAGCCTCGTTTTTTATGATTGGGCTAATATTATGTAAGTTTTTCTTAATATATATGTAAGTAATGTTAACTTTACTTATTAAAAAATAAATTATAAAATTTGTATAAATCAGATAATTGAAAGCGTTAACTGTTTAGATTAATACTCAGAACAATGGTTGAGATCATGGTATTCAATAGATATCCAGTTTGTTAGAAATAGGAGGAAGAAGATAATGGACAAGGTATTTGACTCTCTTCAAGATGCCATTCGTGATATTCAGGACGGTTCAACGTTGGTCGTTGGTGGATTTGGTCTTTGCGGGATTCCAGAAAATTTAATTTTGGCCCTTCGAGATCAAGGAAGTAAAGATTTAACAGTTGTTAGTAACAACTGTGGTGTGGATGGCTGGGGGCTGGGTTTACTACTTGAAAACAAGCAGATTCGTAAGATGGTAGCTTCCTATGTAGGTGAAAACAAAACATTTGAAGCCCAATTTCTCAGTGGGGAAATTGAAGTAGAACTCGTTCCTCAAGGAACCCTGGCTGAAAGAATTCGTGCTGGCGGTGCGGGTATCCCGGCCTTCTATACAGCAACAGGAGTTGGAACGCCGATTGGAGAAGGGAAAGAATTAAAAGAGTTCGATGGCCGTACATACCTAATGGAAAGAGGGATTGTTGGGGATTACGCCTTAGTTAAAGCGTGGAAAGCCGATCCGTACGGTAATCTAGTTTTCCGTAAAACCTCACGTAACTTCAATCCATTGGCAGCAACTGCCGGTAAGACAACCATTGTTGAAGTAGAAGAGTTAGTCGGGATGGGCGAACTCGACCCCGATGAAATTCATACTCCCGGCATTTATGTCCAACGAATTGTAAAAGGAAATGTGTTTGAAAAGCGGATCGAGCGTCTAATGGTTCAAAGTACGTTAGGAGGAGAAGTTCAGTGAGCGACAGCCGTTTAGCTATTGTGAAAAGAGCCGTTAAGGAAATTGAAAACGGAATGAATGTAAACCTTGGCATTGGGATGCCCACGTTGATTGCGAATTACATACCAGAAGATTATAGCGTCATGCTGCAATCCGAAAATGGCCTGCTCGGAATTGGGCCATATCCATTTGCAGGAGAAGAAGATGCTGATTTAATCAACGCAGGTAAAGAAACCGTAACCGCTGTACCAGGGGCTTCGTTTTTTGACAGCGCGGAATCCTTTTCGATGATTCGTGGTGGTCATATTGATTTAGCCATTCTAGGTGGGATGGAAGTTTCTGAAACCGGTGATCTGGCAAACTGGATGATTCCTGGAAAGATGGTAAAGGGAATGGGTGGCGCCATGGATTTGGTCTCCGGTGCAAAACGAATTGTTGTCATTATGGAGCACGTCAATAAGCATGGTGAGTCTAAGGTGAAGCGCTCCTGTACACTACCTTTAACAGGAAAAGGAGTCGTACACCGATTGATTACGGATTTGGCAATATTCGATTTTACTTCAAAAGGCATGGAACTGGTAGGGGTTCAGGAAGGGGTAACCCTTCAGGAAGTCTATGAAAAAACTGAAGCTCACTATATAGTAAATCCTCATGTATTTGAAGCGTTAAAGATGAAAAGCTTTTAAAATGAAAAACTTACTCATACGTTAACAGCCTTAGCAATTTGGGAGGTGATGGTCAAAACAGGACATAGCTTCGTTTTGAATACGGATGTATGACATGTTTAATATAATCATTCGATATTAGGAGGATTTAAAATGGCAAAGAGAAAAATTATTGTAACGGTAGCACCTACTAGCAACTTTCACGGGAAGGAAGCCAATTCTGCGCTTCCAGAGCAGCCAAAGGAAATCGCAGAAGAAGTTTACCGCTGTTTAAATGCAGGCGCAGCGATTGCTCATATCCATGCAAGGGATCTTCACGGTGTCCCCACAAATGATGTGAATGTGTTCAAAGAAATTAAAGCTGAAGTCACAGCAAAAAGTAATATTATTACACAATTTAGTACGGCTCCAGCAATGGTACCGGATAGTCATATCGATGATGGCCTGCAGGTATTAGATGCAGAACCAGAAATGGCCTCACTTGATTGCGGATTAATGCAGGCATATACTGGGAAATTTATAAAACCTACTTTATGGGACCGCGATTGGCTGATCAATGCTGCAAAAAAGATGAAAGAAAAGAATATTAAACCTGAGTTAGAAATCTTTAATCATGCACAGCTTGAAGACGTGTTAAACATTTTTATGCCAATGGGAATCATCGATAGTCCAGCTTCCTTTAACTTTGTTTTCGGTATGCAAAAGATCAATCAGGGGTCTATTCAGTTTAGCATGGAAAACTTAACCCACATGGTCCGTAAATTACCTTCCAATGTATTCTTTGGAGCAATGGGTATTGCAGCACAGCAGCATCAAGCAACAATCGCCTCTTTACTTCTTGGCGGAAATGTTCGTGTTGGATTTGAAGATAACATTTACTACAGAAAAGGGGAGCTTGCAACGAGTAATGCACAGCTTGTAGAAAGAATCGTTGGCATTGCCACTGATTTAGGCTACGAAATTGCAACTCCTGATGAAGCAAGAGAAATGTTAGGAATTAAAAAAGTAGAAGCCACAAAGAGTATTTAAGCTGAACAATAAAGGAGTAACTTTGACAAACCAAAATAAAGAGTTGCCAAACATCCTTGATAAGTTACTCCTGAAACTTTCTAATGAATAAGCTGAACATAGCCTAAGACTTGGAGGATAATCAGGATGAAATTTTACGATTTGAGCGTTTACTGGGAAAGCAACCCTTTTGCCGAACCGTGGCCGCCAAAGGTTAAATTTTCAAACAGTACAGAAGAAGCGGTAAAGCTGGCAAAGAAACTTGATATAAAACCTACTGATTTTCAAGACGGTCAGGCGTTAGCCGTCGAGAGTGTCAGCGCTGAAGTTTTTACCCATGTTGGCACCCACTGCGACGCACCGATCCACTTTGGACCAACAACTGCAGGACAGCCCTCTCGTACCATCGATGAACTTCCTCTTGAGGATTTCTATGGTGACGGTGTCATTCTGGATATGCGGCATAAGGAACCAAGAAGCGGTATCACTTTGGAAGATGTACAGAAAGCTCTTTCCGATATGGAGTATACAATTAAGCCAAAGGACATTGTACTAATCATGACCGGCTATGATAAGCACATCTATGATGAAAAGTATCTCAGCGATCAGCCTGGAATGACTGGAGAGGCAACAGAATGGCTGATTGATCAGGGAGTTAAGCTTATGGGAATTGATGCCTATACCTTTGACCGACCGTTTGGAGCAATGGTAGCGGACGTAAAGGCTGGAAATAAAAGTGCCTTGTTCCCTGCCCATTTTATTGGCCGTAAAAAAGAGTATTACCATATTGAGAAATTAGGTAACCTTGACAAGGTGCCGGTAAAACATGGATTTAAATTTTGCGCATTTCCGATTAAAGTCAAGGGCGGTACCGCCGGTTCTGTACGTGCAGTAGCAATGATTGATTAAATAATCGTATAAAATTAATGCGAGGAGGATTTATGGAAATACGTCAATTGCGTTATTTCGTCTCCGTTGCAGAACATTTGAATTTTACTGAGGCAGCTAAGCAGCTTTTTGTTGCACAGCCGGCAGTAAGCCAGCAAATAGCTAGTTTAGAAAAAGCAATTGGTCTCAAGCTCTTTCTAAGAGATAAGCATTCGGTGCAATTGACACCTGCTGGAAGGGTTTTTTTGAATGATGCGATTGAAATGTTAAACAGATCTGATGAGGCTGTTAAAAGAGCAAGAAAAGCAGCAATGGGGGAAGTTGGGCAATTAAGCATTGGTTTTTTAAACGCACCCGTTAAGAATTTCTTACCTGTCTTGGTTAAGGAATTCCGAAGAAAATATACTCATATACAAATAGGGCTCAATCACTATCAGACTGGACAAATAGCTGAAAAATTAAGAAACGCTGAAGTTGATATTGCCTTTACCATGTCATTTAGACCCCAAGATATTGCCGAATGGCAGCACAAAACATTGTTTTCGCAGCCTTATTGTGTATTTATGAATCAGGACCATCCTCTTGCAAGCAAAGATCATATTTCCATTTACGATCTTGTCGAAGAGCCATTTGTGATGCTTGAAAGAAAAGAATCTCCACAAGGTTACGACCATTTATTTACCCTGTTAGCGAATCATGGTTTTTTACCAAATATCGCTATCCAAGCAGAACGAATTGAAACGGTATTAATGTTTGTTGAGGCAGGATTAGGAATTGCAGTTCTGCCGAGGCATCTGCAAGTATACGCAAATCATACTCTTCGATATTTAGAAATTGAAGAATGGGATCACACGGTAGATATCATTGTTGCTTGGAAACTAGCAAATACAAATCCATCGATCCCTTTGTTTCTAGATGAACTAGACTCCATCATAATTGGTAATAAATGTTGTTTATAACCGAGATAATTTTAGGATATTTCAAATTATTCTTAACACCTAGTAAAATGTAACTATGTAAGCATGCCTATAAGTTTTTAAAGAGGAGTAGAAAAAATTATCTAAATATAGTTTACAGAAAATTCTTGAAAGTGCTTAGTTTGTTTGATATATTAAAACAAACTGGTCGGTATGGTAGTGAGAGTACTTAGTGTTAGCGTATTCAGAGTTGTGATCATCTACCTTTTTACTGAAAATTTTAATTTAAAGATGATACTGAAAGCGTTAACAAATTAGTCCTCTTTGACTAGCGAATCAGAAAGAGATGCCGCAGTTTCAGCATTCAACGAAAAATGCCTTCATCTCATAGTAGAAATAAAAAAACAGAGGGAGTTGTTTCTATTGGAAAATAAGACTCTTCAAGATGTAAAGCTTAGTGACGGTACAAAGATTAACGATCTAGTTAACGCTGACAAAGGAATTATCTCACCAAGAATATTTTCAGACGCAGAAATTCATCAGCTAGAGCTTGAAAAGATATTCGCTAAGGTATGGAATTTTGTTGCCCATGAGACTGAAATCCCAAATAAAGGCGATTTTGTAACTCGCTATATCGGTAGTGACCGTGTAATTGTTGTTCGAGAAGAAGTGGATAAAATTAATGTTTTATTAAATGTCTGTATGCACAAAGGAATGCATCTTTGTCGCACAGATTCCGGAAACGGTAAGAATTTCCGCTGTATCTATCATGGCTGGACATATAAAACAGACGGGACCGTATTAGGAGCACCGGCCGCCAAAGAAGCTTATAAAGGTGCATTTGAAAGAAATAATTTTAAATTGGTAAACGCCCGGGTAGAAACCTACGCAGGTCTTGTTTTTGCAACATTTAACGAGGATGCTCCTTCTTTAGATGAATGGCTTGGGGATGCAAAGTTTTACTTAGATTGCTATTTTGATAGGACACCGCAGGGAATGGAAGTGGTTGGACCTCCGATGCGCTGGGTTATAAACGCCAATTGGAAATCTGCAGCAGACAATTTTGCATCGGATTCTTACCACACTTTGATGACACATTACTCTGGAGTTGAATTAGGACAACTGCCTCCAAATCCTATGTTTGCCAGCCATGGGGTTCAAGTTGCCATGGAAAATGGTCATGGTATTGGAATTGTGGGAGCTCCGCCAAACATCCCGCTGCCTGAGTATTTAGGTTTACCGGAAGAAGTTGTGACAGAAGTCAAAAAGAAGCTGACAGACCAACAGTTAGAAACGTTAAGAAGATCGAACTTTGTACCAGGAAATATCTTTCCAAATCTTTCAATCTTAAATGTCATGCAGCTTCCTGGATTAGAAGAAAACGAAGCACCTATTCCATTTATGACCATGCGTGTATGGATTCCAAGAGGTCCACAAGAACTTGAACTGATAAGCTGGTTCCTTGTTGAAAAAGAAGCGCCACAATGGTTTAAAGTTCAAAGCAGAGATAATTATATTCGTAATTTTGGGGCTAGTGGAATGTTTGAAGCAGATGATGCTGAAATTTGGACAGGTATTGCCAGAGTCACACAGGGAGTGACTGCCCGTCAAAAGTTAAAGCTCCAATATATTATGGGATTAGATGCCGACCATGATCCAAAAGATTGGCCTGGACCAGGAAAAATCACACATACAACCTATACGGAAGAAAATTCCCGCAATTTCTTTGGCCAATGGGCGAAATTAATGTCAGAAGAATAACGAGATACCGAGTGATGAATTCATGGGAGGGTTCGATATGAATGACAAAATCGATTTGAAAAGCAGGCCGCTAGGGTTTACTGATCCTCTATATTTAGAAGCCTATGGTTTTTTGGTAACTGAGGCTGCTTTTTTGGATAATAATCAATTCCAAGAATGGAAGTCTATGTTGAGTGAAGATTTACTTTATACCATGCCAGTTAGAACGACTCATGAAAATGTTTTCCAAACGCAGTTCTCTAAAGACATGTTTCATTTCTATGAAAACTATAAGTCTATTGGCTTGAGAATTAGAAGGATGGAAACAGAATATGCTTGGGCAGAAGATCCTGCATCAAGGGCTCGCAGATTTGTGACGAATGTGCGCGTGTCGGAGCTGGAAGACAACAGACTGGACGTGAGAAGTTATCAATTAGTTACACGTAGCCGGCTTGACGCTACTGACTCTCAATTGCTTTCAATGGAAAGATGCGACATATTAGAAAAAACTGATAGTGGCCTGAAATTGGTGAAGCGTGAAATATATGCCGATTCAACTATCATTGGAATGAAAAATCTGCAGATTTTCCTATAATACTTACAAGTTCAAATTCTATTTTAATGAAACGTTTATGTAACCGTTTTAATAAATGAGGAGTGTTAACAATGAGTCAACAGCCTTTAGTAAGAAAGCCTTTACTAGGAACAAATGATATCAATCAAGTCTGTTTTGTCGTTAAAAATATTGAGAAAGCGTCCGTATCCTGGGCCAAACTGCTTGGTACGGTAGTCCCGCAACCTTTTGTCACTGCACCGGAGGAATTTTCACAGGTGAAATATTATGGAGAGCCGACGCCGGCAAGAAACAAATTAGCTTTTTTTGACACACCAGGAGTTCAAATTGAATTGGTTGAACCAGATTCCGTTCAGAATCTGATGCGCGAGTGCTTAGAAAAAGACGGAGAAGGCTATAACCACATTGCAGTTGACGTAGATAAAATCTCAGAAACATTAGAAACAATGACGGAAAAATATACGGTTGCTCAAACTGGCGAATTTTACCCTGATAAAGGCCGCTATGCGTTCCTTGCAACGCGCGAGAAGTATAAAACGCTAATTGAATTGTTAGAGCATGAAGGACCAAAGCCGGACGGCCCTTTGTCCCCGCTGACAGGTGACAGCCAATATGCAGGCAAGCTTCTGTTAGGAACAAACAAGATTGCGCAAATCGCTTTTGTTGTTCGTGATGTGAAAGAGGCCCAAAAGGCTTGGTGTAACATGCTTGGCGTGGAACCTTCGACCGTCTTCCATTCAGGTTTTGAGGGTGTCAATAAGGTGTCGACGTACAATGGCCAGCCTACAACAGGAAGAAGCCACTTTACTTTTATTCAAACGCCGCGAATCCAAGTTGAATTAGTTCAGCCAGACAGCGATTCTCCAAGTACATGGTTGGAGCATTTAGAGAAAAACGGTGAAGGGCTGCATCATATTGCATTCTTTGTGGACAGTGTTGATGAGAAGCGGGATTTCTTAAATAGCCTTGGATTCCCAACTATTCAAGAAGGACTTTTCTATGATGGCTCAGGTAAATACGCATATATGGATACAACTTCTGAATATTCTGTGATCATTGAACTTCTAGAAATGTTCAAATAAGGATGGAGGGATAGAAATGCCAATTGAAAAATTAGCGCATGCGGAGCTCAGGGTTCCCGATATTGGTCAGGCAGTTGAATATAATATCAATGTGTTTGGCCTTAGAGAGATTGATAGAATAGGTGAAACCGTCTACTTGGGCTGCGGCTTTGATAATAACTATGATTTAGCTTTAACACCAGGTGGAACAGGAATACCCCATTTTGCCTTTCAAGTAAACAATGAAGACGATTTAAAAATGTATAAAAAAAGAGTAGAAAACTACGGATTAAAAGTGGAAGAACGCAGCGATGCTGAACCAGGTGAGAAAAAAGCAATATGTTTTGATTTGCCTGCCACAAACGTTCCGATTCGGATGGAATTGGTTACCGTAGCGGACCGGCCAGCCTATTTTAATCCAGCTTCCAGTCCAAACAGAACATTACTAGGAGCAGGTGCACATGACCTCGATCATCTAGGTTTAAAGGTAGCTAACTCCAATAAAGTGGCAGAGTTTTTAGAAACCGCTTTAGATTTTAAAATGTCGGATATATTCATGCCTGCACCGGGCATTTATGGTGCTGTATGGTCCCGCGTAAAGGATTACCACCACGAATTAGCCTTCATGTCTGGGGTTGGAGGTCCGACAGAATCATTAGATCATATTGCATTCTATTTTGAAAATATTGACCACATGAAAAGAGCATTAGATATGCTCGCTATGCATGATTTAAAACTCGAATTTGGTATAGGCCGTCATGCGCTCGGGGCTAATTTGTACGCTTATTTCTGGGCTTGTGGAAATCGTTATGAACTGAGTGCTGAAATGCCACGGGTAGTAGATGACCATGCAGAAACAGTATTTTGGAATGATATTACCAAATCAATGAGTTCTTGGGGCGTGCAGATGCCCGCTTCATTTAAAAATGGATCTTGATTCGTTTTCTTTCCTTCCTTAGGGAGGATTAGTTTTTAAAAAACGACCCTAAACATGTTTACTTAAGAATTTTTAATTTTATGGCTGTGTTAATTTTGAATGTTGATTTCCGCTCCAGGCGGC
>NZ_JBALNF010000025.1:123616-145792 GCF_036962465.1 Neobacillus vireti
GGGAGCCTCCTCGGCGCAATTGCGCCTGTGGGGTCTCCTCTGCCCCGTATTCCCGCAGGAGTCTTCGCCGCCTTCCGCTCCAATCAACATGCTAAATAACAACAATAACCTTTTTGCACAGCCAATTTTATAAACACCTTTGCTCCGTCAACGAAAGAATGATTCGAAGGATACTATAGTGGTTTGGGGGTTCTTTAAAAAAATAGATGGAACCTCCTTGAAATAATTTTTCAATCATGTGTCAAACTTCTGGGTCCATTATTGTTTAAGGAGAAAGGGTGTTTCATTTGGAAAAACGAAGGTTTTGGAGTTATGAGAATAAATTAGTAACCATTTTTTTCTTCTCGATTGGATTTGTATTTTTTGACCGATTAGCCATTAATTATCTTGTTCCATTTATCCAGAAGGATTTTGCTTTAACCAATACACAAATCGGCCTAATTGGTTCCGCATTAGCGATCACATGGGCGATTTCTGGACCATTGGGAGGGTATTTATCCGACAGGGTTAAAAGCCCCAAAATCATTTTGGCTATTTTCATCTTTGCTTTTTCTCTCGTTTCTTTATTGCAAGGATTTGCTGCATCTTTTGCTATGGTGCTTGTTTTACGCTTGCTTATGGGAGTTCTCGAAGGCCCGATTACACCGATTACACAATCCATTTTGGCAATAGAATCGTCAGAGAAGCGTCGCGGCTTCAACATGGGATTTACGATGAATACTGGTAATGCTGTTTTCGGAAGTTTTCTAGCTCCATTGATCATCGTGGGTTTGGCAAATGCATTTGATTGGCGGACTGCCTTTTATTTAACGATTATTCCAGGTATTATTTTGGCTGCTTTCATTATGAAGTCTGTGAAAAACCCGGATAAGGGCAATTCTACAGTCCATTCTCCTGCTGCTTCTAGAGAAAAAGTGGACTTTAAAGAAGTATTAAAACACCGAAACATTTGGTTATCCGTCGTTATATTCAGTTTCTTTATGATCTATGTAATGGCTTTCAATATCTTTGGTCCAACCTTTCTTGTGAATTATAAGCACTTGTCTTCAGGCACCATGAGCATTATTATGGCAGCGTTTGGGGCAGGTTTCGCCATCTTTGGCATTATCGTCCCCGCCATTTCAGATCGGATTGGCCGAAAACCAACCACACTCATTTTTGGAGTTCTGTCCATATTTACTCCACTTGCTGTCGTATATTTGGATTCCGTTGGGTTAATTGTGGCGTTGGTTTTTCTATTCTCCTCAGGTATGGGTGTCGGAGCATTAGTGATGTCTGTGATCCCTACTGAATCGGTCCCACGCCAATATGCTGGAGTTACAGTCGGATTAACCATTGGTATTGGGGAAATCTTTGGCGGTGTGCTTAACCCTGTATTAAGTGGTATGGCTGCTGATGCTTGGGGACTTACTGCTCCACTTTTGATTAGCTCCTCTGCAGCGGTTCTTGCTTTTATTTTCTCGCTGTTTATTCAAGAAACCGCACCAGTTAGGGTACAGGTGAACAACGAAATCGAAACGGCAGTAAAAGTCTAATTTTTATTATAATACAAAAATAGCCCACAGCTTGTATAAAGTTGTGGGTTGGATTGGAACGTGTACTAGTTAACAGAAACGTATGTCAAAGGCAGTTGCTTGACTGGAAGTTCCGCATGGCTTTTTTTTTACTGATTTCTTGTAATAACGAATCCTTATAACCAGCATAATTTTTCGATATTTCATATTATTATTGCAAACTATTAATATTTACCTATAAAGCGTTCCCATTATCTTTAAAGGAGAGAATAATTAAATGGCACAGTATACAAGATTGGAAGCTAGAGAGTGGGCAAGAGAAAATTTACATGGACTTGCAAACGTTGTCATTCCATCGTTTTCCCAAGATCTAACCAAGTTAAACGAAAATGGAATCAGACATGATGTAAGAAGATGTATGGAGTTGGGATTTACAGGGACATTGCTAGTAGCAGAAACCGCTACTACATTAGAAGAATATATTCAATTTACAAAATGGGCAGTGGATGAGGCAAAAGGGAATTTAACGATCATTCACCATGCCGCTTTTAATACACTGGAAGAAAACATTCAAGCTGTTCAAGCGGCTGAAGAAGCTGGAGCCGCTTTAGTGCTCCTTTCATACCCAGCAAATTTTTATCCGAAGGACAGTCAGGAAATCTATGAATATACAAAAGCGTTTGCTGAATCTACGAATTTAGGTATTGTTCTTTTCCCTGTTCCACTATGGGGATTCGAACGTTTGCATCCTGCAGCAATTGATCCAAAGATTATTAGACAGCTTCTTAATGATGTTCCTAATATTGTCGCAATTAAAGCAGAGGGCGGAATGCCATTAATTGCCGGTTTTACTGAATGTTATCAATTATTTAATGATGAGGTAATTGTCACCACTCCTTTAGAAAAAGATGCATTTGCATTAGGTAACCTGGTTCCAATTCAATGGATGGGTACAAGTAATTATGAAATGTACGGAGATGTATTGCCAAAACTATTTAATTTAATGAAAGAAAGAAGATTTGAGGAAGTATACGAACAGTATTGGAAATTACAGCCCGCTAGATCTACCATTGGCAAGTTTATGGCATCTTCAGATGGTGCAGGTCTAGTTAATCGTATGCTATGGAAGTATGCATCTTGGCTGACTGGCTTTAATGGTGGACCATTACGCCAGCCAACTATGAAAGTTAATTCGACTCATATGACTGCTATTCGTCAAGCTCTAATTAAATCTGGAATTGAAGTATCGAACGATGATGACAGTCAATTCTTCCTTGGCCGTTATCAAGACTAATAGAAATAAAACCATGATACTGGGGTGATTATATGACATTAATTTTAAGCTTAAAAGATGTTGAGCAGGCCATAAACATGAAAAATATGATTGAACAAATTGAGGAAGGGCTTGTTGAAGAACATAACGGAAATGTGAACATGCCGCCGCGAATGAATATGTCTACGAATAACCAAGGCTTTTTTCGATTGATGTCTGCGGTAATGAATGATAGCGGTTATATGGGTTTTAAGGCTTTTTTCAAGAGTGGACCAGTGGTACGATATCTGATTGGTATCATTGACCAAAACGAAAATAATTTGGAGGCTATGATGGACTCCTCTTATTTAACGGCAGTTAGAACTGGGGCGACAACGGGGTTAGCGACAAAATATTTAGCTAGAGAAAACGCAAAAACGGTTGGGGTGATCGGCTCTGGCCTGGAGGCTCGTACGAATTTGGAGGCCGTTTGTGCGGTAAGAGAGATTGAGTACGTGAAAGTGTATAGTCCGAACCCTCAACGCAGGGAACTTTACGCTGCAGAAATGAGCGAAAAGCTTGGTATTAAAGTCGAAGCGGTAGAATCTCCAGCGTTGGCAGTAGAAGGTGTAGATATTGTAAATGTATGTACAAACACATCTACTAAAGGTAATGGAGTTGCTTTTGAAGGCAAATGGGTCAGGAAGGGTATGCATGTAAACTCAATTGGATCTACCATGCCTATCATGAGGGAAATTGATACCAATACGTTCGAAACAGCTGATTCCATCGTTATTGATACAAAACACCTTGAAACAGAATCCGGCGATGTTCTCGAAGCCATAAAAAGCGGACAGTACGATCCATCTAAAGTTGTAGAATTGAAAGAATTGGCAGCAGGACAGAAAGTTCGGATATATGACGAGCAAATTACTCTTTTTAAATCGGTAGGTACGGCGGTTCAAGATATCATGGCAGCACGTGCAGTATATGAGGAAGCTAAGAAGCTAAATGTAGGAACCGATGTAGGCGACTTTTTAGAGGCAAAAATGTTTAATTAATATTCCCAATTTAAGGAGGGTGAGACATAATGAGTGGTGTTTCGACGACTCAAAATGGTACTGGTCTCTATATAAACGGTGAATGGTTGGAGACCAATGAAAAGATGAAAGTGTACAATAAGTTTACCCAAGAGGTAATTGGTGAGGCAGCCGTTGCTGGGCAGCAGGATGTGGACGCAGCAATTAAAGCGGCAAATGAAGCAATGGCTAATCGTCCACTACCATCCCATGAAAGATTTGAAATATTGAAACGTACGGCGGAACTCATTTCGAAAAATGCAGAAGAGATCGCTCAATTAATCGCGAAAGAAGGGGGAAAGCCTTTAAAGGATGCGACTGCTGAAGTCAATCGTTCGGTCCAAGTTGTGATGACTGCTGCCGAAGAGGCGAAAAGAATTCATGGTGAAACGGTATCTCTTGATGCTGTTCCAGGATCTGGAAATCGAATGGGTGTTTATATTCGCGTCCCTGTAGGCGTGGTTGCAGCCATTACACCTTTTAACTTCCCGATGAACTTAGTCGTTCATAAAGTAGCACCTGCTATTGCAGCTGGTTGTGCAGTTGTTCTTAAACCTGCATCCACTACTCCACTAAGCGCGATTTATTTATGCAATTTGTTAGAAGAGGCTGGTTTGCCGAAAGGATATATTAACTTAGTTATTGGCTCAGGTCGTACCGTAGGCGATTATTTGGTTGCACATCCTGATAAAAAGATGATTACTTTTACAGGCAGTCCAAATGTTGGCTTGCGTATAAAGCAAAACAGCGGTTTTAACCGTGTTACGCTAGAACTAGGAAATAACTCTGGAAATATCGTCCATTCGGATGCTGACCTAGATTTGGCTGCTGACTTGTTAGCGAAAAAGGCATTTGGTTCAGCAGGACAATTTTGCGTTTCCGTACAACGGGTTTATGTACATGAGGACGTCATCGACGCTTTTACAAAAAAAATGGTAGAAGCTACAAATAACTTAGTTGTGGGCAACCCTTTAGACCCTAATACAGATGTAGGCCCTCTGATTACTTTAGATGAGGCTAAAAGGATAGAAGACTGGATTAAAGAGGCTGTAAGTGATGGTGCAGAAGTGCTTACAGGTGGTACTCGTGATGGAGTGGTAATACAGCCAACACTATTAAGAAAAGTAAGCTCTACCATGAAAGTGGTCTGCGAAGAGGTTTTTGGACCTGTTGCTTCTATTATTCCATACCAAACATTTGATCAGGCCATTGATCTTGTCAATGATTCAGAATATGGTCTGCAAGCAGGCGTCTTTACCAATAATGTGAACTTGGCGTGGAAGGCAGCCAAAAAGATTCAAACGGGCGGCGTGATTATTAATGATACTTCCTCTTATCGCGCAGATATTATGCCATACGGCGGAATAGATAAGAGTGGAGCTGGCAGAGAAGGTCCAAAGTTCGCAGTAGAAGAAATGACGGATATCAGAATGGTGGTTTTTAATGTCCAGGACGATAAATAGAGTATTCTAACGATAGATTAACACTCGTTGTAAAGGGGCTAATGTTGTATGGGCTGGTTAGAAGGAAAGGTAGCATTAATCACCGGAGGGGGATCCGGCATCGGCCGGGCATTGGTTGAGAGGTTTCTTGATGAAGGTGCTCGTGTTGGTGTATTAGAACGTTCGGATCAAAAAGTAAAAGATTTGCAGGAGCAGTTTGATGACCGTGTAGTGGTAGTTCAGGGAGATGTAACTCGGCTTGAGGATAATGAAAGAGCAGTAGCTGAAACGGTGCGGGCATTTGACAAGATTGATACATTTATCGGCAATGCAGGTATCTTTGATTACTTTGTTACATTACCAGATTTGCCAAAGGAAAATCTTGAGAAATCGTTTGAACAGATTTTTGGTGTAAATGTGAAGGGACCTCTTTATGGGGCTAAAGCAGTTCTGCCTGAATTGCTGAAAACACGAGGAAACATGGTTTTTACAGTTTCTAACGCAGGATTTTATCCTGCAGGCGGCGGCCCGCTTTACACGGCATCCAAACATGCTGTAGTAGGTTTGATTCGAGAATTAGCATATGAACTATCTCCTAAAATTCGTGTGAATGGAGTAGCACCTGGAGGTACACTTACAGATTTAAGGGGACCAGAGGCATTAGGGCAAGAAAAACAAACACAATCAAGTGTAGATAATATAGAAGAACTAATGAGTTCTACAACTCCTTTGCATGTAGTACCTTCCCCTCAAGATCATACAAGTGCCTATGTCATGTTAGCTTCAAACAAGGATTCAATGGCAATTACAGGTGTAATTATTAATAGTGATGGCGGGCTTGGTGTACGAGGATTTCATTCGATAGCAGGCGGAGAGGACCTATAAATACTTATTAAAAGCCTATTTAGATTAGGATATCTAAATAGGCCTTTTTCTGCTTTCTTATTTTTTATCAATTAATTTCAAGGCTTCATTATATAACTTGGAATCTACTACTTTATTTTCATCAATCGGTTTCTGAATTAAACCATTCTTTAAATACCAGTCCGACCATGTTTTCAAATCATCTGTCCAAAACTTTGCATTTGGATCAATATAATTTAAATTTTTGGCAACACTTTCTTTCGGAAGACTAGTTTGCTGTGCTAAAATTTCGATGTAAAAGACAGTTGATAGCACCCAAATAGAAGGGTTGTTTCTAGTATGCATTTACGGATGCTAGAAACAAACTCCACAACAAAAACCTTTGAAATAGAAAAATTTTTTGATAGTGTAATAAACAGAAGTACCCCGAGGAGGTTTACAACGGAAATGGATACAAAATCGATGATCATCGACGTCTCAACCACTCTTTTTCAACAAAAAGGGTATATAGGCGTAGGTTTAAACGAAATATTAAAAGCGTGTAACATCTCAAAAGGCTCGCTTTATCATCATTTTCCGAATGGAAAAGAAGAATTACTTATAGCCTGTCTACAATCAATGAGTGAGTCGATTACGACAGACATTGAGAATATTTTCAAACGATATCAAACTACCCAAGAAGCCACCCAGGCAATGATTGAACAATTAATCGACAGCTATAATCGAGAAGGTACTATTGCGGGTTATACCTTTACCAGTATTGTTAGTGAAATGGCTGCATTAAGTGATTCTGTCCGCAATGCCTGTTCGCACTTGTACATAAAGATGCAAACGATCTATTCAGAAAAGTTAGTAGCAGATGGGTTATCAAAAGAAACAGCTGATTCTATTGCTGTGATGATGACAGCAGCGTTCGAAGGGGGAATTATGCTCTGTTTAACACAAAAATCAAGCCACTCATTAAAGGTTTTGTTGCAATTATTACCTAAGCTCATGAGGGAAGACCAATAATGGCCGTTTTTATCGTTAGCTTAATAAACCAATCCATCAGGTTATTTTACTTAACTAGAATGGATTGGTTTATTTCTGTGTAAAATATACCGTTTATATTGCCTTCATTATTCTTTATAGCCGATGACACGAATCCTTTTATAATCACCAATCCAGCTGCCGTCCTTATATAGAACCTCTTTTAAATTGTTTGCCACCTTTGCTGTTATGCCGGCTTTTTTTCTTTCAGGAATACCTGCTAACATGCCGCTGCAGAACATATCGATCCAGTTTTTAATGGCAGATTTACCTTCCAATGGAGTTGGACGGTCAAAGTGATGGGCAAAGGTTACCCTGAATTCTGCTTGTTCCATGAAGGACGAGTATTCAGCAATACTCGGAAAGTACCAAGGGAATCTTTCTATGTCAAAAGTGAAACCTTCTGCCTCAATTTGATGAACTAATTCATCTGAAATGGCCTGAACGTTACCCTTGCCTCCAAATTCAGCCACAAATCTTCCGCCTTTTTTTAAGCTATTATAAATACAAGTTAGAGCTGGCTTTGGTTGTTTGATCCAATGAAGTGCAGCATTCGAAAATACAGCATCAAATTCATGTTGGAATGCTAATTCTGTTGCATCTTGAACAAGGAATTCAATAGTGGGGTATTTACTTCTTGCTTGCTCAATCATTTTTGCAGATTTATCCACTCCGGTAATCTCTGCACCAAAATCAGCTAATTTTTTTGCCAAATCACCTGTTCCACAGCCAAGGTCAAGGACTTTTTCTCCTTTTTGCGGAGCTAATAACTCGATTAAACTTTCCCCATACATCGATACAAATGAATGTTTAGAATCGTATAAATTGGCATTCCATGCGTCCATTCTTTTTTTCATTGAACAATCGCTCCTTTAAAATTAACTGTATATTCCTGTTGATTCGATTATAATGGAGTAGTTAAATAATGGATATTAACAAAAAATCAAGAATTTAATAACGAACTGTTATTGAATAGAGGGACCTACATGGATATAAAGTGGCTAAAGACCTTTATTATTTGTGCCAAGTATGAAAATTTTAGAGAAGCATCTGAAGAGCTTTTTCTGACTCAGCCTGCAGTGACTAAACATATTAAAAGGCTGGAGGAAAACCTTAACATCCTCTTATTTGAACGAGTGGGCAATAAAGTGGTTCTCACACCAGCTGGCTATAAGTTTTTAACTTATGCCAGGGAGTTAATGAATAATTACGAACAAGGGATGGATGACTTTGAATCGTGGAAACAGGGGTATAATCGGAAACTGATTATTGTCGCAGCCCCACAAATTGCCTCATCCTTTCTGCCGGGATTGTTACGAAAATTTACGGATGAAAATCCGGATATCGAAGTGATTATTAATGTCCTCAATTCATATGAAATAGGCAAGGAAATCGGTGCGGGCAGGGCAGATCTTGGACTCAGCAGAATCGTGCCTGTTCAAACAAATATACGGACAGAGACGGTCCACAAAGAATCGGTCATCTTAGTTGGGCCCAGGGAATCCTCTTTAGATGAACAAAGCGTGCTTCATACATATAGATTGATAACTCACAACCATCCAGATTATTGGGAACAGCTTTTGGACGTTATTAAGAGATATTATCCGAAGGTACAAACAATGAAGGTGAATCAAGTGGAGGTAACCAAAAGGTTTATTGAGGCAGGGCTTGGTGTTTCCTATTTACCTCTTACAGTAGTTAAGGAAGAAATTGCAATGAAAAAGTTAGTAAAAATAACTCCAGATCAAATTTTTCCTCCAACCTCCTCAACCTATCTAATTACAAAAGTAGAGACAGAGGAAGTGTTTATTTTTACTCGGTTCTTAAAAAAGGCAATTTTAACCTTCTAGTTACTAAAAACACAAAGCACCGCAGAATTGCGGTGCCTAAAATTAGTTATTATGTTCTTATTCTTTGTCCGAATCTGCGGTAAGTGATGTGCCTGCAGGTCTCTCGCCATTCTGTAAATCAGCAATAGTCAGGCCGAAATTCATTTCTAAATGGGGGTAATCTTTAAAGCCCTTCCAGTCACCGCCCCAGTCAAAACCTAAAGCCTTTGCCATTTGAACAACTTCAGTCCAGTCTGCTACTCCATTTTCATTTCGGTCGTATTCCCTGTCCCAAATTACATCACCTGAAGGAGTCTCTAATGCAAAATCAATGGCAAGTCCAAAATTGTGATAGGACTCTCCTCCTTTGGCATTTGTAACAATATTTCCCCCGGTCGTACGGCCTTGTTTATAGAGTTGATCTTGGTCAGCAGCACTTCGGAAACCATCTGTAACCACGACTTCAATTCCTTTTTTAGCCGCCTGCTGGATTAATTGATCGCTCCGTTCTTTTACAACCGGATTGAGTTCTGTAGGTAATGGCACCGACTGATTTTTTTTCAAGTCCGTAGAGGATTTAGAATCCAAATAGAATAGGATGAAGACCAGAACTAGAGTTATAGTAAACAATATACTTCCTATCCGTTTTAGCTTCAAAATGACTAGTCCTTTCGAAAAAAAATTATTTCATTATAATTAGACGCAAATCAAATATTGTTATTTTCTATATTTCGATTCACTTTAGGATAACATTGGTTCCTTTATTATAGCTTAAAAACTTATAGAGATAAGTAATTTAAAGTGGAATTATGCCGAAATATACTAAAAGTGCGTGGATAAATGTCGGAATAACGTAGAATTAATTGAAATTCCATGAAAAAAAAACAATTCTCATTGAATTTTCTATCGAATTCGTGGAATTCCAGGAAAGTAAGTTGTCATCGGATAAGTGATGATTGCTTAGATACTTAAGATATGAAGTCTGGCATTAAAAGAAGTATAATAGAAGCACAAAAATTATCGAATATTGAGAAAAAGGGTGTGAATTTGATTTTGCTTCCATCAGGAGATTCACTTTTTAAACAGCCGAGTTTTAGGAATTATTGGGTATCGAGGATTTTGGCATCAACCTCATTCCAAATGCTGTCCGTTGCGATCGGATGGCAAATGTATGATTTGACCCATGATGCTTTCAGTTTAGGGTTAGTCGGACTTGCTCAGTTCATACCGATGGTACTACTAACATTTGTTGTTGGTCAGGTTGCCGACAACTATGACCGTCGAAAAATTGTTTTTATCTGCCTAACGATTGAAGCTGTTATCGCTGGATTGCTTTTATATGGAAATATTGGCGGCTGGCTCGGGCGTGAAACAATATTGGTGGCAGCTGCAGTTCTTGGGGCTTGTCGAGCGTTTGAAGGCCCAACCTCAGCAGCGTTATTGCCGCAATTGGTACCAAAAAAGATCCTGCAGCAAGCCATTTCATTAAGTACTACGGCTGGTCAAACTTCCCAAATCTTAGGTCCGATGATAGGAGGGTTACTTTTTTCATTAGGTGCATCCTATGTTTACAGTACGGCAACAGTTGCGTTGCTTGTTGGAGCAGTACTTACATATACGATTCGTGCTGAACATGAATTCGTCCGAAAGTCAGAACCGGTATCATTACGGTCCATCTTCTTAGGATTGGAATTTATCTATCGTCATCCGGTAATCTTAGGGACGATCTCGCTTGATTTGTTTGCCGTCCTGCTTGGCGGAGCTACTGCGCTTTTACCGATTTATGCACAGGATATTTTGCATACAGGTCCATGGGGATTGGGATTAATGCGGACTGCTCCGGCAGTTGGTGCGTTATTAGTGTCCCTAGTGCTTGCCTATTACCCGCTTAAAAACAATATCGGTTTAAAGCTGTTTGGGGCACTTGCTGTATTTGGCTTGGCGACGATGCTCTTCGCCCTTTCAAGCAGCTTAATCGTTTCGTTGGTTGCGTTACTGCTGATTGGTGGTTCGGATGTCATCAGTGTGGTCATAAGATCCTCACTTGTACAGCTGCAAACGCCTGATGAAATGCGCGGCCGTGTAAATGCGGTAAACTCGCTATTTATTGGCACGTCTAATCAACTTGGCGAGTTTGAATCAGGAACCCTTGCCGGCCTGATTGGAACGGTACCTGCGGCTTTTATTGGTGGAGTTGGAACGATCTTAGTTGCAGGATTGTGGATGTATTTATTCCCTTCGTTGAGAAGAATTCGATCATTATCATAGAGTTAACCTTATAGTAGATTGGAAGTTTATTCGGTTTCCGTTTCATATTAGAACTATCATCAGCTGCTCCCCTATGGTAGAGTTACCTAATAATAACTAATGTAAGGGTGATAGTATGAGTAAAGGGTTTAAAATTGAACCTCCCAGGATATCAACAAACTTAAGTAAGGCTAATTTCAATGATGTTTATAATGAAGAAGAACCGCAATTAATCAACTGTATGGTTACGGGGTCTCGAGCAGATGAGGTTGAAATTACTAAACTCATCCTTTCGGAAGTTGTCTTTAAAAATGTAACGTTCCTTAATGCTAAGCTGCATAGGGTGGATATGACAGACGTAATATTTGAAAACTGTGATCTGTCCAATGTTAGATTTAGCGAAGGAATTATCCACCGCGTCTCCTTTAAGGACTGTAAATTAGTGGGTGTAGATTTTTCAGATGCCAATCTGGGGAATGTAACGTTTGACAATTGTTTAGCTAATTTCAGTGAGTTTGTTGACTCTAGTTTAAAACAGGTGGGCTTTCAGCGAAGCTCCTTACAGAGTGCAAACTTTTATGATAGCAAACTGACTAAAGTGAAAGTGACTGAATGCGATCTTAATGATGCTCATTTTGAACAAACTCTGTTAAAAGGGATTGATATTAGTACCTGCCGATTTGAAAAATTAAATGTTTCAATTGAAAGTCTGGCGGGATGTGAAGTCTCACCAGAGCAGGCAATTGGGTTTGCTTCTTTGATTGGATTAAAGGTAAAACAATAAGCTTTTTAGAACGATGCATCCATGATACGGAGCATCGTTTTTTTGGCAGCTGTTTAGGATTGACATATTAAAGGATCAAGCATTTTCTTAATGAGAATTAAAATATATGAGTCCAGCTTCGATATAAAATGTATATTCCTAAACCGGTAAAGAGGATTATATAGTTTAAGGTTATCTGTATCATTTAAATAACGCCTACCTAACAGGGAATATTATATTAGTCTTATTCATTGAGCGATATTAATACCTCCGGGTTAAAATAAAATGTTGAGCCTGAGGACATATGTCCTATCCTGAACATGAAGAAATATCTTTTAATATAGATAAATCTAGTTTAGGGAGAGATAAAAGATGAAGGGATGCTTATTTGCCGTTTTGGGAGGAGCTTTTATTACACTGCAAGGGGTAGCAAATACACGGATTAGTGAGGACATTGGAACGTGGCAGGCTGCAACGATTACCCAGTTTACCGGTTTTATTGTGGCCCTCGTGATTACTTTATTCGTCCGAGAAAATAAATGGCAGGGATTTAAGCAGGTAAATCCTTTATATTTATCTGGAGGGGCGTTTGCGGCGATTGTTATTTTTGGCAATGTCACTTCAATCCAAAAAATTGGGGTAACCATGTCCATTTCGGCCATATTGATTGCCCAGTTAACGTTAACCTTTATTATTGATAGTAATGGCTGGTTTGGGCTTATAAAACAACGGATGAGACTGCCGCAATTTATTGGGATTGGCTTAATGATTGCCGGTGTAGTTATACTTCGTTTTTAAATGGAGGTCGAGAAGCCGTGCGGGAAATCATAGATCACGGGAAGTTGGAGTCATATATCCAGATGCATCAAATTGATAGGATATTTACAGAACAGCTCCATCAACATTTAACTCTGTATTGTTTTGATAAAGGGGAGTTGATTTGCTCTCAAGGTGATCCAGCACAGTATTTATATATTCTGGTTGAAGGGAAAATTAAAATCTATACCAATTCTGCTGAAGGCAAAACCCTTATCCTTTCGTTTAAAACGCCGCTTGAGGTGATAGGGGACTTGGAATACGTACAGAGTATTGATTTTATCAACACAGTTGAAGCGGTATCATCGGTTGTAATGATCGGTGTTCAACACCGCTGGCTGAAGCAATTTAGTCATGACCATGCCCCATTGCTTAATTTTTTATTAGAGATTATTACGAAAAAATTTCATCTTAAAAATAAATCAATGAGTTTTAATATCATGTACCCTGTGGAAGTCCGGCTGGCAAGTTACCTTTTATCTATTTCGTTTGAGGGATCGGAGCTGGTTACCAGTATAAAGGATGCAGCAAACTTAATTGGAACAAGTTACCGTCACTTAAATCGAGTGATTACCCAATTTTGCAATGAGGGTCTGATTGAACGGAATAGAGGCTTTATCCTTGTAAAGGATATTGAGGGATTAAGAAAGCTTGCTGGGGACAATATTTACGAATAAGGTTGAGGGAGAGAAGCTTAAATGGTAGTAGGATTTATTTTTGCATTGATCGCGGGTTCGTTAGTTAGTTTGCAAAATATATTTAACAGTAAGGTCAATGAACGCGCAGGTTCCTGGGCGACAACTACGCTGGTATTAGGACTTGGATTTTTGGCATCCCTGATAATGGGGCTGATTTTTGAAGGGGGAGAATTGTTTCGTTTAGATGGGATGAAGCCCTGGTACTGGGTGAGTGGAGTCATTGGGGTAGGAGTGGTTACGTGTATTGTTCAAGGAATCAAACAGCTCGGGCCAACAGTTGCTGTTTCAATCGCCTTAATCTCGCAGCTTGCCTTCGCATTATGGTGGGATTCCATGGGTTTTATGGGATTGGAAAAGGTTCCATTTACTTTTAAACATTTGCTTGGTGTCCTGGTGATTGTGGCTGGGATTGTCGTCTTTAAGTTTGGCGGTCGACAAGAAAGTCGTAAAGTGTCTAGGATTATCCAGAATGGAGCAGAGCATCTAGGCAAAAACTAAAGCAACCCTTTACGGCTGCTTTGTGTCATTTTGCTCTGTTGATGTTGATTGCAAAGGGGAACGTTCTAACGCTTCGTTTATTTTCTCTTTGGTGATTTCGATATTTTCCTCTGTACGAGTATTCCAAATACTATACTTCATTTGGTTTCCCCCGCCATTGTGTTCATTTTTCATTTTGATATTTCACCTCCATTCTTATCGTTTCTAGAAGGAGGTGAAAATATTTATGTAGCTTTAGGAAATCTGCGTCTATCGCTCGGATAGAGGATGTTGACACTCTGAAGAAGGGAATTTATGCTATGAAAAGGGGTGTTTAGTCTCGGATGAAGGGAATTTACTTCCGAGAAGAGAATAAATGTGCGATGCAATCCAAAGAAAGGCTAGTAATCTATCAAGAGCGCATCATAAAAAGAATTGAAAATCAATTGGCCAAAAAATTACTGGGATCATGAACTGCAGTACCTAACTCGTCATCCCGTCCCCTCTAGTACCGGCTCCACCTACGCCAAATACCATGATAGCCACACATGCTATCCCCACTAATATAAAGTATACCCATTTATTATTAACAAACTGTGTCTTATTTGTTATAAGCATATTAATTCTTTATTAAAGTATTATTAAATGAAAAAATGGTCTATCGGAATCAATGGTTCCGAAGGGCAGCTTATGTCATTAAGAAATATATGCGATTGATAACTAATTCATGGAATGGAACTAATAAATAATAAGAAACAAAAAAGACAGTTCGGAATTCCGAACCGTCTTATTATCAACTTGTAATTACGCTGCTGCTTTAGGTTTTTCAGCACCAGCATTTTTGTTAGCCATTTTTTTAAAGAAAGGAACAACCCAGCGGTCTAAACCGATTCTACCAGCATTATAGCCAGCAGTTAAGATGATGAAGCCTAAGAAAATGTCTCTAGGGTTGTGAGATACAGTGCCTGCTAAGAAGAAAGAGAAGTTCATGACTAGACCAAAGAACATCGCGGTTGTTGTTAAGCAGCCTAAGATTAAGCCTAAACCGATTAATGTTTCACCCCAAGGAACGATTACATTAAAGATATCAACGTTTGGTAATGCAAAGTGTTTTAGAAAGTCTACATACCAGCCAAATACGACTGCGCCGTCTGGACCTTTTACGGGGTTGGCGATCGCTCCTTTTAAAAATCCAGATGCATCGAATCCACCGCTCGTTAATTTTCCAATCCCTGCGGAGATCCAAGAATAGCCAAGATATACACGTAAAACAGTTAAGATCACTGCTGAAATTTTATTTTCTCTTAAAAATTTGTTAAACATAAATGATTCCACCCTTCAAATTTTGTTTTCTCTTTATGGTTCTACTATATTCTTTTTTTACTTAAAAAACATGGCAATAGGGATAAGTTCAAGGTATGTTCGAAAAGATATGGCAGAAATTTGTCAATAGTGAAGGGCTTCATGTAAGTGAGAATACAAAATTAAAACTCCCACTACGGGGTGGTAGTGGGAGTCTTGATTTTGTATTCTTGTTTTTCACTTATTAAGGTTGAGCCGAGGATGAGGATTCCGCCTATAATTTGAATCACAGTCATGCTTTCACCTATGAAAATGGCAGCAATTATAACAGCAGAAATTGGATCGATATAACTTAGAACTGCAATGGTGGAACCCTTTAGTTCTTGAATCGAGGTAAAGTATAAAAAATAAGCCAATCCTGTATGGACAATACCAAGGATCAGGATAAAGATAAATGTAGTAGAGTTTAGCCCTGTAAAAGTAAGATCCCCGTGCCACCAAACATATGGCATAAGAACAATGGCTGCTGCCATTAATTGGACTAAGGTTATTTCAAAACCTGATAGGTTCTTAATAAATTTGTTCATTAAAATAACGCTGGCATATAGGGCTGCTGCCAGCAGGCCATATAAGATGCCAAGGGTCTGATTTTGTCCTTCTCCCCCTGGATTAACAATTAAAAACAGACCGATCATCGCAGCAATAATGCAGCCAATCTTTACACTTGTCAGTTTTTCCTTCAGAACCCATGGCGCCAGGATCATCACAAAGATGGGCGCAAAGTAATAGCTAATCGTAGCGTTAGAAATGGTTGTGTACCGATAAGATTCAAATAAGAAAATCCAATTCAGGCCGATTGCTCCTCCTGATAATAAGAGGAGGAGTGCGTTTGCTTTTAATGCTTTGAATGATGGCTTATGTTTGACTAAAAAACTAGCTGCAAGCAGGAATAGGCTTCCGATTACCCCTCTTAAAAACGCAATTTCACTGGATGACATTTCAATATTTCTTACAAAGACCCCAATGCTTCCGAAGATGAGCATGGTCGTGATGAGTCTCATTTTTCCTTTCATGTCGAACCCCCCTAGTATATTTAATCGAATCATAAAATCCGTGTTTTCACAACCGTTTTTTGGAGGGCTTCTTAAAAAAACAGCAGCTCATTATTACTTTGATAGCTGCTGTTTGTCTTGATAGAAATCAATATACAAGTTTCCTTTAGTGGTGACGACCGCATAGGAGACTTTAGAAACCTCGGTATTTCTGTTTTGGAGTTCTGCTTTGAGCCATTCTTCGCTGTAGGGGGAGTTAGAGAGGTTATCCGATAATACTTCACCATCCATTATTAATTCTACTGGAACCTTGTACGGTGACGGATTCATATTTAAATCTTTTCGGGTGATACTTTGATATTCTGCTTTTTTTAAAACGGACAGTGAGCCATTTACTTCTAAAATGGCCCACTCGACTTCATCAATGGTAAAGACATCTTTCCCTCGTAAGGCTTGTTTTAAAATATCAATGGAAAACCCAACTTTTTGTAATGCTTCTTCCAGGATTTCTCCCTTTTGGATGAGCGTGACAGGCTTTCCGGCAATTCGTTCTCGAAAGCGCTGGCTCTTGACAGAGAGGATATTTAAGGTGAAGATAATCGATCCCATCATGACAAACGAAAAGATAAAGTACAGAAAGCTGATTTTATAATTAAAGGTTAAATTGCCTGCTATGGTGCCCATGGTAATGGTGGCAATAAACAAATGATAGGTTTTTTGAAATATAGTCCGTTTTCCGAGAATATGTACAAAAATCCATAATATGACAAAAGCGGCAATCGTTCTCATAATAACAACTAAAAACACTGACATACGTTTCTCCCAAACGATGATTTGTTTGGGTTAGTTTGTTCTTTTGAGATGAAATTTATTCGGTTTCCTTCTATAACTGATTAAGGACTTTAGAAATAAAATCTGAGTAATTTTCAACATGGAAATCCGCGGTGATCGTTGGATTTTGAAACGCAACGGTCTTAATGTTTAAACGACGGGCAGGGATTAAATCTAAATCGCGATCTCCGACAACCAAATCGATATGATTATTTTTTAAAACGTACTCATAGGAAGCCGTATGCGGCTTTCTAATAAACCCTTGTTCTTCGACCGAGACAATCTCTTCGAAGTATTTTAGTAAATTGAATTTTTTAAGCAGCATCAGGGTGGATTCCTTTTCACGGTGTGTGACAATAAAATTATGATCAACTGAAGCCAAAACCTCTTCAATATGATCAAAAGGCTGACTGTTTACAGAGTGCATATTGTATAGACGCTGATATTCACCCCTCAGGTCTTCAGAAATACCATAATGCTTAAAGGCTGTTTTTGAATCCTTTTTCAACCACCGTAATACCTCGGCTCGATCAAGGTCCTGCTTGCTAAGACTTACGAACCCCTCAACTAATGCCGGATATGTATCAAAAAGGGTACCATCAAAATCCCAGAGCAAATTCATTTTTATTCCTCCATTTTTAATAGTTTTCACTTTCCTTATCCTATAGAAAAATCAGACTATATTCAATTATTCCAAACCTTTCCTAACATACATAAAGACCCCTAAAGTTGGAAAACTATTTAAACATGGAGGTGGTTCATAATGAAAAAGACAATTCTGAAAATTCTTCTGAAAAAATTAAATTCTGAACCACAGTTTGACGAACAATCCAATCAAAAGGTAATGGAACTAAAAAAAAGTGATATAAGCAAAAATTATGATCAAAATTTGCATACCTTTAAGACCCTCTTCAGTTATCCGAAAAATACAGATGTTAAGGTACGTGAATTAAGAATCAGAGCCCTAGACAGACGTGCCTTTATTATTTATATAAGTACAATGGTTGAAGTCCAAAATATTCAGGAAGGCATCATCGAGAAGTTACTCATAAGCGATCAGCCTACAAGGAATATCGAGGATATTGTCTCATATCCCATTTTAAAAACATCGGCCATCATTGGAGAAATTACAGAGTATATTACAGGCGGCATAACTGCACTGTTTATTGATGGTGATCAGGACTGCTATTTATTTGAAACGACCAAAACGCGTGGACGTGGAATCGAGACCTCGCAAAATGAGGTAATTGTCAAAGGGGCAAAGGAAGCTTTTAATGAAAAGGTAATTGATAATATAGCGCTAATCCGCAAAAAGATTAAAAATGAAAATTTGATTATAGAGTCACAGGTTGTATCAAAACGGTCAAGGAATGATGTCTTTCTTGTTTATCAGAACGATTTAGTGAATGAAGAGCTGCTCAAAAACATAAAGGAAAAATTAGCTGGACTTGATACGGATAAAATCCTCGATTTAAGTATATTAGAGCAATATCTTGAAGAGCGGCCCCGATCTCTATTTCCAACGATATTGTATACAGAACGTCCTGACCGGGCAGCCTCCTTCATTGAAGAGGGTCATATTATCCTATTAATGTCGAACTCGCCCAGCTGTTTGGTGCTGCCGGCTACCTTTTGGGGAATCATTCATTCCCCTGAGGACCATTACCTAAGGACGCCTTATGGTAATTTCATCCGTATTTTGCGGTTAATGGCGATGTTTGTTGCTGCATTCGCCTCATCCTTTTATATTGCCATTACCAATTACCATGTTGGTATGATTCCGCCAGATTTATTGATGGCGATTGCTGGGACAAGAGAACGCGTTCCTTTCCCATCGATTATCGAAATTTTGATGATGGAAATTGCCTTTGAACTTATTCGGGAGGCTGGGCTGCGTGTCCCCTCTCCCATTGGTCCTACAATAGGTATTGTTGGTGCTTTAATTTTGGGACAAGCGGCTGTTCAGGCCAATGTAATTAGTCCGATCGTTATCATTGTCATTGCCTTGAGCGGCTTAAGTTCATTTATTATCAGTGATGTCAGTCTTAACTTTGCCATCCGCATCTGCCGCTTTTTATTTATTTTTACTGCCGGGGCTATGGGGATTTTCGGGGCAACATCATTATTTATATTAGGATTGTTTTATCTAGTTTCGTTGAAATCCTTTGGTACCCCATACTTTGCACCGATGACACCGCGCTTCTTTTCATCTAAGGATTTTATTATCCGGCATATTCCATTTAAAGAAAAGTTTCGCCCTGGTTATTTAAAACCAAAGGATATGGTTAGACAGAGAAAGGGATAAACATTATGAATCAGCAGCAGATAAAACTTGGTATTCGTGAATATGTGTCTATCGCTATATTGATGGTTGGGGCGAAGGCAACCGAGGATACCCCGACCATTCTCTACAAGATAGTACAAAATGCCTCATGGATGATTCCCGTTCTTGCAGCAGGAATTTCTGTTATTCCGTTACTTTTATTATTAAAAACTCTTTCATTATACCCCGACAAGGATTTGTTTTCAGTAATTCGAAAGTTATTTGGGAAGTACATTGGTTTTTTGATTTGTCTGCTTATTTTCCTTATAAGCTCCTGTGGGATATCATTCGATTCAAGGTCCTATTCTAATATCATTCGGACATTTTATTACCCAACCACCCCTACACTAGTGATTTATGCCCTGTTATTGGCCATATGTGCATATGGTGCAAAAAAAGGAATACAACATATTGGTTCGGTAGCGTATCTGATTGTTTTCTATGCGGTTATCTCTTTATATATTGCCTTTTTGTTAAGTACAAAAACCAGTACAATTCGAGCAATATTTCCCATTTTAGGGTCAGGACCTGCAGAAATAGTTAAAGGTAGTTTTATTGGACTATCACTGTTCACTGATTTTTTTCTATTTACGACTATCATCCCTTTTATAAGCTCTGGAAAGGATTTTCGTAAAGGAACTTGGATTTCATTTCTATTTATCACATTTAGCCTATGTGTGATGATACTGGCCTATATCTGTATGTTTGATACTTCGTTGGGAACCATTGGCTATCCTTTTCATACACTGATCCGTTATATATCACTGGGAAGCTATCTTCCTAATGTAGAAATAATCTTTTTTGTCATTTGGTTAATGTCAGCATTTATTCGCTTTACGGCGTTTTTGTATATTAATGGAATGATGTTCGGTTTTCTGTTTAAAATCAATGACTTTGAATACTTAATTCCGTCCTTAGCCACACTCTATTTATTAATTGGAAGCTTTCCAGAATCAGCCGGAGTGGCCAGTCAGTTTAAAATGTTTACTTCGAGTGCTGCTGGGATTGTATATGCTTCTATGTCTGTCTTGCTTTGGTTAGCCGCACTGTTAAGGGGAGAATTTAAACATGCGAAAAACAGGAATAGTATGTAAAGCAATCATATTTCTAAGTGTGGTATTCCTTCTAGCAGGGTGTTGGGATCGAGAGGAACTCGAAGATCGCTCCTATGTAATTGGGTTAGGACTTGATAAATCAGAACATAAAGGGAAAATCAAAGTGACCATGCTGCTTGCAAACCCTGAGGTAGGCAGTATGCAGGGTGGCGGGGGATCAAGCGAAAAGCCACGAGAAATTATTACCTTTGATGTGAATGATATTGTAGCCGCCAAAGGGACTGCCAATTCGATCATTTCTCGAACGATTAGTTATGAATTTTTAAGAATTATTATCGTATCTGAGAAATATGCGAAGGATAAAAACTTTCCGATTACCATTTTTGATACTCAAAAGGATAAAGAGATCCGAATGAATACCTATTTAGCTGTTTCTAAAGAAAACGCCAGTGACTATTTTGTGAAGAATAAACCTATGATGGAAACAAGGCCGCATAAATATTTTCAATATATGGTCGATCATGGGATTGAAAATGGAATGATCCCAGACTCAACCTTATTTCGCTATTTTAAAACGTTGGATAGAGGAACAGACCTCTATTTGGCAATGTATACGACAGCTATAAAGTCTAAGAAGACCAAGGTGAAAAGTGAAGATGAATATATTGCGGGCGAAGTAGATGCAACCGGTGAACTCGATGAGACGCAATTTATTGGCTCTGCTGTTTTTAAAAATGGGGTAATGACAAAAAAACTCACTGGCCAAGAAACCAGGATTGTCAATATTCTAGATGATACAACGGACATCAAAGATATATTAATTGATATACCGGATCCTTTTTCTAACAAAGGGAGACAATTAGCTGCCAGGATCATGAAAAGGGAAAATAATAAAGTAAAAATGAAAAATTTAAAAGGGGCGAAGCCCGAAATAATTATCACCATCCCTTTAAAAGTAGAAATTATGACAAACCCATCGATGGTTTCTTACACATCTGAAAAAAACAGGCAAATCCTAAAAAAACAATTGATTAGTTTTTTCAAAGGAATGAATGAAGAGTTATTTAAGAAATCACAAACAAAATTGAAGGGGGTACCCTATCCATTACCCCTTTATGCACGTCCCTATTTTTTAACAAATAAGGAATTTGAGAAATTTGATTGGGGGAAATCGTTTTTAAGAGCCGATATTATTGTACAACCGGACATAGAGATTATTGATTATGGAAAGCAAACAAAAAAAACGAATAAGGTGGGAGGATAGTATGCAATTAATAACTTATATTGTTTTGTTTGGAATTATCGCCTATACCTTTGGTTTTGGCGTTACTTTATGGAAGGAGAAACAAAAGTTAAGTGCCGTTGCTGTATTTTTCCTTTGCCTCACCATCATCGTCCTTCCGTTCTTTACTATTATTTAGGCTGAGTTAAAGGATGTAGTTGATTTTAGCACGTTGATTGGAGCGGAAGGCGGCGAAGACTCCTCGAAAATGCTATCGCATTTCCTTCGTGCGTGGGCGGATTCGAGGATGCAAATTCAAAGTCCTGCGGGAGTACGGGGCTGGGGAGACCCCACAGGCGCTTTAGCGCCGAGGAGGCTCCC